>JAABST010000001.1 GCA_011390275.1 Geitlerinema sp. S16
TCGATCGCGCCGCCGCCGCCGCCGCCTGTCAAAAGGCATTTGTCACCAACCGCGTCGGTGACTTTGGCCTACTACTCCGGCTCAAAGTTTCCGAAACAAGTCGGCATACTGAGCCAATTAAGTCCAGTGAGGGCGTTTAGCAGGAAAGGTATAGATCAAAAAACAATATTGGCAGTCACCAACGTCAAAGCCGATCTACATTTTGTTGTAGCAGATTGATTCGAGATTTTCAATTCTTGCCGAATTGCAGGTTGTGCGGTAGTCCGTACGAACTCGGCAGCATATACCCATCGGGAAATCCTATCTTTAAGATGGAGTCAAACATCGCGATCGCTTGATGCATCATCTATTTCATCGTCTGTTCATCCACGATCGCCGATCATTTCCAACCCTTCAGCGCTACCGAGAACCATGCCGACTTATCCCGGAATTTCGAGTGAAGCCTTTCGCCATCCCCTCGATCGCGAAGCCGAAGCCAGTTTGCGTGGCGTCCCTGGCTTTGACATGATCGCGCGGAAGTTCGTCGAATTTATCTACGAGCGTCCGCAGTACGTCTACAACCTGGGGAACCATATCGAGGTGGGGCCGCGCCAATATTCCACGGTGTATCAGATTTTTCGCGAATGTGTCCGCGATCTCGATATGAATCCTGTCCCCACGGTCTTCGTGGTGCAAAATCCGCAGGTTAACGCCTACTCTCTGGGCGAAGAGCAGCCGACGATCGTAATTAACTCCGGCTTGCTCGACCTGATGAGCGAGGACGAGTTACGCACGGTGATCGCCCACGAGCTGGGGCATATTAAATGCGGTCATACGACGCTGATTCAGATGGCGATGTGGGCGATTTCAACCCTAGGCGCGATCGGTGAGATGACGTTCGGCATCGGCAATGCGATCGGGATGGGGCTGGTCTACGCTTTTTATGAATGGCGGCGCAAAGCGGAGCTATCCGCCGATCGGGCGGCGTTGCTGGTGAGCGACGATCTCGATACGGTGATGCGGACGATGATGAAAATGGCGGGCGGCAGTAGTAAATACGCCCACGAAATTGATCTCAAAGAATTTGCACGTCAGTCCGATCGCTACCACCAGCTCGATAGCGACAACCTCAATCAAATCTATAAATTCTTGCTCTACAACGGTGGCCAAAATGGCTTTTTGACCCATCCTTTCCCGGTTGAGCGCGTGTCTTATTTACGCGACTGGAGCGAGTCGGAGATGTTCACGGCGATTCGTAACGGCGACTACATACGCTGTGGTCAGGAAGGTTCGGTCGATGTTGATGAAACAGATGTCGATAATGAGATGTCGGATATTAAACCCGAAGATCTGACCGAAATTGCACGGCAAATTGAGGCACTCAAGCAGGAAATTGAGCGCGAAAAATCGAAGCAATCGGGTCGATCAGGATTGTAAATTTCAGAGCGGATGGGTGACTTCAGACCTTTGAGATTTTAGAAACTTCAAAGGTCTCGCGTCCCACGATCGACCCTTTTTTTGACTTGGGCTATTTAGACCTCTTGCCTGAAACATTAATTCTTAAATCATCATGCCTACATTGACCGTAACCTCAACCTCGATCACCGATCGCCTCGCTGCCCAACGCGCCTTTTTCGCCACCGGCAAAACCAAAGACTATGCCTTTCGTCGCGCTCAACTTCAAGCCCTGAAAGACGCGATCATTGCGAATCAAACGCAAATTGTGGCTGCGGTTCGGGACGATTTAGGACGTCCTGAATTTGAAGCTTATATCGAACTTGCGGCGATTTCCGATGTGAATTTCGCCCTAAAACATCTCAAGCGCTGGATGAAACCCCGACGCGCCAGCGTGCCATTTGAGCAGCTCCCCGCGTCCGCATGGCAGCAACCCGATCCGCTGGGCTGCACGCTGATTCTCAGCGCGTGGAACTACCCGTTTCAGCTCATTTTTCAACCCCTTGTCGGCGCGATCGCGGCGGGGAACTGCGCGATCGTCAAACCCTCGGAAGTCGCCCCGCAGACCTCCAAACTCGCCGCCAAAATCCTGACGGAAACCTTTGATCCGGCTTACATCTGGGCGATCGAAGGCGATGCCAGCATGAGCCAAGATCTGCTCTCTCAAAAATTTGACCACATCTTTTTTACCGGCAGTACGCGCGTCGGACGCCTCGTGATGGCCGCCGCCGCCCAGCACCTCACGCCCGTCACCCTCGAACTCGGTGGTAAAAGTCCCTGCATTGTCGATCGCACGGCCAAACTCGACATCGCCGCCAAGCGGATCACCTGGGGCAAGTGGCTCAACAACGGCCAAACCTGTATCGCGCCGGACTATCTCCTGGTCGATCGCACGATCAAAGATGAGTTAATCGATCGGGTGCAAACCTGTCTACGCAACTTTTACGGCGAAAACCCTCAAGTCAGCCCCGACTACGGACGCATCGTTAATCACGCCCAATTTGACCGTCTCGTCGGACTCCTCGATAACGGGCGCACGATCTGTGGTGGACAGCACGATCGCGCCGATCGCTACATCGCGCCGACCATCCTAGACGAAATCACGACCACCGATCCGATCATGCAAGACGAAATCTTCGGGCCGATCTTGCCGATCCTGACCTACGATCGCCTCGATGATGCGATCGCCCTAATCAACGATCGTCCCAAACCCCTAGCGCTCTACCTCTTCTCCGAGCATAAACCCACCCAAACCCAGGTGTTACGCGCCACCTCCTCCGGCGGCGTCAGCCTCAACGACACCATTTCCCACGTCGCCTGCCCCGACTTACCCTTTGGTGGCGTCGGCAACAGTGGCCTCGGTGCTTACCACGGCAAATCGAGCTTTGATACCTTCTCCCACTATAAAAGTGTGCTAAAAAAAGCAACTTGGATGAATTCAGAACTTCTCTACGCACCCTATTTAAAGAAGCTCAACTTTATTAAATCGATCGTGATGCGCTAAGTGGCTCACGCTAACAACGATCAACGTAATTGTGTGACTCACTCAACCGGATTTCGGATCACATTGATTCACTGACTCATCTGAAGCGTGGCGTTATGCTAGAGAGCATTATCTGGATTGGATTGATGGGCTTTTTCGTGGGGCAAATTGCTCGACGGATGCACGTGCCTGCGCTGGTGGGGATGGTGTTAGTCGGTGTTGTGCTTGGCCCCCACCTGGGTAATGTGATTGCGCCGGAGGTTTTGGAAGCGGCAGATTCACTACGTGCGATCGCCGTCATGGTGATCTTAATGAAGGCTGGACTCGGTCTTGATCGGGAAAAGCTGGCTCAACAAGGTACGGTCGCGTTGCGATTAGGCTTTTTGCCTGCGGCGTGTGAAGCGATCGTCATTGCCCTAGCCTCAATGTGGTTGCTACAGTTTGACCTGGCCACAGGGTTGCTCCTCGGCTGCATTATTGGTGCTGAATCTCCCGCCGTCATTGTGCCGGGAATGTTACGTCTAAAAAATCTGGGATGGGGAGTTCAGAAAGGAATTCCAGACGCCATCCTAACCGGCAGTGCGCTGTCAGATGTTTTGTTGCTGCTGGTCTTTAGTTTACTGCTAGCGTTTCTGTCTCGAAGTACGGCAGCAGGAATGACCTTGCCGGGAGGTCTAACCCTGAGTCCCTTACAATTACTGCCGTTTCAAATCATGCTGCAAATTGGGTTAGGAGTTTTGCTCGGATGGTTGGTAGCTCGCCTCTTGGCCTCATTGTTAGTCAAGCAAAACTGGACGCAAAACGCGGTGCAGGATGCCCTCGTCGCCGCCGGTTTCGCCCTCTTACTGGTGGTCTTCGCGGCAGATTTTCCACTATTCTCGGGCTATCTAGCCGTCATGACGACTGGCTTTTTTCTAATTGAGATGGATGCCCCGTTAGCACGACGATTGCGCGGTGGCTTTGATAGTTTATGGGTGATTGCTGAGATTGTTCTCTTTGTACTGCTGGGTGCGAGTATTCAGCTCACTGTGTTGGGTCATACATGGCTCATTGGCCTCGTTATATTAGCGATCGGCACATTAATTGGGCGTTCCCTAGGCTGGTATCTTTCAACCGTAGGAAGTAACTGGACTTGGAAAGAACGACTATTTCTGCTTCCGGGGAATTCCGCCAAGGCAACCGTACAGGCCGCGATCGGTGCCATTCCCTTGGCTCAAGGTATAGAGGGAGGCGAAACAATTCTCGCCTTAGCGGTTCTCTCGATCCTGGTGACCGCCCCCCTGGGAGCCTGGGCAATTCCGACCTTTGCACCCAAGCTTTTGGAGCGGGGTGAGGTTGATCCAACCAAGGTTTCAGTATCGCGGCAGATTGTTTTACTGGCGGCTGTCGATACCTCTTGTTTTGCGACCCAAGTGTTGACTAAAGTTGCGGAGTTAGCTCGGCGTAGCGAGGCCGAAGTGGTGGTACTCCATGTTATTCAGAGCGACGACCCTCTCGGAGTTGAGCGACTTCAGCATGAGACAAAGCGAGTCCTCGCTGATATTCGGTATCGGTTTATCACCACCTATGGTTCGATACCGGAGGAAATTGTTCGCATAGCTCAGGATCATGGCGTGGCGGAGATTGTCCTTGGAAAATGCGGCCACGGTCTCCTAGATGAGATTTGGGTTGGGTCTGTATCTCAAGCGGTGCTGGAAAGCAGCACCCTGCCTGTTGTGGTTGTGAAAGCTGAACCAGGGGCTGTCATCGATTAAATTTCTGATGCTTACCCAGTCGGGGTTACAGCCCCTAGCTTTTGGGTTGGATCGTTCAACGGAGAGAGGGAGATTCGAACTCCCGGAAGCTTTCGCCTCATCCGATTTCAAGTCGGACGCAATCGACCACTCTGCCATCTCTCCAAGCGTTCGCTATTTTAGCCTATTTGCCTGATCTTGCGCGACCGTTTTTGAGCTGAATTAGCGAGGAGAAATGCAAGAGGTCGATTAAAAATTGCCAAACCGCCAAATCGCCCAACCAACCGTAAGATAGACAACCAATCCTGTACGTTCCTCTTGCTGATGACGACGGCTTCAACCTCACGCTTTGCCTCGCCGATCCGCTGGCTGAACTTCGATCGCCCTGCCAACATTCTGACGTTTCCTTTAGATGCGTTACCGATCGCTATGCAGTCCGCCATTCGCGATCGGCAACACGATATTTTGCGCGCATTTCAAGTTGGCGCTGACCAGAATTTGACAGACGCAAATACGGCTCAAACCGCAACATATAAGCGCGTCGCCATTCTCGTCGCTGATCCGTGGGATTGTCTGGTGTCGGCGATCGCGGCTCATACCCTGGGGTGCGATATTTTTCTGTGTGATCCGAGCTGGTCAGAGGCCGAATGCACCGCCGTTTTTGCCGAGATTCAACCCGCTGTCATGGTTCACGATCGCGCCTCAAGCCGATCAACGCATCGAAAAACTGAGACATCGCACGCTGTGGCGGTTGAGCATCTGATCGCCGATCTCTGCGATGCAAAACTCCAAAACATAACCCCCCAGGCCGGTCAACGGATCAGCGAACCCGATCGCGATCCCTACTGGGCGATTCCGACCGGCGGAACCTCCGGGCGCATTCGCTTTGCCTGTCACACCTGGCATACCCTGACCGCTTCGGCGATCGGCGTACGCGACTTTTTTCAGTGCGATCGCCTCAACTCATTTTGTTGCTTGCCGGTGTTCCACGTCAGCGGCTTGGCTCAATTTATCCGCGCGATCGTCAGCGGCGGACAGCTCGCATTAACCCAAGCAGCGGCACTCCGACCCGACCAAACGCCTCCCGATCGCGACCTCCACAGCTTTTGGCTGTCCCTCGTCCCCACCCAGCTTCAACGCCTGATCGATCGTCCCGACTGGCTCACCTGGCTCCAGCAGTTCAACGTGATTTTTCTCGGTGGCGCTCCCGCCTGGGCGGAACTGCTCGATACTGCCCGATCGCACGGCCTACGACTCGCGCCGACCTTCGGCATGACCGAGACCGCCTCCCAAGTCGCGACCCTGCATCCCGATGATTTCCTCGCCGGTCGTAACGGCTGCGGGCGCGTTTTGCCCCATGCCGATCTGACCATTTCGCCCAAATCTGACGTAACTCAGAGCAGAACACATCACGCCTCTGAGCCGCTTCATAACACTGGATCGATCGCCATTCGCGCCCGATCGCTCTTTCACGGCTACTACGATGCCAGCCTGGGGACGGCCCATCTCGCAACCGCAGCGATCCCTTGGCAAACCGACGATCTCGGCTATTTTGACGCTGATGGTTTCCTGCATATCGTGGGACGCGCCAGCCAAAAAGTGATTACGGGTGGCGAAAATGTTTACCCCGAGGAAGTCGAAGCGGCAATCCGTGGGACGGGTTTAGTCCGTGATGTGGCCGTGATTGGGTTGCCCGATCGCGAATGGGGTCAATGTCTTGCGGCGGCTTATGTGCCGTGGCCTCAAGCGGCTAGCGATGATCAGATCAATGATCACGATCGGCTCATCGAGCAACTTCGCGATCGGCTCACCTCGACACTGGCACACTATAAAATTCCGAAGCACTGGCAGGCGATCGAGCAACTTCCCCGCAATGATCGCGGCAAACTCGATCGCGCCGCCCTCGCTTTACGGTTTAACCCAGAGCCGCCCTGTTAACTGAAGAAGAATGGCTAAAAGTCAAACACAAAAAAATTCCGCCCTGCTCGCGAGCCATGGATAACATGCGAGCAAAGACAGACATTTTTTATCGTAACTTCATACACATAAAAACCGATCGAAACTAACCGTCAATAACTCATGCCCTTCTCAATTTGGCGGTCAAGAAAGATCGAGATAATCGCCGTAGAATCGATCGATTTTGTATGGAATATTACTTGTTAGGGGCGACTTTATCCTTGAACAATTTACCAGCAGAAAATGCCGGTACTTTCGTTTCGGGAATCGTCATCTTTTGGCCAGTTTTGGGATTTCGACCTTCCCGAGCTTTGCGTTCACGTGATTCAAACGAGCCGAAGCCGACGAGCGTCACCTTGTCCCCTTCGGACACGGCTTCCATTATCGTTTCGAGCGCTGCCGACAGCACAGCGTCAGCTTCTTTCTTGGTCACGTTGGCCTTTTCTGCGACCTTATCGACCAGTTCTCCCTTATTCATTACCTTATCTCCTGAGTATTCGGATGGATGAGTGTTAAGAACGAACGAAGAATCGATCGTGTATAAACACTCGGTGTTCAGTCTAGGGCAAACGAAACGATGAAAATCGCTGGAATGCCCTTACCTTCAAAGTTTTACTGGATTATTCTCAAGGTTGCAAGCCCGTTGTGGACGCTTGAAACCTTTTATTTGTATAGATTTCAGCATTTAGGGTCGCCAAATCTTGCTCAAACATAGAAAAAAACCGGCTGTGTTCGCTGGTTTGATGGATCTAAATATCCTCCTTTCTGAATAGTTAAAACCCATCAATACAGCGGTTTTCATCGGTTTGAAGATTCGACATACTGGATTGCCATTCCGTAATTTGCGGTTCGATCGCAGATTGCGTTCTTGCTATCCTCACCAAGCCATGCCGGTTCAGGATAACACCCGAATTCTGGAACGTGCTGATTCGCTCGTTTACATTTTGCGAACACGGCGGCAATGACGATGACAGAATAACAGCTATATCCCCAAATCGACCGCCACACGATGGGCGCAGGCAAAGCCGGAAAAGGCGACCGCGTTTAAGCCTTGACCGGGGAAGGTGCTGTCACCCACACAGTACAGTCCAGGGACGGAGGTGCGGTTAAATGGCATTCCCAGTAGGCCGAGCAGCTTGCGCTGGGGAATCGGACCATAGGAACCATCGACCCGTCCGAGAAAGCGGCGGTGGGTTCGAGCTGTGCCGACTTCCAGGTAGTCGATCGCCTTACTGATGCCGGGAAAGATGACTTCAAGCCGTGTGATTAAATTCCAGGCGGCGGCTTCTTTTTTTTGTTCGTATTCCGTCGGGCTGAGATTTTGCCAGCGATCGATCCAGTCCGGCGTGAAGGCATGGATGATGTGATGACCCTCGGGCGCGAGGCTTGGGTCGAGCAGGGTGGGGATCGAGACAAAAATCGTGCCTTCAGGGTCTTCCATTTTTTCCCAGTCTTCGACCAGGATGTGATGACATTCGGTGTCGGGGGGCAGCAGGTCGGCGGTAACGCCCAGGTGGAGGCTCAGGAAACTGGGGGATTTTTTGTAGCGGGTGCGCCATTTTTGTTCGGCGGGTGGCAGGGTGGCGTTGGACAAGAGCTTGTCGAAGGTATCCCAGCGTGTGGCGTTGGAGATGACGCGACGGGCGCGAAATTCTTCGCCGGTGGCCAGTTTGACTCCGATCGCGCGGTTGCCCTCCATGAGGATTTCCGTGACGCGGGATTTGTAGCGAATTGTGCCGCCGTGACGCTCTAAACCGTTCGCGAGTTCGATCGCGATTTGGCCGACACCGCCTTTGGGATAGTTGATCCCGCCGTAATGCCGATCGCTAAACACCATTCCGGCATTAATCGCGGGCGTCAGATCAGCGGGAACCACCGACCAGCAGTAGCATTCGATGTCAATGAATTTGAGCAGCTCGGGATCGGTGATGTAGCGGCGGGCGATATCCCCGGCGTTTTGCGGTAGATACTTGGCCAGATTGAGACAGGCGAAGGGATTGCTAAAGAAGACGCGCATCAGGTAGCCCAGCTCTTCAAGCGAGAGGAGTTCCATCGCGTTGAGGCTGTTAAAGATGCTCCAGCATTCGTCGTAAAACTGGCGGATGCCCTGGCGCTCGTGGGGAAAGCGATCGCCCAGTTCCTGAATAAACTGTTCGTAGTCGCGATGCACCTTGACCTTGAGGTCGTTCGGTAGGTGGTAATGAATCTGCACCGGGTCGGGGATCGTCTCGATCGTGGCATCCACCGCCGCCAGCGCTCGGGTTAACAGATTGGTCGTTCCGTCCGTCCCAAAGCCAAAAATCATCGACGCACCGGCGTCGAAACGGTAGCCGTTGCGCTCAAAATACCCGCCGCTGCCACCCGGAATCGTATAGCGTTCCAGGACAAGCACCTTGGCTCCCTTGCTGGCAAGCTGGGTCGCGGTGACCAAGCCACCCATGCCAGACCCGATGACAATGGCGTCCCAGTTCGTTGTGGCGATCGATCCGGTTTGGGCTGAAGTGGAAATGGCGGGTTGGGAGGTCATGGTGATGGGTGATTAACGATCAGAATCGTGATCGAGCTGCGAGTCAGGTCAATCGAGCGCTGATCGAGCTGCAAATCAGTTAACACGAGCAAAGGCTAAAACGGACGCGGGCAAATCCAAGTTAAATCACGCATTGTAAAGAAATGCGATCGTATGCCCATCTTACGGTTAATCGTCCGCTCGTTTGCTCTGATCCTGCGAAATTCTCTGATCGGCGCTGCGAGGATCTCCCTCTAGCGTCGTCATCAGGCGCGATCGCGCCCCCGTCGAAGCACCGCGATCGGTCGTAAACCAGGAGCGGGTCTATACTAAAGTCCCTTATTTAGTTTGAATTTTCTTTGACATCCTCCCCGGCTTAGAGGCGCGGGGATTCCCTAACCAGTAAACAAACTCAATTGCTCATCTGTTAGATGGGTTTGCGCTTCATCGGCTGCAACCCGCGAACGGGAATTACGCAATCCTCCACGCACGTTTAGAGCCTCCGAGTGTCCCCCGGCGGCTTTGATATTGACCGCAGCATTCACATCGCGATCGTGTTCCGCCCCGCAATGCAGACACGTCCAAGTACGGACATCGAGCGGCTTTTTACCTCCCAATTGTCCACAGGACGAACAACGCTGACTGGTCGGCTCCCACCGGCTAATCACCTGGAAATTGCGGCCATAACGAATTGACTTTGCTTCCAACAACGTGCGGAACTGTCGCCAGCCCACATCACTAATCGCCCGCGCTAACCGACGATTTTTTACCATTCCTGAGACGTTTAAATCTTCCAGAACGATCGCTTGGTTCTCGCGAACGATTTTGGTTGATAACTTGTGCAGAAAATCCGAGCGAGTGTCTTTGATGCGAGCGTGCAACCGTGCCACTTTCCGACGGGCGATTTGGTAACGGTGACTCCCCTTTACCTTGCGGCTCAGAGACTGCTGCAAACGCCGTAACCGGTTGAGCTGTCGTTGTAAGATACGAGGGTTCGCAACTTTCTCACCGGTGCTAAGGGTGGCAAAGGTGGTGATGCCTAGGTCGATTCCGATTCCTGTGTTTGAGGCCGGGTATTGAATGGGTTCCACTTCACAGACAAAGCTGACGAAGTAGCGACCGGCGGCGTCTTGTTTGACCGTGACGGATGATGGGTCTGATGGCAGCTCGCGCGCCCATTTGACTTTGACTTCGCCAATCTTAGCCAGATACAACTTGCCGTTTTCACGAATCGCGAAGCCACCACGGGTCAGTCGAAAGGCTTGGGTGTTGCGTTTTCGTTTGAAACGCGGGAAGCCGACTTGTTTGCCTTGGCGTTTGCCTTTCAAGCTCTGAAAGAAGTTTTTAAAGGCAAGGCAGGCGTCTTGTACCGATTGCTGAAGGGCAATGTTTGAAACTTCGGCGAGCCAATGGCGTTCGGCTGTGTGTTTGGCTTGGGTGATGAGTCGCTTTTGCAGTTCGCTACTGCTGATGGTTGTCTGGTTGGTTTGATAGTTCTCCTGCCGCAGTCGCAGCGCATCGTTAAATACCACTCGTACACATCCGAACGTCCGCGCCAGCATTTGGCGCTGTGGATGATTGGGGTACATGCGGTAACGATATCGGGCTTTCAATTGCTGAGCTTTGAGTTCGGTGGGTTGTGCTGTCGCTCCTTTACGATGTTACATAATCCGCTCTAGAAGGGCGGGGCTTGAATCCCTTTTATCTTTGGTCAACGTGAACGCGAAAGCTCTCATCCTGCTCTCTGGTGGTCTTGATTCCTCTACTGTGCTCTACCAGGCCAAGGCCGATGGCTGCGACTGCTACGCACTATCGTTCGACTATGGCCAGCGACACCGCCGGGAGCTGGATGCGGCCAACACGATCGCCCGCCGGGTCGGGGTCATTGAGCATCGCCTGGTTTCGTTTGACATGGCTCAGTGGGGTGGATCGTCCCTGACCGATGCCACGATGGCGCTACCCGAGGGGCGTCCCCTGTCGGCCATGGCGAGCGAAGTCCCGACCACCTATGTCCCCGCTCGCAATACGATTTTCCTGAGTTTTGGGCTGTCCTACGCCGAGGCGATCGAGGCGGACTGGGTCTACATCGGCGTCAACGCCCTGGACTACTCCGGCTATCCCGACTGTCGCCCGGACTATACCGACGCAATGCAAGAGGTGTTTCGCCTGGGAACCAAGCGAGGCCGCGAGGGGAACCCTACGACCATCCTCAAGCCGCTCATTCACCTTAAAAAGACCGAAATTATCGAAATGGGCAACCGGCTGGGCGTGCCGTGGGAACATACCTGGTCGTGTTATGCGGGCGGCGAGGCGGCCTGTGGCAAGTGCGATTCGTGTCTGTTACGACTGAAAGCCTTTGCGGATTTAGGTCTGAGCGACCCGCTGCCCTACGTCACGCGGGATTTATGAAAGACGGGAAGCCTATGTGCTTGAAATCCCATCCGTTAAGCTAGTGAAACTTTGGACGAACCACGCCCCGGTGTCGCAAGCCGGTGTTGAAAAAACATACTTATGACTACTAAGCAAGGCTTGCTGGCGGTGTTAACTGCACTGGTCGTTTCTTTGGTCGGGCTAACCCTGATCAGCAGTTTGCAGCGGCCACAGATTCAGGGTCGCCTGGAGTTGGCGCAAACTGATTTGTTGTTGCAGGCGTCGGACTGGAATCCCCCGATCGAATGGCAGGTATCGCCGTCGGAGTTTGATGTGCTTCAGGCGCAACTGATTGGCGAGGATTTTCTGAGTTCTGCGCTCAAGCAGTATGAGCAGACCCGACGCCAAACGGCTCAGAGTCTCGAAACGGTTCGATCGCAGCAAAGCGACCTGTTGCGCGTCA
Source organism: Geitlerinema sp. S16 (assembly GCA_011390275.1). Classification (GTDB taxonomy): domain Bacteria; phylum Cyanobacteriota; class Cyanobacteriia; order Cyanobacteriales; family Geitlerinemataceae; genus RDYZ01. The sequence goes on from JAABST010000001.1 coordinate 11,946, forward strand.
ATCCCGAAGTCGCGGGGGAACAACTGGCTCAAATCGAAGCGACGATCGATCAGCTCCAACGCCAAAGCGACGAACTCGAACTCAACATCGGCATCCTGCAAACTCAAACCGCGCAGATCGAGACGGCGCTAGAAAGCTGGCAGTTGCTGATACGCACGGGGATCGGACGTGATCGCGATGCTCGCCCCGATCCGAACATTACGACGGCGGCGGCTGTGGCGATCGGTCTGTGGGATACGCCGCCGCTGGTCTTGCCCAACGCGGAGGAGTCGATCCGCACGATGTTTCACGGCTGGTTTCGCGATCGCGCCCTGACAAGGCTCTATGAGCTTCAGGGCGATCGCGATCGGCTCGATGCCCTGGCCGCCAAGATTGCGACCAACGCCGGACAAGCGGTGCAAAAACTGGCGTTTCTGAGTGCATCCTCGCTGATCGGCCTGCTGGCGGGCTTGCTGTTGAGTGCTGGCTTGATCGTGCAGCGCTGGCGCAAAGGCGAGACGGCGATCCTGGCGCAGAATGGCGAAACGGCTTGGACAGTGGAATGGGACTGGGAAGAGATCGCCCAAGCGGTGATTGGTGGCTTTTTTGTGGTCTTTTTCCTCGGGCAGTTTTTCAGTGGCGGCGTGCTGTTGCCGCAGATTTTTGCCTGGGCGGGAGCGAATGAGTTGGCCGCCACGCCACGGGGTCAGGCGGCTTCGATTTTTGTGAGCTACGTCCTCTCGGCGATCGCAGCGTTGAGCGTGATTTACGTGACGCTCAAACCATTCTTCCCCCTGGGTTCGGACTGGCTGAAGGTTCGTCTCAACTGGCGATCGCTGGCCTGGGGCGTTGGCGGCTATCTCTGCGCCATTCCGGCGGTGATTGGTGTCTCGCTGGTGAATCAATACCTCTGGAACGGCCAGGGCGGCAGCAATCCCATTTTGGAGGTTGCCCTAGCCAGCCAAGACTGGTGGGCGATCGGCTTTTTCCTGCTTACGGCTGCGGTGGCCGCGCCTATTTTTGAAGAAATCGTCTTCCGTGGTTTTCTCCTGCCTTCGCTGACGCGCTACGTCTCCGTTAACGGCGCGATCGCCCTGAGCGCCTTAACCTTTGCCTGCGCTCATCTGAGCCTCTCGGAAGTGTTACCGCTTACGACTCTCGGGGTTATTCTCGGTTTGGTGTACACCCGATCGCGCAGTTTATTTGCCGTGATGTTGCTTCATGCCCTGTGGAATAGCAATACGCTTCTAAGTCTGGTGATTTTGGGGAGTGGCACGCGCTAAGTCGGCCAAGATATAGCAGAAACCGATTGTATTAGGACAATCTCATTCAAGCTAAAAACCGCACTTCGACTCCGCTCAGTGCTGTTCAGCTTTTTTTGATACGTCCTAACCAAATCGTTTTTTGCTATACTAGGGGCTGTCATCAATTAAAGTTCTAGCGCTTACCCAGTAAGGGGTTCAGCCCCTATTTTTTTATTGGGTCGGGCGTTCAACAGCTTACCCGATAAGAGTTCTACGATTAATTGATGACACGCCCTAAACGGCGACTTCAGACCTTTGAGGTTTTGGAACTCTCAAAAGTCTCGTTCAATCGGTTTCGTTCAATCTACGACAGGCCGTCGGTTGACGTGGTTTGTCCTGAAATTTCATCGTATGGGACTCGTCTTTATCATTCTTGTCCCGAATTTCATGAACGTTTCTGAACGCTTGTCGAACCTCTCTCGCTTCTGTGGAGCTTGGGGATTACGCCTCACGATCGCGGCTCCTCTGGTCATTGCTCCGCTGTTGTCTATGACGGCGCGGCCTCTCGGTGCTGAATCGTCCCCGATGACTCATGATCACGGATCGACCGATCATCACAATGCAGATGGCTCCGGTATGCACGACATGCACGACGGCAACATGCACGACGGCGATATGCATCACGACATGCCGAGCGATCATGACAATCACCACGGTCATGGCTCGATCGAAGTCGATGCCACCCTGCCGATCCCGCAGGTCTCGATCGCGATCGCACCCGACAGCGCCAGTGGCTGGAACCTCGAAATCATCACCACCGATTTTGAACTCACCGGCGCCACCGCAGGCCAAATCAACAGCCCCGATCAAGGCCACGCTCACCTGTACGCCAATGGCGTAAAAATTGCCCGAGTTTACGGTCGCTGGTATCACATCCCGACCCTGCCCAGCGGCGAGGTTGCGCTAGAAGTCGTCCTGAACTCCAATCAGCATCAAACGCTGATGCATAACGGCGAACCGATCGCCGCTTCAACCGCGATCGTCACCGACTAGGGGCTATCATCAATTAACCTTCTAGCGCTTATCTAGCAAGGGTTACAGCCCCTAGCTTTTGGGTTGAGTCGTTCAACAGCTTGCACGATATACGATTAATTGATGACACGCCCTAGCGAGTCGAGAATCAACCACGACCAGCCCCGACTCTTAAAGACCCTAAAGCTGTTCGAGCGACTGTCGCGCCTCGATATAGCTGGCTTCGAGAGCCTGTAGCGAAGCCGCAATGCAATTCCAAGACTCCCCGGATTCCACTTGCGTTTCGAGTTCGAGACAGCAATCGCCAAATTTAAGCGCCCCGAGGGTCTGGCTCGTGCTGCGAAGGTTGTGAGCGGCCATCAGGAGTTCTTGACGATCGCGCATGGCCAGGGCTGCACGCATGGCGGCGATCGACTGCGGACTCTGAAACATATAGGTTTGGAGAATCTCCCGAAAGGTTTCGGTATCGTCCGGGCCGAGCAGATCGCGTAACGTTTGGATGGCGGCTGCATTGATGACGTTCTCCGCCGAATCCTCCGCCGATGCAGCAGCGACCTGGGGCGGGTCTGGATGATTAATCAGAATGGGGGGGGAATGGAGAGCGTGATCGGGATTTGGGAGATGTGAGATCGAGGTGTACCCCTCCGAGATCGTCGTCTCGATCGTCTCGATCGCCTCGTTTACCTCGATCGCCTTCGGACGACACCACTGCGTTAAAACTCGAATAATTTCCTCGGGACGGATCGGCTTGCTGAGATAGTCATCCATCCCCGCTGCTAAACAAGCTTCACGATCGCCAACCATCGCATTGGCCGTCATCGCCACGATCGGCGGCAGGCTATCACCCAACTGCGGCGCTAAATCACGCTTAATCCGCTTCGTGGTTTCATAGCCGTCGATTTCAGGCATCTGCACATCCATGAACACCAAATCATAGACCTGGCGCTGTAGAGCCGCGATCGCCTCAAAACCATCGCCAGCGATATCGGCATGATAGCCAAGACGCTCCAGCATATGGATCGCAACTTTTTGGTTAATGACATTGTCTTCAACCAGCAAAATCCGTAAATGGGTCGGTAAACTGGCGGCCTGGGACTTAAATGAATGGGGTATGACAATTTTGCGGGAGATGCGCTCGCTGAGATCTGCGTTTAGAGCTTCGAGCATCGCGTTATAAATTTGATGCTGCTTGAAGGGCTTCGTCAAAAAGTGGGGTGAACCCAATTGCGACAGCATTTCCTGTGAAAGTACCGTGTGCGAAATGGATTTACACAGCACCAGGGAGACCTCCGGTAGCCGCGTCTTTAAGATGTGTCCAAATTGAGCTAGGGCTTTCGAGGCAAAGCTGGCATCGCAAAAGATCACATCAAAATCAGACTCTTGCTTGAGATATGCCTGCGCCGCTTCGATCGAGCAAAAGGTGATGACCTTGACTCCCCAAGGACTGACCAGATTGAAAAAGCTGCGGCAGTTGCTCGCATATTGATCGAGAAAGAGTACCGATCGGCCACTGAGGATCGACTGTTCGCCGCAGAGGTCATTACTTCGTAGTGATGCATGAGCCGGAGCGAGCAGCGAAAAGGAAAACGTTGATCCTTCCCCCACTTTGCTGGCGATCCGCATCTGCCCGCCCATCAGTTCACTTAAGCGCCGAGAAATCGCCAACCCCAGCCCAGAACCGCCGTATTTGCGGCTGATGCTGGTATCGGCTTGATGAAAGGGCTGAAACAACTGGGGGATTTGATCGGCTGGAATGCCAATGCCGGTATCGGCGATCGCGATGTCTAGCTCGTAGACCGAAGATTCGATTTTGGGGGAAACCATCTCCAACGGCTTGATCGATTGGATCAATAAGGGTGATGCATTCAGACGGTGTGACTTGACAGACAGCGTAATTTCACCCGTTTCGGTGAATTTCAGCGCATTACCCAGCAAATTAATCAGAATTTGGCGTAAACGAGTGGCGTCGCCCACGATCGCCGGAGGAACACTCGGGTCAATATCGCAGATGAGCGCAATATTTTTCGCCGCTGCATTTTGCGCGAACAGCTCGATCGCGTCTTCAAGGCATTCACGCAGTTGAAACGGGTAAAATTCCAGTTCGAGGTGCTGGGATTCGATTTTCGAGAAATCGAGAATATCGTTAATTAACGTCAGCAAGGCATCACCGCTCGTCCGAATCGTCTCGATTAGATCACGCTGATGGCTCGGCAAATCCATATCGAGCAGCAGGCTAGTCATGCCAATCACCGCATTCATCGGCGTTCGGATTTCATGGCTCATCGTCGCCAAAAAATCACCCTTAGAACGATTCGCCACCTCGGCGGCCTGACGAGCCGCTTCGAGTTCAAAGTTACGCTCGGCGAGCTGTAGGCGCTGTTGGGTTTCGCGCTCGAACATTCTCGCTTGGGCAATCGCGATCCCCGCCTGGTCGGCCACCGCTTCGACCAGCTCAACATCATTGACCGTCCATTTACGATAGCGATCGCACTGATAAATCCCGATAATGCCGTTCACCTGGCCTTGATAGGACGTGCGAATCGCCACCAGCGACTTAATCTCGTAGCGCATCAGTGACGCACTAATAGAGGAAAACAGCGGATCGTCATACACATTGGAAGCGACCACCGCCCGATCTCGATTCAGCACCTGTTGAATGTGCGGCATGTCAGGCGTTAACTGATAGGCGATCGGTACATCGATTCCCAGCGCCCGCGACTCCATCAACGACTCGATCACATTGCTCGATTCCTCGGGATCGTAGCGCCACAGGATACAACGGCTGGCTTGGAGCGTATCTCCGAGCAATTTACAGGTCGTTTTGAAGATATCTGTGGTATCGAGCTTGGCTCGAATCTGCTGAGAAATCTGCTTAAGCAATAGCAAGCGTTGCAGCGATCGCTCCAAAGCCACTTGGCTATCATGCCGCTCCAGCTCGCTCGTCACCCACTGCATCATCAGCCCCAGCAGTTCCGTTTCCGCCACGCTAAATTGCGATCGTGGTTTCGGATGCCAAAAACTCAAGGAACCGTAGAGACCGTTACCCGTCATCAGCGGCACGCCCAAATACGCGCAAATACGGCGAACAAGGTACGCCTTATGCTCGCAGTAGGGAGACACCTCCGCATTGGGAATCGTGAGGATGTTATTTGTGTCGGGCTGATTAATATGGTTGAACAGAATGTCATCAAAGGTTGTTTCCAGGCGGAAGGCATCGCCGACGATACAGGAAACACTGGTGACATCACGACAATAGACGGCCACAATCTCGTAAAAATCGCCATTAATCCGGCCAATTGTGCCCAGATCGACCCCAAACGATTCGCAGCCCAACTGAAGAATTTGGGTTAAACGCCCCTGATAGTCGAGTTCTGACGATGCGCCGATTTGATAGAGTGCGCGGATGGTGGCTTCGCTTTGGCGCACGCGCTTGTCAGCCTGCTGGCGTACGTGTAGTTCATGTTTGAGCGCGGTAAAGAGGTTCGATTGACGAATGGCGATCGCCAGATGAACGCTCAGTTGCTGGAGTAGATTGACCTCGAAATCCTTCCAGTGCCGCGCTCCGTCACATTGGTGAACAATCAGCAAGCCCCAAAGTTGATTGGATCGGCTCGGGTCGGTATCGATGTCGTCAAAAATCAGAATTGGGCAGGCGAGATTGGCAACAATGTCTAACGAGACTAAAAATTTGCGATAACAGGGATCGACTTGTTCGAGGTCGTTGCGGCGTACAATCTCGCCCGCTCGAAATCGATCGACCCATAGACCCGTCTCAAAACAGGTGTCGTGGATATTCAAGCCAAGGATATGGGTGAAATCATCGCGAACGCTCTCGGCGATCGGCTGGCCGCTCCAATCATTGTTAAATCGATAGATGATGGCTCGATCGACGTCCAACAATTCGCGCACACCCTGCACCGTCCGTTCCAGCACTTCTTGCAGATTGAGGGACGCCCGAATGCGCTGCGAAATCTCCGTCATCAGTTTTTCGCACTGCAATTGCTGTTGCAGTTCGATTTCCGACTGCTTCAGACGGGAAATATCGCGCACGATCGCCAAAACTTCATCGTCATCGAGAGGCATACAGCGCATTTCTTGGTAGCGTTCCGGCTCGCCTGATGCGGATGTGATGACGTATTCGCACACTTCGGGTCGGCCACTGTGGAGCGTCCGCATGATGCAGGCCGAAGCGATCGTAAACGTCGATTCGGGCAAGACGATCGCGAGGGATTCGCCCACCAGATTATTCGGCATCACGGCAAGCCCCGCGTGTTTCCCCGCGCGACAGTCTAAAATCACACCCTCGCGATCGAGACGAAACATCAGATCCGGAAAAACTTCCACAATACCGTTTAGCTCTCGGTGAACACGGGAAAGAGAAAACTCGGCTTCTTTCCGTTCGGTAATACCCAGGCCAACACCGCGAAACCCCGTAAAGTTACCCGCGATATCAATGGCGGGGACACCGTTCAGCGCTTCCCACAGCACCTCACCCGTCGGCGTAATCTGCCGTAGATCCAGGCGAAAGCGATGCTGGTGCTTGATCGCATCCCTGAGTACGTCTTGGAAAACACTGAGATCCTCGGGATGGACAAAATCAGTGATGTGATGTTCTAGCAGCTCTGAGGCTGGACGCCCCTTGACCGACAAAACCGGCTCGCTGAGGAAGGTATAGAACCCATCGATATCGGTCTCCCAGATGTATTCGATCGACACGCCCGCCGCCTGGGCAATGTCTTCAAACCGTTGCTGGCTATTTTGTAGGGCTTGCTCCGTTTGCTTGCAGCTTGTTGCATCGTAGGCAATGCCATAGAGATGCTCGCCATCACAGTGGGCACTCCAAACCAGGGTGCGATAGTGACCATCGGTATGCTGATAGCGATGCTCAAAATTTACGATCGTCTCACCCTGGTGCAGGCGATCGAGCGTGTTAATCACGGCGTCTCGATCGTCAGGATGCACGCGATCGAACGTCAGAGGTGCTGGAGGCGTCATCACCTCCGCGTGATCTTCGTGGCCTTTGTTACTGGTATTGGTGTGATCCTCGTGATTGCTCGCTTCACGGTTATCCCGTTGATCACTCGCAAGTTGATCACTTGCAAGTTGATCACTCGCAAGTTGATCACTCGCAAGATCTCCCAAAAACAGTGGCCAACTTGGACTGCTATCAATCCAATTCAGCTTGAACGGCAAGCCATGCTCCGGGTGACTGGTATCTTCGGAGGCCGCATTCGTCTGAATGGTCGCAATGCACCACAAATCCAGCAGGGCAATCACCGAGGCGTGTGCCCAGTCGGGGACGGTTGGTGTATGAGATTGAGGAGCCAGATCGTCAGTCATGATTTAGGGTATGTGGGTCGAGCGAAATTTTTGGTAGAGCATCATCCATTGGTATAGCTGATATAACTTACAGATCGCGTAGTGGGCGATCGGAAGACTCTCACACGTCGCTCTGTGGCTCTCCCTCTTTGCTGGGAAGTATATGGGTCATGAAGTCTTTTGCGGCGATCGTGTTGGGAAAAATCGCCTTCGCCTCGTCGATTAAATCATTCAAACTCACATCACTGGTCGGCCCGTAGCGCGGGCTAAAATGTGTGGCGATTAACTGCTTGACGCCCGCCCCAAGCGCCACTTGAGCGGCCATGGTTGAGGTGGAGTGCTGGCGATCGTAGGCCATTTGTGCGTCTTGGTGGGCGAAGGTTGTTTCGTGGATTAAGACATCCGCGTCGCGAGCCAGCTTCACCGCATTGTCGCAATACACCGTATCGGTACAGTAGACGACCGATCGGCCTGGACGAGATGCACCGCAGAGCGTTGAGCCATCGATCCGCCGTCCGTCCTCTAGTTCGACCCACTCTCCTCGCTGGAGTTTGCCATAAATAGGCCCCGGTGGAATCCCCAGTGCTTTGGCGCGATCGGCATCAAACCGACCCGGACGATCTTTTTCCTGGACGCGGTAACCATGAGCCGTCACGCGGTGATCGAGCCGCTCGCACTCGACGCGATATTCCTCGTCTTCAAACACGAGGCCGGGCTTGACGGTATGGATTTCGATCGGGTAGGAAAAGCGCGTTTTTGAGTAGCGCGTGCAGGCATTGAGATAGTCTTTCAACGCCGCAGGGCCATAGATATCAATGCGATCGGGATTCGCCGCAAGGCCGATACTCGCCAACAATCCCATCAAGCCAAAGATGTGATCCCCGTGCATGTGCGTGATAAAAATGCGACGGATCTGGCTGACCTTCAGGTCGCTCCGTAAAAATTGGTGCTGCGTACCTTCACCGCAGTCAAATAGCCATAACTCGCCGCGCTGCGTGAGCCGTAGTGCGACACTCGACACGTTGCGTGAGCGGGTAGGGACACCAGAACTGGTTCCAAGAAACGTAATTTCCACGCCGTCGCGACTCTCGTTAAACATCGAGCAAGATTGGTCTGAGAAAGCCGAGGCTCTAGTGATCCAAAAATGTTGATGAACAGTTTCTGGAGCGGCTCAGATTTCCGAATCTTACCTATACCAATCTTAGTTAAGAACCCGACCATCTGCTCGTATCACTTGATCCCCTGTCCGGCATTTTGAACCCGATCGCATCGTCTCAGCAGAGTAGAATGTTCGCACCCGCATCTACCTCGACTCGATCGTTAGCCTTAATCTTCTCCTCCCCGTTTTTGGTGTCGCCGATGATTGATCGTCTGTGTTTGCGATGGTTCCGATGCCAGCGATCGCGCCTGATTGCATCGGCGATCGGCGATCGCCGTTCTGGAACGGTTACCGCCCTCGTCTTTCTCCTGCTCGTCCTCACCTTTCCCAGCACAGCGACAGCACTCACCCTACGCATTGCGATCGAAGAATCCACACCCGAAGCCACGGTCGGCAGCTCGACCGATGCCACGGTGCGGGATGCGAACGGTAACGCGGTGGGTCGCATTGCGGGGATGTCAGGCTTTGTCGCCACAGCGAATAATAGCCGGGTCGGGCTGGAAACTTGGAGTGCGTCCGAACTGACGATCGAACCCGATAACGGCGGCTTTGTCTTTATCGGCGATCGCTGGTATCGCGGCCAGATTCAGCTCAAGGCTAACGGCAGCCGGGTCACCGTGATCGATCGCGTCGATCTCGATGCGTATCTCTACGCAGTTCTCGGCGCTGAAATGAGTCCCAGTTGGCCTGCTGAAGCCCTCAAAGCCCAAGCCGTCGCCGCTCGCACCTACGCTCTCTATCAGCGGGATAAACGCCGTACCCCCGATTACGATCTCGGTGACGATACACGCTGGCAGGTCTATCGCGGCATCGCCGACGAAGCCGACAGCACCCGCCGCGCCGTTGATGCCACGCGCGATCGCATCCTGACTTACAATCGCCAGCCGATCGAAGCCGTGTTTCACTCCTCCGCCGGAGGCTACACCGAAGGCGCTGAATTTGTTTGGTCGGAAGCGCGACCCTACCTACAAAGCGTCCCGGCCTACGACGAAGACGCCCCCGATAGTCAATGGCAAGTAGACGTTTCCGCGACGACTCTGGCCAACTTGGCAGGCGGCGTCGGTGCGGTACAGGCATTGCGGCTGGATCAACTGACGCCTGGAGGTCGGGCATGGCAACTGGCGATCGTGGGCAGTTCCCGCTCCTATTCGCTGTCCGGCGTGGAACTGCGATCGGCCTTGGGGTTACCCAGTGCGAAGTTTGACGTGGTACACAATGGCGATCGATTCGTCCTCAACGGGCGCGGGCGCGGCCACGGTGTTGGCATGAGTCAGTGGGGCGCACGTCGTCTCGCCGAACGCGGTTATGACTACGCCCAGATTGTGACGCACTACTACCAGGGAAGCAGCCTTTCACCGTTGCCATAAGTTCTGCTAGCCCAAATCTCGCTTGATGATGGTGGTTGTTAAGCACCGGCCTTGCGCTTGAGCGCCGATTGCCATGCCGCAATTGCCCGCTGGGCGATCGGCTCAAATAGAGCTTTGACCTCCGCATCACGGCTCGCATCCTGTGACGTCGCCACCTCCCACTGAAAATCGAGCTGATTGTCACCCAGGGGCAGAAATGTCACACGCCCCAATTTGCCGAAGCGCTCATCACTAAAATCGTAGCCATAGCAGCCATCGCGCTCGCTCGCCGCCGCCGTCACCCCCTCCGGCAAGGCGATCGGTAACGGATTTACCTCCTGTGCGCCTTGGGTTTGAATGCTGCCGTCTTGCTTGATCCACATCACTTGCACGCTTTCGGCACTGGCGATCGCGATCGCGGCTTCTGCTTCGGGATCGTAACGATCCAAGACCGTCCGCAGCTCCGTTTTCGTCGGCATATCCGCCATCCACAGCACCGTATCGGCAAACTCGCTGCCCACGTAGTAGATATAGGTTTCGATCGCCTTTTGATCGTAGAGAATAAAGCCGCGATCGCCCCGCGCTTGGGACTGGGCGATCGCCTCATCGCGTGCCGCCGGAATCAGCAAAGCGGCGACCTGCTCGCGCATACTGTTATCCCAGGCCAGGGGATCAGCGAACTGGTCGCGCCACTCCTCCGGAGCCCGATCAACCATGCGGGTGTAGAGCGATTCGGTGACATCGAGCGATGGAGGCAGGGAAGACATGGGCATGAAACGTAGTAAGGAACGATGAATGGTTCATTGACCATTTTTGTTGATGATGTGTCAATGGGTGGCGTTAACGTGTGACATCAATAAACGCGCGTTGATTAACCTCGGGCTTCTATGAGCAGTTTGGCGGCGATCGTCGTCTCGACGGGCATCACCGATAGGCGATTTCCCCGCTTAACGACCAACAGTTCTTCGGGAGTAAATAATACTTTGAGTCGATCGAGCGTCAGCGGTTGCGTAAATTTTTCCACAAATTCAAAACGTACCGTAGACCAACGCGGTTTTTCTGGCGTGGCCTTGGGATCGTAGTGTTTATCGTTCGCGTCAAACTGAGTCGGATCAATAATTTCGGTTTCGACCACACGCATTAAGCCCACAATGGCCGGAGGCTTAACGTTGGAATGATAAAAAAACGAGTAATCACCGAGCTGCATCGCCCGCAAAAAGTTACGTGCTTGATAGTTCCGTACACCGTCCCAGATTTCAACCCGATCGCGTTCCATATCGTCGATGCTGTAATCGCTCGGTTCCGATTTTGTTAACCAGTAGCGCGGCTCATGGGTCATGGGAGATTTATGGTGCTGTGGAATTGTGATCGCGAGTCTCAGGGCGTGTCATCAATTAGTACCAGACCCCTTACGGGGTAAGCTGTTGAACACTCGATTCAACAAAAAGCAAAAGGGGCTGAAACCCTTACTGAATAAAGGCTACAAATTTAATTGATGACAGCCCCTAGAGTAGCGAATTTATGCGATCGAGCAACACCCCTCACGCCAAAGATATCGAGGTTCCCCGATCATCCCTTGAAGATGGGGAGACCGAAGACACATAAAAAAAATCACGTGTAGAGACCGTACCGTCACACGTGATCATGACTCTCCGAGTAAACGTTAATACGCTAGTCATAACCAATCTGGTTTCAGTTGGAGGGTGAAATTTTCGATAAGATTAGCCTCTGCGAAATTGAAGTTAGAGTGCAAGCATGAAATAAACGTTCCTGGGGAAGGCAAGAAGTCCGACTTCTAACCCCTTTTGCGTAAGTCCTGATGGATTTCGTATCACACCAGCATCATGAAAAAAACGATCGCGAGTCCAATTCATCTTCCGCGATCGTTATCGTTTTCAGCCTTATCTTTCTGTACAGCTCGCTGCTGTGACGTGACCAGTCATCCCAACTTAGAATTGACGACGGCGAGCTAGACCCAAACCTGCAAAACCGAGCAGAGCCAACACTGATCCTGGTTCCGGAACATCTTGCTCAACGTAATCAGAACCCGTAACGCCCTTAATTGCAATCACAACATCATTGAAATCGCGATCGGCATACTTGCTAGGGTTATACTCACCAAACTTATCTTCAAAACCAAGAATCGTCCAAATTTGATCCTCAGCTTCGTCGTAATATTCATACGCTACGACATGAGATAGTCCATCGGGATTCGCACTAGAGTTTGTACCAAATAGACCCTCTGGAGACTGGAGATAAAAGTCAAAGACAGTAGCGTCAGCAAATTGTCCCAAGTTGACTCCATCTCCTTCTGCAATATTTGGGGAACTTCCATCCACTTCCATATTCGCAAAGGAAACACCACCACCTTGCACAACAGCAGTTTCGCCACCATTAAAAGAGAATTTCAAAGTGCTCTTAAATTTGCCAACTTCATCAATTAAGTAGACTTCAAGCGGTTTAACCCCATTCGCAAAATACAGCGAATCCGCATTGAGTTGTCTCAGGGCAATCTCGCTATTATCGAGGCGTAGCGACTCAGCATTAACCAGCGCATGAAAGGATTCATATAGGCTGGGATTGTCCGCTTTGAGGTTCAACCCTGCGTGTGCTGGAGCCGCAATCAAGGAGAGTCCGGTTGCAGCGAGAGCGGCGGTGGCGAGAAATTGGATGCTTTTCATGATCTATGAAATGGAAGAGTCAGGAAGATTGGTGTCGATTCAGATGAGGCTTACTTTTCGGCTGATGAAGCTGCGTTGAGTAAAGAACTAATTTGTCTCAACTCTATGAGCTGCTTCAATTTAAAGGTTATGGCATTTACCGGTTTAAAGCACTCTAAAATCCATACTCTTATCTGAATCTTGATAATTCCATTCTCTCGGATAAAAGAATGGAAAACTACCGATTTAATACGGCTTTTAAATATTCCTAAGCACTCGAAAAAACACCTTCTTATACACAGGATTTGTATGTAATTTCCGTGTAGGTAGAAGGAAAAATGTGGCCTAAACGCTGATTTTAGGTGGATACTCTGATAGACCGAGGGAATTAACGCCAAAAGTTTGCGGTTTACGCTTCGGTATGCGTTCGGCTGATCACGCAACTCAAGATCAACTCGCCGCTCAAAAATGCATTAAATGTTCGCGACAGCTCTCAAAGCTTGCGTTTTTGCCTAATTTTGGCTGGGTCTGTATGAAGATTTTTCTAGATCATCACGAGAGGCCCACATTGTGCAGGGCAAACGCATACTCCCAATTTTTCTCAGTACGGAGCTGAAATGATTGCCTTGTTGAGAAAAAGTTGATGTGGATTGAGTGGCTCAATCGCTGGAACCCTTATTATCTCGTTTGGACAAAATTAGTATGCGTTTGCCCTGCCACATTGTGGACATCTGACGCGAGAAACGATGACTTATGCTTGCGCTGCGGCTCGTAGCCGTGCGATCGTGAAATCCCGATCGAGATACGACAACAAATTCCCCGCCTTGGGGCCACGTTCCTTGCCGAGAAAGGCGTAATAAATGGCGGGAAAGGCCGATGCGGGCGGGATCTCTAGCTCTTTCGTCGTCGTAAAGATCGCGGTTTGCAAGGTATCACCATCCCAGGTGTCGATCGCTGCTAGATTATCCGCTAAGGCACTGAGATACTGCGATCCGGCGGGGTCGATTTGCGACACTTGCTCTGGCATTTCATCCAGATAAAGGACGAGCTTTTCATCCGTATCAGCGTAATTATCAAGCCAATGTTGTGCGGCTGTGATGCGGGTCTCGATCGTCTCCCAGTCTGCTGCGGTCAGTTCAACCTCGGTGCGCTTCGTGATTTCAGCGTTGATGTCGATGTGCGGTACTTGCAACAACGAAATTAGGGTGCTGAAGTCAAAGGGTTGATAGGTCTCGATCGTCTCGCCGATTTGGGCATAGAACAAGGGGAGCAGATCTTTGCTGAGTTCGGCACTGGGTTCGTCTGCGATGAGTTGGCGATATTTGTCGATCGCGGTGTCGTAATCGCGGAAGAGGCGCGTGGTGGTTTCGTAATTCGGCGCGAAGTTAATCGCGGTGCGCGGCGGGGTGCGGAGCATCAAGAAGCGCAGCAGCTCTGGCGGCAGCAAGTCGGCGATATCTTTCGCGCTGGAACCGACGCCTTTTGAGGAACTCATCTTCGTGCCGTTTACGAGAATGAACTCGTAGGGCGCATGAAATGGCGGTTGTTTTTGATAGGTTTTGCGGCAAATGGCGTTTGCAACATCTCGCGATCCGCCTTTTTGGGAGTGATCTTTACCGGCGAATTCGATCGTCACACCGACGATCTGCCATTTCGCCACCCACTCGACTTTCCAGGGCAGTTTGCCGTTGCCATCAAAGGGCGACATCCAACCCGAATGACCACAGCCGTTGGTGTAGTCTGTCGCTTCGGGCTTACAGGTATAGAAAACTTCTGTGCCGTTGTAGTCTGTGACTTCGGTGGTGGCAATTTTGCCGCATTTCTCGCAAATGGGCTGGAAGGGATACCAATTGTCCGATCGCTCACCGCCACTGATCTCTTTGTACGCTTCGCGCACGAGATGGGCATTTTTCAGGAAGGTATCAATATGTTCGTTAAATTTTCCCTGACGGTAAAAATCGCGCAGATAATAAATCTCGGGCTTGACGCCGAGATAGTCGAACACCTCGAAAAATTCCTGACTGTAAAACTTCGCGTAGTCCGTTGCGCCTGAACCCGGTGACGGGACATTACACAAAGGCGCACCCAGGTAGGGCGCAAAGGTTTCACGATCGAGATACTTCGGCACCGTGTCGAGCGCGTCGAAGTCGTCAATGCCGTAGGTAAACCGGACGGGTTTTCCGGCTCGCTTGAGGGCGCGATAAAGGGTGTCGTGAACGATCACGCCGCGTAATGATCCGACGTGGACGCGACCAGATGGCGTTTTTGAATCGTTAACGACTTGCTCGCCCTGGAATTTACTGGCGATTTTATCGGCCCAAAACATAGCGACTCGACTTGACTGTAAGCAGGTATAAAAAGCTAATCAAAGCTTGCTTAGGGTAGCACGCTGCGATCGCGGCTTGATGCAATTGTTCCAGCCATTCACCGCACAGGCACTCAGGGTCAGCAGACGATCCGTCATACGACCTCAGTGCGATTCCGGTTGGAAAGATTGCGGAATTCACATCTTTGGGAATGATGCCGTACGTTAATCCCACTGAAGATCCAGGCTGGGCATGAGCCGCTGGAGATTTTTGAGCGATTTACCTTGCCAAGGAATCGTCCGCGATCCGCGAACGGACATGGTGACGGTTTTGCGGTGTCGTACCTTAATAACGAATTTTGAGAGCATACTAATACCCGAACTATTGAGAAATTCGAGATCGGTGAGATCGAGGATAACGGCATCGGTATCCGTATCGGCGACACTGCTCAGCAGATCGACGATCGGCTCGTATTCCGCCATGCCGCTCAAGCGCAGCGAGCCCTGACAAGCAACCGTCTGCGTCGGCTCATCATAGCTAACACAATAATCATCAGTGCGTATCTCTCTAGAAGCAGTATCTGTCATGTTTTCAACGTGTAAGCAAGGCGAAAGCGCGTGGGTGAAACGATGCAACGTACCTTTTTAGTTTAAACCGTCGCAAATATAGGAGAATACGCTATTCATAGCCCCCCACTTCGTAGTCTATGAGACCGTTTATATGGGGAGCTGCACCATCGTACTTACGGTAACAAACTCAGGTTGATCCGTATGACGTTCAAGTTTCCAGCCCAGTTTCGCCGCATAATCATTCATCATGGTTAAAAACCCGAGGCCAGAACTCGTATTCTCATCATCCAGAGCATTTTTCTCAAGCTGCTCAAGGTATAGCTCTTCTGGATCGGAAGACGTTAAGCGTTCAAGGTAATTTCGGAAAGGCTCCATCCGATCATGGGTGATCGTATTGGTTGTGACAAAAATTAATTGACTGCCGTGAAGCTGAAGCTCGATCCCGATCGGGATGTTGGCACGCTCATCGTTAAACTTCATCGCATTTTCCAGCAGTTCATTCGCAACATAGCTCACGGAACTTTTGACTTCGGCTTGGCGCTGGGCAGATCCAGCATCGCAGCTATCATCCGGGAAAAAGGTCATCAGATAATCGGCCATGAAATCGGCGGACAGTCCATTATTGCGCCAGCGTTGCCGTAGCGGAATCGAACCGGGCGAGAAGCCAATGATCAAGAACTCTGGACTTGAGGGCAGTCCTTCGCTGTAGTTTCCAAAGATTTGAGTCATCGATCAAACTCCCGATCGTTCTGGCGGCGCTTGATAACAAGCAGGGTAATGTCATCGTGAACGATTTGGCGTCCAATGTGCTGTCGCACGTCATCAACGATTAACTGACAAATGGTTTTAGCCGGGTTGGCTTTAATTCGATCTAGCGTTTCGCAAAGCCGATCGATGCCGTAAAATTTACCCCCTTCATCCTCTGCCTCGGTGATGCCGTCAGTAAACAGCAAGGCGACATCGCCATTACCGAGAGGAATTTGCATTTTGCGTGTGAAGTCGGAGATGTCTGCTTCAAGGCCAACCGGGAATCCGAGATCAATCGTATCAACACGCTCAAGTTCACCTTGATGGCGAGCGACTAGTACTTCCTCGTGTTGCCCGCATAAGGTTAACATTCCATCTTCATAGTCTAGTAAAGATAGGGTTATATTTTTATCGCTGTTCATACGCTGAACGTTGCCATAGATTGTGCGGTTGATGGTGTCGATGAAACACTTAAGGTCGGACTCATTATGTTCGAGTAAGGTTCGCACGGCAGTTTGCACCATGATGGTCAGGACGCCACTTTCGAGGCCGTGGCCCGTGACGTCTCCAATACCAAACTGTACGCGATCGCCCCGGACAAGGACATCGTAATAGTCCCCCCCGACTTCGGCTGCCGGGTCCATAAACCCGGCAATATCGAGATCGGAGATCTCGCACAGTTCTTGTGGTTTCGGTAACAGCATCGCTTGTAAGCGACGTGAAACGTCAATTTCAGCGCCAAGGCGCACATTTTCGGCTTTGAGACGCTGGTTAAGGGCTAAAATTTCGCGGTTGGCTTGCGCTAAAGCGGCCTCCGCTGCCTTGCGTTCAGAAATGTCGCGGAGGGTTGCGGTATAAAAGGCTTGACGTCCGGTTTCGGTCAAGGTGACCGCAGCGGCCAGCGGAAATTCACTGCCATCAAGACGACGTCCCGTCAGGTCGCCTCGCCCCGCCTCAAGGACGGTCGATAGCATCTCCTGACGCTTGCCCTGATCGCCCCCCAAGAGGTCAAGGATCGAGATCCCGACTAGTAAAATTTCGGTTGAATTATAGCCAAAAATCTTGAAGGTGCTAGGGTTTGCGGTCAAAATTGTATTGCTGTCGCTTTCAAAGGTGATGATGGCATCCCGTGCAGTTGTGACGATCGCCGTGTTGCGCGTGACGGCTTCCTCTAGCGCGTCCATCACCTGGTTATAGCGACCCGCAATCTGACCGGCTTCGGTGAATGGCTCCACGGGAACCCGTAACCGCTGACTCGGGTCTCGTGCCTGGGACTCCATAATATTGAACAGTTGATAGATTTCTGTGGTGGCTCGATGTTCCGAAACATTGAGACCGATTTGCTCTTCGTCACTTGTGACACGCAGGACAAACAGCTTGTTGAGGACAAATAAAATGGAGAAGCTAATACCAAAAGCCCAAATACCGGAGACAATCACGCCGATGAGCTGCACCAGGAAAAATTCGACCCGATCGAATTGCAGCTCAGGCGAACTCGGCAGCCCGAACAATCCCAGGGCTAAGGTTCCCCAGATGCCACCACCGAGATGAACCGGAACGGCATCGATCGCGTCATCAATCTTGATCCGCTCCATCAGGTCTCGCCCGAAGACAGCAATTACACCACCAATAGCACCGATCAATACCGCTGCCGGAGTCGAAATAGTGCTACAAGAGGCCGTAACTGCCACTAAGCCCGCTAGCGAGCCATTGAGTAAGAGTTCGACTTCAGGAACTTTGCTGCGTCGCCAGCCGATCACCATCGCCGACATCATCCCGGCGGCTCCAGCGAGGAGGGTATGCGCCATGATGCCTGCAATCCGGCCATCCAGCGCGAGGGTACTGCCGCCGTTAAATCCAAGCCAGCCCAGCCAGAGCAGCATGGTTCCCAGCACCGATAGCGGCAAATCTGATCCCTGGATTTTTCGAGCCGGTTCCCCTTTGGGAAAGCGACCGAAGCGGGGGCCGATCGTGACGAGTGCCGCCAGTGCAATCCAGCCGCCGATACTGTGAACAACGGTGCTTCCCGCAAAATCCGAAAATCCGAGCTTACCCAGCCAGCCGACCGCTTCGCCGTTACTCGTACGCGCCCACACCCAATGGGCAAAGAGCGGATAGATCAGACCTGAGGAGAGGCAAGAGACGGCAAGATACGCCAGGAATTTCATCCGTTCGGCGACTGCTCCGGAGACGATCGTTGTGGCCGTGCCGCAAAACATCGTCTGGAACAAAAAGAAGGCTGCGGTTTCGGGATCGGCTTCAACCTTGAGGAAAAACCCGTTTGTACCGACCAAGCCATGATTGGAAATACCAAAGGCTAGGGCATAGCCAAACGCCCAAAATAGGGCAACCGAAATTCCAAAATCTGCGAAATTCTTGACGGCAACGTTAATGCTATTTTTCGATCGCGTTAACCCCGACTCCAGACACATGAAACCGGGCTGCATCATGAATACCAGCCCCGCACAGATAATCACCCAAAAAACATCAACTGACCCGCCTTCGCTCACCAAACTATGGCGGTGGGCGAAGGTGGGCAGCAAGCCGATCAGATTGAGGGGGAAAGAGAAGGGAAGCGTCAGCAACGTTGTCGTGATCTCTACGCGATCGAGTTTAACCGAGACTTAATCTATTCTCTTGTATCAAATCTTGGGAGATCTAGAAACTACGGAAGTGGAAGGAAGTCGGCTGTGGAATTTTGCCAGCGCTCAGCGCTACAGATGTGCTGAAGTCAGCCAGCCTGACGCACAAGCTTGACGCAAAACAGCCGTACGCGAGACGTTTTATCGCGTCGCTATGCTGTCTTAGCCTTGATAACGTAGCGGATTACAATCCTTCATCCTGCATCATTCGTCACAAATCGCGATCGCGTCCTGATGACACGCCTCAGCGATGACGCACTCTAGCGCTGCTTTAAAACGAGTAATGTAATGTCATCGTAAATGGTGTTGAGTCCGATAAAGGTCTTCACGTCGGTAATGACAGCGTGACGAATCTCGTCCGCGCTACGGTGACCATGACGCCCCAAAACCTCAAGCAATCGCTCAAAGCCATACATCTGACCCTCAACATTTTCAGCCTCGGTGATCCCATCGGTGTACAGCACGATCGCCTCGCCCGCTGCCAGATTCAGTGACATTTGACCGATAAACGGAGCAATTCCTTCATCCAGACCGATCGGAAAGCCCAGATCGATCGTGTCAATGGTTTCGATCGTCCCGTCGTGGCGCAGAACGATCACTTCCTCATGCTGACCGCTGAGGGTTACATGGCCACATCCATCGCGATCGGTATAGTCGAGTAGCGCTAAGGTCAAGTGTTTATCGCTATCCATGCGCCCCACGTTATCGAAAATCGTCTGGTTGAGCGTGCTAAAAAAGGCAACGGGATCGGTGACGTTATGGGTTAGCAACGTGCGAACAGCGGTCTGAACCATCAACATCAGGA
This sequence comes from Geitlerinema sp. S16, assembly GCA_011390275.1. Taxonomy (GTDB): domain Bacteria; phylum Cyanobacteriota; class Cyanobacteriia; order Cyanobacteriales; family Geitlerinemataceae; genus RDYZ01. The sequence goes on from JAABST010000001.1 coordinate 31,754, forward strand.
CACCACTTTCTAGCCCGTGCCCTGTAACATCGCCAATCCCAATTTTGATGCGATCGCGGTGACGCAAAATATCGTAGTAATCGCCACCGACCTCAGCGGCAGGCTCCATATACACCGCAATATCAAGACTTGCGATCGCCGATAGCTCTGTGTCGTGCGGCAAGAGCATCGTCTGAATTTTGCGAGTGACTTCGACCTCTGCGCCCAGTCTCGTATTTTCCGCTTTGAGTCGTTGGTTCAGGTCAAGGATTTCCGCCTCGCGCTGACGCAAGGCCATCGTCGCCACTTCATATAGTTTTGACTGCGCGACCAGCAGCCGACGGACATCGAGCAAACGGTAGGCTCGATCGACCAGTTCAACCACGATCGGCTCATACACACTATTGGGTGGCCGCTCTAGACTCTGCTTGGCCGCATCGAGAATACTGGTACTCCCATCGAGCTTCAGCAAATTGACGTTAACAAATTCATAAAGCTGCTCGATCGGACGTTGGGCAAACAAGTCCATCCGATAGGGCAGACTCATCATTTCGAGAAAATATTCACGGGAAACCAGCCCCACAAACTCACCGTCTCGCAGCAAAATCACGCCGGGGAGGCGATCGTCACGACTAAAAAGCTTGAGGAGCTGCTTTCCGGGCAAACTCACATCAATTTCACTGAGATTGAGCTTGAGTTCTGCGATCGTCGAATCCAAGCGCAAGCGATCCGTCCAGTGAGGAACACGGACTGGTATTACGGGCTGAGTATCGTACATAACCACGCGAAACACTCAATTCAAACGGATGATCAACACAAACAACGAGCGCGACTTGGTGCTTGCACATCCCGCATCCCCCAAGGGTGAAAGGCGACGACTCTAGGGCATGTCATCAACTAATCATAGAACCCTGATCAGGTAAGCCATCGAATGCCCGACCCAACCCAAAAAACTAGGGGCTATGACCCTGACTGGGTAAGCGCTAGACCTTTAATTGATGACCGCCTCGAATCCGCTACGATATTGTACCCATCTTGGGTTAACAGGCTATTAAGCCCTCAAGTAGCGCGATGCATTGCCCGCAGTATCAGAGCGTGGCATGACCATTTCATCCGGCAAGATCATGTTTATCCAGCAAGATCATGCCGTCTTTTTTAGACCATATCGCTCTCGATCGCCCATCGCGCTAATTCCGTACGGTTATGCAGACCCGTCTTGCCCAACATATTGGAGACGTGACTTTCGATCGTTCGCTGGCTAACCTTCATTTCGACCGCAATCTCACGGTTTGCCATTCCCCGTGCCACCCACTGAACCACCTTCAGCTCCGTGGGAGTTAACTCAACACCCGGACGCACTTGAAGCGGGGGCGCGGCATCATTCCCTAAAACCTTCCGCGCGGTCAACCGTGCCGCCTGAGCCAGAGACGACTCCACTTGGGCGATCAGTTCTTCTGGCTCGAAGGGTTTGACCATGTAGACATCCGCCCCGATGTTAAGCCCTTTAATCCGATCTTGGCTTTGACCTTTTGCGGATAGAAAAATCACGGGAATCCAGCTCGTACGTGGCTCCTCTCGCACACTTTCAACGAAGGTGTAACCGTCCATCTCTGGCATCATTACATCGCAAATGATCAAGTCCGGTAGTTCTTCTTGGAGTTGCTCTAATGCAATGCGACCATTATCGGCAGAAGAGACTTCATAGCCTCGGAATTCCAAGTAGTCTTTGACTAATAAAATTAGATTTGGATCATCATCAACGAGTAAAAGACGCTTCTGCTTATTGTTTTTCATAAGACTGCTTTCTAACTATGTTTCCTGTCCTTTTTTGGGGGATCTGAGTTGCAGACTTCCCGTCGAATGATATTTCACGTTAGGGAGTCAATTATTAAGGAACCCCCACTGATGATTATATTCCGGGAATCACCGAATTGCCTTAATATCTTGATTAACCGATGAGGATCATCTCTGAGGTTACAGATTACCATTATTCTTGCTGAGCAATTCAAAAAATGCTTTGGATTTTGAAATCATCTCTGTTTATATTTTCATGGTGCTATGTTGTGGATTTTACCAAGAGAAAGATTTGAGATCTGGATGATATTTCACTTGGAAATGATTAGTCCAGAGATCATGAATGATGGAATAAATAATTTCAATTTGTTCAGCCGATAATTCATCCATTGAATTCTGTTTGTGTGAAGTAGATATAAGTTTGACTTTCTTGATAATTCAAGTTTTATGCATGGCTTAAACTTTCAATATTGCGAGCAAAAAAGGCATGAGATTCGACAACTTTATTGTTGATCAAATGTTCTTGAATGATACGCTCAATCACCTCTGGTGTCGCATCGCGATACCACACGCCTTCAGGATAGACCAGCAAGATCGGGCCATTGCGGCATACCCGTAGACAATTGGCCTTGGTGCGAAACACGCAAGTCGAATTGATGGAGATCGCCCGATCGAGCCCTAGCTCATGTAAGCGCTGCTTGAGATAATTCCAGGCCGCAATACTGTCTTCTTTGGGGCAGCACTTTGGCTTGGTTTGATCCGCGCAGATAAAAACATGACGTTCGATCCGATCAATCGACAAACACCGAACGCTGTCGGCGAGACAACGATCAATTTCGCTTTCTGCCTCTTGACCCACTGGGGTCTGTGTCGCAGGTGCATCATCTAACGGGTTTGAGGAAGGAAAATCGTTCACGATCGTTCACGTTAGCCTGACGGCGAAAAGAAGTTTAGGTCTATCCAAATAGATTAACTGTAATGCTGTACTGGAGCCGCAGGGAACGTCCGGTCATAACGTCACAGACCATCAAACTAGACCCCTCACAGTTACTACAGTTCGGGAACCCGTACAGTTACGCAAGTTGCGCAGTGTCAAGGCATTCGGGTAGATTAGCACTCGGAAATCGAGAGTGCTAAAACCGCTCGGAATGCGATTCAAACGACTGGCTTTTGTGGGCTGGCGTTCGCCATCCGTCTCGACTTTGGCCGATCGCGTTCCTAGCTCGATCGTGCAGCAACCGCAGTCATCATCTCGTGAGTCTGTGTTCGTATGCCTCGATTCCCCACAATTTTAGTCCAACCCTCAACCGAACGAAAATAACGGGAGAAAGAGTCCTATGGCAGCCGTATCTTTGAGCGTATCCACCGTAAAGCCCTTGGCCGATCGCGTCTTTGTGAAAGTCAGCGCGTCTGAAGAAAAAACCGCAGGTGGTATCCTCCTGCCCGACGCCGCAAAAGAAAAACCCCAAGTGGGTGAAATTGTTCAAGTCGGCCCCGGTAAGCGCGGCGACGATGGCACGCGTTATGAACTCGATGTCAAAGTTGGTGACAAAGTCCTGTACTCGAAGTACGCCGGGACGGACATCAAGCTGGGTAGCGATGAGTATGTGTTGCTATCAGAAAAAGACATCCTCGCGATCGTCGACTAGAGTTCGCCCCGAGACTGGCTCGCTTCGCCGTCTTTGAACCGCTCGCGGTTTTAAAACGGATTGGATCGTTTTCATCCCCGACAGTGTGTATGAAATTGCCAACTCCCCGGTCGGACTAATGCCACGACAAACACGACGTTTGGCTCCGATACTGTGCCGATCGTCGTGATTTAGGTTCACTCGTTTTTCGAGTTCACCCTTCACACCCCTTGAGACTCCCCAAAGGAAGCAAACATGGCAAAACGAATTATCTATAACGAAAACGCACGTCGCGCCTTAGAAAAAGGCATGGACATCCTGGCGGAATCCGTCGCGGTGACCCTCGGCCCAAAAGGCCGTAACGTCGTTCTTGAAAAGAAATTTGGCGCACCGCAAATCGTCAACGACGGGATTACGATCGCCAAGGAAATCGAACTCGAAGATAACGTCGAAAACACCGGCGTTGCTCTGATTCGTCAAGCGGCCTCGAAAACCAACGATGCAGCCGGTGACGGTACGACCACGGCCACCGTTCTGGCTCACGCGATGGTCAAAGAAGGTCTGCGTAACGTAGCAGCGGGCGCAAACCCGATTTTGCTCAAGCGCGGTATCGATAAAGCGACGGCGTTCCTCGTCGAGAAAATCAAGAGCTATTCGCGTGAAGTCGTTGATTCGACCGCGATCGCTCAAGTCGGTGCAATTTCTGCCGGTAACGACGATGAAGTCGGCAAAATGATCGCTGATGCGATGGACAAAGTCGGTAAAGAGGGCGTTATCTCCCTCGAAGAAGGCAAGTCGATGACGACTGAGCTGGAAATCACCGAAGGGATGCGTTTCGATAAGGGTTATATTTCGCCCTACTTTGCAACGGATACCGAGCGCATGGAGGCCGTCCTGGATGAGCCTTACATCCTGATCACCGATAAGAAAATCAGCCTGGTTCAGGATCTGGTTCCGGTGCTGGAGCAGGTGGCTCGATCGGGCAAACCGTTACTAATTCTGTCGGAAGACATTGAAAAAGAAGCGCTGGCGACCCTCGTGGTCAACCGTCTGCGCGGTGTGCTGAATGTCGCCGCCGTTAAAGCTCCGGGCTTTGGCGATCGTCGTAAGCAAATGCTCGAAGACATCGCCGTCCTCACCGGTGGCCAAGTCATCGCTGAGGATGCGGGTCTGAAGCTCGAAACGGCTAAGTTGGAAATGATGGGTACGGCTCGCCGTATCACCATTACGAAGGACAGCACGACGATCGTTGCGGAAGGCAACGAAGCGGGCGTTAAGTCGCGCTGCGAGCAAATCCGCCGTCAAATCGAAGAAAGCGATTCGAGCTACGACAAAGAGAAGCTGCAAGAGCGTCTGGCGAAACTGTCCGGCGGTGTTGCGGTCATCAAAGTCGGTGCGGCCACTGAAACCGAGATGAAGGATCGCAAACTGCGCCTGGAAGATGCCATCAACGCGACGAAAGCTGCGGTTGAAGAAGGCATCGTCCCCGGTGGTGGTACGACCCTGGCTCACCTGGCTCCGATGCTCGAAGAGTGGGCTAGCCAAAACCTAACTGACGAAGAGCTGACCGGTGCGCAAATCGTGGCGCGGGCGCTGACGGCTCCGCTGAAGCGGATTGCTGAAAACGCCGGTCAAAACGGTGCGGTTGTGGCGGAACGGGTGAAGGAAAAAGACTTCAACGTCGGTTACAACGCAGCGGTTAACGAGTACGCGGACATGTTTGAAGCGGGTGTGGTTGACCCGGCGAAAGTGACCCGATCGGCGACGCAAAATGCGGCTTCGATCGCGGGCATGATCCTCACGACCGAATGCATCATCGTTGACCAGCCTGAGCCGAAAGATGGCGCACCGGCTGGCGGCATGGGCGGCGGCGACTTCGACTACTAAGTCTAGTTAGCCCAACCTCAGACCTTTGAGGTTTTAAAAACCTCAAAGGTCTCGCCTAAAACTTGATGGGATTCAGCGAAATGCTCGCCGAATCCCATTTTTTTTTGAAACTTACTTTTTGAGACTGCCAGGACTGACACGCCGTTGATATGCTGGGTTATCGATCGACTGGCCAATCTCACCCGTCGCGCCCGATACTCCCTTTGCCGCATTACGTCCCGAACCGATGAATTCTTTGCTCACTTCCCTTACGCTGTCCGGCTGGTCGCCCGATCGCTGGCAGCGATCGAGCCTGCTCTATCGCCTCGCCTTTGGACGCTTGCAACAGTGGCGCAGCGATAGCCTGCTGATGTCTGCCTCGGAACCGCTAGGCATGGCGTTGGTAGCAGCAGTGCTGGTCGTTGCACCCTTTGTTTCGACCACCCTCGTTGGTGTGCTGCTCTTTTGCTGCATCGCCTTTTTCGGGCTGCTAACCCTTAGCGATAACACCCGCTTTGGCTTGACGCCGATCCATACCCTCGTGGTGCTGTACTGGGCGGTGTCGTCGCTGGCGATGGGATTTTCGCCGATGCCACGGGTGGCGTTTTCCGGCTGGATTAAGCTGACGCTGTACATCGGGCTGTTTTTCCTGGCCGCACGGGTGCTACGCCGATCGCGGCTACGAGCCTGGGCGATCGGGATTTTTCTCCTGGTCGCACTGATTACCAGTGTGCATGGGATTCAGCAAAGCATCGTCGGCGTGGAAGCCCTCGCCACCTGGACTGATCCCACCTCCGCCGCCGCTGAAGCGACCCGCATTTATAGCTATCTCGGCAACCCGAACCTATTCGCGGGCTACTTGATCCCAGCGGTGGGCATGAGCGCGGCGGCCTGTTTTGCGTGGCAACGTTGGCTCCCCAAACTATTGGCGATCGTCATGTTGATCGTGAACGTATCGGCGCTGGTCATGACCTACAGTCGTGGCGGCTGGATTGGTCTCGTGGCAGGTGGTTTTACGTTTACGCTGTTGCTGGTGTGGTGGTGGAGCGATCGCTTGCCGAGTAAGCTACGAGCCTGGGCTTTACCCGGCGTGGTGGGTTTGTCGGCGGCGATGGTGCTGTTGGCGGTGGCGATCGTGCCGCCAATTCGCGATCGGGTGGCGAGCATGTTTGTCGGACGCGGCGACAGTAGCAATAATTTTCGGATTAACGTTTGGGCAGCGGTGATCGATATGATTCGCGATCGACCCATCTTGGGCATTGGCCCCGGCAACAGCATCTTTAACAAGATCTATCCGCTCTATATGCGCCCCAAATACTCGGCGCTTAGTTCCTATTCCGTGCTGTTAGAAGTCACGGTCGAAGCCGGTTTAATCGGTTTATTTTCGTTTCTCTGGCTACTCTTCGTCACGACCTATCAGGGCATCACTCAGCTCAAACGCCTGCGCGAAGTGGGGCATTATGATGCGTTCTGGTTGATGGCGGCTCTGGCGTCGGGCGCAGGACTGATGGCGCACGGATTGTTTGATACGGTTTTCTATCGACCACCGATCCAGGCGCTCTGGTGGCTCATGCTGGCGATCGTGGCAAGCTTCTACACGCCTAGCCGACCAGCGTTGGACGAAGCCTGAACGCGAGTGAACTGAAGGCTTGGGCGAGGACGTTCCCCAGGATTAAATCGATTTTGAGGATAAATTAAGCGCTTTTTCGCCGATCGCCGGATCACCATTCGTCGCCAGCACCTCGATCGCATCATAATTTTGCGCCACATCCAAATCAAACCAAAAGGTTGTGCCAACCCCGACTTCGCTGACCAGATGAATGCTGCTGTGGTGTTTGTCGATAATATTGCGGACGATCGATAGCCCCAGCCCGGTTCCTTCTAAGGTATGGACACGATTTTCGACACGGAAAAAGCGATCGAAAATCGCCTCGCGATCTTCCGCATCAATCCCGATCCCCGTATCGGCAATTTCAATGCGAACATGTTCCGGTGTCGCGCCCCGAGGGTGAGATTCTGCTTCGAGCCGGTAGGCGCGAATCTGCACGCGGCCACCGGTTTCGGTAAACTTCAGCGAGTTACCGACCAGATTAGCGAAGACTTGCAGCAGTAAATCGTAATGGGCGATCGCCAAGGGCAAATCGTCCTCGATCTCCGACTCTAGCTCGATGCCTTTATCGCGAGCGTTGAGTTGGTAGGTGCGTAAGGTTTGTTCGATCGGCTGGGAAATGTCGATCGGTTCGAGGTGATAGATCCGGCAGGATTCCAGGCGCGAGAGATCCAGCACATCGTTGACCAAGCGCGTCAGACGATCGGTTTCGTTGTTCGCCGTTTCGAGGAAATCATGGCGCTCTTCCGCCGATAGCTCATCGCCATACTCATACAGCGTCTCGATAAACGACTTGATATTAAATAGCGGCGTGCGTAGTTCGTGGGAAATATTGCTAATGAATTGGCTTTTGGCCTCATTTAGCTCGACCTCGCGTGTGATGTCCTGCACCGTGATCGCGATGCCCTTAAGGTTGGTTCCCGACGGATCAAGCACCGTTGATACGAGAATCCGAATCGTACGACGCACTGGTTCGGTCGTCACGACCCGAAACTCGCCGCCTTCACGATGACCCCGTGCAATTTTGTAGAGCGGACGGGTTAGCTCCGCTTGCACTGATACTGGAAATAGATCGATCGCATTTTTACCTAGGTAATCGGCGTGCAGATCCCAGCCAAAAATTCGCTGGGCGGTGGGGTTCGCCAGCACAACATTGAGTCCTTCATCGAGCAGCAACGCACCATCCGCCATTTTGACCACCAAGGTTTCCAGCTTGGCTTTTTCGGCGGTTAGCTCTTCGATATTTTGTTCTTTATAGCGTTCGAGCTGTCCTGCCATATCGTTAAAGCTTGCAATCAGCTCGCCCAATTCACCGCCCAGGGGCAGGTCAATGCGCTGCTTAAAGTTGCCCGTGGCGATGTTGGTGACGCCCAACAGCAATTCTTTAATCGGTCGGGTAATTGTTAGCGCATTGAAGACCGCGCCGAGGATCACCAGCGCCCAAATGGAGACAAAGACCGCCGTGGTCACGTCTCGCGTCAGATTCGACGACGCGACTACCGTGGGGTTGGGGTTGATGCCGATCGCCATGACGCCGAGATTTCGGACGCCGTCGTGTAGCGGGACAAAAACATCGGTGACCTGGCCGCCGGGGGATTCATGCTGACGCACAAACGGTAACCCGCTTTGCATCAAGTCTTCGGGGAGCTGGATACGGCGCTGGATGCTGAGAGAGTCTTTAACCGTGGGTTCGGAATAGGGAATGCCGAAGAAGATTTCGCCGTCGCGATCGGCGTAGATAATGTAGCGAACGCTGGAAGTGCTGGCGTAAAACTGACTGGTGAAGCGGGCGAGTTCTTCGCGATCGTCATCGGCGATCGTTTGGGTGACGTTGGCGGCGAGGAGTAACCCAAGATCGCGGCCAAAGCGGGTGTCGTTGGCCTGCGCATTTTCTTGAATGCTGTTGACCGCCCAAAAGGTGAGGCCGCTCATGACGATCGAGACGACGATCGTGGCTCCGGCGAGGAGTTTTGTTTGCAGCGTAAATTCCGCCCACCAAATCTTGAGCATCTCGAACAGTGGCTTAAAGAGATTCAGCACGGCGCAGGGTTCTAGTGACAGAAACGTGGCAACAGGCAGCATGATGCGCAAGACATGACATTCGGCCTGAGTTCCATCTATTGTGCCACGTTGCCTTTTAAGTGACGTTGCGGTCGATCATAATCCCAGACCTGTCCGCGCCGCCTGACGGGGAAAATCTTCAGCGCGACTGATGCGAATGCCCTGGCGGGTGACGTAGGCGACTTCAGGGTAAAAGCGATCGGGATTTTGAGATGGGGCGCGGGCGACGGTATCAGTAATCCGAATTTGGGTCGGTTCCATTTGCAGCGCAGCGACGATCGATCGGGCGTTGCCGTTCGCACCGGCATGAACCAAGCCCCGCAGCTTACCCCAGACGATTATGTCCCCGTCGGCAATGATCGATCCGCCGGGATTCACATCCCCAAAGACAATCACAGAACCGGGATGGCGGACTTCGATCCCCGATCGCACCGTGGTTCGCATGTACAACGGCTCGGCTAGGGCTAGCGGTGAGGGCGTGCTGTCGATCGCGCTCAGGCTTGGATTATCCGTGGCGACCCGCCGTTGCAAAGCCTGCTGATCGACGGAATAACCCGCCGTTACGGCTGCGATCGCGGTTTCGCGGCGATTCGTTTGCACGCGGGAAAGGGCTAAATCGTTATTCGCGAGGGTTTCTTCTAAATCTTGTAGTTGCGTATTGTCGAGCAGGCGATCGCCGACAACGAGGGTCACGCGGGCGTCAGGTGACCAGAAGCGTTCCCCGGCGTTGAGACGCTGGCTCAGTTGTTGCTGGATTTCCTGCCAGGTGAGTTCCGCAACCGAATCGAGCCGATCCAGCGGCGGTGGCAAAATGAACAAGACGCGATCGCCGATCGCTTTGAGATAGACCTGAGCGCGAGGCGTGAGATATCCCAAATCGATTTCGGGTTCGATCTCGAAGTCTGTGTCTGGCTCAGTTTCTAGAACAATATCCGGCTCGGTTTCTGGCTGGGCTTCCGGCTCGACTTCATCCCCCATGTCCGTCTCACGTTCTGGGTTAGCAGTCCCCGTTTCAAACTCATCAATCACATTCGGCATATCCGGATCGTTCTCGTCAGCAACCGTCATTTCGGATTCATCATCACCAGATTCTGCCTCAATTCCGCCTTGATCGAGAGCTACATCCCGATCGACACTCACCGGAGCGGGCGATCGCCGTGTTCGCTTGATCGTCAGATCAAACACCACACCATCATCCAGACCGCCAGGAGTTGTCGTCGGATTATCCTCGCGATCGGGCGCAGCGCCTGACGATGATTCAGACAAGAATTCATTGGGCTGGGGAATATCACCAGTCATCGCACAGTTCCGTACCGTTCAAGTAACTGCCATTATGACGCAGCCTCGCGATCAACAGAATCGTTGAACCTGCAAAGTCGCGATCGTGCCGGATCTTCATTCTAGTTTCGACAAATTGACCGATCCCGTTGATCCTTTCGTGAGCTTGGCCGTCTGTGGCGTCAGGCGATCGAGTAGCTCTTTCGTAATCTGACAAAACGCCCGTGCACCCGCCGAATTTGGATCAGAGATCACCACCGGTCTAAAACTATCCACCGCCTTCGCCACGCTGACATCCATCGGGACGGACGTTTTGAAAATCTGGTTGGCTCCAAATTCTTTGCGGATGCGATCCATCACCCGCTGATAGTGACGACCCGCAAAGAGATTGCGCGACATGCAAAAGACGATCCCCAGGAGGCGCGTTTGCTGCTGGCGATCGATTTGATGGGTTTCCGCCAGCTTCCGAATTTGCCGTTCGAGGAGCTGCATCCCAATGTAAGACAGCGGCTCGGCTTTGGCTGGGATGAGGTAATAATCGCTAATCACCAGGCTGCTGCGGGTCACGAGGTTATAGCTCGGCGCACAATCAAGCAGGATGAAATCGTATTGACTCATCACCGGGTCAAGTACCGCTTTCATCAACGACAGCTCAAAGGCTCCCCAGACCTTTTCAAAATTGCGCTCCGGATTGCGAATCGCCTTGCGATACAGCACCTCTGACACGAGGAAATCGTTATATAGGTCGATATCTCCCGGCAGGATATCCAATCCTTTGACGGAACCGCCATAGGGCTGGATTGCGTCACGAACCTGAATGCTGCCGGGAGTGCCTGCAATTTCCTGCTGGAGCAAAAACTTGAGCGTGTGCTGATCGCGTCGCAGCCGCGCAAAGTCGGAGGGAGACATGAGCGAAAGGGTGGCGCTGATTTGCGGATCGAGGTCAACGACGAGTACACGTTTATTGTGATGTTTCGCCAACGCCGTCGCGACGTTCACCGTCAGCGTGGTTTTGCCGACGCCCCCTTTCATATTCGTTGTCGCGATGACGTGACCCATTCTCGGCTCCTGCCTTAAGACGATTTTTAATGTATCAGAAAGGGTTTGATCGGCTGTGCGATCGCGGTTTTTCTACACGGTTTCGATCGCTTAGATCGCAAAAACGCCAAACCCCATCCGTGGCTTACGTGCGAGGTTCGGCAAAATCTGGATAGTGATCGACGATCAGTGATCCATTGCGACAGACACCAATCGGATCTTGGCCGGAGATTAATCGCGCGAGATCATCAGCAATTGCACAAGCTGTAACACCGAATAAATCGCCGTCGCCACGTACGTCCAGGCCGCCGCATCAAGCACGGCTTTCGCGCCCCGGCGTTCTTCCCCGTCGAGAATGCCCAGGGTTTGAACAATCTTGAGCGCCCGACCGGAGGCGTTAAATTCCACGGGGAGGGTCACGACGTGAAACAAAATCGACGCTGCAAACAGAACGATCCCCAGATTGACGAACAGGCTCGACACACCGGCCATCGCGTTGAGGAAAATCCCGAGAATCACCAAAATCGGGCCGAACTGCGATCCGATATTGGCCGCCGGAACCAGCGAGGCTCGCAGATTCATGAACGTATAACCCTGCTTGTCCTGCATCACGTGTCCGCACTCGTGGGCGGCAACGGCAGCCGCAGCGAGGGAATCGGAGCCGTAGACGCCAGAGGAAAGGCGTACGGTTTTCGCGTTCGGGTCGTAGTGGTCGGTGAGTTCGCCGGGGACGTGTTCAACGGCGATATCGTGAAAGCCGAGATCGTTGAGGATCGATCGCGCCACGTCTGCGCCGGTCATGCCGAGGCTGGAGCTAACTTTCGAGTAGCGATCGTAAGTTCCACGCACGCGGCTTTGCGCCCAGAACATCAGCAACATGCCCGGAATAAGCAACAGATAGGACGAGTGAAAGAACATGGGAGCCAACCTCCTTACGGTTTAAAGCTAGGGCTTTAGGAAAAGCACAGGGAACGAAAGCACACTTAAGATTGATCCTAACCCCAACGAAACTGGGGATCATTTCGCGTACGGGTTCGGTTTTACGATCGCCAGTAACACAAGTATTGGTGATACCTCGGAGAATGGGATCACGGCTTAAATTTTGATCCTTTTGCTTCAACCACTCCCGACCCGCGATCGCATTGCTATTCCAAAGTCGGTTAATTCGGGATAAAGTCAAATCTAGAGCTTTTGGGATCTTTGAGTAGAGAGCGTCGTTGCAACCGCTTCGACACTGCTACGCAAAAGACCCGGCACACGATCGCGTAAAATATCTGAGTCTGCAAAGCTTGGATGTTTTCGCTACACGCAACTCGATCGGCGATTGAGTCCGCGAATCGAACGTCAGGCATTGCCTGTTCTGCATGAAGTGGGTGCTCGACCCGCTTTTTTTATTGGCCATCTTTTTAGATTTCTGGCCGTCCGTCTATGACTCATCCCCTTGTTCCCCAAATCCTGGAGATCGCTCGCTCGATCGCGAAAGACCTCAACCTCGATGTCGTCGATGTGGTATTTCAAACCAACCAAAATCCTCCTGTGCTGCGGGTCGATATTTCCAGCCGCAATGGTGACACCGGCCTTGAACATTGCGAACAGATGAGTCGCGCCCTCGATGCAGAACTCGAAGAATCCGAAACGATCCCCAGCGCCTACGTCCTCGAAGTCTCCAGCCCTGGGGTCTCGGAGGTCTTGACTAGCGATCGTGACTTTGCGGCGTTTAAAGGTTTTAGCGTCCTCGTCACAACCCATGAATCGTTTAAAGGTCAGCAAAACTGGAATGGACGCCTCGCCCAGCGCGATGATGATGCCATCTACATCAACGTTCGAGGACGTACGGTCAAAATCCCTCGCAATCTTGTGGCGGAGGTTGTTCTGAGCGAAGAGTCGTGATTGTCCTCTCATCACTGGTTCGATCGCGCCTTAAGCCGTGTCATCCGATTCGCTGATCCGCCAATCCGCCGTCTCGGCCTCATCATTCAACCCGTCAGGCTGCATTCCGCATCTGCGATCGCGACACCCCACGTCTGACGACCATTTTTCATCCTTAGACTCGATCCCCTCACCCTTACACCTCTCACTTAGGAGCCGAACTTACATGTCCATGGTGACCTTGCCCGGTCTTGCTGAAATGATTGACAGCATTTCGCGTGAACGCAACCTCCCGAAAACGGCTGTCCAGGAAGCCCTGCGCGAAGCCCTCCTGAAAGGCTACGAACGCTATCGTCGTACCCAGCGTATGGACATTCAGTTCGAGGAAACCTATTTTGAGAATTTTGAGGTTGAACTCGATCCCGAAGACGGTGGATTTCGGGTACTCGCAACAAAAAGTATTGTGGACGATGTGATCGTGCCGGATCACGAAATCGCCCTCCAAGAAGTCCAAGAAGTGGCCGCAGAAGCCCAGCTTGGCGACACCGTCGTCCTCGATGTCACGCCGGAGAAAGACGACTTTGGACGGATGGCGGCGATCCAAACCAAACAGGTGTTGGCTCAAAAACTGCGCGACCTGCAACGCAAGCTGATCCAGGAAGAATTCCAGGATCTCGAAGGAGAAGTACTTCAGGCTCGCGTGTTGCGCTTTGAAAATCAATCGGTGGTGATGGCCGTTAGCAGCGGGTTTGGTCAATCGGAAGTCGAGGCCGAGCTGCCCAAACGCGAGCAGCTCCCCAACGACAACTATCGCGCCAATGCCACCTTTAAAGTCTTCCTCAAGAAAGTTTGCGATGGCCCCCATCGTGGCCCTCAGCTTCTGGTTTCCCGTGCAGATGCAGGGTTAGTCGTTTATCTGTTTGAAAACGAAGTTCCCGAAATCGAAGACGAGATCGTGCGGGTGGTTGCGGTTGCCCGTGAAGCGAATCCGCCGTCGCGCTATGTGGGACCGCGCACCAAGATTGCGGTGGACACGATCGAGAGTGATGTTGATCCTGTGGGAGCCTGCATCGGAGCGCGGGGATCGCGAATTCAGGTGGTCGTCAATGAGCTACGCGGCGAGAAAATCGACGTGATTCGCTGGTCGCCTGATCCCGGTTTGTATATCTCCAATGCGCTATCGCCCGCTCGTGTGGATGAAGTCCGCTTGATTGATCCCGAGCTGCGTCAAGCCCATGTGCTCGTGCCGGAAAATCAGCTCAGTTTGGCGATCGGTAAAGAAGGCCAAAACGTCCGCCTCGCGGCACGTTTGACCGGCTGGAAGATCGACATTAAAGATTCGGCGAAATACGCCGAAGAGTACGACTCCATCATGGCGGAAGTGGAAGCGAAGGCCGCCGCCAAAGCGGAACGAGCTGCCATTGAAGCGGCAGAAGATGCCAAAGCGGCTGCACGTGAAGCCGAACTAGAAGCCGAACTAGAAGCCGAAGCGGAACTGGAAGACGCCGTAGAAGCCGAAACCTCAGGATCGGAAATCGAGGCAGTAGAAGATCTCGCAGACACCGATAACATGAGTGAAACAGAGCAGGATCTCGATACTGTTGAAGATTTATCAGATGAAGATTTAGACAACGAGCCTGAAAACGATTCTGAAGATGATTCGAGTGACGAGCCAGACGAGGAGGAGTAAACCAACCACATCGCGATCGCCCATATCCCAGTCCCAAATCTTTAAACTTGCTTTAATTTGCTTAACGCAGCCAGGATGGGACGCCGGGGAGAGATGGAATTGAAGCTGTCCATTTCAAGTGTTGTTCCCTGGCGATCGCGGTATTACGTAACCTATGAGTCAAAAGAACGATCGGCGCTGTGTGAGCTGTGGTGAAATCGGATCAAAGTCATCTTTCTGGCGAATCGTCCGAGTTCATCCATCGCATCAGCTACAATTGGACAATGGGATGGGGCGTTCAGCCTATCTTTGCCCCTCGGCAGAGTGTTTGAAGATCGCCCAAAAGAAAAATCGCCTGAGTCGTGCCTTGCGTACGTCGGTTGGTGACGATCTTTATCAATCCCTCTGGCGTCGTTTGTCGCTAGCGAACCGTTCGGAAGCGACCGTAAATCACTTACACGGGACGACCAACATCATGATGTAAAAGAGGATCAGATTGGATGAATAACGGGAAAGTCAGACTATATGAGTTATCAAAGGAGCTAAACGTCGACAATAAGCAAATCTTGGCACACTGCGATCAACTTGAGATCGCCTATAAGAGCCACAGCAGTACGATCTCAGAGTCCGATGCCCATCGGATACGCAGCGCAGCCAAGAACAGCGCGATCGCTACGCCTCCAACTCGACCAAACCCCCCTAATTCATCTGCAAAACCCGAGCGGCCCAGCATGTCCCCGGAGCGTCCTAAAATCCGCAAGCAACAACAGATATTACAGGTTAAGAAAACGCCTAGTGCAGACGCTCCTAAGCGGCCTGAACTATCGAAACCTGTTCAGCCGAAGAGCCCTGACACGCCGGTTGAAAAACCGAATGCGGCGGCTCCGGCTACGCCTCCTGTAACGCCACCGACGAAGCTCAGCGCCCCTGCGAAGCCGCCTGCGGTGCGTCCAGCCTCTCCCAAAGCAAAAGAGCCGACCAAGCCTGCTGCGAGCCAAGGTGGTGATGTTTCGATCCCACCTAGCAGCCCTCCGAAAGCTCCTGAGCCCGTCAAGTCAGCGCCGAAACCGCAGTTGGTTGGACCGCCTCAGCGTGCAGAGAAGCCTGCCGCACAGAAAACGCAGCTTTCGGCGGGTGTTGCGCCTCCGAAACTGAAGAAGAAAGGCGATACGAGCGACGAGCCTACTCCGGTTTCAGACAAGCCCAGCGCTCCAACTTCGCCTGCTTCAGCTCCGGCTCGCCGAGATCCCGTTCCGGATTTGAAGCGACCGCAACTTGTGCGTTTGAACTCGGCGAGTACGAAGTCCAAGGTTACAGACGACGACGATGACGATACCGATAGCGTCACGGCAACATCGAAAGATGATGATGGCGAAACGTCCACAGATCTGACCCTTAATCGTCCGAAACCGCCTCGTAAGCCGAAAGCGAAAAAACGCAAGGGCGAAGTCGAGGAAGTCGAAGACAAAGTCGTCAAGGTCAATAAACCGAAACGGCGCGTACGACCGATCAATGACGATGATGATTTTGATGATGATGATCAGAACAACGAAGTTGTTGTTGAAGTCAGTAAGTCGATCGCGCGTCCGCCCAAGCAGGCTAAGCCCAAAGCTGAAGTTTCGCGCATCCCCGCATCACCAAAACGGAAGGGATCATCACGTTCTAGCTCACGGAACAGTCGCCGCGATCGCCGCGATCGTGTTGCCAAAATTGAACGTCCAGAAGCGATCGAACTGATTCATGATTTGACCGTCCGCGAGTTAGCGAACGAACTGTGCGTCAGCGAAACCGAAATCGTCAAGAGCCTTTTCCTACAGGGAATCGCCGTTAACGTTACCCAAACGCTTGATATCCCCACCGCGACGCAAGTTGCGGAAGAACTCGGGGTCGTTGTGCTGGTTTCGGAAGCGGAGTCGGAAGCAACGAAGTCCACCGAGATGATCGACGCGGCTGACCTTGGGAAGCTGCAACGACGTCCGCCGGTTGTGACCATCATGGGTCACGTTGACCACGGTAAGACGACGCTGCTGGATGCCATTCGTAAGACGAAGGTGGCTCAAGGTGAAGCGGGTGGGATCACCCAACACACCGGTGCGTATCACGTTGATGTCGAACATAACGGCGTCACTCAGCAAGTGGTCTTTCTCGATACACCGGGTCACGAAGCCTTTACGGCGATGCGGGCTCGGGGTGCGCGGGTGACGGATATCGCCGTCTTGGTCGTTGCGGCGGATGATGGCGTCCAGCCTCAGACGATCGAGGCGATCGGTCACGCCCGTGCTGCCGGAGTTCCGCTGGTCGTTGCTATCAACAAGGTGGATAAAGAGGAAGCCCAGCCCGATCGCATCAAGCAAGAGCTGATGGAACATCAGCTCGTCGCGGAAGAGTGGGGTGGTGACACCATCATGGTTCCGCTCAGTGCGAAGACGGGTGAAAACCTCGATACGCTCTTGGAAATGCTCGTTCTCGTTTCTGATGTCGAAGAACTGTCGGCCAACCCCGATCGTCCGGCGAAAGGAACGGTGATCGAAGCTCACCTTGATAAAGCACGCGGCCCGGTCGCAACGCTCCTCATCCAAAACGGAACACTGCGCGTGGGTGAATGCCTTGTCGCCGGTTCGGTCTTCGGGAAAGTGCGGGCGATGGTGGACGATCGTCGCAATCGGATTACCGATGCGTATCCGTCCTATGCGGTCGAAGTCCTCGGTATGAGTGACGTTCCGGCTGCCGGTGATGAGTTTGACGTGTTCCTGAGCGAGAAAGAAGCGCGATCGGTCGCCGACGATCGTTCGGTCAATCAACGTCAGTCACGCCTGCAACAGGCTATGGCATCGCGCCGTGTAACCCTGAGCAGTCTCTCTGCCCAGGCCAGCGAAGGCGAAC
The DNA here is from genome assembly GCA_011390275.1 of Geitlerinema sp. S16. Classification (GTDB taxonomy): domain Bacteria; phylum Cyanobacteriota; class Cyanobacteriia; order Cyanobacteriales; family Geitlerinemataceae; genus RDYZ01. Next base: position 49,428 of record JAABST010000001.1, read on the forward strand.
TCAAGGAACTCAACCTCATCTTGAAAGCAGATGTTCAGGGTTCGCTTGAAGCCATTCTCGGATCGCTCGAACAGCTACCGAAAGACGAAGTGCAAGTGCGCGTTCTGCTCTCGGCGCCGGGAGAGATTACCGAAACCGATATCGATTTGGCCGCAGCGTCTAACGCGGTCATCGTCGGCTTCAGCACCACTCTTGCCACGGGAGCGCGTCAAGCTGCCGATCGTGAAGGGGTTGATATTCGCGAGTACAACGTTATCTATAAGTTGCTCGATGATATCCAGGGTGCGATGGAAGGTCTACTCGAACCGGAACTGGTGGAAGAAGATCTCGGTCAAGCCGAAGTGCGGGCGGTCTTCCCGTCCGGTCGCGGTTCCGTCGCCGGTTGTTATGTTCTCAATGGTCAGTTAGTTCGTAACTGCAATATTCGCGTCATGCGCAAGGACAAGGTCGTGTTTAGCGGCATCTTGGATTCGCTGCGTCGGATGCGTGAGGACGTGAAGGAAGTCAATACGGGCTTCGAGTGTGGTGTGGGTTTGCCGAACTTCAATAGCTGGGAGGATGGCGATATTATCTCGGCCTTCCGAATGGTGACGAAGCGTCGGACGCTTGCATCTCGCTAGATTCGCGGTCTAAGACCAAGCAAGCAGGCGGCTCGATGGGGTCGCCTGTTTTGTCTGTTTAGTCTCTGCTTGGTTTTTGTGCAATTCATCTAGTACGGGTGCAATGGCACTAATGGCACGGTGGGCGGATGGCCATGACGCCCTTATCGATTGCGTGGCGATCTCTACTTTTTTCGATCTGATATGAACGACTTTTCCAGCTTCTCGACAATCCCAAGCGCTCCACCGGGGTTTAAATCGGGCTTTGTGGGCATCATCGGGCGACCCAATGTTGGTAAATCGACGTTGATGAATGATCTGATCGGCCAAAAGATCGCGATTACATCGCCGGTGGCGCAAACGACGCGCAATCGCTTGCGGGGGATTTTAACCACCGATGTCGCGCAAATTATTTTTGTTGATACACCCGGAATTCATAAGCCGCACCACCAGTTGGGTAAAGTCCTGGTGCAGAACGCGCGGACGGCGATTAATTCGGTGGATGTGATTTTGTTTGTGGTGGACGGGGCAACGGAAGCCGGTGGCGGCGATCGCTTTATTGCCAATATGCTGACCCATTCGCCGATTCCTGTGCTGCTGGGGTTGAATAAAATCGATTTGCAGCCCGCAGATCAGGCAGAAGAGATTGAAGATAGCTATCGGGATTTGGCGGCTACGGCCACTGGCGATCATACGTGGCCGCTGCTGAAATTTTCGGCGTTGACCGGCGAGGGTTTGGAGCCGTTGCAAAGCCTCATTGTCGATCGTCTCGAAGAGGGTCCCTATTACTATCCGCCGGATTTAGTGACTGATCAGCCGGAGCGGTTCATCATGGGCGAGCTAATTCGCGAGCAAATTTTGCGCTTGACGCGGGAAGAAGTGCCGCATTCGGTGGCGGTGGCGATCGAGCGGGTGGAAGAGACGCCGAAGCTGACGCGGATTCATGCATCGATCAATGTGGAGCGATCGTCGCAAAAGGGAATTTTGATCGGGAAAAGTGGCGCAATGCTGAAGGAAATCGGTTCAGCGGCTCGCACCCAGATCCAAAAATTAGTGAATGGCAAGATTTATCTGGAGCTGTTTGTACGAGTGCAACCACGTTGGCGACAGTCGCGCACACGGCTTGCAGAATTTGGCTATAGTCCAGACGAGTAAAGGGTAGACGGTGCTGATGCGTTTCGTTACGAGCCGCACGGGACTGTGGGCGTATTGCCATGACGCCTCTACCGATGTATTCATGAGTTAACACGCTGTTGCTCCCCCCCATGACCCTCGAAACCCTGCTCGCCTCCCCCTGGCTGGTCGCGATCGCCCTCAATTCCGCCCTTATCCTCCTCGCCTTTCTCCTCCCGAAAAAACTGCTTACCCCGGCGGGCTACCTTCACGCCCTGGTGTTGGGCATCCTTGTCTGGGGCTGTCTCGGCTGGCGGGGCTACACGATTGTTATGGTTTATTTCCTCGTCGGGTCGAGCGTGACCAAGATCGGTATGAAGCAAAAAGAAGCCGAGGGCATCGCCGAAAAGCGGGGCGGAATGCGGGGGCCGGAAAACGTTTGGGGGTCAGCGCTGACCGGGACACTGTGCGCGATCGTCTTTGCGATCGCCGCCAATTCCACCGCACCGATCGCCAGCATCACCACCGCGATCGGCCAGCTTTGCCTCCTCGGCTACACCGCCAGTTTCGCCACCAAACTATCCGACACCACCGCCAGCGAAGTCGGCAAAGCCTACGGTCGCCGCACCTTTTTGATCACAACGCTGCAACCTGTACCGCGTGGAACCGAGGGAGCGGTGAGCCTGGAGGGGACGTTAGCCGGGGTGGTGGGGTCATTGGTGATTGCGGTGGTGGCCTATGGTGTGGGGGTGATCGATCTGTGGGGCGTGTTGTGGTGTGCGATCGCGGCGTTTGTGGCGACGAATGCGGAGAGTGTGATCGGGGCGACGGTGCAGGAGCAGTGGGAGTGGCTGACGAATGAGGTGGTGAACGGGATTAATACGGCGATTGGGGCGATCGTGGCGATCGCTCTGGGCTGGCTGATGGTGCGTTAAGGGCGTGAGGAGCGCGAGGGTACGGCGATCGCGACGCTGGAAACGTATAACCGAGCGGGGCTTAACGGTAAGCTGGAAAATAGTCTTTTTAACTCTCGTTCGATCAAAGCATGGCTACCGTTAACGACAATTATCTCAAGCTCAAAGCGGGCTACCTCTTTCCTGAAATCGCCCGTCGAGTAACGGCCTTCACCGAAGCCAATCCCGACGCGCCAGTGATCAAACTCGGTATCGGCGACGTGACTGAACCGCTGCCCCAAGCCTGCCGCGACGCGATGATCGCTGCCGTCAACGACATGGGCGATCGCGATTCGTTCAAAGGCTACGGCCCCGAGCAGGGTTATCTCTGGCTGCGCGAGGCGATCGCCGCCAACGACTTTAAAGCACGCGGTTGCGACATCGACGCCTCGGAGATTTTCGTCTCTGACGGCGCGAAATGCGACAGCGGCAACATTCTCGATATCTTCGGTCACGACAACACGATCGCCGTCACCGATCCGGTGTACCCAGTCTACGTCGATACCAACGTCATGGCGGGCAACACCGGCGACGCCGACGACAGCGGCAAATACGGCGGTCTGACCTACATTCCGATTTCCGCCGACAACGACTTCATGGCAGCGATCCCCGACACGAAAGTCGATCTGATTTATCTCTGTTTCCCGAACAACCCCACCGGCGCGACGGCCACTAAGGAACAGCTTCAAGCCTGGGTTGATTACGCCCGCGCGAACGGGTCGATCATCTTTTTTGATGCAGCCTATGAAGCGTTTATCACCGATGACAGCATCCCTCATTCGATTTTCGAGATAGAAGGGGCGCGGGACTGCGCGATCGAGTTTCGATCGTTCTCGAAAAATGCCGGTTTTACCGGAACGCGCTGCGCCTTCACCGTGGTTCCCAAAGGCTTGATGGGTAAGGCTGCGGACGGCTCGGATGTGGAACTCTGGAAACTGTGGAATCGTCGTCAGTGTACGAAATTTAACGGTGTGTCCTACGTGGTGCAGCGCGGTGCGGAGGCGGTGTACTCCGAGGCGGGTCAGGCGCAGATCAAGGAGCTGATCGCGTTTTATCTGGAGAATGCGGCGATCGTGCGCGAGCAGCTCACGGCGGCGGGCATGGAGGTGTTCGGCGGGGTGAATGCGCCCTACGTGTGGGTGAAGGCTCCGGCGGGTCTGACGAGCTGGGATTTCTTCGATAAGCTGTTGCACAACTGCAATGTAGTCGGCACGCCCGGTTCGGGCTTTGGCGCAGCAGGTGAGGGCTATTTCCGCATTTCGGCGTTTAACAGTCGCGAGAATGTGGTGGAGGCGATGAAGCGGATTACGGACAAGTTCTCGGTGTAGGCGATCGCGATTAAATTTTGATGCAGAGCAGGCAAAGAATAAGTTGGGGCGATTAACGATTCGTCGCGCAGGCGTCTCGCCTGCTCTGGCGGGCAAATGCGCGATGGGGGTCATCACCCAATTATTCTTTGTTCTATAGCAAAAAACGATTTGGTTAGGACGTATCAAAAAAAACTGAAGAGCACTGAGCGGAGTCGTTGGCGTAGCCTTTGCGAAGCAAATAGTGCGGTTTTTAGCTTGAATGAGAGTGTCCTAATACAATCGGTTTCTGCTATATATCCTTTCCGTGCTTGTCTTGTGAATTTCATAAGTCAAGCTTTTTTATTGTTCTTTTTTCTCTCGCTTATTGCAGCCAACATATTGAGGGGAGATCAGCTCTGATGTCACTAAAAACTCTAAAACATCATGGACTTGATCTGGATTCAAGCCGATTTGTGTAAGTTTTGAAATTATCTCAGCGTGAGACCTTTTCGGATTGATACATTTTGATACAGGCTGAAAGTTTTCAATACCGTATTCTAATTTTTTATTGTCTATTTTAGCATTAAGCAAACTCCAGTATGTACGCTTTAAAATCGCGACAATATTGACTTTAGATACCGGCTCATTTAATGTCTTTGCAAGCTGTTTCCAAAGCTTATAGGCAACATCACGAATATGCCCCTCAGTACAATCATGAGCAATTGCGATCACTCGATAGGATTGACGATCGATCACCCCAACTAAAATCTGAGATTGGAGGTGAGTGAGATGTCTACCCGTATCTTCATAGAGCAATTGATCTGTGATTTGAATTAAGTCCTCGGAATTCATCGAGCAAATAGCAGGTAGATATCGTTACTGTTATCAGCTCCCACACTAGGAAATTACGCTTTCAATATTAAAATTTCTTAAGTTGAGCGATCCGACCTTTTCCGACATTATGTTCAGCTAGCATGTTGGCGCTCTATTAAATCTCAGTAGCTTTTTTTTATTGTTTTGTTCGTCTGTAAGTTTTAGTATTGATTCTTCGATCGACAGTCCTTGAGATGAAACAAAATTCATTTAAAGCTAAAAAAGAATAGTCAGTTTCAAATGATTTTTCAAGCTGATGTAGAGCCGCTGACCCAGCAATCGTAAGGCAATCCATGAACTTTTTTGATCTCTTAACATTCTCTGACTACGACTTTGCTTTCACGACGAATAGTGACGATATCCTCCAATTTTCACAAGTGCCTGACGCACAAAAAGCAATTTTGAGTAATTCGATCGGCATTGACGCGATCGTCTTAGGGAGTGGTAACGATTTTGCGACTGATGATTCCGGTCAGCGTATTTATTTCGGCAATGCTGGATTTGATACGATCGACGGCGGCGCCGGTTCCGATACCATCTCGTCCGGTCGCGATGGCGATATTGTGACCGGCGGGGGAGATGGAGACTATTTATTTGGCAATAAAGGCGACGATCAGGTTGATGGTGGTGAGGGGGACGACTTTCTCTTTGGCGGTCAGGATAACGATGTGCTAATGGGAGGCGATGGTAACGATGCCCTCTTTGGTGATCTCGGTGACGATACGCTGAATGGCGGCACAGGAATCAACACATTGACGGGTGGTGCAGGTTCGGATCTCTTCTTGCTGGAATATTCCAGCGGTGGAAATCCACAGATCACCGATTTCGAGTTATCTCAAGATCGTCTTGGTGGGATTAATTTAGCTGCGAACGACCTTGATTTTCGCCTGGTCTCACTTTCGGGAACGACTCCCGCTGTGCAGGTTGCGCGTCAAGTGAATGGCTCGCTGGAGGTGCTGACCTTTGTGACCGGATCGGAAATCCAAGACGATCGCGCGGTCGGACAGGTTGCTGCTCGCTTTGTGACGATCGGAGATGTGGGTGAGACCAACACCGGCGGTTCCACGGGCGAAACTAACACTGGCGGCTCTACGGGCGAGACCAACACCGGCGGCTCTACGGGTGAGACCAACACCGGTGGTTCCACGGGCGAAACTAACACTGGCGGCTCTACGGGCGAGACCAACACCGGCGGCTCTACGGGTGGAACCAACACCGGCGGTTCCACGGGCGAAACTAACACCGGCGGCTCTACGGGCGAGATCAACACTGGCGGCTCTACGGGTGGAACCAATACCGGCGGTTCCACGGGCGAAACTAACACCGGCGGTTCTACGGGCGAGATCAACACTGGCGGCTCTACGGGTGGAACTAACACGGGTGGTTCTGGTAGTTCCGGCGGTGGATCGAGTGAAATCGCGGAAGATGCTTCGACCGGTTCGGACTTGGGCGATTTGACGAATGAATTGCGGCGGACGCGAATGGATAGCGTGGCGTCATTTGGTCTGGCGACCTATGCCTTTTCGATGGGCGATCGTGGTGTCGTCTCTATTGATTTGACGGGCTTATCTCAGGATGTGAATTTATTTCTTTTCCGCGATGTGAATGCCAATGGTGTTTGGGAGTCGGGTAGCGATACGCAGTTAACGGGTTCGTTTAATGCGGGGACTGCGGCGGAAACGATCAGCAGTGTGCTCGATCCGGGGAGTTATCTGGTGTTAATTGGATCGGGTAGTGCGCGTCCAGATGCCACGGATTACACCTTTAAGGCCAGTGCGATTAATGTGGATCGGGCGATCGCGGATCTGCCAAATAATTTTGATGTGAATTATTACCTGGTGACCAATTTCGATGCGGTCGCAGATATATCCAGCCCAGCCCCCGAGGATCTGGCCGCGATCGCAGCGGTGCATTACGACACGATCGGCAAAAGCCAAGGCCGACGGATTGCCCCCTCTGTCAGCAGTACATTTAATATCGATATTGATTACAGTTTCGATACGTCCGGTTTCTTTAATGCTCGCCGTCGTCAAATCATGGAAACGGCGGCCAACCTTTGGGAGTCGGTCATCTTTTCGGAGTTCGAGAATGTTGCCGCAGGCACGACGATCGCCCCCTTCAACCCCAACGTGAACGGCAGCCCGGATATTACGCTATCGGGTGAGATTGATGATCTCCGCATTTTTGCGGCTCCATTTACCTTCTCGGGCAACACGGCGGGACAAATTGTCAAGGTGGTTTCACGGCCAGGAGCATCGTCGCAACCGATGTACACCACGATGTTGATCAACACGGGTAGCGATCCGCAGCTCTCAACGGTGCTTCACGAGATGGGTCACGCGTTGGGAATTAACGATGGATCGAATAATGGCGGCTTTTTTGGCGGGGATACGGCGCGATCGATTAACAACGGTAATCTCATCCCCGCCGCGAATGCGACTCACATTTCGGAGTCGTTCCGCAGTGTAAATGGTGCGGCGGCGCTGATGACGCCTAGCGGTGCTGCGCCGCTGCCGACGGAGGTGGATCTGGCGATTTTGGCCGATCGTGGCTATCGGGTTGCTGGGTTTAATGTCTAGCTAACGTTACGGCGATCGTTTCTTGTCATGTTTGGAGGGCGCTTTTAGGGAGCGTCCTCTTTTTTTTGTTGTGCGATCGGTGTCATTCATCGATCCCTGTTTGGTTTCTGATGGGTTGTGTCCTTTCTGTCCTGTCGATTCCGTCCAGATTGAGCTTCGGAGACCTTCGCGAGCCGGTTAAAATTCTGGCAAGCACGCGATTCAACCACGATCGGCATCATCAATGGCAAACCCTACGGGTGACATCTTCCTCGCGCGGACGGAAGAACAAAAGCGATTTCGCGAAATTTTGCACGAGCTGATCGGCTCGCGGTTGGCGCGATCGCTGCCGACGTTGAACAAGCTGGCAAAACGCTTGCAATCGGAACCAGAACCGGAGCCGACAGAGCCGTTTATCTGTGTATATAACAATATTGCTCGACTATTATTTGATTTAGGAAAGCCAAATGATTCAATCAGAAACTATCGAGAATCTATATAGCGGTTTCAGTAGGTATGAGTAACAGCTTGAGTCAAGCCAACTCATGTAATGTAAAAAACGATCGCCCCAGATGATTCAACGACGATTCACGCCATACTAAAGAAAAATCGCCCCGTAAATTTACGGTTAACTCATGGGACTCTTCGACCTCGTATCCAAAGCCGTTAGCGACCCCAATCTACAAGCCAGCGTCGGCCAAATCGGCGGCATTGTGAACGGCCTTCAGCAGGTACAACAAGCAAAAAACCTGGACAGTGATAGCACCAACACACTTCTGTCTCTGGTTGGAACGCAAGTGCGATCGTCGTTGAAACAAAAACAAGAAAACGGCACAGACGTATCCAATTTGCTCGAAAAATTTAGCGGTACGGCCAGCAATGCCGCTGCCGTCTCCGCCCTGTTCTCCGGCTCGCAACAACAGCAACTGATCGAGCTGGCAGCAGCTAAAACCGGCATCGACGCCAGCACGATCCAATCGATGTTGCCGACTCTTGTACCTTTGGTATTGAATTTCTTGCAAACCGGCAAAAGCACAGGCGGTGGCGAGAGCAAGAATCCCGTGCTGTCGGGTTTCCTCGATGCCGATGGCGATGGTGACGTTGATATTGCCGATGCAATGATGCTCGCCGGTAAATTCAAGGGCTAATTTAAACGCTAATTAATTTAATTTAAGAGCTAATTTAAGAGTTCATGCCGCGATCGGCTTCGGTCTGGTTTGATGTCACGCTAAAAGCGTTATCTCGCGTTCAGGATCACGGAATGCAACTGAAAACCCGTAGCCGGTATAGCATCAAAGCGCTACTCGAACTCAGCTTACAGGCCGATCGTGCGCCGCTATCCGTCCGCACGATCGCCGATCGCCAAGACATCCCCGCCCCTTATCTCGAAAAGCTACTGATCGCCCTGCGCCACGCCAAAATCGTCGAATCCGTGCGCGGCGTACACGGCGGCTATCGTCTCGCGCGATCGCCCGCATCAATCTTGCTCGGGCAAGTCCTCGAAGCCGTTGGCGAAACCCTAGACCTACCCGCACCGCGCCGCGATCAGCCCGAACGCGCCGAAGATTGGGCGATCGCCTGTCTACACCGCCGATTACGTCGTAAACTCGACGAAGCGCTCTATACCGTGTCGCTCGAAGAGCTTTACTACGATTTACGCAGTTGGCAAGCCGCCCAAGGCGATCTCGGAAATTTTCTGGTTTAGCGATTCCCTCTCGTTTCACCGCACTCGGTTCGATCATGAAAGTCGTCGAAATTTTGTCCGCTGAAGAGATCAATCGCACCCTGGTTCGATTAGCCTCGCAAATCCTCGAAGCCGCAGGCGAACCCGATCGCCTCGCCCTACTTGGGATTCATACGCGCGGCGTGCCGATGGCGCAGATGATCGCCGATCGCATTAAAACCCTCGAAAACATCGACGTTCCCGTCGGCGCGATCGACATCACGTTTTATCGCGACGACCTCGATCGCATCGGGATGCGCACCCCCGAAAAAACCGACATCCCCTTCGACCTTAACGATCGTCGCGTCATCCTCATCGACGACGTGATCTACACCGGTCGCACCATCCGCGCCGCCCTCAATGCCGTTCACGAATACGGACGCCCCGAACTCGTCTGGCTCGCCGTCTTGGTCGATCGAGGCCACCGTCAACTCCCCATTCATCCCAACTTCACCGGTAAACACCTCCCCACCGCCAAGGACGAAAAAGTCAAAGTTTACGTTCAAGATCTAGACGGGCGCGACGGCGTTGAGCTGATTTCACCTCAGATTTAATCAGATTTAAGTTGCTCGTCAGCCCCAGACCACAACGCTTGCACCGAAAGAACTGATATATTCCGAAAGCTGCTCTCGATTCGTTCGCGTATTCGCTCATCGCCTTCATGATTTTGTCTCGCCTGCGCAACCGCTGGTTTTGGTCGATCGCCCTACTGGGAATCATCCTCGACCACCTCGCCAAATTTTGGATTTCCACCACCTTCGAGCTGTACGACAGCCGACCCCTGATCGATGGCGTGTTTCACTTCACCTACGTCACCAACGACGGTGCCGCCTTTAGCCTCTTTGCCGGAAGCGATTGGCTCAAGTGGCTCTCACTGCTCGTCAGTGCCGGTTTGGTCTATTTCGGCTTAAAGACAAAACGGTTACGCCGCCTGGAGCAAATCGCCTATGGCGCGATTCTCGGCGGTGCGATCGGAAACGGTATCGATCGCTTTAGAACTGGCGAAGTTGTCGATTTTCTTGATTTTCGCTTGATCAACTTTCCCATTTTTAATATTGCCGATATCTGCATTAATATCGGTATCTTTTGTCTATTATTGATTGCGATCGATCCTCCTCAACTTAAGCAATTTCACACCTCACAAAAATCAGATCCTAAGCATTAGAAAATAATTTGAATAAAAAAACTGTCGTTCATCTTTGAACGACAGTTTTAGTCGAAGAGTTTGTTCAAATTATTTGATCAAACAAAAAGGTATTACGTAATTTTAAGCGCCCATCGCTTCTTGAAGTTTCGTATAGCGTTGAGCCACATAACCAAAGCCACGAATGGTAATGATTAATTCTGGGTTTTTCGGGTCATCTTCAATCTTCGATCGCAGACGTGCCACATACACATCAATCACTCGCAAATCAGACTGACGACTCGGTGCATACCCCCACAACTGCTCTAAAATATCCGCCCGAGACACCGCCTCGCCCGCTTGTTCAAACAACAATTCAAGCAGCTTAAATTCGGTGTACGTCAACCAAATCCTGGTGTCATTTTTGTAAACCTGCTGACGATTTGTATCGATTTGCAATTGACCCACACGCATCGTTCCCGGCGGGGTACTCGACAGCGATGACGCATCTTTCGTACGGCGCAAAATGGTTGCAATTCGAGCCTCTAGCTCACGCGGCGAAAACGGCTTGGTGATGTAATCATCCGCCCCCGCTTCAAGCCCCATAATCCGCTCTTTAATTTCAGATAGTGCCGACAACATGATGATCGGGATACGGTGGCGATCGCGCAATTGACGACATACCTCATAACCGCTCATGTCCGGCAACATAACGTCAAGGACAACGAGGTCAGGGGTTTTATGTTCAGCCATTTCAAGGGCTGTCATACCGTCGTTAGCTGTCAAGGCACTGTAGCCCGCCATCGGCAAGCGGATTTCGAGCATTTGACAGACAGCACGATCGTCATCGACGACGAGGATCGTTTCCTTTCCTTTTTTTAAGGTTTTGCTCATTTCCGCAGAGGATTTAGGGCTTTTCTAAAATGGTTTGAGAACCGACCGAAATTAAATATTACGTGGGTGGAGCAGTCAAAAATATTTACGCTTTCACCCTATAGGTAAACATGAATGTTTTTAGGAATGTTACCATTTGTAACGCATTGCGTCAAGTCGATAATAACATCAAAGCCTAACCCCATCGATATAACTAAGGATTTAGTGGGTTTATTCGAGATTAAATCTTCTTTATTATGTTGTCGTCCTAGCCTCTTTAAATAGATTTGCTGGCGGTGTGTTTCCCATTAGCAAAATTGGTGCAAGCAATGGGGAGACGAAGGATATCATGGCAATATAGTGAGTCCATAAAAAGAAGGAGGGCGTTGCGGGTTTAGCAACGTCCTCCTTCCTTTATAGAGTCGCTAGATTGATGACCTGGAAAACTTATGCTCAAGTCATGCTCAAGCCATACGCGACTTAGTATGTTTCAACGTGCCAGCGATGCGCTTTTTTGAGTTGCTTTTGGAACTCAGACCAGTTTGCACCTTGTTTTTCAGCAGCGCCGCTCAAACCTTCGTCAATGCCGCCTTCCATGCCGCGTAGACCACACATATACGCATGGGTCTTCTCGTGTTGGAGTAGGTTCCAAATCTCATCCGCGTTTTCTTGGATGCGATTTTGCAGGTACATTTTGCCGCCGTCTGCGTTTTGTTGCTCGCGGCTGATGGCGTAGGTGAGGCGGAAGTTATCCGGGAACTCACGCTGTAGCTGTTCGAGTTCTTCGCGATAGAGAATATTCGCCGAGTAGGGAATACCAAAGAATAGCCACGCAAGACCTTTGAATTTGTAGTCTTCGTGTTGCTCTTTGAACATGCGCCAGAGGTAAGCGCGGAACGGTGCGATCCCGGTTCCGGTGGCCATCATGATGATGGTGGCGTCTTCGTCTGGCGGCAGGAGCATTTCCTTGCCGACGGGGCCGGTGATAGCAACATCATCGCCCGGTTTGATTTCGCAGAGGAAGCGCGAACAGGTTCCGTAGACGGTTTCGCCTGCATCGTTTTTGTATTCCAGTTCGCGAACGCAGAGCGAGACGGTTTTGTCGTCTACGTCGTCGCCGTGACGGGTCGAGGCGATCGAGTAGAGACGCAGTTTGTGAGGTTTACCCTTGTCGTCTGTACCGGGCGGAATAATACCGATGCTTTGGCCTTCAACATATTTGAGGTCACCACCAGAAATATCAAATTTCAGGTGACGAACACGACCCGTACCGCCTTCTGCAACGAGTTCATCATTGCTGATGCACTGGCCGACGTAGGGATTTTTCGGGCGGTAGATGTTAACGGGGATGCCGTCGTCTTTTTTCTTGCTCGCGGGAGCCGCAGCCGGTTCTGGGGCGGGAGGAGTGCTAGATGCGCTAGAGGAGGCCATAGCCATCGCCGGTTCTTCTCCAGCAGGATAGATACCGACGATTTTTCCACCGAGACGAGCAATGCGCTTCATCTCTTGGTTCATGCGGTTGTAAGCGACGGTAACGAAGGTGCGACCGCTTTTTCGAGTTTTAGAAGCATCGGCACCTGCAACAGATTTGTTACCGAGACCCTCAACTTCGTAGACAAAAAGGCGGCTACCGTAGGTCGTTGCACCGACACCGACGGCGTTGGAGTAATACATATGCAGTTTTTATCAGAACCCTAGTTAACTGTTCGCTGCGACGATTCCGAGTGGGCGGTAATCTTGGAGTTTGGTTACGTGTAGCCTTACGCCAGCACAGCTTACAGTCACTTATTCTACGGGCGTGTGTATGAATAACCAAGCTGAGACGATCGTCAGGCGATCGCATTCGCGGGTGTGATGCGATCGATCACAAGTCGTGATGGAGGACTTGCGATCAGTCGCAACATTTAGGAATTTAGCGTTTGATTTTATGGACGCTCAATGCTTACGCATCGTTAGACGCGGCAAACGAGGCCGCCGGATGAATGGCGACAATTTTGCCGCCGAGGCGCAGGATGCGCTGCATCTCTTGGTTCATACGGCTGTAGGAAACGGAGATGAACGATCGACCGACTTTACGGATTGCGTCGGCGTTGACACCGGCAACGGATTTATTGCCGAGTCCTTCGACTTCGTAGACAAACATGCGGTTATCGTAGGTGCTGGCGCTGGTGCTAGCCGTGTTGAGGTTAAGCATAATTACAGATTTTTATCAGGATTGTTGTGGCAGATGACGGCTGTGACGGTGTTGGTCGTGCCTTAACAGTTCCACGATCGTCAAGCAGGCCGCGCGATCGCGTCCTGTGCAGCGTCTAGCCCCTCATTTTAAAGCGGTACGTCTCGATCTCCGGTATTGTGAAGAACTGAGAAGATTGGGACAAAGCTGAATTATTTATCATGATCACCTGGTTGACCCCGAGCCATTTTGTGATGGCCGGTTTACTCCTCGGTTTTGCGATCGCCCATAGCGGCCTTGCGGCGTTGCGTCCCTGGGGTGAGGGAAAAATTGGCGCTCGACTGTATCGCGTCTTATTTGCCCTCGTTAGCGTCCCTTTTGCGACGATTTTGATCATCTATTTCTTCAACCATCGTTACGATGGGGCGCAGCTCTGGATGGTGCAAGGCGTTCCCGGCGTGCAGCCTTTTGTCTGGATTGCCTCGTTTATTTCGTTTCTCTTCCTCTATCCCGCGACGTTTAATCTGCTGGAAGTGGCCGCCGTTGCCAAGCCCCAGGTGCATCTCTACGAAACGGGGATCATGCGAATTACGCGCCATCCACAGATGGTCGGCCAGGTGATCTGGTGTGTCGCGCACACCCTGTGGTTAGGGACTTCGTTTACGCTGCTGACATCGATCGGATTGATCCTGCACCATGGGTTTGCGGTGTGGCATGGCGATCGACGCCTGACAAAGCGTTTCGGCGATGCCTTTGCCGTGGTGAAAGCGCGAACATCAATTTTGCCGTTTGCCGCGATCGTCCGTGGCCAGCAAACCCTTGTCTGGTCGGAATTTCTGCGTCCGGCCTATGTTGGAGTGACGGCCTTTGTTCTCGGCTTTTGGTGGGCGCACCCGCTACTAATGCGAGCAACGAGCCGCGTCCCTTGGTAGCGTGATCCCATAGAATAAAAGGAAGATTTATAACCCTTTAAATTCATGATGTCATCGGTCAATGAGCATGATTTCAGACAACTCCTATTAACCTCACGCAGTCCAATTCTCGTTAATTTTTGGGCGCCCTGGTGCGGGATCTGTCGCCAGATTCATCCGCTACTCGAACGATTTGAAGCTCAAGCGGCGGGGCGTATTCGCCTGGTCGATATTAACGCAGATGCGAGTCTGCAACTGGCCAGCGAATACCGCCTATCGGCGCTCCCCACCTTACTGCTGATCGATAACAGTCAGGTCGTCCGTCGCTGGGAAGGTTTCCAAGGGCGTGAACCGCTCACCCGCGCCCTGGAAGAGGTTGCCGTGCAATACGGTCAGATTGTGGCAACCGTTCCTTAAGGTTGATCGATAGGTTGATCGGTTTTAGAGTTTGCCCTAGTTTACTGACCTTCAGTTCGATCGCGAATTGAAGGTTTTTCTTTGACGGGTTGGTTTGGTCTCGGTTTTTGATCTGCTCTCGCTCTCAATCTCAATCTCGATTTCGATTCTTGATGTTATGCCCCTAGTTTCACGCCTGGATTTGATTGCTGCGGTGGCACGCGGCGCGGTGGTTAGTTTTCCGACGGACACGGTTTCGGCTTTTGCCGCGCGACCCGAGGCCGCCGATCGCATTTTTGAACTGAAGCAGCGCCAGCCCGATAAGCCGCTGATTTTGATGGGTGGCGATCTGGATCAGCTTTGGCCGTATGTGGTGGGAACTGAGGCGGAGTTGGCGATCTGGCGGACGATCGCGATGCGGTACTGGCCGGGGGCGCTAACGCTGGTGTTGCCGTCGAGTGATCGTGTACCGGCAACGATGAATCCGATCGCGAGCGGCACGATCGGGATTCGTATCCCAAATTGCGATCTCGCTCGCGATCTCCTGCGGGCAACGGGAGCATTGGCGACAACGAGCGCTAATCGATCAGGCGAGGAGCCGTTAGCTGATCCCCAGGCGATCGCGGCGGCATTTCCGGAGGCGTATGTTTTAGATGAAGTTAGTCAGACGCGGCAGGATCGCTCACAATCTGGGACGCCTTCGACGGTGGTGCGCTGGCAGGCAGGAGGCAATCAGGCGGGGCATTGGGAGGTGTTACGCCAGGGAGAGATTGCGATCGACCCGTAGCGAGTCCTGGCGAATTCTGGCAACCCCTGACGAATTCTAGCCGCTGCGTTGCACGGGGATCATGATTCGCGTAGCGTTCCGAGCCAGCGATCGCGATCAATTGAATCATCCGCAATCACCACAAAAAAATCGTCGCACTGCTCAATCGCGATCACTCGATCGCCCCGTTGCGGCACAACCCGCGCATCGTTGGGAATCACCGCATTCACCGTCACCAAATTCTTGGCCGGATCGATCAAATCCACCTGTCCAACTTTTTGCCCAACTTTACCCGACTCCAGGCGCGGGATCTGCGATGCGCTCACCGTTCCGAGGCAACCGATCAGCCGATCGCTGCTCGCATCTTCGCTAAACGACGCAAAAAAAATCTTGCCGATCGGACGGGCGATCGCGCCACCGAGCAAGACCCCTGCCGCCCCGCTCGTCACGAAGACCAATCCCGACATCGCTCCCTCCGGCACGCCCAGCACCACATTCGCCACCCAGCCCAGCAGCCCCCACAGGCTCAAATCCGCCGCGAGCAGCAGCACAAACGGCACGCTACCGATCCCCAACCAGCCAAACAGCAGCTCTGTGAAAAACCCCACCTCGGGATCGCCCTCTAGCGCATCCTCGCCGCCAGCAGAGATAGACACGACAAATAGCACTAACCCCGTACCCAAAAAAATCCAGTAGGGCAAATTGCCGGGATTGAAAACCATAGAACGTCCTAAATTTAATCTCAGTCTAAATATCGTCAATATTGTGCGTCGTTTTGATTGCGCTCTTTATGAGCCTTGTCATGGCGATTGATTCCCCTTTTTTCTCCACAGTAATCGCCATAAACGAGTTAGGTACGAGAAAATATAGATAGCAACTATAGAGCAACATCAAAAATTGACGTACGTTGTCGCGGATGTGTGATTCACGATCGCCCAACGAATCGCCAGTAACCGCTACTCCCATCTCTAGCACATTCCTCAATCATGAACATCAAACGCCTAGGTCACGTCGCAATTTGCGTCGAAGATATCCCCAAAGCCGTCGCGTTTTATCAAAATCTTGGCCTCGAATTGGCGTGGCAAGATACCGATTGGGCGTACCTAAAAGCAGGGAATGACGGCTTGGCGCTGTTGCACCCGAGCTACGACCAAGCGGGGCCACACTTTGGTTTTGTCTTTGACGATCGCGCCGAAATGGAAGCCGCCTTTGCTCAACTCAAAGCGGACGAGATTCACGTCACCGAGATTCACGAACATCGCGACGGCACGGCTTCGTTCTATGGTCGCGATCTCGATAACAACTGGTTTGAGTATCTTTACGAACCTGCAACACCGGCCAGTGCATCTGGAAATCAGTCCGCGAGCGAATCCGCGAAGGCTTTTGTTGCAGCGAATGCTTAATCAATGGGGCTTTGCGATGTCTAACGATCTCGCAGCATTTGCGATCGGGGTTGCGATCTTGGTGCTGTATTTGGTGTGGTCTGCGGCGACGGAGATGGGAACGCGCTGGCCGGGGCGCGATCGCTCCGATTGATGAGGGATTGGTCAAGGATTGATCGGGCGTATCGATCAAGTTCAGGTACGCATCAGAATCGACCGTAGACGAGGTGCGCGAAGGTCGCGAACACTTGGCGATACAATAGTCAGATTAAAAAACGGGATTATTTTGATAAAAGATCCCAGCCTTTTATATCTGTTTCAACTCTGTATCAATCATGTCTGTAGCCACATCGTCATCGTTGCGCGATCGCCAATATCCCCTCATCCGCAAACTCGCGGACGCGATCGAAGCGGTGTGGGATGAATATCTCGACCTCTCGCCCTACCATTTGCCGGACGACCTCGGCTATGTCGAAGGCAAGCTCGAAGGTGAGCGACTGACGATCGAAAACCGCTGCCATCAAACCCCGCAATTTCGTAAACTGCACCTCGAACTGGCGCAAGTGGGCAAAAGCCTAGACATCCTGCACTGCGTCATGTTTCCCCGATCGGCCTATCCGCTGCCCATGTTCGGGACGGATCTCGTCGGCGGACGCGGCCAAATCGGCGCGGCGATCGTCGATCTCTCGCCCACCACGCCCGATCGCACCCTCTCCGATTCCTATCGCACCGCCCTCGGTCAACTCCCCGCGCCCGATTACAGCCAGCCGCGCGAGCTGCCCGACTGGGGCGATATCTTTTCCGAATTTTGCCTGTTTGTCCGTCCAGCCGATCCAGCGGAAGAGGAGCGATTCTTGCAGCAGGTGGTGTCGTATCTTTCGATTCACTGTCAGCAGGCGATCGCGATGCAGCCCGTCAGCGGTGAGCTGGAGCGGCAGGCGATCGAGGGACAGCGCCGATATTGCTCGCAGCAGCAGCAAAATGACAAAACGCGCCGCGTGCTGGAAAAGGCGTTTGGTGACGAATGGGCGGAACGGTATATGACGACGGTGTTATTTGATTTGCCGCCGGATTGACGATCGACGATCGCCAATCATCAGCCCGTCATCAGCGGTAATGGGCGCATGGTCATGCGCCCCGATCGAAAGATCACTCTGAGCGTCGCGGCGCAAGTTGAATGTGAACATCGTCTTGCGCGTAGTTTTCGGTGGCCGTGGTCGATTCGCTGACGCTACGGAACGATTGTATGAATCGCGGTAGATCGAATGTATCGCTGGGTGATCCCCAGTTCGAGACCGGAATATAGGCGTTCAGCAGCGAGAGAATAGAGCCGACATTCAGATGAAAAAGGCTGATATTCGGCTGGGGGAAAGGCTCGATCGCCGATTGATAGGTGTAGCTATCCAACAGTGATTGGTACGGGGTGGGCAATAGATCCGCCATCAAGTCCGCGCCCGTTGTGACCAACAGCGTATCGTCGGAGACCCAGGTGTAGCCCGTAAGACTCACTATTTCGTTAAACGGTGACGGTAGATTCCAGCTTGTCACGTCAAACCCTTCAACCTCGATCGAGGTTAGCTCGATCGCCTTCATGTCGTTGGCCTGCGTACGGATCTGCTCGCTCCATTGGGCTTCGATTTGAGCGATGAGCGTTTCCATTTTGGGGCGATCGCTTGTCTCGATCGTGATCCCGACTCCCAAGGGCGTAAAAGCGGTGACCGGGAGAAAGCCGCGATCGGACGGAAAGACAAAGAGGGACAGGTCTCCATCGAATAGCGGCACAATATCGGCATCGAGATCAAAGCCAGTGGCGTTACGAATCTCGTCGCGAGCTTGATTCAGCGGTTCATGCAGCTCCGGAATCGCGTCATAAATCGCCAAAAGTTCCGGCAAAGTCACGTCAAAACCGCGTGTGGTGAGCGTGATCGCACTGGCGGCGGGGATGTGTCGCAGCGTTTCATCATCCGCCCGCGCAAGAGCGGCTATCTGTGGCTGCGGATCGGTGTAGTTGGCTCGAAACTGCATTCGCGCACCGGACGGATCGAACCATAAAAATCCATCTAACGTCGAAATGCCAGTATCTAGCGTGTTCAAAATCTCTGCCGGGGTCAGAGTTGTCTCTATATTCCCCGACGGCAGCATCGAAAAGAGGGGCAGTGTGCCGAGGGCTTGAAGGAGGCGAGGCATATCGGCGTAGACGATCGCGGCGGCATTCTCAGGCTCGCGGGCGATCGCGTCCTGAAATGCAGGTACGTCGCTCAAGAAAAACGGTTCGGCGACCAGATTGGAGAGGTTCTCTACGGTCTCCAGGTCAATGGCATCGACTATTTCAGCGGCGATCGCTTCGGAGGGTGTATCGAGGTCGGTATCGAGGTCGGTATCTAGATCGGTGTCGAGCGGGGACGTGAGCGGCGGTAGCGTCGAAGCGAGGGGGTCGCCCAAGTTGAGCGCATCGATGTAATAGGTGAGATCTGCAACGCTGGATGTAAACAGGAGTCGATCGTCGAGCTGGGCGATCGCGTAGTCGATCTGGGGTGCGGATTCAGGGGTGGGCGGGATCGGCTCGATCATCTCCGGATCGCTGGGAGGATCAATCATTTCGGGATCATTTGCCGCACTGGGGTCGGGTCGATCAACCGCTGTCGATTGCTTGACCTGCGAAGTGGGTGTGATCTCGCTGGGGGGGTTATCGATGTCGAATACAGGCAGGTCTCCTAGTGGTCCAAGGGAAGGCTCAAACAACACCAAGATATCAATACCACGATAGGTTTGAGTCTCTGTGACGGCGTTCCCGCTGCTCCAGAGAGTGATGAGATCGTCACGATAGCGTTGGGCATTGGCTGCCGCCACCATCACATCCTCCGCGAGGGGGGCAATCGTAATGCCATAGCTGCCGTTCTCCGCCCGATCGGACTGGAGCCACGCCAGCGCAATTTGATCGCCCGACCATTCGTTAAGTGTCGCGGGAAGGCTGCGATCGGGCAGGGTCAAAATGTGGGGAAACTCGATTAACCCTTCGATCGGCTCTGTAAATAAATCAAACTGGTTAATCCCCTGCCAATCACCGACCGTATCGACGATGACTGTGGCGATCGTGTTATCGGGCAACATCGCACCGAGAGTGCGGGTGTTGCTCACGGTGGGGGGATCGATCGGCGCTTGTTCGAGTGATGCCTGTTCGTTCTGTTCCGGTTCGTTCTGTTCCGGCTCGATCGTCTCTTCCAAGGCGATCGCGCCCGTGGCTCCCCCCACTGCGCCGCCGATCGCCAAGAGCGAACCGCCGATCGTCAGGCCAAGGCGTGCCATCAACGGGGATTCTGGTTTAGCCTCGGTGTGCTGTTTCGCGTGATGGGGCATGACTGGCGTTACTGGCGCTACACCACGTTGCTCGTCGAACAGCTCGAACGTCATAGTTTTGATCGTCTCTAAAACGGTGAATAAACAGTTATGGACTTAACGGCGGCTTCACAACGAAGACCATTATGACGGTCTGAAATGAGTGTCACGACTCCAACATACTCCAACCGCCCCATACTGTCTCACGCCAGGAAAGACAGACAGCACGACGATCGAGCGTTAGGATTTGGAGACGCGATCGTGATCCCGTCCGTCGTTGGCTCCAGAATCGTGACCCTACCTACAGCCCCTTAGCCCACCCTTCCGAATCGAGCGATGTCGAACTTGCGTTTACTGCCCATTCTCCTGACGATCGGCCTATCTCTGACAACGATCGGCTGCCAATCCGACGAACCCGATCCCGCCGATTCGATCGTCCCTGAAACCACCACCGGCCAGCCCGCACCCGCACGTAGCGCCGATGCGAACGCCGAGACCCGCGACGCCAACAGCCCAGCAGACGAAACCGAGGATGGGAATAGCGAGGACGAAGATGAGTTCGCCGACGGGAACTATGGGGAAGTAGACCCAGACAACACCTATCGACCGCGCAATAAGGAATTTGAAGTCACACTACCGGATAAATACGACATTCAGCCGCAGCGCGATGGCGTCGCGTTTATTTCGGGTGACGGCGGATTTGGTGGCGAGGTGGTGTTTTTTAAAGAAGAGAAGCCGCTCGACGCCGACGATCTCGAAAATGCCCTGAAAAAGATTTATGACGAACTGCTCGATGGTGCATCCTGGCAGCTTTCGGAGATTCAGCCCGACGGTAGCGTTCGGCTCGATTGGCGCGGCACGACCCCTGAGGGGAAAGAGCTGGACGCTGTTAGCTACATCGAGCAGCGTAACGACACGGTTTTCATCCTGAATGTCTACGGCATCGATCGCCCCTACGATTCGTTTCTCGACGATAGCCAAACGATTATCGGCAGCTACCTCACCTGGCCGGATGATGAAGGCGGCGATGATGAGTTTGATGACGAGACCGGCGATGCGTTTGATGATGCCAACGACGCAACGCTCGATGAAGCCGACAGCGAGGCGGATGATAGCCGAGTGGGTGCGCCCTAGGAGCTGCATTAATTAAACTTCTAGCACTTACTCAGTCAGGGTTACAGTCCCAAGCTCAAGCTCCAATTTCAAGCCCCAAGCCCAAGCCCCAAGCCCCAAGCCCCAAGCCCAAGCCCCAAGCTCCAATTTCAAGCCCCAAGCCCCAAGCCCCGATTTCAAGCAATCCCAAACCACTGTGTCCGTCTTCACACGCCCCTATGACTCCTCCCGACGACGCCTCTACGCCAACCCCAACCCCAACACCCCAACCCCAATCCGGTTGGCGACTCTTTGCGCGGAATAATCTTCAGCCGCTCGCCGTCGCCTTTGCGATCGCCCTACTGCTGCGTATTTTCGTCGCCGAACCGCGCTTTATTCCGTCCGCGTCCATGTTTCCGACGCTCGACCTCGGCGATCGGCTGATTGTCGAAAAAGTCTCGTATCACCTGCATACGCCCGAGCGCGGTGACATCGTGGTGTTTAGCCCGCCGGACTCGCTCCAGCGTCAGGGGTTTACGGCCAATCAAGCCTTTATTAAACGGGTGGTGGGCGTGGCGGGCGATACGATCGCGGTTTTTGACGGCCAGCTCGTGGTGAATCGCACGCCGATCGCCGAGGCGTACATTGCCGAGCCGCCGAACTATACCTGGGGGCCGTTTATCGTGCCGGATGGGTCGGTGGCCGTGATGGGCGACAACCGCAACAACAGCAATGATTCGCATGTGTGGGGCTTTTTGCCCGCCGATCGGGTGATCGGTCGCGCCTGCTTTCGGTTTTGGCCGCTCGATCGCTGGGGTGGATTTGGAGCGAACGCGATCTTTGCTGGACTGGATCAGACCGCTGAGGTTAGCACCTCGCAAGCACGATTGGATTACCGCGTCGTTACGCTCTAGCGTTTTATCGGTCAATAAAACTTCGATCGATAAAACGCAAGACAAATCAGCCCGTTCAGCCCATTAGTCGTAACGGAGCAGCGAGACGATCGGCACGTCCGGCAGCTTGGCGCACCCGCCCAGTCCCGCCAGTTCGATCACGAAGCCAAACCCCGCTAGCGTACCGCCCGACTGTTCTACGAGCTGCGCCACCGCCGCCGCTGTGCCGCCCGTCGCGATCAGATCATCGATGATCAAAACCCGCTGACCGGGGGCGATCGCGTCTTGGTGTAGCTCTAGGCGATCGGTGCCATATTCCAGGGCGTATTCAGCGCTATAGGTCGCCGCCGGTAGCTTGCCCGGTTTCCGTGCCGGAATAAAGCCGATCCCCAAGCGAGCGGCCAACGGTGTGCCAAAAATAAAGCCACGAGATTCAATGCCGAGGATGAGATCCGGAGCCAGGGCGTCACAGGCTGTAGCGAACCGATCGATAACCGCATTCAGTCCTTGGGGATCAGCGAGCAGCGGAGTAATATCGCGAAATAAGATCCCCGGCTGCGGGAAATCGGGGATCGCGCGAATCAGCGTTGCCAGGTCGAAGGTCGATGCCGTCATAAATCTAGATCAAAAGGGGAGAATCCCTGTAAATTGTGCCAGGGGACGGTCTCGATCTGTGTGACGTGAAAGACTCGCGATCGTCACTGCTACACTAGTTATGCTTTTTAGGTAGTTTGCGGGAAATTTAACTGTTTTCTCCTGCAAGTTGTCCATAGAAACCACTCCAGATCGTTAACTCTGGTTTTCGTGATCGACTGCTATCCGGTGTTCAGGTCGCTCTACCGTTTTTCGCAAGCCCCAAAACTGTGGCCTCTGCTATCCCGACTCCACCCTCCCGACTCCGCCCTTTGCCCTTTCCCACCACGTTTACTGCCGAGCCCCAGCGCGTAATGCCCCCGACTCCTACCGCCGAAACCTCTATCGCTTCACCGCTCGACCGGTTGCCAGATTTTGATCTGGCGGATCGAGGCTGCCCGCGCCGCACTCGGACGCAGATTGACCTGACGCTGTTGGCGATCGAAGCGCTCAACTTAAAAGGCACACACGACATTCTGATCCTGATCCAACAGCTCGAACTCACGCGCATTATTCCCAATCGGGTCGTTCTGTGGCGGGTGCGGAATACCAATCCCCTACGTCGCCTGAGTCGCCGTCGTGCCATGACGATCGACGAAGCCAAAGCCTTGACGATTGTCGCCTGTCATATCGCCCGTCGCCTCAATCTCGTGATTCGCCAACTGCTCGCCGAAGCGGTCAAGCTGCGCGATCGCGGCAAACCCTATAGCGACAATCCCCACCTCGCTCGCTATCTCGAACGGTTTCGCGTTCACTTTCGCAGTCGCATGAACCCGCGCCGTGCCGCCATCATGCTGTACGAAACTGACGATAAACTCAATGACCTGGCGATCGAGCTATTAAGTAAACTCCTTTTCTGTACCGGTACGTCCGGCCTGCAACGCTTTTGGGTCAGCCTGTTTAACGGAGAAATTTCATGAGTGTGCGACGCAAGTACAGTTTGCCGGGATGCACCCTGATTCTCGAAGGGGTCACTACGGAAGCAACCGGTAGACGACCAACGATTTCAGCCGTGGTCAATGCCGAATGCCATATTTTGGGTCAAGCTCAAATTTTGGCGGGAGGTCAGGGCTTTTTACAGCAGCTTACCGAAACCCTGAGCGCCTATACCCAAAGTATCCTGAGCGGCATTGTGCCGATCGTCCCGGAGGGTCACATTGCGATCGAGCCGCTGCCGCCGTTGCAGCACCGTTTGACAATTACCGATCCTGGCCTCGAAGCGCCCGTCTCTCTCGATCTCAGTACGCTGCAACTGTTCGACCTACTCGAAAGCCTTGATCAAATGCTGGCCGATGCCCGCACTCTGCCGGGCTGGTCACTCGACCTGAAACCGCTGACCCGTCATCAGGCTCGCCTTGATCCGCCGATCGCTGAGCGTGCCACTCCCGCCGCGATCGGGATTTCCAGCTTGGCGGTTGCAGCGGTGGCGCTGTTCTTCCTGCCGATCCCCGAAGTGCGCCGCCCGACGGAACCCATTCCCGTCAGTGCCGATGAGCTGGTGCAGACAACAGAAGCGAACGAAACGGCAGGTTCTGCGCCGCCGAATGATCCGGCCAATACCGCCGATGCTGACGCCGCTAAGTTAAGCGGCAGTGCGGATGAGAAAAACGACAGTGCCAAACCCGCCGATTCAAAGCCTAAAGACGCAGACGAGACCAAAGCAACTGCCGATGCTGGAACGCAGCGATCGTCTGACGCAGACGCAGAGAGCAAGGCTGAACCCGAAATCATCTCCGATAGCGATCAGCTCTATGCCCTAAACCTCAAGCTCGATCAAGATCTCAGCGCAAATTGGGATTCTGATACTGCGCCGCCAGGAGATCGCGAATACCGCGTCAGTGTCGGTCGTGATGGAGCCATTATTGGCTATGTCGGTCGAGGCGAAGGATCGGAATCCTACGTCGATTCGACTCCGCTTCCCGATTTGCTCTACGTTCCAGCCCAGGCGGGTAGTGTCAACGTAGAAGCTCAAGCCGATTTTCGAGTGGTCTTTTCGGACTCTGGCACGATCGAAGTCAGCCCCTGGGACGGTTACGCGAAAACACCCAGCGCTCCGCCCAGCTTGACCGATGCCGCCACCGTTGAGCAAAGCTTGGATCGCCTCAGCGACACGCTCTACGACAAATTCAACGACGATCCCAATTTCGATCGCGCCCTGGCCTATCGCCTAGGCGTGACCTCCGAAGGCACGCTCGCCCAGGTCGAACCCCTCACCGGAGATGCGCGGAGCTTGTATGGTGAAACGCCCCTGCCCGATCTTTACGATCCCGCCGCCGCGATCGCCGTCAATGACGATCGGGTCACCCTCTCGCCCCTCGTCGAATTCCGCGTCGTCTTCAAACCCAACGGCGTAATTGAGATCGCCCCTTGGTACGGGATACAGTAGCGCTGTCGCGTCGTCGCACGGTTGACGGAAAGGGGACTCAATATCAAATCTGCTCTGATCAGGTGAGTTGATGGTGATGCTGTAACCATTGCAACGCCTGGATGACTTCCGGCTCATGTAGATCGTCCGGTTGACTGGATTCTGGCCAGTAGACGATCGATCGATCCAGCCGACAGGCTTGTCCTGCCCAGTTGCCGAAATGGAAAATCAAACAGGGAATTCCGACTTGTTCTGCCAGGTGTTCGATTTTTTGCGGCCAGTCGGCGACGACGGAGTCCTGAAAAAATTGCAGCACAATCGCGTGGGGCTGCCAAATTTCAGCGAATAGCTGCGCTCGATCGAGATCGTTGACCTCGATGGTTCGACAATGGTGGTGGCGGAGTTGATTGGCGATCGACGTACCCTTGGTATTCTTTGGTCTGGAACGAGTCTGAAGCAATAGAGGATCGCGCAAATCAATCAAAACAATAGTTGATCGCATGACGTGCACCCACTCAAAGCAGGAGGACACTTCTGAAGCTTGCAGCGGATAGTGCAATCCAAAGGTCACAGGACTTCGCTGGGAGTTGAAATCGGGTGGCTGGTTTGCTGTATCCGGCGGGTGACGATGCAGTGTGGCGATCGCGATCGCCTGTTTATCGAGGCTGCGTATCAGGTGGCGTGTAACGTTGTGGTACTCATCGTAGGGTTCACAATCGAGGATCACTAACCTAGGGGCGAGGCGAGCTACTTTTTCCAGCAGGTCGTTAATGGATAGCGCGATCGCGACATACCAACCCGGCGGCTCTAGTTGGGCGAGATCGTGGCCGTTTAAGTGCTGGGTCAAGACGATCGCTCGGCTTGCAGGAACACAGTCTTCGCCACGAGGTTCGACCGATTTCGTAGATCCCTTCGATTCAGTAGATCTCGTCTGATTGCTGGATCTGTTGCGGCTCGAAATATCAGGGCTGAAGGTTTCGACGATATCTAAATCCGACTCAGAGTCCGATTCAGAATCAGGCGCGACAATACTGGGCAGCAGCAACGTTAGTCGAAAGCCCGCTTCTGGACTGGGCTTCAGGCTCAGATCACCTTTCAAAAAGTGAACGAGTGTGCGTAAAAACCCTAGGGCTTCGGTGCGATCGGCTGGAACCATCTCCAGTAGAGACCGAGGCGTCAAATTTATCCCAACCATTGGATCAACGGGATCAACACTCTCTAGTGAGACCGCTAAATCCCCCTCTATGCTTTGGGCGGAGAGATGCAGATTTTTCCATGACCCATAACGACCGATCACACATTCGATCGCCGCAGCGAACAGATGTACGCCATAACGACGATCCATCGAAATGGGAATCGCTGTCGTCTTCCAATCGATGCAATCCTCTTCCTTTTCTGGATACGATCGCTGACACCGATCACGTGCCTGGGCGATCGCCTGCAAAAAAAGCGACGTTAACGTCGTCAGCTCGGAATACAGAATGGTTTTGTCCATCTGAATCCGCGAGACCAAATCGAGCCGTTCGAGTTCATAGGCAATACGAGCGGCACTGTAGCTAATCGCATGAACCTGTTTTTTCTGCGGCTCGGAGAGAGATACAAGCCGTTCATCACCGAGCAGTGTGGCCAAATTCAACACCCCCATCAGCGGAGAAGCGATCTCATGGGCAAAGCGCTCGACAATCATCGACAGATCGCGATCAACGGACTCAAGGGCAGGTAAAGCCGCCAGATCAATCACGCCGATCGCCCGATCGTCCTCACCCAACGCGATCGCGTAACGAGCCGTGGGCTGACGCAGGGCATGAGCGCAGTTATGCAGCATCTCCAGCGTAATCGTTGAACGAATCAGGGGAACCACTTCTAGCAGCGTCGTTAACAGTGACCCGAGCATACGCCCCGGAGGCAAATCCGGATCTAGGAGACGATGGGGAAACAATAAGCCCAGCGGATGCATTGCACGATCGAGCATGATCGCCGGTTGCCCACCCGCCAGAGATAGCTGACGGGCGGCTGCGGCCACCGTCAGGCGATCGTCTAACAATGGAACGGACTCAATGGGAACCGGAAAGGAAGAGGAGACCACGCGAAATATGTGTCGTAAAAACGGACGAATAATACAACTCGATCGAGCCTTTTCTTCAGATTACGATGACCTGGTCAAAACTTTTTAAACTCTAGTTTGCGTGCTTAATAGGGTTTATTACAGAAATACGTCCCCATTAGCAATAAGCGCAATGTAAACTTTCAAACGAAGCATAAAGACTTGTTTCGTATTCCCTAAAGATAAAAAAGAACATAAAATCTATTCGTAAACAATTGATACAAAGTGTTACTATCCAAGGGCTGTATTTGACGAAGCCTAGTCGTTGTGAGCCCATTCTGCGATGGTCACGCCTACCCTGACAATTTGCATATTCGCACTCGATACTGACCTCATTCATCAAGTTCGTGCTGCGCTCGATAACGATCGTTTCGCCTTGACCGTGTGTCAGTCGCCTACAGAGTTTATCGAGACTCTATCGAGTGATTGGTCTCATTTCGATAGCCTCATTTTGGAAGTGCATGATGACCTTCCCGATCTGGTCTGCAATCTGCATCGAGCCAAACTCCTGCTGCCTGCCATCATTGTGACGCCGTCCTGCGATCGCAAGAGTTTGCAGGCTCAGGATTTTGCTCCCAAGGATTGCATTAAATCACCAGTGACGGATCGTGCTGCGATTTTGTCAGGCCAGTCTCACTTCTATCATCAGGCAGAGGTCACACTCAATCTGGCTCCTGAAATCAATCTAGAAGATGCCGTTACCCAAGCCCTCGATCAATTTTTGCAGCTTTCCCCGTCTGATAAGGCCAGCCCGCCGTCTTTTAGTAGCAGCCAGAAGATTACACTGCTGGAAGAAAAACAGCGGCTGCTCACCGAAAAGCTTAAAGAACGACTGGGATATCTCGGTGTGTATTACAAACGCAACTCGCAACGCTTTTTACGAAATCTGTCCGCACCCGAAGCGATCGACCTCATCGAGCAGCTTCAAGTTCTATATCAAGATATCGTACTCCAATACTTCGATAAGGGAGGAGAAGTCAATCAAGCGATCGACGAATTTGTCTACCTAGCATTCTTCGCTGATATTTCGGTGACCCGAGTCGTCGAACTGCACATGAATTTGATGGACCAATTCTCGAAACAGCTACAATTGGAAGGACGCAGCGAAGAAATATTGCTGGATTATCGCCTGACTTTAATCGATGTAATTGCCCATCTGTGTGAGATGTACCGACGATCAATTCCACGAAAGCCCGAGTAACGCTCCCAGCGTTTTGACCTCTCGATTTCCACCTCAACCCAGATACCCGCTGCCATCGCGATCTTCCCGCCTCCGCCAAGTGTCGGAGCGGCCACCTGTAAGCATTATTCTCCGAAAAACCGCAGACTGGTCTCAGCTTTCTATGACACCTCCCAAAAAAACGTACGTTCTGAAGCTATACGTAGCGGGTAACACCACGAATTCAGTCCGTGCGCTCAAGACGCTCAACCACATTCTCGAACGAGAGTTTCAGGGGGTCTACGCGCTTAAAGTGATTGACGTGCTGAAAAACCCCCAACTGGCTGAGGAAGACAAGATCCTCGCGACACCAACGCTGGCCAAGATCTTGCCTCCGCCGGTTCGTAAAATTATTGGCGATCTCTCAAACCGCGAAAAAGTCCTCATCGGCCTGGACTTGCTGTATGAAGAGCTGACCGAACATGGTACAGACTTGTACTAGGGGCTGTCATCAATTAAATTTCTAGCGCTGACCCAGTCAAGGTTACAGCTCCTGGCTCTTTTGTGGGGTCAGACGTTCAACGGCTTACCCAATAAGGGTTCTACGATTAATTGATGACACGCCCTAGAGAGACGATCATGATGCCTGGGTACACTATTTAATCTTATGGGATCAAAACAGCTTCGATCGTGTCGTGTCGTGATTCACGGTTGCGCGGCTTGACGGCTAAGGTTTTCATTGACCTGACGATCCTCAAGGCAGTCCTCAAGCTTGGAGGATTCGTCGCGATCGCGCCATCCTCTCTCAGCAACCCCAAAACCATGGCAACAAAAGCGATCAGTTTAACCCTAAGTTCTCAGTATGCCTTAAGATTGATGGCTGAGACTATACGGATTTCCGTTGAGGGATATCCCTTTATAAGCAGTGTGTTTTTACCTGTAATCAATGGATTGTAAGACACTGACTCAACTAGAACGTTAGCGTTCTGGTCTTAATATTTAGTCCAAAGTAGCTTGAATTGACGAGCAATTAATTTTCAACCCTTAAAACTAATTGCGTCTGTGTCCAATAACATACTTCTCATAAAAAACGATATTCGCCGCAGTTAGCACGCACGGTTTTATAACAATTAATGGAAACTACTACCGATCGCAGCAATCCACAAGCACCCTGGGGCGTACAGAAAATCCGAACGATGATTGAAGGATTTGATGACATCAGCCACGGGGGATTACCGGCAGGGCGGACAACACTGGTGAGTGGAACGTCGGGAACCGGAAAAACGCTGTTTGCGATTCAATTTCTTTATAACGGGATTACCTATTTTAATGAAGCCGGAGTCTTCGTCACCTTTGAGGAATCGCCCGCCGACCTGATCAAAAACGCTCAGAGTTTTGGCTGGGATCTCCAAGGACTGATTGATGAGGGCAAGCTGTTTATCCTCGATGCCTCGCCTGATCCGGAAGGTCAGGATGTGGTGGGCAACTTCGACCTGTCGGCGTTAATTGAGCGGATTCAGTACGGGATTCGGAAGTACAAGGCGAAACGGGTTTCGATCGACTCGGTGACGGCGGTGTTTCAGCAGTACGAGGCCGCACCGGTGATCCGGCGCGAAATCTATCGGCTCGTGGCTCGGCTCAAGCAGCTCCACACCACGACAGTCATGACCACGGAGCGGATCGAAGAGTACGGCCCGGTGGCGCGATTTGGCGTGGAGGAATTTGTGTCAGATAACGTCGCGATCGTGCGGAACGTGCTCGAAGGTGAGCGGCGGCGGCGGACGATCGAGATTCTCAAGCTACGCGGTACGACCCACATGAAGGGCGAGTATCCCTTCACGATGACGAGCAACGGCATCAATATCTTCCCGCTGGGGGCGATGCGCTTAACTCAGCGATCGTCGAATGTGCGCGTCTCGTCCGGTGTCGAAACCCTCGACAAGATGTGCGGCGGCGGTTTCTTCAAAGACTCGATTATTCTGGCGACGGGCGCAACTGGAACTGGGAAAACGCTACTGGTCAGTAAGTTTACGCAAGAGGCTTGCCTCAACGGCGAGCGGGCGATCCTGTTTGCCTACGAGGAATCGCGGGCGCAGCTTTTGCGTAACGCCTATTCCTGGGGCATCGACTTCGAGGAAATGGAGCAAAAAGGGTTGCTCAAGATTTTGTGTGCTTATCCTGAGTCGGCGGGACTTGAGGATCACCTGCAAATTATCAAGACCGAGATTGTTAACTTCAAGCCGTCGCGAATTGCGATCGACTCGCTTTCTGCCCTGGCTCGCGGTGTCAGCAACAACGCCTTTCGCCAGTTTGTCATCGGCGTGACCGGTTACGCCAAGCAGGAAGAAATTACCGGCTTCTTTACGAATACGACGGATCAGTTTATGGGGTCGAATTCGATTACCGATTCCCATATTTCGACGATTACTGACACGATCATCATGTTGCAATACGTCGAGATTCGCGGCGAAATGTCGCGGGCAATTAACGTCTTCAAGATGCGCGGCTCCTGGCACGATACCGGCATTCGCGAATACACCATCAGCGCGAACGGCCCCGAGATTAAGGATTCGTTCCGCAACTATGAAGGCATCATTAGCGGTTCGCCGTCGCGGGTGTCGGTGGATGAGAAAAGCGAGCTATCGCGGATTGTGCGCGGGGTTCAACTCGGGATTCCCAAGCCGCCAACGAGTGCGTCAGAGGATGCCGAATAAACGAGATCTATGGATTTTATGCCCGGTTGGTACATCGTCAAGCCTGCGAATGTCGCGCCCTGTGAGATTGTCGAAATCCGCGAAATTGCAACCTTCGATCGCCTCTCGACCTCACCCGACGGTCAGCATTGGGGGCCATTCGCCTCGCCCCAGGAAGCGATCGCCAAGCGAGTCGGGCTGATCCGCGCGGGAAAATGCCAGCCTCAATAGTGACGTAGCGTGTGACGATCCCAGCACATCAATCCACCAGGACGCGAACCAGGACGATGGTTGTATTGTCGTGGCCGTTTTCACGATTGGCGAAGTCGATCAAGGCGGTGGTGGCGTCATCGAGGTTGGTTTGTGGGTCTAGCAGGGGATCGAAGGGAGGTGCGTCACGCCGATCGAGAATGTTGTTATCGGTCAGCCCATCAGAGGCCAGCAGAAATAGCGTATTTTCCTCGATCGCCACGGCTTGTATCTCCGGCTCAATTTCGGTTTCATCATGGGGGCCGATCGCCTGCGTTAAGCGGGACGCATTCGGCAGACGGTAGGCTCGACTGGGCGACAGACCGCTGCGAATGGATTCCTGAGCCACGTCATGATCGATCGTCAGTTGTTCAAGTCCGCCGCTACGGGTATAGCGATAGATGCGGCTATCGCCCACGTGGGCGATCATCGCGTGCGTGTTGTGTAGCCAGAGAGCGACGAGGGTTGTTCCCATGCGTCCGAATCCTTGGGCATGATCGCGATGATTGATGTCATAAACGGCACGATTAGCGGCAAAAATACCGTCTCGGATCATGGCCGTGTCCGGCATTGCCCCTAGCCATTGGGATTGAAAAAAATCGATCAGGGTTTGGGTCGCAAGCTGACTGGCAATTTCGCCGCTCGCATGGCCGCCCATGCCGTCACATAATACGTACAGCCCGCGTATGGATTCGCGATCGCGATCGGGGTCGATCTGATGGTCGCGTCGTTCCCAAATGGCGAAGGTGTCTTCGTTGTGCGATCGCTGTAAACCGACATCGGTTATCGCGGCATAGGATACCTGGGGGAGTGTGGCTGAGGTTGATAAATCTGCGGTAACCTCTGCATCGTCCTCTGCATTTTTCTGAGTCGCAGATGAAGAACGGGCGAGCGTCGAATCCGTTAGCTGGGGATCGATCAAGGCTGAGATCAGTCGCGGATCGAAGCTTGTGTCGTAGTAGTGTTTGTCGAGGATATGACGCAGGCGATCGACGCTGAGGTTCGGCGTCCGATCAATTTCGGCAAAGATCGTCGTCAGTGGCATGGGGCGACTGCTCTCAGGCCGAGGTGGGCTTAACGTCTGATCCTCAGCCTGTAACGAATCAGACCCTTCCGTCCATGAGCGATCGAGCGTCTGCCAGAACTGAACCAATTCGCGGACATTGGCTTTGGGTTTAACTAGGGCGGGTAAGGGTGTGTAAGGCGAAGTTGAATCGAGGTTCGTCGCGGGAGGTGTTGGCTGGGGTGGACTCGATCGCTTTAACGGTCGATCGCGAATCAAGCGTTCTAGGCAGACGGTGGATTGATCCTCAATGGCGATGTTATCAATCACCAGCACACTGGTGCGACAGGCCAACGCCCCGAGTCCGACCCATAAATCCAGCATTTGATGCATCCAGTCGAGTTGACGCCTGGGCGATTCGGACGATTCGATCGCACTCATCCAGGATTGTACAAGTGACACTCGGCGATCGAGCAAGACGCCGCAATGGGGACACGCATCAGACTCTGGGGTCGTGATACTGGTCTGACAATGGGGACACGTCCGCCTTGAGGTTTGGGGAAAGCGTGATGTTGGGTCAGAGGAAGCAGTCATAGGCCAACGCGCCCGCAGTGAGGGGCAGCATGGTAGTTGGATGAAGCAGCAAACACTCTGACGGGAAGCCGATTAAACGCTCTGGTTGAACGTCAACGTCAAGAACAAGTCAAACGTCATGGGCGGAGGCTCTGGAATGAGGAGAGACCACAGCTTCATCTTAGCGAGGAGATGATTAAACGCGGTATCCTCGGCGAGGCGTGGCTCCCGAACGACCTCCCAAGCCGCACAGTTGATGTAGGGTTTGCTGTTCCTCGGGGGTGAGGTCGCGCCACTGACCTGGCGCAAGTCCAGCGATCGTCAACTCCGCAATGCCGACACGCACCAGCCGTAACGTCGGCAAGCCAACGGCTGCCGTCATCCTTCGCACCTGACGGTTTCGCCCTTCTGTTAATACCAGCTCGATCCAAGTCGTCGGGATAGTTTTACGGAAACGGATCGGCGGCTCTCGGGGGGGGAGATCCGGTTCACGATCGAGGCAGGTAACATCCGCAGGCCGTGTGCGATAGTCCTGGATGGTAACCCCGTCGCGCAACTGAGCGATCGCGGCGGCATCGGGAATGCCTTCCACCTGCACCCAGTAAGTTTTAGGTTTGCGAAAGCGGGGTTCGAGTAAGCGATGTTTGAGCGATCCGTTATCGGTGAGCAAGAGTAAGCCTTCACTGTCGCGATCGAGCCTGCCGACGGAATACACCAACGGAACGTCAATGTAATCTTTGAGCGTTGGGCGGGGCGATTCGGATCGATCGCTAAACTGACACAGTACGCCGTAGGGCTTGTAGAACAGAAGATAGCGACAAGAGGCAGTCATGTGGAACAGCACCGGAGGGCGTGAAGGTATTGCAAGGTTTTTACGAGGTTATTGCAAGGTTTTTACGAAGTCGCTGCAACGAATATCCCGCTGGTATTGAACGCTTGAATCATAGTCTCAGGTCGCTAACTGTATCGCAGACAGCGCAGGAGATGACAATTGTGTGCCAATCTGAGACTAGTCAAAGCGCCATAGAAATGACTTTTTCAGTCAAAATTACACATAGTTTTTTACGTTTTAAGCATATTGCGACCACAAACCGATCGATCATAGGCTGCCGATTTACCCTTTGGGCGAATGAAGCCTTGCGAATCCCATCGAATCTCGGTGTAACGGTTCGCAACCTCCTATGATCGATCCGCGAGCACACGACTTTACTCACTACGACGCACTCCGATCGTCAGCATGGACTACAAGCAAGAACAAATCGCGACCATTCATGACTTTGGCTGTAACCTCGAATTTCTCGAAGCACGGACGATCCAACTCAGTGAAGAGTCGCCCACCGCAGTTCTGATCCCAGCGCTGTACGAAGAGCTAGAACGTCCGGCACTGGCCAAGATTTGCGAGCATCTCGGTCAGTGCGATTTTGTGCGTAGTGTTGTGGTCAGCCTGTATGCCCAGAACTTTCAGCAGTACGCCCATGCCGTGCATTTTTTTGATGTGCTGCCTCAGAAGACGATCGTCATTTGGGAAAACGGTAGCCGTGTCACCAGCTTGCTCGAAAAGCTGCGTGACTGCGGGCTTGACTTAACCGGTTTTAAAGGCAAAGGGAAAGCCGTTTGGCTTGCGCTCGGGGTGGCCTCACTCCAGGCGGAGGCGATCGCCCTGCACGATGCCGACATCATCACCTACGATCGCTCCTATCCCCTCAAATTACTCTTTCCCATTCTCGAAAAAGAATTCGGCCTGTCGTTCACCAAAGCCTACTATGCCCGCATTGGCGAGAGTTCGCGCCGCTTAAATGGTCGAGTCGCCCGCCTGTTTGTCACGCCGTTACTCCAAACCCTGATCGAACTGTTTGGCTATCGCGACTACCTGCGCTACCTCAGCTCGTTTCGCTATCCCCTTTCGGGTGAATTTGCCCTGACCAGCGATCTAGCGCTGAATACGCGCATCCCCGGTAACTGGGGGCTTGAAATCGGGATGCTCGCCGAAGTGTATCGCAGCGTCGCGGAGAAGCGGGTCGCTCAGGTCGATTTGGGAATTTTTGACCATAAGCATCAGCTAGTCGGCGAAAACCACGATCAGGGTCTGCAAAAAATGTGCCGCGATATTCTCAGCTCGGTGCTGCGGACACTGACGGAAACGGAGCAAGTTGTGGTGACGATGGATCACGTTCGCGCTCTGCGGGTCAAGTTTCGACGTAAGGCGCAGGATTATACGCGGCAATATTTTGTCGATGCGGTGTTTAATAATCTCCCCTACGATCGCCACAAAGAAGAGGCGATCGTCGAAACCTTCGAGAAGCTCATCCTAGAGTCGGGACAGGCGTACCTCGAAGATCCCAGCGGCGCACAAATTCCCGATTGGACTCGCGCCCTTGCCGTCACGCCGGACCTGCGCGAACAGCTTGAAGCCGCCACGATCGCCGATGCGAATGACGCCCGCCAATATCTACGCAAAGCCCAGGATTTTCCAACCTCAATTCGCTAAAAAGCCTAGAAATCCCGGCTTGACCTGCTCGATTCTTTAGGCTCCAGACTTCATGATTGGCTACATTCGAGGCGAAGCGATCGCCACGACCAAAAACACCGCAAACCGTACGCTGCTGATCCTCGAAGCGGGCGGCCTCGGCTACGAAATCCAAATTCTCCCCCGCGCGATCGCCCAGCTTCCCGCCCTGGGCGACACCGTTAAAATCTTCACCCACGTCCACATGCGCGACGATGTGCCGTACCTCTACGGTTTCGTTTCGATGGCCGAGCGCGACCTTTTCCGTCAGCTCACCGCTGTCAGCGGCATCGGCAACCAGCTCGCGATGTCGCTGCTCGATACCCTCAACCTGGCCGAACTCGTCCAGGCGATCGTCACCGGCAATAGTCGCCTTCTCTCCCAAGCACCGGGCGTCGGCAAGAAAACCGCCGAACGGATTTCCCTCGAACTGCGTACCAAGCTCGCCGAATGGCGATCGCAAGCCCACCTCGATGACGCACCTACCGCCGGTATCACCCCCGCTCTGCGCGAAGATGTGGAAATGACGTTGCTCGCTTTGGGCTACAGCGTCGAAGAAACGATCCAGGCGATCGGCGCGATCGCGATCGAGTCCGAGGTTCGCGAAAGCAGCGATTCAGAGGTTTGGATTAAATCGGCGATCGCGTGGTTGAGCCGGAATACATGATGTCGATCGCATTGCCCAACGGTAGCGATCAGCGTGATCGACAGATCCTTAAAATCCGAGTTTTTGCAGTACCGACTGGGTCGAAACCACGTGATTACTGAGGCCGAGATCGTCCGGGGACACGCCCAGCGCCAGCGCCACCAATTGCGGCAGATGCAGCACCGGTAACCCGAGCTTTTGACCCCAAACTTTTTCCACTTCCGGCTGACGAGAATCCAGATTGAGATGGCACAGCGGGCAAGGCGTCACGAGGCAATCCGCACCGGCATCGATCGCCGCTTGCAGATGCATCCCCGCCATCGAAAATGCCTTATCCGTGGCATAGCTCGACAGCGGCCACCCACAACACTTCGTCCGCCCTTCGTAGACGATCGGCGTCGCGCCGACGGCCTCGAAGAGGTTTTCCATCGATCGCGGATTGTAGGGATCGTCGTAGGCCAGATGGGTTTCGCCGCGTAGCAGATAGCAGCCATAAAAGGCGGCGCATTTCAGCCCCGCCAGTTTTTTCGTGACGCGCTCCTGCACCGCATCTAGGCCATAATCCGCGACGATCGCCCAGAGTAAATGCTTCACATCCGTCGAACCGCGATAGGGCGAGCAATGCTCTTGAGCCAACAGGCCGTTCACGCGATCGAAGTAAGCGGGATCGTTTTCCTTCGCGTCTTTGAGCCGTTCATCCACGTGACCGATAACGCCCTGGCAGGTGCTGCAATGGGTCAGCAGCGGCAGATTGAGATCTTCGGCGAGGGCAATATTCCGCGCGTTCACCGTATCTTCGAGCAGTTGCGAATCTTCCTTGAACGTACCGGAGCCGCAACAGGCCGCACGCTTGAGTTCGATCAGTTTAATATCTAACTTATGGGCGAGCGCCTTAGTAGAGCGATCGAGCTCGCGACATGCACCTTGGGCAACACAACCGGGGAAGTAAGCATATTTCAGCATGGCGGCTCTCGTTCAAATCCTACGTCTAACGCTAGTATCCAGGGTATCGTAGACGCCGATCGACGGGTGGATTATGAATGTTCCTGAGCCGAGAAAATATATTTCTCGGGGTGATCCAAAAAATGTATGGTGGGCAGAACACTTAACATGACGGCTGGGATTTTCAGGAAAAACTTACACCATGTCGTCGGGTTGGTTGATGCGCTCCCACTTGGCGATCGCGCTCAGGAGACCCGCCGCCCCCAAACCAGCCACACTTTTTTCCAGTTCCTTATAGTCGGCAAACCCTTTCGTATTACGCCGCGCAGCGACCAGCTTGGCAATCACCGCAGGCTTAAAGTCATAGCAGCGTAGTCGTTTCTCCAGTGACTTTCCCGTCAGTGCGTTAATTTCCGCCAGGAGCGACGTATGTTTGTTCGCCAGCGCTTCACGGTTGGCGCGTTGCAAGTCGGCCACATAACTGTTTAAGTCCGTGCGCTGATCGCGTAGCTGGGCGGCAATGGCTTCGAGGCGGCGATCGAGATTGTCGAGTTGTAAGTTTCCGGGTTGTATTTGCTCGGGTTGCGTTTGTTTGGATTGTGTTTGCTCGAATTGTGTCGATTGGTTTTGACTGACAGAATTCGCGAAGTGATCGAGCTGTGCCAAAGCGCGATCTTTCTCGCGGGGCGAAACCACGATCGCGTTAACCATCTCACCCGCCTGCCGATCTTTCTCGTAAGCCCGTGCAGCAGCATGAAATTCAAAGTGGCCGTCAATCACGGCATATTGTTCCAGCCCGATTTCTTCCAAAATCAGTGGCTTCAGCAATCCATCCGCTGCCAAAATCTGGTCAGCAGCCGCATCGATCTCCGCTTCTGGAAAGTGCGATCGGGGAATATTTGATGTAATTAAGACCACATCGACAGTATAAAATCTCGACATTTTTGACCTATTGTTAACCTATGTTTGATCTATGGTTGACCTATTGAGTTTTCTTGACAATTTCATGAATGAGCGCTTCAAATTCTAATGCCGAGCTATTCGCTGATACATCCGATTTCGCAAATTCAAAAATGGACTGCGGTGCGGGAATATCACAATCACCGTCCTCTTCAGTGTTGTTCAAACTTTTGGACAGTGCAATACGTTCATAGATAATTGAATCCAGTAGGGGCAAATGATGAATATCTGCGATCGCGGCTTTCTGTTTGGGGAAGGTACTTTTTAGAAAACGGGTATTAGTCGCAATCTTCGACGGTAAAACTCCCAATAATTTACAGGGTGCTAAATTCTTATCTTCTCGGTACTCATTGGCCTCTTGCAAAAAGCTACTGACATTCGCTAAACCTTGATTAGCAAAAGGTTTGAGGTCGGAGGGGATAATCAAATACTGTGACGAAATCACGCCGACCTGAGCATAAAAATTACGTGATGGCGGTGTGTCGATGATGACATAGTCATAGCGATCAGTCACACGACGTAGTTTGCCGAGCAGACGAGATCGGCTCGCGGCAATGCTATCGAGTTTATACTGTTTTTCGATGAGGTTGATATGCGAAGGAATCACATCGATTTCAGGACTGTTAAACCCTTGAGATTGACGCACAACCTGCTCGATCGGGTATTCATCACGGGACGAAAGCATATGAGAGACATTGCAATCTTTTAGATCATCATCCTCTTCAAATTGAAACTTGACCAGTCCAGCGGCAAAAGTTGAATTCGCCTGCGAATCTAAATCAATCAGCAACACCCGGTGACCAAGGTTGCGTAGACCGGCGGCAAGGTTAATCGTTACGGTTGTTTTACCGACGCCACCCTTGTTGTGGTAAATCGCGATGATTTTCATAGTTTTATTCCTAAGTTGGTTCGACGGTTGGGGATTGATTGCGATCGCGGGGACAACCGATGTCGGCTCCTCGGAAAGATGTGGTCGATTGCGTAACGCCTCACGCCCAATCGTCGATCGTATCGTAGCGAGCTTGCCTGCGATTTCCCGACCGGTACAGCGGAATATCAGAACGAGATCGCGATGTTGCAAACAATAAATCCTAAAATCGCGCCCATTTGTCAGCACGCCATAACGCGCATGGAGCAACGAAAGATACTGCTGTAACCGCCGCTCAAATCTATCTAAGGATTTGCGTGGACTCTTGGCTTCAATGGTTAAACTTAACGGCGATTCACCATCAATCACGAACGGCTGATGCTGGATAGCAAACGCCAAAAAATCAAGGCGGATATTGCCCAGTGCTACTTCCTGATGCCAGTCATTCGGGCCATAGCCCAGTGCGGGTAATAGAAACTGAGCGATCAGTTTGCTTTCGACCTCGCTCTCATTTCGTAGCTGCTCCGGATCGAAATCCATAGGGGTTTGGTGCAGATTACTGTTGATAACAACTGATCAAATCAGATCGAGGGAATTTTGTACAATAGGCCGCCGACAGAAGTGACCGAATTATTCCCAAAAATTCAACACATACTAACGACTTGAATTGGTGGACACGCGAAGGGTTAGCCGTCGGATTTCTTGTCGAATTCTAATCGCCCAAATGATGCCGCTTTGTTGCAAAAGCGGATTGCGGCCTCCGTCTTTGCTCGTACCTCGAAACTTTCCGTTCAATTAATGATACTGCGATGAAACCGGCGGCGAAATTTGTAGGGATTCGTTACACTCACGATCGATTCTGAGCATCTCGATCGCATCCTCTTTTTTTCTATCCCCATGAGTACCGTTAGCCTCGTTCGTGCCACGTCCTACGACATCGACACCCTACGCCAGTCGATCGAAGCCGTCCTCGAACCCCTCGGCGGGATGGCCGCGATCGTCAAACCCGGCGATCGCGTCCTGCTCAAGCCGAACCTGCTCACCGGCTCACGTCCGACCAAGGAATGCGTCACCCGCAAAGAAATCGTGTACTGCGTCGCCAAATTAGTCCAAGAGGCGGGCGGCAAACCATTCTTGGGGGATAGTCCCGCGTTTGGTAGCGCCCACGGTGTCGCGAAAGCGAATGGTTATCTGCCCCTGGCGGAAGAGCTGGGCTTGCCGATCGTCGAGTTTAGCGGCAAGCGGTTCGAGTCAGCGGGCGATGATTTTGATAATTTTCGTCTGTCCAAAGAAGCAATGGACGCGGATGTTGTGATTAATCTACCGAAGGTGAAATCGCACCTTCAGCTCACGATGACTCTGGGGATCAAAAATCTCTTCGGCTGTGTTCCCGGCAAAATGAAAGCCTGGTGGCATCTCGAAGCGGGCAAAGATGCGAAACGCTTCGGTACGATGCTCGTCGAAACTGCGCTAACGATCGCCCCGGAACTAACGATCATCGACGGCATCATTGGCCACAGCGGCAACGGCCCGAGTGGCGGCGAACCCCAAGCCCTCGGCGTACTGGGCGCATCCACGAACGTGATCGCGATCGATGCGGCACTGCTGGCGATCGTCAATGTCGATCCCGACCTAGTCCCGACAGCAGTGGCCGCCAAAGCGCTGGGCATCTGGCCGGAACTCGACGAAATCACCTTCCCGCTCGAAACGCCGGGAACCCTGGCGGTCAGCGATTGGAAGCTCCCGTCCGTCCAAATGCCGATCGACTTCGGAGCGCCGCGCATCCTACGATCGACCTTCAAACATTTCTACATTCGCTACATCAAAGAGCCGATCGAAGCCTATAGCAGCAAAGCTCGCTAAGTCTCGCGATCCTAAACCGCATAGCAAACCCCTCTGTCTTAATCGGCAGAGGGGTTTTGAGTTTGGGAAGTTCATCTGACAATCAGTCCGAGCTGGCTTGTCTCCGCTGACGGTTATATCGATGAGCTAGCTGGTGATCGGGCTATCGTTCCAGGTTTTCCGATCGCTGCGATCGCCCCGGCTGTCTCGCCCATCACGATCGAGCTTGTCCGGTTCGAGACGCGGACGATCACGCTCATCGCGATCCATCTCGTTTTCCTCCACTTTGACCGTAAACGCATCCGGCTCCGACGCCTGCGCCCGTAATGCCCGCTCGATCGCCCGATCGAGATCTCCCAAACAGTCTTCCCACAGCGCCCCCGACGTTTGCACCGCCAAAATTTCGCGCATCGCCCCGAGCAAATCAGCATAGGTATAGCCCTGATCCTGAATCGCATCAAATAAATCACCCAGCTCATCCGCTAACGCCTGACGCTTGCGGCGGGCAAGATTGCGAATGAGACTGTCGTACACCGAATCATAGCGGGCGCTCATAGAACCTTCTCCTAAGACAACAAGCTCTGGCGATCGTAAGTTGCGATCGCGCTGATCATCAAGACAAATATCGACCGTTACAGACTCAACAGAAACCGTCAACGTCTCGGATGGTAGCAATTTCGAGAGCGATGTGACCGCTGTTGCCGTTGATTCTTCACTCACCTCCGCCGTCTCTTGCTCCGATCGGGGTTCTGGGGCGAAGGGTTCTGGGTGAACATTTGGTGTAGACGTTTGGGGATCTGTGTCAGCCGCTTCGCTGGGAACGATCGGAGCCTCCGACGCTGGAGCCTCCGACGCTGGAGTCTTCGGCGCAGAGGCAAACAGCGTATTCGTAAAATCCGTTACGCCCAAAAAATCGAGTAAGGCCGAAATGGGATCGCGATCATTCTGCACAAGGATTGCCCCAAAAATAATGCTCCAAGCGGCGGAATAGCGTTTGTACGATCGTACGCGAAATCGATCAAAAGTGCCGCAATCAATCCCGACCCAACCTCAACAATGATTAAGCAATTATGCTGATTTGCCGTCATTCAACAGAATTTGATCACCACAAGAAAAGCCTTAAAGCTGACGACAGCATAGGTTGAGAAAAATGATTGAACAATGTTAAGCAACGTAATCCACGTCACTCCCCAAGAGATCCCGTTTGAAACCATAGTTCGTGCCTTCCTTTTTCTAAATCTAAGACCACGAATTGATCTGCTTCGTCGTCGATTCTGCTTGCCCCAGTGTGATCCCCTCTCTTTCTAGAGAATCACACTGACGAGAATACCAATCGTGAAGTTGAGGCGTGGTGAATACAGAATTCAGCACACAAAACGAAGCGGGGATCACCTAGCGGTGGGCAAGATAGAATCTTCTACTTCATCGATTTAGGTGTGTCCACTGCGCCTTCTTGAATCAACGATCGACTCTAGTGAATGTAGCGATCTCATGCCTCTGATTCACATTTCATCAAAGAACTTAACAGATGATCCCCGAACTTGGTGATAAGATCTGGTGAAGTTAGAGATTAACGTTTGTGATGTGTGAGAGTCCCGCGAAGAGTCTTGCACGAGTGTCGTCAGTTTGGAGTCGCCCCAGCCATGAAATCTTCAGAAAAAAATGTTTCGGTAAAGCCTGAGACCCGTAACCATAAAGGGTTCTTTATCCAGGATGCTCAATATGAGCTGATGGGGATTGATGAATCTGGCTGGGCGCTAATTTGTATTGATGACGTCAGTTGTCACTATGTTGATCCCGATAATATCGAGCCTGATCGCCAAAATGGCTAGTTTTGATGGCCGGGGCCTTAATCTGTTCCGGTTCAGTCTGTTCTGATTTCAGTCCATGAATGAATATGAAGAGTCAGATGCTTTTTGGTGTCTGGCTCTTTTTGTGGGTTGCAGTCATGAATCGTCAGAGGGTAATGGCAAGGCTCAATTTTCTAAAATTCCGGTCAAGAAGTTGCCGCTGCTGCTGTCTCCAAATAGGACAAAAGAATGGTCGGGTAGGCCGAAGAAAGGGCTGAGGTGCCATGCGAGCTGGCAGCCGATGAAACCGTAGAGCAAAAACCAGGCGGTTAGGAAGGCTTGACGCTTTAGGCGACCCCGTTTTTTATCTTCTAAGCTCAAAATTGAGCTGTGTAAAAAGAGTGTCCCGATCGCGCCGGTCAGTGCCATGATGGCGACATTGAGCAGTTTAAAAAAGGCGGGATCGTTGGCGGTTAGGAGGAAAAATAGTGAGACTG
This sequence comes from Geitlerinema sp. S16, assembly GCA_011390275.1. Lineage (GTDB taxonomy): Bacteria > Cyanobacteriota > Cyanobacteriia > Cyanobacteriales > Geitlerinemataceae > RDYZ01. The sequence goes on from JAABST010000001.1 coordinate 92,311, forward strand.
GAAAGAAGCCCAGCATGAGTAGGGCGATGATATTAGTAGAGGCCAGAATAAGGATACAGTGCTGTAAGAAAGTCTGGCGGGAGCCAATGAAGGAGTTGAAAATGTAGAGCGTGGGAAAGCAAACGGTGAGGGCAAGCAGGTAGAGAATGGGCAGTTTAATGGCGGAGGAAATGGCTTGAAGGGGGCTATGAATAGCGCCGATGACGAGACCATAAGCGAGGAAAAAGATCGAGCTAGACACGAGTAGGCCGATGAGTTTCGTTGGGAGTTGGTTGGAACGACCGACATCAGCAATAAAGGCGGCTCGATCGCGCATAAGGGCGATCGAGACCTGAAAGTATTGGACAAAGCCGGTCGATGGGTTGATCTGAGGTTGGGGCGAGGCCGGAGCGATCCGGGTCTGTTTTTTGGAGTTGGGGTGAGACATGGATCAAGATCAAGAGCTGGGCATCGAATCTAAGCATCAAATCTGGGCATCGAATTTGAACATCAAATTTGGGCATCAAATCTGGATGATTTCCAGCAGGATAAATGCCAGCAGAACAAATAAGCGACGTAGAATAAGAACCAGGCGCGTTGAGATGAATTCCCGACCTCAATGGCCGTCCTCGATTCCCGCCCCACATACCGTCGCTGTTATGCAGATTGAATTTCAGATTCTCCGTCAAACTCGCGAAACTGCGCCGACGATCGAGCGCTTCACTGTGGAAGCCGATCCGAGTGAGACCATTTTGAGCTGTCTGAACCGGATTAAGTGGGAGCAGGATGGTTCGCTGGCCTTTCGCAAAAATTGCCGTAATACGATTTGCGGGAGCTGCTCGATGCGGATTAATGGCCGATCGACGCTGGCCTGTAAGGAAAATATTGCGGGAGAAATGGCGCGAATGGGTTTGTCGCCCGACGAAACGCCGACGATGATGATCGCGCCGTTGGGCAATTTGCCGGTGATCAAGGATTTAGTCGTCGATATGAAACCGTTTTGGGACGATCTGGAGAAGGTCGAACCGTATGTCAGCACGGCATCGCGTCAGTTACCGGAGCGGGAGTTTTTACAATCGCCGGACGATCGCGCCAAATTTGACGCCACGGGAAACTGCATCCTTTGCGGTGCGTGCTATTCCGAATGCAATGCGAAGGAAGTGAACCCTGAATTTATCGGCCCCCATGCGCTGGCCAAAGCCCAGCGCCTCATCGCCGATGATCGTGACGACAAACGCGAAGCACGGATCGCACAGTTCAACAACACGGAATCGGGGGTGTGGGGCTGTACGCGCTGTTTTTATTGCAATTCCGTCTGTCCGATGGAGGTTGCGCCGCTCGATCGCATCAGCGAGATTAAGGGCGACATTCTTGATCGCACGACAAAAGACGATAGCCGCCCGGTGCGCCACCGCAAAGTGTTGCTCGAACTGGTTGAGCAGGGCGGCTGGGTTGATGAGCGTAAATTCAGCGTTCAGGTGATCGGCAACTACTTCAAGGACTTGAAGGGCTTACTCAGTCTGGCGCCGGTTGGTTTGCGCGTCGTGGCGCGGGGTAAATTCCCGACCCACTTTGACGCATCAGAGGGTACGGCAGAGGTGCGATCGCTCATCGCCGCCGTGAAAGCCGAAACAAGCGAATCACACTCGTAAAGGATGGAAAAACCCAGCAACCCTAGGGCGTGCCATCAATTACGTATCATCAATTAATCGTAGAACCCTTACCAGGCAAGCTGTTGAACGTCCGACCCAACAAAAAAACTAGGGGCTGTAACCCTTACTGGGTAAGCGCTGGAAATTTAATTGATGACAGCCCCTAATCCTGGCGGTAGATCGGTTCTGGCGCGAGTTGTCCGAGTCGCTGCGGCGGCCAGAACCGTACAACGGCTTTGCCGACAATCAGATCTCGTGGCACGAAGCCCCAATAGTGGCTGTCATAGCTGTTGTTACGGTTGTCGCCCAGGACAAGATATTGATCTTCAGGGACAATTTCGGGGCCATAAACGTAGTCCGGCTCGGCGGCGATATAGTTCTCGCTGAGGGCTTCACCGTTGACGAATACCGTGCCGCGACGCACCTCTACGGTGTCACCCGGAAGACCAATCACGCGCTTAATAAACGCATCTTTGAATTTTTGACGCAGCACTTCGGTTGGGTTAAAGACGACGATATCGCCGCGTTTGACCTGACTAAAGTGATAGCTGACCTTGTCGATGATGAGGCGATCATTAATTTGCAGCGTGGGCAACATCGATCCCGAAGGAATGTAGCGAGCTTCCGCAACAAAAGTCCGAATACCGAGGGCAAGAACAGCACTTAGGGCAAAGGTTTTAAGTGTTTCAACCCAAGGATTTTCTTCGTGTTGGTTGGGCTTCGGGGTTAATTGATCGACAGTTTTAGGGCGTTCGGACATCTGGAAAAGGCAACAAAGAAAGGGGGGCAGACGCTGAAAAAAGTCAGAATGTACGGTGGCGATCGGCGGCAAGGAACCGCGATCAATGACGACCAATCATAAGGATTCACGATCGACGGCGAATCCTCATCATAGTGTGACGATCGCTGTTATCAAAACACGAAATCAACACCCACTCCCACCAGCAATACCGTCACCACTCAGGCGATTGGTGCTTTGGCCAAGCGTTATGATGCGATCGCGTTCAGGGTGTGCTGTCACTCAGTATACTCGCACCCGTTGGTGACATGTCACGCAAGGATCGAGCCAGTGATGGTTATGATTCATGCAGGATAATCGTCTCCATTAACGCGATGCTGAACCCGTCGGTGGAATTTAGATCCAAATCTTGATGGGATCTCGAACTCGGATCGCCGAGTTATGGGAATCCTGTGGCTAAGGAAAAGTTCCCTGCTGTTCACTGCGAATAGACTATGAAAATGCCCTAGATAGAATTTTGCGCGATTTTAAAGTCATGCTACAACCGCTGAACGTCTCTACTCTACGCTCCTTCGTCCGCCTTGGTCTCGGGGTTTCGCTACTGAGCGTGATGAGTCTGGCGATCGCGCCCCCCACGCGAGCGGGCGATCGCCAGACTCCTCGCCCAACCGCCGATCACATCGCGCAGTCCTCCAACATTCCCGCTCCAAGTTCACGCACTTTAGAGCGCGACACCCTCAGCCTCGGCAGCGAAGGCGAAGATGTACGTGAATTTCAGGCGATGTTGGCACTCCTTGGCTACTATTCCGGCGAGATTACGGGACGCTTTGACCAGGCAACCGCTCAAGCCGCGCGGAGTTTCCAAGCGTCAGCCAGTCTCGTGACCGATGCCGTTATCGGGCCGGTGACCTGGGGGCGCTTACTGCCTGCGGCTCTCGATAGCATGATTGTTCAGGCTCCTGCGACGGCAAGCACCAACGCCAATAACGCCAATACCGTCCCAGCCCCCGATCGCGTTCGCACAAGCAATCGCAGCGAGACCGGCCTACCGACCTTACAACTGGGTAGTAACGACTCTCTCGTGTCTTACCTACAGCAGCGGCTCGCCGCGATGGGCTACTACAGCGGCGCGATCGATGGTGACTTCGGCCCGATGACCCAAGCCGCCGTCATCGAAGCTCAGATTGATTTCGGTCTTGTCCCGGATGGCGTGGTTGACTCGTCGGTTTGGCCGTACCTCATCAATTAGACGCTGGCCTTGTAAGACCCTGCAAGACAAAATCCGTGTTGCTTACCCCAAACACCGAAAACACCAAGAAAACACCAAGAAAACACCAAAGAACATTAGACCTCTTGCATGAAGATTTCAAGCCAGTGAATTGAAGGCTGAGCGGAGTCGAAGCCTGGGGGGGGATCGCGCCAAGTGGCCGCACTTCGACTACGCTCAGTGCTCGAATTCTGATTTTTTCGATTCATGCAAGAGGTCTACTAGCTTGTCGTTGGTGTCGCCTTTGCAAAGCAAATCGTGTAATTTTCACGAGAAGCTACCATTTTGGGGGATCGATCCCGACTCTAAGAAAAGACCCTGCAATACATTCAATACCTTGGTTTACTGCCTTGTCTCACCTATGGATTGACCCCAACGATTTAGCCGCCATGATTGAACATGCGGAACATTCTCACCCTGAGGAGTGTTGCGGTTTACTAGTGGGAAAAATTCAGGACGATCGAATCGCGGCGATCGAGGTGTATCCCATGGCAAACCATTGGAACCAAGACACCGCGCGGGACTTTGAAGCGGCGATGATCGCCCCAACGCCTGAAACGCTTCCAACCACCGAACGGCGCTACACGATCGACCCTCGCGCCATGCTCGACGTGCAAAAGCTCGCTCGCGATCGCGGCTTGGCGATCATCGGCATTTATCATTCTCATCCCGAACACCCGGCCATCCCGTCCGAGTACGATCGCAAATTCGCCTGGGCGGAATACGTGTACCCGATCGTTTCCGTGCGGCGGGGTCATCTGAGCGAGGTTCGCGCCTGGATGCTTGACGACGATCGTCAGTTTTATGAGCTGGAACTACGCGATGAATTGCGATAGGTCGGCCAAGATAATCAAAGTGAGTAAACCGCGTAACTCAATCATCCTGGTTGCAGGCAAGCTAGAAGCGGTTGCTACGCATAGCATTTATTAATTGACTTGGGTTACTTAACGCAATCATTGACAATTGGATCATGATTGTGCGATCAAATTTCGTATTTGTGCGGTGATATGATAATCAACCGGACAAAATTTACACAAAATGTACTTCGTTCAGCGTTCGCTCTGCCCATTTCGGCTTGCCGTCAGCAGGCGCGATCGTGATGAAACTTGCCCGCCGCCGAGCGTGAGGTTTCGATCGAAGGATTTCTGTGCAACCCCTGCAACGACGACAAAAGGAGATCTCATGGGACGTAAATGTCAACTGACGGGCAAAAAAGCCAACAATGCTTTTGCAGTATCGCACTCGCACCGTCGCACCAAACGCCTACAGGAAGCCAACCTGCAAACCAAACGCATTTGGTGGGCAGAAGGTAACCGCTGGGTCAAACTCAAGCTTTCGACCAAAGCGCTCAAAACCCTGAACAATCAAAGCCTGCAAGCGATGGCCAAAGCCGCCGGTCTCAATCTCAACAAGATGTAGTCAGACCTAGGCTTTTAGCTTAGATTGAACCTCTCAGACCTACGGTCAGTTTGAGCGATTGCCCCGAGCAACACCAAGCGAGACAGCCGACCTATGATCGAATGCGATCGAGCGAAGAGCTGGCATCAACGACGATGTCAGCTCTCGGCTTTTTGGGAGCGTTTTGGTTGAGGATTTTTCGGCGATTGATTGGACACTCCCCGCGCTACGCAGCGAGCCAAATGACCCAAGCCTCATTGTTTGGGTGGCGTATAGCAAAACCGACGAGTTCGATCGCCCGTTAGCCCGCCTCAACCCAATCCGTCACCGCATGACGGCGCTGTGGTGGTATCGTCAAACGGCCAGAATTGCGATCGTGATGATTGACGCTAAAGCTATTTCAGTGATTAATGTTCGATCTTCGGTTCTGTGTCATTTCAATTTTGTACGCTCTTTATTTCAGCTTTATGTTAGTCGCGCCCCAGCCAAAACACCTTGCCGCTTTCTGGTCGGATGGATTTGATCTAAAAGCCCATCTTCAAGCTTTTCTAAAGCTGGAATCGCGCGATATTGACCTTAAATTAACGGAATGCCGCGAGACGATCAAGGCGATCGGCGAGCATTTTGATTGGGCAATGGTCGATAATTTTTATCAAGAGCAGGTCGGGTCAAGCCATATTTTTGAGCTGGCGGCGTGGCATCTCGAAAGCTCGGATTATATCGGCGATATGTTGTGCTTGATTAACGATCGCGCCGTGGGTCGAGTGCTGGACTTTGGGGGTGGGATCGGAACCCATGCGATCGGGGCTGCACTCTGTCCCAATGTGACAGAGGTTCATTATGCTGACCTGAATCCCACCAACTGCGAGTTTGTCCGCTATCGTGCGTCACAGCTTGGCTTAAGCGATAAGCTGCATGTGTCTATGGAGATTCCCGATCCGAAAGCTTTTGATACGATCATGTGCTTTGACGTGGTGGAACATTTACCTGATCCCGCAGGACAGTTAAAACAGTTTCACGACTGGCTAAAACCGGCAGGAATTTTATTGGTAAATTGGTATTTCTCTAAAGGATTTGACCAAGAATTTCCGTTTCATTTAGATGATCCGCAGCAAATTGATGCCTTTTTTACGGTGTTACAACGTCAATTTTTAGAGCAATTTCATCCTTATTTAATGACAACGCGATCGTATCGCAAGATTTAGTCATGGTGGGCAATGCCCACCCTACGAAACTAACTTTTGTCCCAGTACTGAGTCCTAGATTTACCAGGGGCTGCCAATCATCGTAAATGCAGACCAGTAATAGGGATGCGAGAGATTGCGGATTTCGTTGGCGCTAGCTCCTTCGGGAAGCGGGAAGCTGCGATCGAAACTGGGGAAGTAAATTTCGCCCGTATCCAGTAGCTCGAAATCATTATTGATCAGCGCAATTTGAGCCTGTCGCAGCGCCTCGGCTTTAATGCCGGTTTTGCTGAGGTGTTGATAAAACTGGGTCATGAGCGTGAGAGTTCCCACGTCGCTGACGTACCATAGGCTCGCCAAGGCGGATTTTACGCCTGCCGCGATCGCAAAGCCTGCAAAGCCCAACTCTGCGGCTTCATCGCCCACCGCTGTCCGACAGGCGCTGAGAACCAGTAGCTCGACGGGGGGATCATTCCAGCCCATCTCGCGAATCTGATCGAGATAGAGCCGTTCATCCCAAAGCTGGATAAACGAGCCGGTTTCGCTGCTCCCGAATTCACCGTGGGTCGCCAGGTGAATGATGGGGTACGGGTTACGATCGCGGGTGCGCGTGATGTTGGATCGCGTGAACGACTCGTTTAAAAGGGTCGTTCCTTGCCATAGCGAATTCGTAATTGTGCTGAGTTCTAGCGGCACAGCCGGTAGCGCCGACAGAGTTTGAAATTCGCTTGCGCCCATCGCCAAGAGTTGTGTGTTGGCCAAGGGTCGATATTGCGTATCGACCAGCGCCAGGGAGGGGATTAACCCCAGGCTGTAGTCTTCGACGAGGAAATGATCGCCGTTATACATGGCGGCAATGGGTAGGCCGCGTAAACCGGCGGGCATGGAAAAGACCAGCGTATCGATATTGTTCGCTTCTAGGTCTGCCGCGATCGGGGAAATGAGCCAGTCATACAGTTGCTGACCGATTCGTAGGTAGCGTTGACTACCACGCAGGCGATCGCGCGGGCTGGTGATGGTGTAACGCAGATCGGTGACCGCGCTGACGATCGTGTCGTGATTCACCTCGACACTGCGTCGCACCGGATCGCCATCGCTGGAAAAGACGAGTAAATCGAGGCGATCGGGCAGTAGCGTCACGTAGACCGCTGCGGTTTGGTTTCCGGTTTGTCGCGCGATTTGGGTTAGGGCTTCACGCGCACTCGTCGCGGACATGCTGGTGTTCGCTAAGTTTCGACCCAGAAATCGGCTAAATTCCTGTAAACGATCTTGCTCTAGGGCTGCTATTTCGGTCGTTAGATCGATTTCGATCACCTCGCTAGAAATGAAATCATCGAATTCTCCCGATTCCCCATCATTACTATCTTCTTCATCACCGCCATCCTCCGACGAATCGCCGGATTCATCACCACTATCCTCAATCTCGAATCCATCTCCTCCGATCGAGGCATCCGTTTCTCCGCCGCCATCATCCTCCGGAAGATCTTGGGCAAAGTGACGGGTATTCTCTTCGAGATTGGTGCGGTTGATATCGTTAATGAAGACGAGGCCGCTGTCGCTGCGGCTTGTCAGTCGCGCAATATCGACCACGAGGGGATTGGTCGCTTCGCCAATTTGCCCGATGCCGGTGGTGATAAAACTGCCGGTGGTGGCGCGGATGGTGGTGGTCGGATCGAGGCGTAAAATATCGCCACCGTTTGCATTAACGGTGATTGAGCCGGTGGTGGTGATGTTCCCCAGAGTAATGCTGTTGACCTCTTCTCCATCGAGAGCCAGTGAAATGTTGCCGTTGCCTGCGTTGAGGGTTGTTCCGGGTGCTTGGGTAATCGAGACGCCGTTTTCTGAGAAAAATCCCCGCCGTCCGGTATCGAGTTCAGAGTCTAAACCTGAATCGTCTGCGACGATCGTGATGTTGCCGTTACCGCCGCTCGTATTGATATTGGCATTAATTTCCAGATCATTACCGGAGCTTAAAAAGACGCTGGACGCTGCTCCAGAGGTGACGATCGGGGCGTTGACTTCCAGCAGATTTCCGGCTTGAAAGGCGACCGAGCTATTGCGATTGACCGGGCGATCGATTGTTAAGTTATTCTCGGCGAGGAATACCACGTTGCCAGAGACCCCGCGAAGCTGTTCGCTGGTAATTTCGGACAGTACACGTTCAAGCGGAAGCTGATTGCTGGCGCTTTGATTGCGGATGAAGCGATCGACGGCTGCACTCGGATCGTTTTGGATTTCTTGAGCAATTTCGTTTTGCCGTGCATTGAGCTGCCGTTGGGCATCTAGGCGTTCGCTTAAAGGCAATTCACGAATCGAGTCTTCAAAGGTGTTGAGTTCGTCAAGATCATTGAAGTCGAGAGCGTTGAGGCGATCGTCAAAGGAAGCGTCTGGATCGAACGGCAATGGTTGCTCATCGATCGGTGGCTCATCAAAGTCATCAATCGGTGGCTCATCAAAGTCATCGATCGGCGGTTCATCAAAGTTATCGATCAGTGGTTCGATAAAGTCATCGATTGGTGGTTCATCAAAGTCATCAATTGGCGGTTCGGCAAAGTCATCGATCGGCGGTTCGATAAAGTCATCAATTGGCGGTTCGACAAAGTCATCGATCGGCGGTTCGATAAAGTCATCAATTGGCGGTTCGACAAAGTCATCGATCGGCGATGGTTCGGCAAAGTCATCAACATTATCAATTGGCGGTTCGACAAAGTCATTGATCGGCGATGGTTCGGCAAAGTCATCGATCGGCGGTTCGGCAAAGTCATCAACATTATCAATTGGCGGTTCGACAAAGTCATCGATCGGCGATGGTTCGGCAAAGTCATCGATCGGCGGCGGTTCGATAAAGTCATCACCACCAAGGGTTAAATCGTCTGGATCAAACAGTACGGTTCCGTCTATGCCCGACGTACCGCTCACATTGATCGCCCCGTCAAAACTCAAAGCTCGCTTTCCCGACACTTCCACAAATCCACCATTCTCGCCCCGCGCCGCGATCATTCCGTCCGCGATCGTTACCCCATCCGCCCAGAGAATCGCCGTCCCCCCATCACCGCTCCCCAACGCATTCGCATTAATCTGCGATCGCTCATCGACATACAGCACATTGGCATTGGGTAGCGTTCCATTCCCCTGAAACTCGCCGCCCACCAGTACCGTACCGCCGCCCGTCATACCCGAAGCCTCGATCGTCGCGTCTAAAACGGCAATTTGCTCGCCTAACACGGTGACTTGCTGGGTTGTCCCGAACTCGGCGGTCATGTCATTGGCAACGTCGATCGTCCCCGAAAGTAACACTGTCCCCGGATCGATCGTTACGCCCAGATCTGACCCCAGCAGCGACACTGACCCATCGGCGTTAACCGTAAGCTGGCTGGCGGTTTGCAGGTCGGTATTTCCCGTAAGCAACTGCGGTAAGGTTTCCGCGATCGATAGATTGGTTGGCGGTGAAACGATCGGCACAACGTCCAAGCTCAACACATTGCCGGGAATACTCAGGCGCACCAAGCGTTCGCCGGGGACGGCCAGGGCGGTAACAGTTCCGGCGGGGGCGACGATCGTGCCGGTGTTGGCGATCGTGCCGCCGATCGCGCTGAAGTTTTGGCCAGGTTCGATCGCCAGCGTGCCGCTATTGAGAATCACGCCCGGTTCGGCCAAGCGAAACGCAAACCCGATCGGATCACCGTTCAGGTTCGCCCAATTAGCCCAATTCGATCCCGAACTCGTCGCACTCCACCAGGCCGACGCCAGCCCTTCACCAAAGCCGATCGCGTCGGCACTCGTCACCATAAAATCGCCGGGAATGTTCAGGCTAGCGTTATTGCCAAACACCACCCCGGCGGGGTTGATCAAATACAAATCCGCCTGACTGCCCGCGATCGACAGTTCACCATCGATGAATGAAACATTGCCGCCGACCACGCGCCCCAAAACGTTATTGATCGCGGGCGACGTTTGAAAAATTGCCGCCTCGTTGACATTCAAGCCAAACTCTTGAAAACTGTGAAACAGATTGCCTCCATCGCCCGAGACCTGACCACCGGTAATCGAAACGGTGTTCGCCGTATCGCTGGGTAAGACGATCGTTCCCGTGCCATCGTTGGCGGGCGTAATGCTCTCGGCGATCGCGCTGGGACTGACTGTAATCGCGATCGAGAGACTGCCCAAAACGCTACCCAACGTGCCAAAAACACGCCGCAACTCGACGCATGATCCGACGGCGAAACCGGTAGTAAAACCCGTAGTAAAACCCGTAGTAAAGCCCGTTATAAAACCGTCAGAGACAGGATGCGGCATGGTGTTGAGGGAACGATCGTTAAGGGTCGTCGGAGAATGGAAAAAGGAGCCTAGAGCGTCGAAAGCAGGGGTCGGTAAACCGCTCGATCATCTCGATTAAAAATCTCGCAGAGTCGCGATCGCGAGCTTAATAATTTCATTCTATCGGTCATCCTTGACATTCTGGCGTGCCTATCCGTTCCCCTTAAATCATAAATACGCAACGGAAAGGGGAACAGCGGGAGACTTAATCTGATAAAAATCGAAGAAAAGCCTAAGAAAAATTCGAGAAAAATCTAAGAAAAAACGCTGTGACCACTTTTAAGGAGGGGTACACAGCGCTTTATTGGATGCGTTTTTTTAGACGGCGCAAACGCGATCGCTAAAACGTACCGTGCGAGCCGATCGCCTCGCTGAGTTTCGCCACCACCTCATCCACCGGCATTGACCCCAGCTCGCCCGACGCCCGCGTCCGCACCGAGATCGCCTGAGCCTCGACCTCCTTCGCACCGATGATGCCCATCACAGGAACTTTTCCTTTTTCGGCGTTGCGGATCGATTTGCCGAGACGATCGCCGCCCTCGTCCACCGCCGCGCGAATGCCGATCGTCTGCATTTTCGCCACCACCTCGCGGGCATAGGGCAAAAACTCATCGCTCACCGCGAGTAAGCGCACCTGCTCCGGCGCAAGCCACAGCGGAAAATCGCCCGCGTACTCTTCGATCAGAATGCCAATCAAACGTTCCAGCGACCCAAATGGCGCACGGTGGATCATCACCGGACGCTGGCGCGAACCGTCTTCGGCGACGTATTCCAGCTCGAAGCGCTCCGGTAGGTTGTAATCCACCTGGACGGTTCCGAGCTGCCACTCGCGACCGAGCACATCCTCAAAAATAAAGTCGAGCTTGGGGCCATAAAATGCCGCTTCACCCTCGGCTTCAAAGTAGTCCATCCCCAGGTTTTGCACCGCGCGACGGATTGCGCCCTGGGCTTTTTCCCAGACCTCATCGGTTCCGATGTACTTATCCGACGCCGGATCGCGGAAACTCATCCGCGCCTTGAATTTCTTCAGATTCAGGCTACGGAACACCGACAGGATTAGATCCACCACGCTGAGGAATTCATCATCGAGCTGATCCGGCGTGACGAAGAGGTGCGAATCATCGACGGTAAAGCCGCGTACACGGGTGAGGCCGCCGAGTTCGCCGGATTGTTCGTAGCGATAGACCGTGCCGAATTCCGCCAGACGCATGGGCAGATCGCGGTACGATCGCAGCTCATTTTTGTAGATCTGGATGTGAAATGGGCAGTTCATCGGCTTGAGGACAAACCCCTGTTCGGCGGCGGCGGCTTCGTCATCCTCCGCCATCATCGGGAACATGTCTTCTTTATATTGCTGCCAATGTCCCGAAGCTTTGAACAAATCGACCCGGCCAATGTGGGGCGTGACGACGCCTTGATAGCCGCGTTTTTTCTGCTCCTCTTTCAGGAAATCTTCGAGGGTCGATCGTAATAACGTCCCTTTCGGTGTCCACAGCGGCAAACCTGGCCCCACCACATCCGCAAACAAAAACAGACCTAGCTCTTTACCCAATTTGCGGTGATCCCGCTTCAGGGCTTCTTCTTTGCGGCGTTTGTATTCCTGGAGCTGTTCCGGGGTTTCCCAGGCGGTTCCGTAGATGCGCTGGAGCTGGGCGTTGTTGGCATCGCCGCGCCAGTATGCGCCCGCGACGGTTTCGAGGTCGAAGGCTTTGGGGTGAATGTCGCCGGTGGTTTCGACGTGGGGGCCTGCGCAGAGATCCCACCACTGATCGGCGAGGTGGTAGAGCGTGATCGGCTCGTGGATGCTGTCGAGGATTTCGAGTTTATAGGGTTCGTTAAGCCCTTCGATGCGGCGCTTGGCTTCTTCGCGTGTGACTTCTTCCCGTTCGACAGGTAGTTTTTTCTTGATGATCTTGACCATCTCTTTCTTGATGGTCTTCAGATCGGCTTCGGTGAACGGTTCGGCGATGTCGAAGTCGTAGTAAAAGCCCGTTTCCGTCCACGGCCCGATCGTCACCTGCGCTTTGGGAAATAGTTTTTGCACGGCCATCGCCAACACGTGGGAGGTCGTGTGACGAATCTTTTTGAGGGTTTCGGATTCGCTGGTGCGCGGCAGTGCGATCGGCGCTTCGGAGACGGCGGCGTCGATCGCCTGCGATTCAATCGGTGACATGGACGGTTAGATCGGCTCGTAGACAGGTTATAGACCTCTAGATTACCGCTTCGCTACTCAATCCTGCATCTATGGCGATCGCTCTGGTGTTAATTCTGTGGGGTTGGTCGTGTGTATGTGGCGGCGCAGGAGGCGGAAGAGGAGCAGGGCGATGACCCAAGAGCTGAGGGTTACTGAGTGGACAGAATGGTGTACTCGATCGCCTGGGGATTATCGATGCGGCGCGAGGCGTGAAGGATTTCAAGGCCGATGATGTTACCGTCGCGATCGTAGTCGAGGATAATTCCGGGGGTTTCTTCGTCGCTTTCTTCGATGATGGTGTCTCTTAGGGTGATGCGAAGGATATCAACGTCGGGGTCATATCGTATTTTCATTGTTCTCGGCGATCGCGGGGGGCGAGAAACCGGGTTTCTCTGAATTGGTTGTGGTGGCTGTGGAATTTTTGTAGAAACCCGGTTTCTATTGCTGCAATGGTCAAGAATAGTGATAACGACACGCAATGATCAGAATTTCGCTGTCGGTGACGCGATAGACCAAGCGATGTTCGTGATCAATACGACGCGACCAGTAACCGCTCAGTTCATGTTTCAGCGGTTCGGGCTTACCGATGCCCTCGAAGGGTGAACGATCGATGTCTTTGATCAGTGTGACGATTCTTTTGTGAAGCTTGCGATCGCGGGTTGCCCAGTCGGTGAAGTCGGCGAAGGCGTTGGCTTCAAATACGATGCGGCGGCTCATGCGAGTTCATCGAGGCTAAGGGTGACGCGATGGTTGGGGTTCTGAATATTGTCGATCGCGTCGAGCAGGCGGGTGCGGTTGGCGGGGTTCGCGAGGAGGTATTCGGTTTCGTCGAGGGGGGTGATGGTAATTTCGATCGCGCGATTGCCGTATTCGGCTTTGAGGCGATCGAGAAAGCTGGCGTTGAGTTCGTTGGCGTTGAGGCGATAGGTGTTTTTCATGGTCGATCGGAGGGGGCGGGTGGTTTGATCGTAGCGTTTGTTTAAGGTGGGGTCGCGCCAGAGAAACCCGGTTTCTGGATTTGCGGCGGGGCTAGCGGAGGAAGAGGCGGCGCAGGAGGAGCAGGGGGAGGGTGCGGCGAAACTGACGCCAGAGTTGACGCAGCCAAGCGATGAAAGCGTTAGATTTTTTCCGCTCCAATTCCGCTAAGCTTTGATCGCAGATTTCGACGAAGTGTTGCTGTTGTAGTGCTTGAAAAAGTTGGCGGGCAGCTTGGTAATGCTCGCGAGCACTGTCAATTTTGCCCAACTGTTCGTAAGCGTTACCCAAATTATTCAGCGAGATGGCCTCGCCCTGCCGGTCGCCAATTTCTTGCGCGATTTTGTTACGCTGCTGGTGTAGCCCAATTGCTCGCTCAAATTTTCTCAAGCTGCCGTAGGCGAGTCCCAAATTTCCTAGAGAGGTCGCCTCGCCCTGTCGATCACTGATTTCTCGCTTGATTTTCAGTGACTGCTGGTGTAGCTCGATTGCTCGCTCAAATTTTCCCAAGCTGTAGTAGGCGAGTCCCAAATTTCCTAGAGAGTTTGCCTCGCCCCTCCGGTCGCCGATTTCTCGCATAATTTTGTGGCATTTCTGGTGCAGGTCGATTGCTCGCTCAAATTTTCCCAAGCTGTAGTAGGCGAGTCCCAAATTTCCTAGAGAGTTTGCCTCGCCCCTCCGGTCGCCGATTTCTCGCATAATTTTGTGGCATTTCTGGTGCAGGTCGATTGCTCGCTCAAATTTTCCCAAGCTGTAGTGGGCGAGTCCCAAATTTCCTAGAGAGGTCGCCTCACCCCTCCGGTCATCGATTTCTCGCATAATTTTGTGGCATTTCTGGTACGGCTTGATCGCTTCTTGTGTCTGACCTAGATCCCGATACGCATTGCCGATCGAGTTCAACATCGCCCCGTAACCCTGATCGCTTTTGTCTTGCCACGCATCAAGAATTTCCCCATACACCCGAATCAGCGTTTGTCGATAGCCCCGCAGATCTAGCCAGGTTTCCAGACAGTTTTCACTACACTGACCGTCCCGCACCGTATAAAATGCCCGCCGTAACGCCCCCACCTGGACGTAGTGAAACACCAGTTCCACATAATCCGCGATATCCCCCTCCACCTTCCACGCCTCACGCGGCAACTTCCGCCCCTCAAACACCGCGATCGCCCGATCGTGCGCCGCCTCCAGCCCCAACCCAGCCACATACCGCGCCACCAGCGGTTCCACCCGATAGCGCCCATCCTCCAACCGCCGCAACAGCGATCGATCGCCCAGCGCCACCAGCGCCAACCGTGCCTCATCCAACGTCACCCCATCCAACATCCCCGCCGCCAGCTCCCGATTGATCGGCACACGATACACACACAGCCGCCCCAAAAACCCTTGCTGCTCCGGCGATAGCTGCTGCCAATGCCGCTCCAACAACCACGCCAACGACGCCGCGATGATCCCCCGTGGGCTTCGCCGCGATCGCCTCAAACTCCAATAACTCCCGCCCCTCCGATCGCGCCAAATCCCCACCGCAAACCAACACCAAATAACTCGCCGCCAACCGCAACGTCAGCGGATGCCCACTCACCAGATCCGACAGCCGCTCCAACTCCGCCGCCGACCCACGCACCCCCGCCGCCGCCAAAAACTCCGCACCCGCCACCGCCTCAAACCCGCCCAGCGACTCCCACCGCGCCACACTCGCCTCCCGCCACAGCCGTGGCCGCACCTGACTCGTCACCAACAGCGCACTCGCCGCCGCCACCCGCGACCAATTCGCCCAAAATTCCCCCAGCGCCCGATCGCGCCACTCCCCCGCCTCCGTCAGCGCCGTCTCCAGATTGTCCAACACCACGAGACAGCCCCGCTCTGCCCCGACCCGCAGCGCCGCATTGCACCGCTGCTGTGTTTCCAGCCCCGCCAAATCCCGCGCCGCCTTGCCCCCCAGCTCGATCAGCATGGCATCCGCGATCGCATCCACCGTCGGCGCACTGCTGAAATCCAGCCATAGCGATCGCTCAAACCCGATCGCCTGCGCCTCTGCGTACAGCGCCGCCGCGATCGTCGTTTTGCCCACGCCGCTAATGCCGCTGATACCGACGATCGCACCCGATCGTAGACACTCGCGAACCTCTAACGTTTTGGCTCGCGGTTGCTGGTGCGGTGCGGGCTGTGGCGGCAGAGTTAGCAGCACCGTCGCGCCCGTCGGCGGTTGGGGCGGCTTTTCAATCAAGTTTAGATCGCCGCCAACACTGCCGATGCTGCCGATCGCCTTGATCGAGCTATCGCCTACCCCGTCGAAATTCTGCTCGGTCTGGCGATCGGTCATAGTCAGCGTCGAGCCTGACGACTCGCAAGATTAGCGTGGTTTGATTGTAGTCAATTACAAACGGTCGATTACTGACGATCGCCCAACGGCAGAACCCGCACACGCGAGCGATTCCGGTCGATCGTAACCAGCGCACCCGCCGCCAGCACATCCGAAAATTGCGCGATTGCAGCCAGCACCATCGGCGCGATCGTCGCTGGTAACAAATCCGATGTCCGCACCTGTAAAACACTGGGCGAGTTGCGGCCAGTTGCGGCCAGCAATGCCCCAAAGTCGAGATCGTTTGTAAACACCAGGTGATCGTGAGCGATCGCCCATGCCATCAACACTCGATCCTGTTCTCTCGGATCGCCAACCTGCGACCAATGGACAGCATCATGTCCGCCCTGGCGCAACGCCTCAACCCAAAGCGGTGAGAGATTCATATCGATGAGAATTTTCATGCAGAGACAAACGGCAATTCGACCTCTTCCGATCGCCACGCTGCATAGGCTAGCGCTTGGTAAAGGTCATCGCGCTCTAGGTAAGGATAGGCCGCCAATATCTCCTCGATCGAGTGACCGACCGCCATCAAGCCCACCAGCGTCCCCACCGTGACCCGCAACCCCCGAATGCAGGGTTTGCCACCCATCACGAATGGATCAAATGTAATTCTCTCTAATTCCGGCATTGGTCATTCCTCCTGACCCTACGCGACTACATATTGAAATCACCGTCGATTTTGTCGATCTTGCCGATCGTCTTAATCGTGCTTTTGCTCACATCCGAGATGTTAATCTGCGTATTGCTCTGATTGTCGCTATTGTCGATCGCCTGCTGAATCTGCACCGCCAAGCCCGACAATTCCGCCGCAAACGCCGGGTCATCCTCCAGCTCGATCGCCAAAAAACGCTCCAGCCGCTTCAGATTTTCCGGCTGCGGTTCCCGCTCAACCTCAACCATCACCGCCACCGCCTTCGGTTGCTCACGCCCAAGCCGATCGCGAATCAGTTCCCAAAGCTTGCGCGACAACGCGAACACCCCCTCCGTCAAACTCTGGCCGCCCTTCTGCGCCGCCCCCGTCGCGAACAGTGTCGCCAACCCCAACGCCGTCATCGGTTCGATCGTCATGGGCTTATTCTCCTCATTCCATCGGATACAACACCCCTAGAATAACGACTCATCATCCTGTTACGGACGATCGCGAGCATCGCAGTTCCTTCGATCAATACGGTCTCGCATAAAAAATCCCCGCTGAGTGGCGATCGAACCTCAGCAGGGATTTTTTTATCGGAATGGCTCGTTAGAATTCAGAAGAATTCAGGCGCGATCAGCAAGCCCGTGAATTTTACTCGCAGGTCACCGACAGCTCATCCACCCAAATACGCGGACAAACCCCGCCCATCGTCACCTCAGTTTCCGGCTCGACATAGACGATCGACTTCAGCACCGCGAGAATATCCCCCGCCACTGTCGCCGAATCCACGCTGACCTTCTCACCCTGATTTACCAGCCAACCATCAAACGGCAGCGAAAACGACCCTTGCAGCGCATTAACCCCGGCGTGTAGCGCACTCAGATCGTCGATCAGCAACACATTCTCCGCCGTATCCAGGCTAAAGGTTTCCTCCGGTTGCGACGCCGCAAACACATGATAAAAATCCGGGCTAACCGATACCTTCGCGCCCATGCTGGCATGACCCGTCGGCGATGCACCCAAACGTTTCGCCGTCCCTGCACTGTGCAAGAAACCCGTTAGCTTGCCCGCCTCGATTAGCGGCACACGGCGCGTCGGCGTCCCTTCCCCATCAAAATAATCCGGCGAAACATTGTCGGCGTGACGCGCATCGTTGAACACCGATAGCAGCGGCGACGCCACCTCAGTCCCTAGCGATTCCACCGTCGAAAGGCTGCGATTATCGAGGATGCTTTGGGCGTTGTACATGTTCGAGAATGCATTGAGCAGACTCAAAAATGCTTCGGGCGAAAAGACGACGCGGTATTTACCGCTGGGGATTTTTTGGTAATCCAGGTGCGAGATGGTTTTTTCGGTGGCCTCGGCGAGACATCCAGCGATATCGAGCTGACCGAGACCGGTGTTAACCTTGAAGGCTCCGGCGCTACGGGGCTTTTTGCCCTCCTGTTCGGTTTTGGTGTAGAGATAGACCGAGCAGGTGGAACCCACATCGCGGCGACTGGCTCCGTCACTGTTGATGTAGAACCGATCGAAGTCGCGCTGGGCAAGGCCGTTGTAGGGAACGCTGGCGATCGCTTCGTGAGCCTCAAGCAATTTTTTCTCAGCGTCGATCAGGGTGTCGATGAGTTCCGCGACGGGGGTTTGGGGTTGGCGGCGATCGGTGTCGAGTCCGTCGATCGGGGTGGTGGCTTCGGGGCTAAAGTCCGGGACATTTTCCGTCGCGCCAAAGTCGCTGGCTTCGTAGGCGGTTTGTAGGGCTAGCTTGAGGCCATCGAGATCGGTGTCCGTGGTGGACGTAATGCCAACTTGACCGGCGGGGTTCCAGACGCGGACGGTGACGCTCGATCGATTCGAGGCTTTGACCTGCTTCTGTTTGCCGCGATCGACCTGGACGCTGGTTTCATCCACACTGGAGCCGTAAATGTCGTATTTGGTAATACCAAGTTCGGCGGCGATATCGCGGAGTTGCTGGGTTAGGGTGGTGATTTCTGCGGGCATAGCGAGAGACTTCGTTGATGTTCTGTTTCGGTCTATTTATTATGCTGGGTTCGATCGTGGAACGCCAGACCGCTTATAGAAAGCGGATTTCTGGATTATGTCGTGTGATTTCCCCTCTTTCCAAATTCACCATACGATGCTGAGATCCAACTCAAAACCCCGCAAAACCGTTTCTCCATCGATGGTCGTCGGACGATCTCGACGTTCCGGCTCCTGTCCCTGGCGATAAATGTCCACGGTTCGGGCTTGGCGATCGATTAACCACCCCAAGTTGACCCCGGCGTCCTGATATTCCGCCATCTTGTCCCGCAGATCGTTGATGTTGTCGCTCGGGGATTTGAGTTCGAGTACGAAGTCGGGGGCAATCGGGGGGAATTTTTCCCGATCGTCTTGGCTGAGAGCTTCCCAGCGATCGCGACGAATCCAGGAGAGATCGGGCGATCGGTTGCCGCCGTTGGGCAGTTTGAAGCAGGTGGAGGAATCGAAAACATAGCCCAGTCTCGTGCGACGATTCCAAACCACAAAATCTGCTGATAGTTCAACGTTACGATTTCCAGTCTCGCCGCCAGTGGGGGACATGATGATTAATTCTCCTCGATGGTTGCGTTCAAATTTGATGTCGGGATGGTTGTCGCACAGTTGCGCGAACTGGTGATCGCTGAGTTGAACGAAGGGGTTAAGGTCGATGGTGTAGGTCAGCATCTTAAATCTTCAGCTAGGGAACGGCGATCGCTACTTTTGAAAACCAAGTGTGTTTCAATCATAGCGTTAGATTTAGCTTGAGTATGGCGGTGTTTCGCCGGGAAATTGACACGTCATGAAAGTCAAAAAAACATTTTTTGCCACCATCTTTCAGCGTCTTCAATACATTTAAAGAAATCCGTAAAGAAACCTGGCTTCTCAAGCACTTTTCAAAGAAATTTACCTTTATGAAATAAAGCTAAGTAGCCCAAGTCAAACAATGGACTGATCGCGGTGCGTGAGACCTTTGAGGTTTCTAAAACCTCAAAGGTCTGAAACTTACCATTTATTTTCTTGGCCTACGTAGTCCAATCAAAATGGCATTAACGACCACCGATCGCGATCGAATCAACCTTAATATGAGGCTGACCAACGGTGACGTACACCGAACCGCTGACCGAACCGCAGAACCCCGGCGCGAGGCTGAGATCATTCGACGACATCGAGATCTTTTGCATCACGTCCACCGCTTCGCCGATGAGCGTTGCACCCTTCAGCGGCTTGGTGATTTTGCCGTTTTCGATCAGATACGCTTCATCGACACCGAAGTTAAATTCACCCGTGGGGCCGACGCTGCCACCGCCCATTTTCTTGCAGTAAATGCCCTTGTCGATTGACTCAAACAACTGCTCATTGGTGAAGTTACCCGGTGCAATATAGGTATTCCGCATCCGCGACGCCGCCGCGTAGGTGTAACCCTGGCGGCGACCGCTGCCGGTGCGAGGTTCGCCGGTGCGCATCTCGCCCGCGCGATCGGAGATGAAGTTTTTCAGGATGCCATTTTCGATTAGCAATGTCCGCTGGGCGGGCATTCCTTCGTCATCCATGTCGATCGTGCCAAACTCGCGATCGGTCATGCCCTCATCCCAAGCCGTCAGATTTTCGTGAGCGATTTTCTCACCTTTTTTATGTAAAAACGGTGTGGTTTCACGCTCGATTTGCGTTGTTTCTAACAGGTGGCCGCAGGCTTCGTGGAAAATTACACCACCGAAGGAATTCGCCATAATAATCGGGTACGTTCCCGATTCGACGTAATCGGCATAGAGCATTTGACCGGCAGACTCAGCCACATCAGCGGCGGTTTTCTCGTAGCTCCAGTCGCGCAGGAAGCCAGGATTGCTGCTATCGCCAATGCGTTGGGAAATCGACGATCGATTTTCACCATCGGCGCAAAGCAGACTGTAGCCGACAGACTGAGTCAGGCGAATATCGCGAGCAAATGTACCATCGCTGGCGGCGACGAGGACTTCTTGCCAGTCGCGGAAGTAGGCGGCGCGGCGAGATTGCACGTGGTTGGCTTGGCGTTTGAGGCTGTCGTTTGCCCCGAGCAGCACGTCACTCATTTCGCGCATCGAGCTGGTGTCGCCGAGCCAGATGTTTTTGTTGCGGCTGCTGCCGTAGTCGCGCAGGGGTTCGAGGTTAACTTCGGGAGCGAAGGAGGTGGCGCTGGGCAGGGTCAGTCCCAAGGTGGAGAGCGCTTTGTCCATCGCGGCTTTGAGACCGTTGAACGAGAGGTCATTGGTGCTGACGTAGCAGTCGGTTTCGCCACGGAAGACGCGGACGCCTGCGCCGGTGGAGAGGGCGGGTGAGAGGCTGGAGATGATGTCGTCTTCGGCGAGGGCGCTGATGTAGTTTTTTCGTTCGAGGAAGAATTCGATGAGGGTGGCTCCGGCGGCGCGTCCGAGTCCGAGGAGGGTGGAGAGGGGTTCGCGCCAGGTGTCGTCGAAGCGATCGCGGGTGGAGCGGTAGTCGCGGGTTTCGAGGTCTTGGGTGAGCAATGCAATCATTGGCGGTGTCCTCGCGATCGTGCGAGCGTGGGGAGTTTGTTCAATCGTTAACGTATTTTAACAATTTCGTGGGGGCGCGGGTTATTCATTCAAAACTTACAATTGAGTGACCTCGTTTTTTAGTCCGCTATTTGCATTGAGGTACGCCATGACCCCTACGTCGATCATTGAGATGCTGCGGTTAAATATTCCGGAGACGTTGAAGCTAGCGGTGACGCCGGAACAGTTTGCAGTGCTTGCTGCAAATAATCGAGAGTTGCGCTTGGAGCGTACATCCCAAGGAGAATTATCCATGAATCCACCAACGGGCTGGGAAACGGGCAAGTGTAACTGGAGTATTTCGGGTGAGTTATATCTCTGGTGGCGCAATGCGGGCGAGCCGGGAATGGCGTTTGATTCGTCTACGGGGTTTACCTTGCCGAATGGTGCGATTTTGTCGCCGGATGCGTCGTGGGTAAGTGCGGAGCGTTGGGAGAGCCTCACACCGGAGCAGCGGGGTACGTTTGCGGCGGTGTGTCCGGATTTTGTGGTGGAGTTACGATCGCGATCAGATGCGCTGAAGCCGTTGCGATCGAAGATGGTGGAGTATCGGGAGAATGGGGCACGGTTGGGATGGTTGATCGATCCGCTGGGGCGATCGGTGGAGGTGTTTCGATCGGATGGTGAGGTGGAGGTGTTGGCGAATCCGGCGGTGGTGTCGGGTGAGGATGTTTTGGTGGGGTTTACGTTGGATTTGGCGCGGGTTTGGGGTCGATATGGCGAACCATCAAGCAAGAGTTAAATCATTGCGAATAGAGGAAGTTCCTGCGTCAGATGTTCCAATAGATTTACTGCTTGTGGCAGACCCCTCAGAAGAAGCTATACGCAAGTACCTGAATAAATCGAGATGTTTTCTGGCCTATTTCGATAAAAAAATTGTCGGAGTTGGTATCGTCAAACCTGCTCAATCAAAAGTGTGGGAATTAATGAACATTGGCGTTTTGCCGTCTGACCAAAAGAAGGGCGTTGGGACGCGATTGATTAGGCATATTATCGATAAATCAAAAAGATCAGGTGCGTCCGCTCTAGAGGTTGGTACTGGTACATTTGGCTATCCATTGACTTTCTATCAAAGGCATGGATTTAGAGTTGATCGGCTAGATAAAAACTTCTTCTTGAAGAATTATCCGAACCCAGTTCTTGAAAATGGGGTTCAACATAAAGACATGCTTAGGCTAAAGCTAGATTTCAGTATCAATGAGAACAAGAGCTAAACAGGGCTAAACGGGCATACAAGCTATGACCAACCTCGCCACAGACTCACAAACCATCACCCTACGCCCCGATATCACCATCGATCGCCAACGCCTCAGCCAACTCTGCGATCGCTGGCAAATCACCGACCTGCAACTCTTCGGCTCCATCCTGCATAGAGAACCCCTTGAGCAGATTGCATAATCTAAAACACCTCACCCATTTTCCCCACAGGTTAAGCTTGCGTATACTGTGAACGCCACGATCGCGCGAAATTAACGACGATCGCCACCCCCACCGTCGCCCCCTTCGTCTGCGTGCCATGCCCCCCCTCGAAGATCGCCTCAGTTCCGTCCAGCTTGTGCGCTACCTGTGGGTCATCGGTAGCCACGTCGAAAACGCCGCCATCGGAACGACGATCGCCGATCGCTATCAAGTCATAGCGCCCCGAATCTGGATCGATCGCCACCCCGATCGTGCCCCCGACGCCCCCCAAACCCTGCCGCCGGAATCGCTGACCTACCTCAAACAGATCCGCCAACCGCTTCATATTCCCCAGGTGTACGGCTTTTGTGACGGACGCGCTCAGGGCATGGGCGACGTGATGCTGCTGGAAAATGCGCCGATCGACGAACACGGCCAGCTTTACCCGACGATCGAAGCGATGTGGTCGCGTGCTAGCTCCGTCCGCCGCGCCTACTGGCTCTCGCAAATCCTCGACCTGTGGCAACTCCTCGAACCGCAGAAACTCGCCGCCAGCTTGCTTGACCCCGACAATATCCGCGTTCAAGGCTGGCGCGTCTGGCTGCTCGAACTCAAACCAACGATCGGCAAACCCACGCTGATCGACCTGGCTTACCACTGGCGGCGCTGGCTCGATCGCGCCGACGCCAACGATCCCACCCCGGCGCAGATCCTCGACCTATGCCAACAGATGCGATCGCAAGCTGACGAATTTGACACAATTCGCGATCGGCTCGATCACATTCTGCTCGACGCTGCCGCCCGCCAGCCGCTGCGCCTTACCAGCTTTGGGATTAGCGATTCGGGGCCGAGTCGCTTGCAAAATGAAGATAGTTGCTATCCGATCGCGGAGGATATGGGCAGCGCAGGCGAACAGCGTGGAGTTGATCAGGCCAATCTCGCGATCCTGTGTGACGGCGTTGGCGGTCACGAAGGCGGCGAAGTGGCTAGCCAGTTAGCCGTTAAAACGCTCAAACTTCAGGTCGAAGCTTTTAGTAATATTATTCGGACGAAATCCTTCGTTCCGGCGGAGATTATTCGCCAGCAACTCGCTACGATGGTGCGCGTTACCAATAACACGATCGCCCAGGAAAATGACGTTCGCGATCGACTCGATCGCGAACGGATGGCCACCACCGCCGTCATGGCATGGCAGATCGCCCAAGCGCCACCACCAACCCAAACCTCTAAGGTGGTATCGATCGCCACAGCATCCCGCACTGCCCCACCGCCCGATCACCCCAATGCCCACGAGCTGTTTATCGTCAACGTTGGTGACAGTCGTGCCTACTGGATTTCCGAACATTACTGTCAACAACTCACGGTCGATGACGACCTCGCCACTCAGGAAGTCGCCGCCGGACACTGTCTCTATCGTGAAGCGATCCAGTACGAAGAGGCGGCGGCGTTGACCCAGGCGATCGGTACGCGCGACGGCACGACGATTACGCCGGATGTGCGCCGAATTGTGATCGAAGAAGATGGTGTCTTGCTGCTATGCTCCGATGGCGTCAGCGATAACGACTGGGTGGAAAAATCTTGGAAAGCCTTTGTGCCGCCCCTGCTGGAAGGCTTGACCACTCTAGAGGCCACGGCGCGAGACTGGATCGAAGTCACCAATGACTATAACGGTCATGACAACGCGACGATCGTGCTGATTGACTGCCGCGTTTCGGAACCCGTCCCCAGCCCGCTGGAAATTTTCGACCCCAAGGCCAGCGATCGCGATCGCCTCCCATCCCCCGATCGCGCCACAGCAGAAGCCATCGATCCCTTTGATCGCCTGACCGAATCCTCCCGCGCCCTGCTCTCAATCCCCGCCAATCCCGAAGCCGCAGCCGACCCTCCCCGCCGTCGTCGCCCAAAACCCACCCGCGCCCAACAGCTCGGCGTGGCGATCGCGATCGCCGTTTTGGCCAGCCTAGGCGTCTGGATCAGCCTCAACTCCTTTCGCGATCGCTCTCCGGTCAGTCCATCAGCACCGGAAGAGGTCACGCCCAGTACCCCTTAAGTTTGGAATCCGGTGGATTTGCAGTTGACTAGATCGTATTCAACGTCCGGGTCGGATCGACTTCGCCGCAGTAACGCAACACCAAAATGGTGATGTCATCGGACTGTTGTACATCGCCGGAGAAGTCAAAAACAGACTGCTGAAGCGTATCGAGAATGACCTGCGATCGCGCATCATGGGAGATCTGATTCAGGATGCGGATCGCCTGCACTTCGGTAAAAAATTCGGTCTTACGGTTACGAGCTTCTGTGACGCCATCGGTGTATGCCACCAACCGGTCCCCTGGCTGTAGAACCGTTTCAGAAATGATGTAATCAGCTTTATCACTGACTCCGAGCAGCATTCCTGGTAAAACATCGAGCAAGGTAAAAGGCTCATCATTACGCTGAATAAAGGGGGGATTGTGACCGCCGTTCACGTAGGTGAGTTTGCCGGTGGGCAAGTCCAGCAGTCCAATGAAGAGCGTGACGAACATACCGCGCTCGTTGCTGTCGCAGAGGTTACGGTTGATTGATTCGAGAATCGCTCCGAGCGCTCGCACACAGGAGTGATTCAGATTGGAGACCTGCAACCGCAGCAGCGTAATCGCCCGAATCATAAATAATGCCGCCGGGATGCCCTTGCCGGAGACATCCCCGATCGCAATGCAAATTGTGCGATCGTCGAGGCAAAAGGTATCGAAAAAATCGCCGCCAACAGCTCGCGCTGGGATGACGGTTGCAGCCACATCGACCTGAGGGCGATCGGCAAATAACGGCGTCGCGTGGGGCAGAATGTTGGACTGGATCTGGGCGGCGGCTTCGAGGTCACGCCGTAAGGTGTCGAGTTTTAGGCGTTCCTCGATCGTCTGAAGCGCCACTTTATCCAGGCGTCGCATACGACTGGATAAATCCTGTAGCAGATTTTTGACGATCCCTGGAATCGGGATCAGTTCATCCCAAAAAATTTGTTCATTGATGACGAGTAATCGGCAATCGCTTTCGGCTCGCACGTAGGCAGAAACGGGCTTATGCTCGATGATTGACATCTCGCCAATGCACTCACCGGGCGAAATCGGAAACCCCAGATCCGGTTCGATTTGCAGGCCACGATCGCTATCCAAAAATACTTTTAAGTTACCGCTAAGGAGTAAATAAAGGTCGTGATTTTCATCTCCCGGCTTGACTAGGATGTCGCCTTCATAGATGTCCCGAAATGTCCCTTTGGTCAGCAGGGATTGCAAGACCGATCGATCGACGTTCTCAAAGAGTGCGCACGAGGCAAGGGTATCGAGATCGGGAAGGGTATCCACGGGTCAATGGCTTGCATAACGCAAGATGGCGGTGCGGTAGCGATGACGGGTGATGCAATGCAGCGATGATTCTGACCAGGTGCAAGGCAATCCGGACAGAGACCCAGAATTGCAGTCGCAGTCATTAACGTCGCCATAATCTAGCATCGTCTAACTCTGCGTCGCGTAATTCTAGCTGATTCATTTCGCCTTGCAAACCTTCATCCGCGAATAATCACGACCGTGTTTATACAGGGTGTTGCGGTTGAGCCGCTGATTATCCCTTCTCATCAAGGTGTTGAAGACGCAATTCTAGGGCAGCACGAGCCTGTTCGCGATCGTCAAAATGAACTTTCGTTGTGCCGAGAATTTGATAGTCCTCATGGCCTTTCCCTGCAATCAACACGCCGTCGCCCGGTTTGGCTTCGAGGATCGCGCGTCGGATTGCTTCGGCTCGATCGGCAATGACGATCGCCGTCGTACCCTCAGGAATCCCGGCGACCACGTCATCGAGGATTTGCTGCGGGTCTTCCGTCCGGGGATTATCCGAGGTGACGACAGCGAGATCGGATCGTTCCGCTGCGATTTTGCCCATCAGCGGGCGCTTGGTGCGATCGCGATCGCCGCCACAGCCAAAGACGCAGATCGTCCGCCCCGTGACAAAGGGCCGGAACGCCTTAAGGGCATTGTCGAGACTGTCGGGGGTGTGGGCATAGTCAACGATCGCGGTGATGTCCTGACCGGGTGCAATCTCGACGCGCTCCATGCGTCCCGGCACGCCGCAAAACGTCGGCAGAGCGGCGATGATCTCGTCTAAATTGCCGCCAACAGCTAGCACTGAGGCGATCGCTGCCATCATATTTTCGAGGTTGTAGCGACCGACGAGGGGTAGTGTAAACGGCAGCGTTCCGGCGGGAGTTTTGAGTGTGCCGCTTGCGCCGGTAGGCGTCAGTTCGAGGTCACTGGCATAAAAGTCGGCGTCGGGATCATCGAGGCTATACGTCCAGGCTCGATCGCCCAGGCGATCGATTAATTTACGCCCGTATTCGCTATCGAGATTAATCACCGCGCGACCCGTCTCCACCAGGTAAGGCGGCGCAAATAGCTTGGCTTTGGCCTCGAAATAATCATCGAAACTGGCGTGATAGTCGAGGTGATCCTGGGTCAGATTGGTGAAGACCGCGACGTTAAATTCACACCCGAGGACACGTTTTTGATCGAGGGCATGGGAGCTAACTTCCATCACGCCCACCGCTGCCCCAGCATCGCGAGCCGCCGCAAGCTGGCTTTGCAGGTCGATCGCAAACGGCGTTGTATGTGTGGCGACGTGTTCATACCCCGGCCAGCGAGCATACAGCGTGCCGAATAATGCCGCAGGGCGATCGAGGGTCTGGAGGAAATATTCAATCAGGTGTGTCGTCGTTGTTTTACCGTTCGTGCCGGTGACGCCAATCATCGCCAGGGCTTCGCTGGGCTGGCCGTAAAACGCGCTGGCCACCCGGCCACAAGCGGAGGCCATATCCGCTAGCGGGATCACACACTGACCGGTCGGAGGAACCGTCGTCGCGGCTTCCGGTGAAACCAGCGCCGCGATCGCTCCCGCCTCGATCGCGCTCGGCCAAAATTCACCGCCATCGACTCGCGTACCGGGCATTCCCAGGAACAGATCCCCGGCTTGGCAGGTTTGCGAGTTGGGGCTTAAGCCTTTCACTTCGGCATCGAGGGCGGTTTGGATTTCCGGGCGATCGGCGATCGTCGCCCAATCGAATGCGGGAATAGCCTTGAGTAAGTCGCGTAAGTTCACGATCAATTCCTCTGGTTCAGTAACGGCCATGATGTGTGACGCCTGAGAGGCAGAAATCCAGATTGGGTCTGCACACTTCGTCCGATTGTGCCGGATCTTACGAGATTTTGCGCTGATTCGGTAGGTCGAGATCCCATGATCCCCGATGGAGAAGCGGGTCTGAAGCGGTGACGATCGCAGCGAAATGAACGAGTCTTAATCAGCTCATCGTCCTCTTCGTTCGCTACAGACCCATTAGCTACAAAGAGCCGATCGATTTCTGTAGCCATTTTTCCAATTGCGCCGATCCTAGACGTGGCGACGGGCGAGGAATGGGATGTTCTCCCCGATCGGCGTCCCGGTATCGCAGGACGGGGATCTCGTACTCATAGGCCGCGAACCAGTCCTCTCGGGTTGTAATGTCGCGCGTTTCGATCGTCACATCTCCCCGCTGGGTGGCGATGTCTTCGAGCTTTTCCAGCAGTCCCTCACAAAGGTGACAGCCCGGTTTGCTATAGAGAATTAAATCCATGAGCTTGAGTTGAAATGAAGGTTCAGTGAAATCAACGCTTCGGAAACTGTGTCCAAACGACGAAGACTATGATTACGCAGATGGCAACAAAATCCAGCCCTCGTACACCATGAAGACTGCCATGATAATCAGCAAACTGCGAAACAGAAAACTGATGAACTGCGCCGACAGATAAGGCATTAACCGTACCCCGATCTGTGCGCCAATCACCCCACCAATTCCCAAACAGAGTCCTGGAATCCATAGCACATTGCCCAAGAGTGCGTGACGCATTAAACCCGACGCTCCGATCGCCACGATCGCCCCTAAACTCACCCGCACCGCATCCTTAATCGGCGTTTTGAGCACCAACATTTGTAGCGGAACCAAGATCACGCCGCCACCCACACCGAAGAGTCCCGATAATCCCCCCGCGATCGCCCCGATGCCTAGCGATGATCGATCAAGCCACGATTCAGAATGGCGATCGCCCTCAGGATTGCCCTCAGAACCACTCTCACGATCCTCCCCCTCCCCGTCCCGCAGCGCTAACCGCTGACGCACTCCGATCAAATACATCGCGACGCCCTGAAGCACCGCGAAGGCAAACGCCAACACTGACGGGGACAGATACTCTGCCAATATTGCACCGATCTGCGCCGCTGGGATACCGCCGATCGCCAAGGCAAGCGATCGCCGTAAGTTCAGCTTGCCCGTCCGCCAGTTGCGCAGACTCCCCGAAACTGAGCTGAACATCACCCCAACCAAACTTGTAGCCGTGGCCGGAAGCACACCGAAACCCACCGCCGTTAACGCCGGAACCATCAGCAGCCCCCCACCAATTCCCAGTAAGCCCGAGAGCGCTCCGACAAAGAGACCGAGCCCCAGCAAGAGAGCAATTAAAGTTAAAGGCACAGTGAGAAAATAAACATGAGATCGCTACAGTTCGGTATGGACTAGATCGAAATCCTTGGAATCCTTGGAATGTTTCATGACGATTCGATCCAGCCAAATCCTGCGACCTATTATCAGGGCTTGGGGACTTTTTTTAACGAAATTGTAGAGACTTTGAGATTCGTGAGTTTGCCATAGATTTTGACATGAATTTTCAAGCTTGAACCATAGCCTTCGATCATGAAAATATGACATGAGTAAACGTGCAATTTACACCCATCCAACCCTACCGATCGCCCTTATAAACGTAGCCCTAGACCTATGCGTTAAAATGCTCCTAGAGGTTGTTGCGGGTTGATTCCACCGAAAGTAAAACCGCGATCGAAACGTTCGCTAAAAACCTTGAACTTCTGAGAAACATTGTCAAATCCCAATATTTTAAGCTCAAAATCTAGACAGATCAGAGGTCGGTGGTATCATGTGCGTGAAACTCTGAAATCTATGCACGAAAGGCAACCTAAACTTATGAGTCAAGCACCTGTCTCTCCAGTGGTGCTCGTGATTCTAGATGGCTGGGGATATCGCCCAGAGACTGAGAATAACGCCATCGCCACGGCCAACACTCCAATTATGGATAGCCTCTGGGAGGTATACCCACGAACCTTAATTCGGACGTCTGGAAAAGATGTCGGCTTGCCCAACGGACAAATGGGCAATTCGGAAGTCGGTCATCTGAACATCGGCTCGGGGCGGGTTGTCCCGCAAGAATTGGTTCGTATTTCCGACGCTGTGGAAGACGGCAGCATTCGCGAGAATGCCGCGATCGTGAAGCTATGCGAGACCCTGTCCGAAACGGGCGGCAGACTGCACCTGATGGGCTTATGTTCAGATGGCGGTGTTCACTCCCACATCGATCACCTCCTCGGCTTGATTGACATGGCCAAGGCCAAAGGTTTCGATCGTCTCAGTGTTCATGCGATTACAGATGGTCGCGATACACCGCCGACTCAAGCTTTAGAGACGATCGCCACGATTCAGGATTATCTTGAACGTACGGGGATCGGTGAGATTACCACCATTAGCGGTCGCTACTACGCAATGGATCGCGATAACCGCTGGGATCGCGTTGAGAAAGCCTATAACGTGATGACGGGTAATGCTCCGATCGTCGATCAGTCGCCGATCGAGGTCGTTAAAAACGCCTATGAGGCGAATATCACCGACGAGTTCATCGATCCCATTCGCCTAACCGAAAACACGATCGCACCGGGCGACGCGGTTATCTTCTTCAACTTCCGCCCCGATCGGGCTCGCCAGCTCAGCCAAGCCTTTGCCAGCAAATCGTTTAGCGAGTTCGATCGCCAGCCGATTGAAAATCTCGCATTCCTGACCTTCACCCAGTACGACCCGAGCCTACCGGTTCTCGTTGCCTTTGAACCACAAAATCTGACGAATATCCTCGGGGAAGTCGTTGCGAATGCGGGAATGAAGCAGTTCCGCACCGCCGAAACCGAAAAATATGCCCATGTGACGTACTTTTTCAATGGCGGCAAGGAAAGTCCGTTCCCTGGTGAAGATCGTCATCTGGTCAGCAGCCCAATGGTGGCGACCTACGATTCGGTTCCGGCGATGTCGGCGCAGGAGGTGACGAAGGTGGCCTCTGAGGCGATCGAGTCGGGCGAATATTCCATGGTCGTCATCAACTATGCCAATCCCGATATGGTCGGCCACACCGGCCAAATGGATGCGGCGGTACTAGCGATCGAGGCCGTTGACCTTAATGTGGGCAAAATTATCGAAAGTACCGGCAAGCTGGGCGGTACGGTGCTGATCACCGCCGACCACGGGAACGCCGAGTACATGAAAGATGAAAATGGCAATCCTTGGACGGCGCATACCACCAACTCGGTTCCGTTCATCCTGATCGAGGGCGAACGACGCAAGGTTCCGGGATACGGAGCGGCGGTCACGCTGCGGGAAGATGGTCGCCTCGCGGATATTGCGCCGACGATTCTTGAGCTGCTTGGCTTACCGAAGCCGGTTGAGATGACGGGTCGATCGATGATTGCCCCGGCAGAATACGACGTAAAACCCAATCGGACGCCGGTTGCGCTTCACGTTTAGCACGTCAGGTTCAAGCCACGCTCGCATCGTCACAACCAAGCCACTGATTGCAGGACTGATGACTGCCAATCGCTGAAAGGTTCGGCGCGTTATGGCAGCAAAACGCCGACGTGTCGCCCGATTTTAGCCAATCTCCTGGCTAATCAAATATGTCAGTTCTGGACCAGTGGCTTGTTGAGAGATTTAAGACATCGCGGAGCTATCCGAGGAGGAACCGCGATCGCGAATGCTCCCGTTCATCATTTCAACCCATCTCTCGTTCGACCGGCTTGTCAAGCTACCGCAAAGTCAATACACTCAAAGCCTGGACTGATCATCAGGTTTTTGTATTGAAACAGTCGGTCATGACCGCGATCGCCTGTCGATCATTGTGTCATCATTCCTGTTATTAATAATCCTGACGGCCTCCCAGCGCTTCACCCTTGTTTGATCGTTTTCGCGAATTTAACCTATGAACGCCTCTGTCATTTTTCAAGTTCTTTGGACGGGATCAGCTCTCGGACTGATTGCCCTGGTCATGCTCCACAGCCCGAAAGGCGACGGTATTGGCGCGATCGGCGGTCAAGCGCAACTGTTTAGCAGCACGAAAAGCGCTGAAACGACGCTAAATCGCATCACCTGGGTTCTGACCACCCTGTTCTTAGGTACGACGCTCGTACTCGCCGCAGGTTGGGCTTAGGTTTGAGATGGTGCCTCATCGTTAAGCACGTTTAGCGATCGCTCATCTGAACCGACCTTTCAAAAATATATCCATCCAAAACGGCGAAATTAATCGAATATATTTCGCTGTTTCGTTGTGTCTAGCGATCGCCCCAACGCTGTCGGGATGATCGTGCCTAACTGTCTTGGCCGTCTTCCTTCGCTTGCTTTGCCTCTTTCGGTTGCTTCGCCTCTTCATACTGCCGCAACATGGCCATCGCATAGGATGTACCGATCCGGGTCGCTCCCGCCGTTAGAAGATCGATCGCAAATTCTAGATCCTGAATCCCCGCTGCGGCCTTGATCCCGATTTGACCTTTGGTGAGGGTCTTAAGCTGGCGGACGGTTTCTAGGGTGACGCCGCCGTTCCAGCCCGTGCCGGTCATGACGTAGCTTGCTCCGGCATCGATGCTCAGCTTTACCGCCAGTTCCAACTCGTCCGGCGTCAGCACATTCGTTTCTAGAATCACTTTTACCGGTACGTTCGACTCTTCGCAAATTTCGGCGATCGAGCGATAAACCGGATCGGTCTGACCCTGCTTGAGCTGTGCCAGATTGATCATCATATCCAGTTCCGTCGCGCCATGGTCAACAGCTTCGAGCGCTTCGTACAGTTTGACGCTGGCGGTCGTTGCGCCGGTCGGAAAACCGATGACGGTGGAAATAGCGGGACGTTTACCGTGGAGGCATTCCGTCGCAAGGCGCACCTGGGACGGATAGACGCAGACCGAGGCAAACTGAAAGCGATCGGCTTCGGCGCACCATTGGCGGACGTAGTCATCGGTGGCCTGGGGATTGAGGAGGGAATGGTCGATCGTGGGGGCAAGATCGACATCAGCGATAGAGTCGCGCGACATGAGAGATCCTTGAGGTCATCATTGATGAGTATCGTGCAGAATGCGACGCAATCCTGAAGCGAGGAATCCGAACGCGATCGATGGAGTGCGATTCCCGCTGGTCAAATTTGACCTGTTGGATGATGTCAAGCTTTGCGTTTAAACGTCTAAACCCTCTAAACCCTGAACCGCCGTGAACTTTGCTGATCGCGCTGAACTTTGTCCGCCTCATGCCCTGACGCCCGACGAAGCGATCGCACTGCAAGACCACTGGCGATCGCGGGTAATCACTCACGATCAGTGTGCGGCGGCAAATCTCAAACACATCGCCGGGATCGACGTGGGCTACACCAAAGACGGAACGATGATGCAGGCCGCGATCGTCGTGCTCGATCGCCCTAGCTTAACCGTCCTGGACTCCGCGATCGCCACCGGTTCGCCCAGCTTTCCCTATACGCCCGGACTGCTCTCCTTTCGCGAAGTGCCGATCGTCGTTGCCGCCCTCGAAAAACTCACGATGACGCCCGACTTACTCGTCTGCGATGGTCAAGGTTTCGCCCATCCGCGCCGCTTCGGGCTGGCCTGTCATCTTGGCGTATTGACCGATATTCCGGCGATCGGGATCGCCAAATCCCATTACATTGGTGATCACGCACCCCTAGAGATGGATCGCGGCGCGTGGCAGCCGTTAGTGGATCAGGGCGAAACCATCGGCGCGATCGTCCGTACCCAAACTCAGGTCAAACCGGTATACGTTTCGATCGGCCATCGCATCAGCCTCGACACCGCGATCGCCCTCGCCCTCGAACTTTCGCCCCGCTACCGTCTCCCCGAAACCACCCGCCAAGCCGATCATCGATCGCGTCAGTTCTCGACCAATCCTTAGGGGCATCATGTCCAACCTTCGATCGCGTCGCGATCGTCAAAACCGCCAGAACGCTAGAATACGTAACGAAATACAACTTTTATCGAATCGCCTTAGGGGATCGAAACCTTGGAGAACGTCAAGCCAGATTGGTTACGGGTTAAAGCACCGCAATGGGAACGAGTCGGCAGCGTTAAGGAAATTCTGCGCGACCTCAGCCTTAATACCGTGTGTGAAGAAGCGTCCTGCCCTAATATCGGCGAATGCTTCAATCGTGGCACGGCGACGTTTTTGATCATGGGTCCGGCCTGTACCCGCGCCTGCCCCTACTGCGATATCGACTTCGAGAAAAAGCCGCAACCCCTCGACCCCGCTGAACCAATCAATCTGGCCGAGGCGGTGCGCCGGATGAAGCTGAATCACGTGGTGATTACGTCGGTGAACCGCGACGATCTGCCCGATGGTGGCGCGTCGCAATTTGTGCGCTGCATCGAGGAAACACGCCGCGTTTCGCCGGGGACGACGATCGAAGTGCTCATCCCCGACCTGTGCGGCGACTGGGATGCCCTCGCCGTGATCCTGGCCGCGAAACCGGAAGTCCTCAACCACAATACGGAAACCATCCCGCGCCTCTACCGTCGGACTCGTCCCCAAGGCGACTATCAGCGAACCCTCGAACTGATGCGCCAAACGCGCCAAATTTTGCCGTCAGTGTATACCAAGTCGGGAATTATGGTCGGGTTGGGCGAAACCGATGAGGAAGTGCGCGAGGTGATGCGCGATCTACGATCGGTGGATTGCGATATTTTGACAATCGGGCAGTATCTCCAACCGACGCAGAAGCATTTGGGCGTACAGGAATTCGTGACGCCGGAACAGTTTGAGGCGTGGCGGATCTATGGCGAAGAAATCGGCTTTTTGCAGGTGGTTTCGTCGCCCCTGACGCGCAGCTCGTATCATGCGGAACAGGTGCGATCGCTGATGGAACGTTACCCGCGTGTTGCGGAGCCGATCGCCGCTTCGTAAACCGATAGCCGCAATAACCGTAACGTTTGTTAGGGCTAGTTGATGCGTTTTTGCGACTCATCCGACTAGCCCTTTCAGTGTGAATTGGGAATACGTCACAATGGAGATGGGTCTTAAGGTATCGAAATTTTAAGAGGTTGTCATGTTGCCCAGTTCAATATCGAAAGAGCGACTTAAAACGGAATTAGCCGGTCGTGAAAATCGCCTGCGCAATTCGTATCTCCTCTGCGCCCTCGGCTTTTTTGGCGTTTGTGGAGCCCATCGATTTTATAACGGCAAATTTGCAACGGGTGTGTTGTGGTTTCTCACCTGGGGATTGTTGGGGGTCGGTCAAGTGGCCGATGTGTTTTTTGTCCCCAATATGGTCGATGAATACGAAGTCCGCTTACGCCGGAAGCTGGGTTTTGGAGCGGGATCGATTCCGCTCAATGCTGGACAGGCTGGAGCTGTATACGATCGCGCCTCTAGCGACACCCGCAGCAAAGACGAAAAAATCGTCGCGCTGATTGAAGCGGCACAGCGTCACAATGGAATGCTGTCGGTTACCCAGGCGGTACTCGAAACCCGCATGGGCTTTGATGAAGTGGAATCTTTGCTAAGAGAACTCGCGAGATCGGAATATGTCGAGATGGCGAATGATATGAATACGGGGTCGATCGTCTATCACTTCATCGAGATTTAGAACAATTGCGGCGGCGATTCCCGAAGTTGAACTTCAGACCCTAAGTTCCTCAATTCCTCAATTCCTCAATTCAATCTACTGGCGCAACTCATCTAAAAGTCGTTTTGTAGGGTGGGCATCGCCCACCATCACGGATATTGATGCGCGGGTTGATCGTGAATCCGCTAGGGCGTGTCATCAATTAATCGTAGAACCCTTATCGGGCAAGCTGTTGAACGCCCGACCCAACAAAAAAGCTAGGGGCTGAAACCCTGACTGGGTAAGCGCTAGAAATTTAATTGATGACAGCCCCTAGACCGCCACGTTAACCTTTTCGAGATTTTCCTCCCACTTGCGCGGCTCGCTAGCACGACGAATATTGCGCCAAATTTGCGTCGCCGCCAGGGTTCCATCGGCCACCGCGATCGACACTTGGTTGATCCCTTGCTTGAGATCTCCGAGGGCAAAAATGCGATCGTGGCTGGTTTTCATCATGTCGTTCGTCACCAGATTTTCGCCGTTCCACTCCAGCCCCTCAATGCCCTTGAGGTATTGGTTATGGTAGATCGAACCCATGCTAATTAAGCCCGTGGTTGCTTCCACCATCGTCCCGTCCGTGAGTTCAATGCCGCTCATTTTATGGTTCTCGCCGTGGATTTTGGCGATCGGTGCTTCATAAAGCGGATAGCCATGATCGGCAAGCTTTTGCTTCGTCTCGTCGCTCACTTCGCAAAGACCGTGCGTCAGGACGGAAATATACGGCGTAAACCAGTTCAGCACAAACGCCGCGCCGATTTGACCTTCCGTATTGGCAATCAACACCGCCTTTTGATCCCACATGTCAAACCCATCGCAAATCATGCACACATGCAGCGTATAGCCCGCATAGTCGTAGACGTTTTGCATGTTTTCGAGCTGGGGTAATTTATCGATCACTCCCGAGGCGGCGATCAGATACTTACTGCGAAACACAGGATAGGTACTGTCCTTTTTACCCACTTTCACCCGTACCGCCAAGGTATCGCCCTCGTCGGTCACCTCTTCGACGTAGCCGCGCAGATGATCCGCTCCCCACTCGATCGCCTGTTTTGTGCCGTGATTGAGGATATCGCGACCCGGCGTATCGGGGTCAAGACCGACGTAGTTGCGCAAATCCTGCATCCAGAGCGATCGCCCTTTGCCCTTCTCCACCACCAAGCATGTCAGCCCATACCGCGCCAGATAGATCGCCGCCGACAGTCCGCCCATACCGCCCCCAACAACGATCGCGTCGTATACCGTATCCAGGCGAGTCTCAATATTTTTGCTTGATAGTTTCATAGCAACTCCACAAAAATGAATGTCAGAATAGTTGGGGCAGACGGGCGATCGTTGCCGGTGTTCGTGCCGGTGTTCGTGCTAGTTTGAGTGCCGGTATTTATGCCGTAGCGTTATCGCTGAGTTTACCGAACCGGACTCCTTCACCCTATCGCAAACTGAAAATGTCTGTATTGGCCTAAGTAGCCCAAGCTAATTAAAACGTGAATCCAAGACCTAATCCAAGACTTAATCCAAGACTAAATTTAAGATCAAACAAGGCAAAGAAGAATAAAACATTCGTGTCCTCTTTGCCTTGCTTAATCTTGGATTTATCGTGGCGCGAATTTAGCCGACAAATTCACGAACCGGCTCCGAAACACCCGCAGGCTCCTCGCCTTTGAGATAAGCCAGCATCGTGTCAGCATCCGACACTTCAAACGGATCGGTCGGGCAGTTATCCGAGAAACCGGCTTCAGCAAAGACTTTCTCGATTTTGCAATCGTTCACAAACATCGAATAGCGCCAAGAGCGGGGGCCAAAACCGAGGTTGTTTTTGTCAACCAGCATTCCCATCTTGCGGGTAAATTCACCGTTACCATCGGGCAGCAGCGACACGTTGGTTGCGCCGACTTGTTTGCCCCACTGGAACATCACAAATGCGTCATTCACCGACAGACAGATGATTTCATCCACGCCTTGAGCTTTGAATTCCTCGAAGAGTTCTTCGTAGCGCGGCAGGTGGTTTGAGGAGCAGGTCGGAGTGAACGCGCCGGGGAGCGAGAACAGGACGACTTTCTTGCCGCCGAAGATGTCTTGGCTGGTTTTGTCTTCCCAGCGGTAGGGATTCGGCCCTTCGACGGATTCGTCGCGGACACGGGTTTTAAAAACGACGTCGGGTACGCATTCGATGACGGCCATGATTTTACCTCTTGGTTTCGATCGATAACTTTTGAGAGCAACAGATTTGCCGTGGAGGCTGCGCTTTGCTCTGACTTATCTCAGAATAATTCTAAGATAGAATTAAGTCAAGATAAAAAGTAACTCTCTTTTTTTAGAAATTATTAAGACAATCTACAAGTCCAAATTGAGTGCGCTACGGTAATACACAGGATTGCTAAAGCCTGCTCAATACCGTCGTGTACGCGAGCAACGGTCATTCGGTTCATCGTCAAACTCATCAGAACCGATGGCCGTCGATCGCCTTAGCCCTTACTCCGGAGCCCACTAATGCCACATCACACCGATCAAATCGTCCAAGCGCTCAAGGAAAAGCAACTGCGCGTCACGCCTCAACGATTTGCGGTGTATGCCAACTTGCTCGATCGCACGGATCACCCCACCGCCGAGCAAGTCCTGCTCGATCTCAATCGTGATGCGCCGATGTCGTCCCAAGCGACGGTCTACAGTTCGTTGCAGGCATTGTATAAAGCCGGGTTGGTTCGGGAAGTGTTGCTCGAAGAGGGCGTGCGTCGCTACGACGCCAATGTTGCGCCCCATCATCATTTTCGTTGCGAGAGCTGTGGCACGATCGAAGATATTGCGTGGAATGAAATTCGGGATCTTAGTGTCGGCGGGTTGCGGCCTGGTTTACGGGTTGAACGCTATGAAGTGACGGTCTATGGTCATTGTGAGACCTGCGCGAAGACTTATTCTGCGTAAATATCGGTGCGCCAAACAGAATGTAGTACAGGTATCAAAGTGACCGAAAGTTGATAGTTGAGCTTAAGATTGAGAGATTCGACCAAGGCTCAGATGACTGCGCCAATGATGTAGAAAACATAGACTGGTGTGGCAGGTTCAGCATCGGATATCTATGGTTCGCGTCACCCTTCGCCGACTTCAACGTTACTTCTCGCCCTATTGGCCGATCGCGATCGCGAGCATCGTCGCCCATAGCCTCTTTGAAATCATTGATTTACTGGTTCCCTACGCCACCGGTCAAATCCTAAACGTCCTATCTGGGCAGCCGCTCGACGGGATTGCCCAACGGACGATCGCCTTTACCGGCCAGATTTTGAACCAGTCGCCCTCTCGCCCTCTCGCCCTCGGAACGCTGATGGGGGTAATTTTCATAATTGCCGTTTTGCGATCGCCGCTTCAGCCCTGGATCAGCACCTGGTTTTATTGGGGCATTCCGCTCAAAGCCCGCAGCGATCGCCACAGTGATGCGATCGCTAAAATCCTCACCCTGCCGCTGGAATTTTACGACACCCATAACCCAGGTCGCATCGCTAGCCGCATCGCTCGTGGCCTCGAAAATCACACGTGGACGTATCCCGAAATTAT
This sequence comes from Geitlerinema sp. S16, assembly GCA_011390275.1. GTDB lineage: Bacteria > Cyanobacteriota > Cyanobacteriia > Cyanobacteriales > Geitlerinemataceae > RDYZ01. The sequence goes on from JAABST010000001.1 coordinate 131,279, forward strand.
GGGGCAGCTCATCCCCAAGCTGCTGCGCGTTAGCGGTATTTTTGCCATTATGCTCGTCATCGATTGGCGCGTGGCGGCTCCGTTTGCCTTGTCTTTTATCGTGGCGCTGTGGCTATCGCTGACAAAACTGCGAAAAATTATTCGCCACGAAAAGCAAATCGATCACTATCGCGAAAATACCGATAGTTTCACCTCCGAATTAATCACCAATATCAAAACCGTCAAAGCATTTGCCACTGAACAGCGCGAATACGAACGACAGCAGCAACGTTTGAAACGCGAAGCCTTTGCGTTCGTTCATCGTGTCCACTATGGCTACACCGTACTCACCTCGCAACTGCGGGGCATCATTCAGAGCGCATCCTTTGGCATCCTCGCGATCACCGTCTGGGCGGCTGCGACCGGCCAGATTTCCCTCGGGCATTTTGTCACGCTGATGACGATCGCCAATATGGGCTATGCGGAACTCGAACCGATTAGCCTGATCGCCGAGGTGACCGCCCGTCGCTATTCCTCGATCGAGCGCTTTCACGAATTTATGGAAACCCCTGTCGGTCTCGATCGTGACACGATCGCGATCGCCACACCCGCCACCTCTACCGCCACCACATTATCAACTTCCCCCTCCTACGCCTTCAACGGTGAAATCCGCTTCAATAACGTCAGCTTTGGCTATGACCCCGATCGGCTCATCCTGCAAAACTTCAATCTCGTCATCAAGCCCCGCGAAACCCTCGCCTTAGTCGGCCGATCGGGATCGGGAAAATCAACGCTGATCAAACTGCTGTTCCGCTACTTTGACCCCACCAGCGGCACGATTGAAATTGACGGGCAGGACATTCGCACTCTCAACACCGCCGCCTACCGTCGTCGCCTCGCGATCGTCCACCAAGAGGTAGACGTGTTCAACGGCACGGTGCTCGATAACCTGCGCTACGGCAACCCCAAAACCAGCAGCGCCGATGTCGCCCGAGCCTGCGCGATCGCCCGCGTCGATGAATTTCTCGAAACTTTGCCCCAAGGCGATCGTACCGTCGTCGGTGAGCGCGGCCTGCGACTCTCCGGCGGTCAGCGCCAGCGGCTCGGCATCGCGCGAGCGTTGTTGGTCAATCCCGACGTACTCGTCTTTGACGAAGCCACATCCAGCCTCGATTCCGAATCCGAGCAGGCGATCCAGCGAGCCATGCATGAAATCCTTGGAACACGTACGACAATTGCGATCGCCCACCGTCTCAGCACCATTCGCGAAGCCGATCGAATCGTCGTCCTCGACCAAGGCCGCATCGCTGAAATTGGCGATCATGCGTCCCTACTCAAACAGGGCGGCGTTTACTCGCGCCTCTATCGCCTGCAAGAACAGGGTGAGCTGTATTAATTGGCGGGTAACTGCACGGTCATTTTCTCCGTCTGCACGACGATAAGGCGATCAATTTCTTTAGGTATCAAATAGTAGAAATACGTTGAAGGATTTGATACGCAGGACGAAGGTAGTGGTGGCGAGGTTGGTTTTGCTGATTGTGTTGACAAGGGAAAGTACGGTGCGATCTTGAGCTTCGCGGGCTCGATCGTCGAGGGGCTCGATCGCCACGATCGCGCCATCAAGCGCAACGGTGAGGCGATATTCCAGCGGGTCAGACTCGGAAAAGAACTCGGGCTCATTGGAACGATCATCGCGAAGGGCCAAATTATGCAAGGACATGTTGATTTCCCCTTTTAATGCATTGCGTCGATCAACATTAATCTCCTTTGGATATTTCACCTCTAATCCATCAATTGCTGCTAATCCTGCCGTTGCGTTGAGAGCAGTGTAGACATTGCCCCATGGATAAACAGCAACTGTCCCGTCTGGTAAAAATTCCACGCGAAAGTAATAGTAGTCAGTTTTAGAAGCCCTTGACTTCTGAAAGTCTTCGCGCCAAAGATTCAAGATGCGTAAATGACTTGGGGGATAATCCTGGAGTAAATCCAAGTAGCTCGCAATTTGTAAGCTTTTCTGGATCGCGTAATTGCGCACATAACCCCGATCGTTCATTTCTAGAGTAAAGATTGAAGGCTCACCATCCTCAATAGGGGATGCCTCCAGATCTTGTAAGCGTTCCTGTATTTTTTGTCGTACATCTTCTACGGATAAGATTGGTTCAGATATCTCTGTTTTGTCTCGGTCATCTTCTGAAGAATCTGGCCATGACATAGAAAGGGGAACACGCGCTAGATTTAACCCCAAGAATTGCTTGTCTTGCCGTTTATATACTTCAGGACAGTAGTATTCATACTCTTTATGTAGACTACTAAATGATGATTCAGAAAGGGGTATCAATTCTCCATCACGAGCCGTTGCCGCTCTCCCTTGAAACGAAAGCAACACAAATCTAGACTGAAGACTATAGTTCAGGCACAAAGAACGAATTTGTTGCACATCTGTCAAGACACCCTTATCTGTAACTGCGTCTGCAAACTCTTTCTCAAATTCACTAGTCCAAGACGGATCATCGCCCAAAAATGCATACGATAGACTGACTTTTAGGTGAGAAGACACTTTGCTAATAAAAGCATCTGATGACTGTTTGTCGAGTATATTATTGTTGGATTTAAGTGTTGATAATTGAGTACGTGAAGCTTCCATTAATGCAAAGATTAATTCTCGCTCGGCTTCAATTAAATCGCTTTTTTTAGTGCCTGTGGTGTTTTCCTGTAGGGTGAGGCTATCCTCGTCTTTTTCCATGTTTTGTGTGCGGGTTAGCATCCCTTTTACGGCTTTCAGATTTTCCTCTGGTAGTGGTGTTTCCCAGCCGTTTGCGTCTAATGCCTGAAGCAGCATCGTATAGGCTTGAGCGAGTGCAAATCGTCCATCTTCCGGTGAGCCGCGCTTGTAGGTCGCGATCGCCGCTTCATAATCTCCCAAATACCCCTGAAGCTTCCCCTGCTCCAACAGTACGTCGTTCGACGCGCCAAACTGGTACGCTCGCTCGTAGCTTTTAATTGCCTGCGATAGCTTCGACGCCTCCACCTGACGCTGCGCCTGCGCCAAATAATAATCCCCCAGCCGATCGAGATTCGCATTCACCCCATAGGACACCGCCAACAGCCCCACCGACAGCGCAAACGATGCCTCCGCCGTACGATGCCCCGGAATATTCAGGCTCACCATGATGCGATCGAACTGTTTGCGCCCACGCTCCGTCGCCGCACCACCCGCCACCAGTGCCAGCCCCGTACCTTGCGCCAACGTCCCCAGCGTCCCCACAGCATCAAACCCCTGTGTTGAAAAGGCTTTCGCCGTTTGCATGATGAACGTCGCAGACCCGAGTAAACAAACCAGCGTCCCCAAACCCCACGCCCAACCGAAGCGACTGCTACGCATCAGCGGTGAATTCACCGACTGGAGATTCCACCACCACGCCGAAGGCCGAGCACTATAGGTTTGCCGACATTTTGCGAGAAAACTGTAGTCCGTGAGGGTATCGGTACATGTCTTTAAGCGACCATCAAGATTGTGCAGCCGCTCGATATCATCTAGCTCGATAAATGGATTTCCACCAACGAGGCGATGAATGCGATCGCGGGTCATCAGGGTCGAGTAGGCGACGCGGAGTGACGGGAGTTCGGAGGCTTCGAGGGTCGCGATGCCATCTTCGTAGCGATCGAGCAATTCAGGGAGGGAGAGGCTTTCCTGGGAGGCAGGCGAGTTCATACTCGATGCGTCGGAGTTGAAGGAGGAGAGATTGCCCAATTGTAGTTCGAGTTTTTGGGCGTGTGCTGGAAGTTGTCCTTCTCTTAATAGTCTGACTTCTGAAGTCACCGCGAACAAATAAACTCCTTGCGCGAAGTTCTACAACCTAGAAAACCCCGTAATGTAGGCGTCTAGCTTGCGGACATCGGGCAGGCGAGACGCCTGCGTTATGAGTGTCCTAGTCAAATGGAGAGTTGCTGAGGTGAGGATGTCAACTAGACAAACGCCAAAGATTCGAGCTAAGATTTAACGCTGCAACATACGGTCGTCCCCATGAAAGGTCAAGAGCTGATCCGCTCGATCGAAGCGGAATATTTAAAATCGGACCTGCCCGACATCTACGTCGGTGATACGGTTCGTGTTGGTGTCATCATCCAAGAAGGCGGCAAGGAACGCACCCAGCCTTACGAAGGTACGGTCATCGCCATGCGTAACGGTGGTATCAACGAAACCATCACCGTCCGTCGTATCTTCCAAAACGTCGGCGTCGAGCGTGTATTCCTGCTCCATTCGCCCCGCATTGACTACATCAAAGTCCTGCGTCGCGGTAAAGCCCGCCGTGCGAAGCTGTTCTACCTCCGCGATCGCGTCGGTAAAGCAACCCGCCTCAAGCAACGTTTCGATCGCTCGCTCTAATGGTTCAGGTTCAGTTTCGAGATTGACTCGATCAATCTCGTGCAATCTGCTCAATTAAATCAATTGCAGCAGAACCGTCGTCCATTCGTTCGTCTGAAGGTCTAACTCGGTTAACGCGATCCAGGCGTGCTGCGCTCTAAAGATCAGCACGTTCAATCAGTCGGTTGTAAACCTCATGTGAGTTTTCTCGTCACAATCTAGTCAGTCACTGGCGATTTCTGATTGATTCGCGAAAAATTCAAAAACATCCAGAAAGTTACACGAAGCGTGTTACACTGCTTGAGGTTTGGGTTCAACGTCTAAAACAGATATAGACACTGTGCGCTCTTAGTTCAGTTGGTAGAACGCAGGTCTCCAAAACCTGATGTCGGGGGTTCAAGTCCTCCAGGGCGCGTTGAACCAACACCCATACTACGGCTGAGACCCGAAAGTACGCGAGATTTATCAAGCGTAACTACCTTTCGGGTCTCCGTCGTCTGAAATCGTAGATCGAGTGCTGTCCGTCGCGACATTGTCGGCAAGCTTTACTGCCACCGTACACTCCATCTCCGCAAACTCTATATTTAACGAGCTGCGAGGAACGCGATCGTGCCGAAAAAAAAAGCAGTAGAGACGCAAGAATCCGGCCAGGGTTTTTCCCCGAACCAGTTTTTGCAAGACACTAAAGACGAACTCGCCAAAGTTGTTTGGCCTTCCCGGCAACAAGTCATTAGTGAGTCGGCAGCCGTTCTGCTGATGGTTGTGCTTCTTGCCACAACGATCTATCTAATTGACAACTTGTTTAGCTGGGCTGCGCAGCAGGTATTTGGATGACATATTCTTCAAGTGAATCTGACCTAGATTTGCCTTGGGAAGACGGTGAACAGGAGGAACCTGTACAGCAGAAAGTGCGGCCGCGCTGGTATGCCGTGCAAGTCGCCTCAGGCTGTGAAAAACGAGTCAAGATCAACCTTGAGCAACGCAAAGATACCCTAGGCGTTGCCGACCGTTTGGTTGAGATCGCTATCCCACAAACGTCTGCCGTCAAAATCCGTAAGGACGGCGTGCGCCAAAACATCGAGGAAAAAGTCTTTCCAGGCTATGTCCTCATTCGTATGGCTCTCGATGATGAAGTCTGGCAGGTCATCAAAAACACCCCGAACGTGATTAATTTCGTTGGGGCAGAACAAAAGCTTCGCTACGGTCGTGGTCGCGGTCACGTCAAGCCCGTACCCCTCAGCCGTTCTGAGGTTGACCGAATCTTTAAGCAGGCTGAAGAGCAAGAGCCGATCGTCAAAATTGACATGGAAGTCGGCAATCAAATTCTTGTCCTTTCGGGGCCGTTTAAAGAGTTTGAAGGCGAAGTAATCGAAGTGAGCTATGAGCGTAACAAACTCAAAGCACTGCTCTCGATTTTCGGTCGGGATACTCCCGTCGAGCTGGAATTCAACCAGGTCGAGAAACAAAGTTAGACCACTAATCGCTTGAGTCAATAACGATGGCTAAAAAAGTTGTTGCGCTAATTAAATTAGCGATTTCCGCAGGGAAGGCAAACCCGGCTCCGCCGATCGGTCCTGCCCTCGGTCAGCACGGCGTGAACATCATGATGTTCTGCAAAGAATACAATGCCAAAACGGCGGATAAAGTCGGGACGATCATCCCGGTTGAAATCTCAGTTTTTGAAGATCGAAGCTTTACCTTCATCCTCAAAACGCCTCCGGCATCGGTGCTGATCAAAAAAGCTGCTGGTATCGAGAAAGGATCAGGCGAACCGAACCGTGTGAAAGCCGGTACGATTACCCGTTCTCAGCTCGAAGAGATTGCGCAAGTTAAATTGCCCGACCTCAATGCGAACGATATCTCTGCTGCAATGAATATCATCGAAGGTACCGCCCGTAACATGGGTGTGGCTGTCGTCGATTAATCAATGGACTTACGTTTCTTTAGGATCTCCATCCATTGTGATGATCATCCTATTAGATCGGTCCATAACTCCGTTTTCGATTTTCGTAATCTCAACTATTTCGTCGAGGGCAGAGGCGCGATCGTCTCGTTAGTGACCCCATCCATACATATGTCTAAGAAAATCTCTCGTCGCTTGCAAGAAGCGCAGGCGAAGGTCGAGGAGCGTGCCTACGATCCGGCTGAAGCCCTCGCACTACTCAAAGATACGGCTACCGCCAAGTTCAACGAATCTGCGGAAGCTCACATTCGTCTTGGTATCGATCCGAAATACAGCGATCAACAGCTACGGACAACGGTGTCCTTGCCGAAAGGAACCGGTCAAGAAATTCGTGTTGCGGTTATTGCTCGCGGTGAGAAGGTTGCAGAAGCGACAGCCGCCGGTGCTGACATTGCGGGTTCGGAAGAACTGATCGAAGAAATTCAGGGCGGTATGCTTGACTTCGACTGCCTGATTGCGACTCCGGATGTGATGCCTAAAATCGCAAAACTGGGTCGTGTTCTTGGTCCGAAAGGCTTGATGCCGTCACCGAAGGGTGGTACAGTGACCAACGACCTCGCGAGCGCGATTTCGGAATTTAAAGCTGGTAAGTTAGAATTCCGCGCCGATCGTACCGGGATTGTCCACGTGATGTTCGGTAAGTCGAGCTTCTCGGTGGAAGACCTCCTCGCCAACCTCAAGGCGTTGCAAGAATGCGTTGATCGCAATCGTCCTTCGGGTGCAAAAGGCCGGTATTGGCGTACGATGTATGTCGCATCGACGATGGGCCCCTCGATCGAGGTCGATGTTCCCACCCTGCGCGATCTCAAAATCGAAGCTTAGCAGTCTGTTCGACAGCCTCTAACTAAAAGTTTTCAAGTTTGAGATTGATATGACAAAAGTGATGTCAATCTCTGTTCAGTAATCTCGATCGTCTATGCATCATTCGTTTAATTAAATATCCGATCGACTGCTAAAGACAGTAGGTGTTTTTTACTTAAATATCCTACCGAGGTGAGTACGACGAGTCAGCGCTCTGATGCGATAAGGGTGCTGGTGCTTGAGTCGTCTCGAATCCCGGTAGCTTACGGTTACCGGGATTTTTTCGTGGGGGGTGGAGGGATTGCCCTAGAACTAGGGCAAATAACGCTGCCCAGAAATTAAGGAGGTGAATCCGAGTTGGGCAAAACATTAGATGACAAGAAAGTAATCGTTGCCGATCTCAAGTCACGCTTGAGTGAAACAAAACTGGCTGTAGTCATTGACTACCAAGGCCTTTCGGTTGCTCAAATCACCAATTTACGCAGCCGCCTGCGTGAACATGGTGCGACCTGCACCGTCGCTAAAAATACGCTCATGCGTATTGCGGTTGAGGGTGATAACAACTGGTCTGCGCTTCAGGAGTTTCTATCGGGAACCTCTGCTTTCATCTTTGCCGGTGAAGAAACGATGAGTGCCTCACTAAAGGCGTATCAAGCGTTTCAAAAAGAGTCGAAGAAAACCGAACTGCGTGGCGGAGTTCTGGACGGAGAGGCACTGAGTGTCGATAACGTCAAAGCTCTCGCTGATCTGCCGACCAAAGACGAGCTTTATGCCCGTATTGCCGGTGCGATCAAAGCTGTTCCGACCAAGCTGGCAAAAAGTGTCAACGAAGTTCCGGCTTCGCTGGCTCGTGCGCTCAAGGCTGTGGCCGAAAAAGAAGACGAAGCGGCATAACGACACCCTGCACGTATCCGTTTCGAACATTTCATCTTTGTTGTGTGGCGGTATAACGCCATGTTTCATTTCATTCAAGGAGTCCGTTCATGTCTGATAAAACCGACAAAATTCTAGAAGAACTCAAAACCCTCAGCCTGCTTGAAGCATCTGAGCTGGTTAAGCAAATCGAAGAAGCCTTTGGTGTTGATGCTTCGGCTTCGGGTGGCGGCATGATGATGATGGCGGCTCCGGCTGCTGCTGCTGAACCGGAAGAAGAAAAAACCGAGTTCGACCTGGTGCTTGAAGAAGTTCCGGCTGACAAGAAAATTGCAATTCTTAAAGTCGTTCGCGGCATGACCGGCTTGGGTCTGAAGGAAGCGAAAGAAATCGTTGAAAGCGCTCCTAAAGTCATCAAAGAAGGTGTTGCTAAAGAAGCGGCTGAAGAAGGCAAAAAAGAACTCGAAGCGGCTGGTGCAAAAGCAGCAGTTAAGTAGTTCGAGTCTTTTGAGCCAACTTACTTGGAGTCCACTTAGTTGGAATCCACGTAAAACCTGTAGTATTGCCGAAAATCTGTTCGTTCAGTTATTCGTAATCATGTAGGTTAGACCTAAAACAAAAACAGCTTAGAGATCATTCTCTGAGCTGTTTTTGTGTGTTTAGCTTTTGCGTGTTGAGGGGAACGAGGATAAATTTGATTGTGTGTTTTCGTCGGTAATTGTGATGCAAATGCGATCGGTGTGAATTCGCGGGTTAAACTGTTATGGCCTAAGACTTGATGAGTCACTAGGAGTATCGTTTCAACCAAGATCATGCCTGCATTTTTGTTAGAAGTCGGGACGGAAGATCTGCCCGCAAGTTTCGTAGATGGTGCGCTGTCGCAGTGGCGCGATCGCATTCCGGCAAGCTTGGCTGATGTGTCGATCGCTCCTGGCTCGATCGAGATTTTTGGGACGCCACGTCGGTTGTCGGTGTTGCTCCATGATCTGCCGTTGCAACAAGCGGATCGGGAAGAAGAGATTAAAGGCCCGCCGGTCAAAGCGGCATTTCGGGATGGTCAGCCGACGAAAGCGGCGGAAGGGTTTGCGCGAACTCAGGGAGTGACGATCGAGGATTTTGAGATTCGCGATACGCCGAAGGGTGAGTTTATTTTTATCAATAAGCATGTGCCGGGTCGCGCTACGGCGGAGATTTTGACGGAACTGATCCCGGAGTGGATCTTCAAGCTGGAAGGTAAGCGGTTTATGCGGTGGGCGGATGGGGAGTTGCGCTTTCCGCGTCCGGTGCGCTGGCTGGTGGTGTTGATCGATGATGTGGTGTTGCCGCTGACGATTACGAGCGGATCGGATGTGGTGACGAGCGATCGCCGATCGCGTGGTCATCGGGTGCTGCACCCAGAGCCGGTAACGATCGCCACTGCGGCTGATTATCGGGAAACGCGGCGATCGGCGTTTGTTGAGGTTGATCCGGCGGTACGAACCGCGACGATTCGCGAGCAGATCAAAGCGGCTGGCCTCCAAGCGGGCGGCACGGCGGAAATCAACGCCGATTTGCTGGCGGAGGTGACGAACTTGGTGGAGTGGCCGACGGCGGTGTTGGGTCAATTTGAGGAGCGGTTTTCGGCTCTGCCACCGGAGGTGATTACAACGGTGATGGTGTCACACCAGCGCTATTTTCCGGTTTTAAATGCTGAGAACAAAACGGAGCTATTACCGAATTTCATCACGATCTCGAATGGTGATCCGAGCAAGTCGGAGATTATCGCGCTGGGCAATCAGCGGGTGATTCGGGCGCGGTTGGCTGATGGTGAGTTTTTCTATAAGGCAGACTGTGAGCAGCCGCTAGAGACGCTGGTTCCGCAGCTTGAAACGATTACGTTTCAGGAAGATTTAGGCACGGTGAAAGATAAGGTGGATCGGTTCACCACGATCGCGGCGCGTTTGGTGGATCGTCTGGAATTGAGTGCTGATGAGCGCACCACGATCGCGCGGGCGTCACTGCTCTGTAAAGCCGATCTGGTCAGCCAAATGGTGTACGAGTTCCCGGAACTTCAGGGCATCATGGGCGAAAAGTATGCGATCGTCAGTGGTGAGTCAGCGGCGGTGGCGAAGGCGATCGTTGAGCATTATCTGCCGCGCGGTGCGGATGACGACTTGCCGACGACGATCGCCGGTCAGGTGGTGGGCATCGCCGATCGCCTCGATACACTGGTGTCGATTTTTGGCTTGGGTCTCTTGCCGAGTGGTTCGTCTGATCCCTATGCTTTGCGCCGCGCGGCCAATGCGATCATTAATATTATTTGGTCAGCCAATCTCCAGTTTGATCTGAATGCGATTCTGAGCGAGGGCGTGGCAGATTTTCGGGCGGCTCACCCCGAGGCGTCGCCGGATCTATTCGCCCAGTTACAAGCGTTCTTTGTCCAGCGGGTGCAAACCTTGCTTCAGGACGATCGCGGGGTGGATTACGATTTCGTCAAGGCGGTGCTGGGCGAAGACGATGCGGAGTACCGCGATCGGGCGCTGAGTGATTTGCTCGATACTCGCGATCGGGCGTTGTTCCTGCAAAGCATCCGTCAAGACAGCACGATCGACCAGATCTACGCGACGGTTAATCGATCGGCGAAACTGGCACACAAGGGCGATCTCGCCACGGATGTTCTCGATCCGGCAACGGCGGTTAACCCCGAGTTATTTCAGTCTCCCGCTGAACAGGCCGTGTTTGACGTGCTAACGGCTTTGCTACCGACAACCCAAACCGCTCAGGCCGATCGAAACTATCGTTTACTCGTGGATGCGCTGGCGAATGCTGCGCCAACAGTGGCGGAATTTTTCGATGGTGAAAACAGCGTTCTAGTGATGGACTCCGACGAACAAATCAAGGCGAATCGCCTCAATCTACTGGGGCTTTTGCGTAACCATGCACGCGTGCTGGCTGACTTTGGCGCGATCGTCAAACCGGCTTAAATCGGGACGAATTGCGGTCAGCCGTAATTCGGAACACTATTCGGGACACTGTCGATAACGCCAGGTTGAACCCAAAAAAATCCCAACCCGAGGGTTGGGATGCGCTAGCTGGGTTAATTAAAACCAGAGTAGGAAGAATGGTGAAACAGTCGGACAATTACCGCGCAAACAGAGAGAATATGACGTGATTGTCTAGGAACGAACACGCACCGCAAATTGCAATGGGGTTGTGTGCGGTTGCCCGGAGTTAATTTCAAGGGTGTAGGTCTGATCGACGATCGCGTTATGCAATGTCAGGTAGAGTTCACCGTGATCGTCACAGCTCATGATCGCCGCGTCATGTTCATCAACATCAAATAGATGAATCGTGCAGGCTGCGGGAACTTCGCAGTAGACCTGAATCGTGATTTCGGCCTCAACGTTCACCGCTTCGATCGCGATCGCTAGATCACCATGCTCAAGCTGCCAACGGCGTTCGAGTTGTGGGGCGTTGGGGGTCAGATCGAAACGTAGCTCTTGTAAAATTTCGCGGGCAGCCAGCATAGAGAGAAGCGCTTGTTGAGGAATCGATGCATCATCGAAGGAACGCGGCGACTGGGGCGAATTGTTGCGGGCGAGGTCGATCACACGTTCCTTGAGGCTAGACGCATCGCGAACGGTGGCCTCTTGTAAAAACGTGCCGGTCAGTTCATGCAGCCAGCGATCGGAGTTGGGAAACAGATGCTCGATCGCGCGAACAATCTGAAGACCTTCCTGTAGCGGCTGGCGGGCAAGTTCTTGGCAGCGTGTAAAAATCGAGGTGAGGGTATGATCCGGTAGGCGGATGGGTAGCTCGATTTGCTGTAAGCGTCTGAGCCAGGAAAGCTGCACGGTCTCATCACGAGCTGTTTCCGTCTCGTAATCAAGGATACTGGTCTCCCAGGGAAACAGGGGTAAATTCTTTTCGATTTCGACCCGAAGTCGGCGCTCGATCAGGGCATTAAAGCGGGTTTGCACGGCGGGTATATCTCCTACAGGCGGTAAGTCAGTGGTGACTGGTGGAGACGCAGCGGGGTCTGCGATCTCAGAACTGGCGGAGGCGAGATTGATCGATTCGGGGTCGATTGATCGGTCTTTATGATCAGAACTCGGGCTTGCGTCAGCAGAACCAAAGAGCCAGTCGAAAAAACGATCGTCGTTGCGATTCGTCTCGTCCGCGTTATTCGTCTCATTATTCATCAGTAGATTTACCTCTTCCGGATAGTTAACGATTGCGAAATTCCCAGGCGATCTTGAGCAGCTCAAACCACCGTTTCTTCATCTGTGTAGAGGTTAGGCTAAGCTGCCGCGCGATCGTCGCATCATCCAAATCCTCTTGTTTTAGCCTCAGTAAATTTACTTGAGTAACATCGAGTTCCGCTTGAAAGCGTTCCCACTCGGCACTCGTCATCCCAAGATTTTTTTCGATATCGGCATCGAGCCACTGATGCACCAGTTCCCAGTGGTGCGATAGCGCAAACCGGATCAGATGATATTTAAAACGCTGTTGAAGGTAGTCCCGCTCTCGCGGAGTCAGCCCTAAAATAGCCTCAATTTCATGCGTGGGCAAATCCTGTAGCCGCAACACAAAGTAATCGGCGCACTCGCTTTGCTCACTAGATTCGAGATAGACGATCAGTTCGTCAATCACTTTTTGACGGAGCAGGACATCGTTTGACTCGATCGAAACATCACTCAGGCGATCGCGCACGCGGCTACGAGACGCCTCTTGCCAGCTGTTGCTTTCCCCATCCGATCGGCCTTCCATCGCCTGCTCGATATCGAGGGACTGCTCCGGTGGCTGATGTTGAGCAAACGTTTGCGCCCGCAGTACAACAAGCTGCTGACTGCGGCCACGCGATAACGAAATTCGCCGCTTGGCGTAGCGCTCCGTAAAGGCCATATATTCCGCTAGCTCAAGCAGCGATCGTGGCGAATACTGCGCGTCAAGCTGGGCTTCGCGCCGCAGCGCATTGAGTGACTCGACGTAAAAGTTTTGCAGGAAATCTTCGATTAATAACAGGCGTGCCTGATAGCTCGACTGCACCTGCATCGGCGTGATGTAGCGATAGACGATCGCACTCAGGGTGCTGTGGATCTCTAGCCGCCCTCCCCGCGATCCGGCTCCGTAATACTTCAAAACCTGATGCAAGCGGTGGATCGCCAGTTTCATCGCCCACGACTGGATTTCACCCGATGCCTGGATGCGCTGACTCTGAGTACAAGTGCGATCGACCTCTTCCGTGATGCGTAGGGCAACCATACGGCAGGAGCGTAAGTTGGCGCGAGTTTCAGCCTGAAATTTATCGAACAAAAATGTTTCAACCTGCTCCATCGAGTAGGCTGCGGAGCTGCCCGCGTCAACGTGATCATCGTCCCTTTCTGCGTGAGGCGTGATGGTTGCGTCGTCCGCAGGTTGGTTCTGGTTCTGGTATTGGTTTGGTTGGCGGTCTGCCGGTTCTTCGTGCTGGCTCATGGTTAGTACAACGTGACAACCCGATCGCCAAGAGGTCTATCCTCATATCCCGGCTCGGCTGGCTTTTCCCTCTTTTTCCTTTCAGGCAAATCGATTGCGTTTCCGCACGTTTCCTTAGGTTATCGCGCTGGCCAGCATTTTCGCTTAGGACAATGGCGCACCCGGTAAGCGCACCTCAAATTCGGTTCCCCAGGCTGCATCCGTCCGAAATGAAATGCGCCCTCCATGATTCTCCGTCACAATCTGATGCACGATCGCCAATCCCATCCCCGTACCGATCTCCTCTGACTTCGTCGTAAAGAAATCCTCAAAAATGCGGGCGCGGATATTTTCAGGAATGCCGGGGCCATTGTCGCGAATTTTGACAATGACGCTGCTGTCATCCGCCTGCTCTGTGGCGATCGTCACGGTGGGGTTTTGTCTGGGGAGATCGCTGTAGCAGAGGGCATCCAGCGCGTTGCTAATCAGGTTGAGAAATACCTGGCCGATTTGACCAGAATAGCCAATGGATTCGAGAGAAACTGCGCCATACCGCTTCTCCAGCGTGATCCCAGCCTTGAAGCGACTGTTGAGAATGAGCAGCGAGCTATCAAGGCAGGTATGAATACTAAAGGGCTGACGTTTTCCGGTTCCGACCCGTGCAAAACTGCGTAGGCTTTCGACGATATCGCGCATCCGCCCTGAGCTAACTTTCAGTGTTTGCAAAATTGAGGGCAAATCTTCGCGCAAAAAATCAAACTCAATGTCAGCTTTGAAGTCTTCAATCTCTTCGAGATCACGCCCTTGATCGTAAGCATCAATCAGCCCATTCAGGTCACTAAAGTAGGTGTCTAAAAACTGCATGTTTCCATGAATGCAGTTCACTGGATTACGAATTTCGTGGGCAATTCCGGCGATCGAACGTCCCAGACTGGCCATCTTTTCCATTTGGATGGCGTGGGCTTTGGTTTGCTGTTCGAGGAGCTGTTTCGTCAGCTCATGAATACGAGACTGGGCAATGAGCAGTTGATGAACATCGACGAGATAGTAGCGGTTGCCCCGATCGCGATCGCTCGGCACAGCTCCGCCATCAACAACAATCGGCTCATACAGCGATTTTGGTGGACGTGCGAGGGAGGCACGAGCTGCTGAGACGATCGAGGCTTCGATCGGCAACACCATCATGGGAGCACGAGCATAGTCGAGTAACTCTTCGATCGGGCGCTGAGAAAAGAGATCGACGCCATATTGCTTGCTCATCTGCTTGAAAAAGCTACGCCGTGAAATAATCCCCACCGTTTCGCGATCGCGCATCAGCACCGCACCAGGTAACAGCGGCATTTGATCAAACAAAACACACAGATCCGCACCACGAAGCGAGGCGGCAACCGAGCAGTCAAATAAACTCAGGTCGGCCAGTGTTGAGTTGAGTGTTAGATGTTCGAGTGAAGGCTGCCAGTTTTCGGGCTCGATCGTCGAGGCTTCGCTTTGAGAGAACGGCAGGGAAGACAAAACCATACGGTGAGCGATCTCAGTAATTTACAGTTAGAAATGAACAAACAAAAGGTCGTATATATGATATTAACTTTTCTCCTAGGCGACGCCTGTATTTATACGCAAATTTCTACTATTTAAAATGAGCTTCATTGTCTCTTAATCCTTTCTTAAATGTGCGAAGTAAGCACGACGATGAGATAAGTTATTTCTTTGATTTTAGATAAATATTTAATTCGTTCAACTTCTTGTTTCTTGAACTTATTAAATCTAGAAAATACAGCGATGCATTAAAAAACTACGGTAAAAATAAAGCGTCATGGTAGCGAAAACTCCAGAGCCGTCTAATGCCTTTTTTGTGAGTATTCTCTAATATTCTAAACCGGCTGATCTTGAGAAAATGCGAGATAGTGGTAAGGTGACAAACCTGAACAAACTGCCATTGTGACGTTCGTACGCTCTGCTCTCTCCCTCACTTCTCGACTTATGTCTCACGAATCCGCACCTAATGCCACGGCGACCCCGCTCCTCGGCCAATCTCCGGCGGAACTTGCCGAGTGGGTTACCCAACAGGGGCAGCCCGCCTATCGTGGTAAGCAGCTTCACAATTGGATTTATGACAAAGGGGCGCGATCGCTCGATGACATTACGGTGTTTCCAAAAAAGTGGCGCGAGCAGATGCGATCAGCGGGCGTGGGTGAGATTGGCCGCTCCACGATCGTCAAGCGTGCGGTAGCCCGTGACGATACCGTGAAATATTTGTTGCAAATGGCCGATGGGCAAATCGTAGAAACGGTCGGTATACCGACGGAAAAACGTTTAACGGTGTGTGTTTCCTCGCAGGTGGGTTGTCCGATGGCCTGCGATTTTTGTGCGACGGGGAAAGGTGGATTTACGCGCAATTTGGCGGCGCATGAAATTATCGATCAAGTGTTGACGGTGCAGGAAGATTTTGAGCGGCGGGTGTCGCACATTGTCTTTATGGGAATGGGTGAGCCGCTATTGAATACGGAGAATGTGGTGGCGGCGGTGCGATCGCTGAATCAAGATGTGGGTATCGGTCAGCGCAACATCACGATTTCAACCGTAGGCTTACCGGGCTATATTCGTCGGCTGGGCAATCTTCAACTCCAGGCGACCCTGGCCGTTAGCCTCCACGCCTCGAACCAGCCGCTACGCGAACGCCTGATCCCGAGCGCGGCGCAGTATCCGATCGGCGAGCTGTTCGAGGAGTGCCGCGATTACGTCAAACAAACGGGACGGCGCATCAGCTTTGAATATTTACTGTTGGCCGAGCTGAACGATTGGCCAGAACATGCTGATGAATTGGCGCAACAGTTACGCGGTTTTCAAAGCCATGTCAATTTGATTCCGTATAACCCGATCGTTGAAGTGGACTATAAGCGTCCGGATAGTCAGCGGGTCAGCGGGTTTAAGCGGGCGTTGGAGGATCAACACATTGCGGTGAGTGTGCGGTATTCGCGCGGGTTGGATGTGGATGCGGCCTGTGGTCAGTTGCGATCGTCGGAGTTGCAGCGCTTGGCAGAAACGACAGCGCTGTAGATTGTGACACCCTCACGAGAATCTATTGCACGAAAATCTATTCAACGGAATCGGTTCCATTGACCAGACGCACAAACACGTCATAGCGCGATCGCCGATCGTCCTGAATGCCGCCGGTCACCGTAATACTTTCGATCGCCCGGACGATCGCATCCTGTTCTGCTGGTAGCCGTAACGATCCAAGCCCGCCCGAGGCCAATAACGTCGCGACATCCAGATAGAAAAATCCGTTGCGATTGTCTAGCCCACTGGTGGGCAAGGCCGCGCGAAATCGATCGCTATCCACCAGTGGCACTTCGACACCACCCACGAAGGTATCCGACACCACCGCTCCAACGCTAAAAAAGGCCATCGTTCGCGTCAGCCATCCGTGTTCGACCGTCAGACCCTGTTGTCGCATCGTCCAGCGCAATACGGTGCGATCGCCCACCTTCTCCGGTTCCACAGCGATGCCGTAGCGATCGCGCACGGTGCGATCGAGTTTCTCGAAAAAGGTGTCCGCCGGTTTGGGATCGGTGGTATCGACAAAAGCCGCCACTCCCAACGGTAGCGGCGATTGGGTGCTGGCGGCGGGAATGGCGGCGAGGGCAAATTCGCCCGTCGTCCAGGCGATGATGTCCTTTTCGAGGTCGAGATTAAGTGTCGAACTCAGGGCGCTGCGGAGCCACTGGGGGTCGATCGGCAATAGCGCGTTAACCTGTGAGTCGCGGAGGTAGTCGCGCCAAATTTGAGGGAAATCGAGACCGACGATTGCTGCAACCGCGAAGTCTGGAATAACCTCAGCGATTTGGGGGGTGGGGACGTTGCGATCGTAGCGGCGATCGGATGACGGGGCGAGCCACGACAGACCGTTTAACTCAACGCCATCCTCCGCTAAAAATAACGTCACCATTGAGCCTTGGGTGCGCACCGGTGGCCGATCGACCGAATCAACCCGCCCAACGGACTGGCTCGCGAGAAATTCGGAAGCGCTCTCAACGTTGAAATACAGCGCGGCAAAGCTATCTGATCCTGCCAACAGATCCCAGGCGCTGCTATAGCCTTCAGCTTTGGCGATCGTGGTTTCGCTGAGGTAGGCGTCAATGGTGCGATCAATGGCGGTGCGATCGGGGCTAATGATCGCCATTTTTTCAAGCTGAACAACCGAAAATGTGTCCGAATCCGCGATCGTCAGTCCTTGATATTCGCGCTCCTGCCACGCTCCCGCCACCGCCGACGATTGCTCCAGCGCTTGGCGAGCGCGACGCGGATTTTCGACGGGCAAGAAAAAGACAGGGGCATATCCCGTCGAAATCGTCTCTGGAGCCATGTCATTCGAGACGTTGCGCGGCGGCAACATGGCCACGAAGAGCCGATCGCCGATCCAGGGTCGCACATCGCGATCGAACTCCAAGCCGGTGACCTCGGCCAACTGCGTTGCAGCTTTTCCCATCGTTTCGAGAGTCACCGCCTGACTGTCGGCTGTGCCGTAATCGAGAACTTGCTGCCAGTCCTCCTCTGTCACCGAGACCATCGCCGTGACGGTAGCATCTTCGGGGATGAGCTTGACGATCGTCCGTAATTCCGATGTGAGATAGCGCTGGATTAGGCTGACGGCAAACCCGCACAGCAGCAAGAGCAGGAACAGAGCGCCAAGCAGCTCCGGATGATCGCCGATCCAGCGGCTAATCCTGCGTTGCAATAGAACTCGACCGGGTTGATTGCTCATCAGGGACGGTGTATGTGTCAGCTAAATGGGAGGCAAGAAGCAAAGACGATCGCGCTGTCTATCGGCCAAGGTGGTTCAGGCAGGCGTTGACATGACATTTGCATTACAAATGTTCGGATACTGTATCACCGTTAATCGCCGTTACAGACAACAACCCGTCACTTGAGTGCAAGTCTCCAAGAGAGAAGCATTCAGGCGACGGGCCGTTGCAAATATATTTGCCGGTCAGAATTATAAAAACTGCGATCGGCGGTGTTTAAAAGGGCTTTGAAATCAACCTCGCGGGTTGACCTGCTAAGTAAAATATCGCACATAGGTAGCTTTTGCTACCGTCAATAGTTTTTTTTTACATTTAGTGAAGTTCCGCTGCCTTTTTCCGCCTGCGGCGATCGCAGACGCAATGGGAGAAATCTCGTAAGATGTCCGAAGCGTCTCGTTTTTTTACACACAACATCAAAGCTCATTTTGATTGATGTACAGTGATGCGATTTGCCACAGCGCTTGTCTTGGAGCATAGGTTTTCATGGAGCCACTCGACCCCCTTCCGCCGCACTCCGATTCGCCGCACTCCGATTCGCCGCCCCCCGATTCGCTAAACCCTAATCCGCTGAACTCCAATTCGCTGACCCCGGATGCGTCGCCAGATGCGTCTCCCCCAGATGCGTCAAATTCAATAAATTCAGCTTCCTCCGATGACACACGCCGTGAACAAGCCTTACGCACGCGCGAAGATGCGGAAGAATGGCTCGTCGAGACCAATGCAGACGCATTCACCCTAGAGCCGAGTCCGGACGAAGCGGAATACAAGATTGACAGCGAACATGCGAAAAATGATGCTGACGACGGTCTTCCCCACGACAATCGCGACTATCTCACCAGCGATCGTCTCCCGCGCGAGGTTCGTACCAACGCAGCCTACCCCACCACGATAAATTTTCCGGAGCCGCGTACTTCCCTCGGCTCACGCTTCGGCGAAATCGATATCACGCCGCCGGAGCTGGGGGTTGTAGGTAAGTTGCCGATCGAGCCGGGGATGACGATCGCGATCGCGACGGTGGCGATGCTGGTGGGGTTGGCGTTCGATAGTTTGTGGTTGGGGGTGACCGGGGCGATTATCAGCCTGGGCGTGTCGATCGGGCTGTTACTCCCGAGCGGGCGTCAATTGTGGGTGCAGCTTATCCCCGAGCCGTGGCGTGCGCCGTTGGTGGCGGCGTTGGGGTTGATGGCGTCGAGTGTGGGGCTATTGATGTTGGGCAGCTCGAACCAGCAGGGCGATCGGGCGATTCAGATTAATTGGGATGCGCTCGGAGCCTTGGGTGAAATCGTCGGCGCGGTGGGGCAAATTGCGATCGCGATCCTGGCGGTTTATGTGGCGTGGCAACAGTACGTGATCTCGCGCGATCTGACGATTCAGCAAAACCGGATTACGCAGCAGCAGACGATCGACGCCTATTTTCAGGGCGTTTCCGATCTGACGATTAATGACGAAGGCTTGCTCGAAGATTGGCCGCAGGAACGGGCGATCGCCGAGGGACGCACCGCCGCTATTCTCAGCAGCGTCGATGCAGCGGGTAAAGCGAAAATTGTTCGTTTTCTGTCCCAGTCGCGCTTGCTCTCGCCGCTGAAGCGCGATCGGCGGCTCGGGCGTCCCATCCTTGACGGCTCCGGCGGCTACTCCGAGGATCGCGAGCATGGAACGCGGGTGATCGATCTCAGCGTCATGCTCGCAGCGGCGAATTTAACGGATACGGATTTGCGCTGGGCGGAACTGAGCGATGCCAACCTGGTTCGCGCCGATCTCAGCAACTGCGATTTGGTTAAGGCGAATCTTTCCCGCGCGATTCTCTACGAGGCCAAGCTGTGTGGTGCGGATCTGAAGGGGACGCGCTTGTTTTACGGCAATCTGGACACGGCAACCCCGCGTACACGCGGCGTACGCCCCAACTATGAAACCGGCGAGGGTACGGGAACGGTGGTTGAGGATACCGACTTTACGGATGTGCAGCGGCTGTCGGAGGAGCAGCGCCAGTATTGCTGTCAGTGGTGTGGCGATCGATCGCGATCGACGATTCCAGGCGGCTGTGATGGGATTCCGAATCGGCTCGGGCGTTAGGGCGAGACTTCCACTCAGCCAAAACAACGGCTTAATCGCGTGACGGCCAAACATAAATCACACCCGACACCACGCTTAACACTACCGCCAGCCAAAACGCCCACTGCGCCACCAGCGGCCACGGCTCCGGCAGCGGCGCGATCGCCAGCCCGATCGCCAACATCTGCGACACCGTCTTCAGCTTGCCCCAAAGATTCGCCCCCGACACCGACGTTTGGCTCGATCGCCACGCCGTAATCGCAATCTCCCGCGCCACGATCAAAAACACACCCCAGGCTGCAAATATCTGTAACTCGATTAAACAGAGCAGCGCCGCGATCGTCAGCAGCTTATCCACCAGCGGATCGAGCAACTTACCCAGATCGCTGACCTGATTAAATCGCCGCGCCACGTAACCATCGAGCCAGTCCGTCCCCGCCGCGATCGCGAAGGCACCAAACGCCCACCAGCGCTGCGACGCCGTCGGATCACCGCTCAGGAAATAGAGGACTAAAGGAATGGCCAGCATTCGCGACAGGGTGATCCAGGTTGCGGTTGTAAGTTGTTTGGAAGCAGTCATCGGAATACCACGATCAGAACTAGCGAAAAACTGAGGAGGAGAAGGCTTTGAAATCGCGAAAGCCCTCGCGATTCTGAGCGTAACGTTAGGATGGGAAAAACCCCAAGCCTATGACCTCGATTAAAACGCCAGACTGGGTAAAACACGCGGTCTTCTACCAAATTTTTCCCGATCGCTTTGCCCGTGGAACCGACCCGAGCGACGCGCTTCCCCAAGCCGCGATCGCCCTAGAAGCCTGGGACGCTCCTCCCACCGTGGAAGGCTACAAAGGCGGCAATCTTTGGGGCGTGATCGACAAACTGCCCTACCTGCAAGACCTGGGCATCACCGCAATTTACCTCACACCCGTTTTCCAGTCCGCGAGCAATCATCGCTACCACACCCACGATTATTACCAAGTCGATCCGCTGCTCGGCGGCAACGTTGCCCTGCGCCGACTGATCGACGCCGCCCACGATCGGCAGATCAAAATTGTCCTCGATGGCGTTTTCAATCACGCCAGTCGCGGCTTTTTCCAATTCAATGACATCCTCGAACACGGCCCCCATTCCCCCTGGATCGACTGGTTCCGCATCCACGACTGGCCGCTCTCGGCCTACGACGGCGCAAAACCGGCGAACTATGCGAGCTGGGTCGGTAACCGCGCCCTGCCGCAGTTTAATCACGACAATCCCGACGTGCGCGAATACATCATGCGTATCGGCGAGCATTGGATACGTGAAGGGATCGACGGTTGGCGGCTGGATGTGCCGTTTGAGGTGAAAACGCCGGGATTTTGGCAGGAATTTCGCGATCGCATCAAGGCGATCGATCCCGAAGCCTATATCGTCGGCGAAGTCTGGAGCGATGCCGCCCAATGGCTCGACGGCACGGCCTTTGATGGCGTGATGAATTACGAATTCACCGGACCTGCAACTGCCTTTGCAGCGGGCGATCGCGTCCAGCGCGAGATGGTCGAACACCATGACTACTGGCCGTACCCGGCTCTCGATGCTCCGGGCTACGCGGCCAAACTCGATCAGCTCCTTGCCCTCTACGACTGGCCGATCCACCTAGCGCAGCTCAACCTCCTCGACAGCCACGACACCCCGCGTTTTGTCACCCTGGCAGGCGGCGATCGCGGCAGCCTCACGCTCGCCTTATTCTTGATGTTCACCTTTCCCGGTGCGCCCTGCATTTACTACGGCGACGAAGTCGGTCTTGTCGGAGCCCATGACCCCGACTGTCGGCGCAGTTTTCCCGAGCCGGAACACTGGGATCGTCAATTGCTCAACGATTGCCGCGAACTGATCACCCTGCGTAAACGATTCACCGCCCTACGCACCGGCGATTATCGCACGATCTACGCTCAGGCCGGGGTCTATGCCTTCGAGCGCTGCGATCCTAGCGATCGACTAATCGGCTGCGTCAATGTGGACACAACTCCCGCGCGTATCCCGATCGCCGATCTTGGCCTCACCCGCGACAGCATCAAAACCATCCTGCTCGGTTCCGCTGAGATCGATCACGATGGCATCACCCTGCCCGCCCGCTCCTCCTGCTTGCTGCATCTGTAGCGTACCGACGGGGAAACGTACCAACGGAAAAACAGAGGGAAAGGCGGGAGCAAACTTCACGCAAAACCGTTCGTCCGAATTCATTCCAGATCTTTTTTGGTAGAACGGCTTGATAGTCCACTCAAGCCGTATAATAATGAATCGTGACGAAAATCTTCACGTCAGTCACCTTGTTCATCTAGCTTTATCCTTAGGAGGCGATAGTATGACCCAAGTGGTCGTCGGAGAAAACGAAGAAATTGAATCGGCTCTACGGCGTTTTAAACGCCAAGTTTCCAAAGCTGGCATTTTTGCGGACATCAAACGCCGCCGCCACTACGAAACCCCGATCGAGAAGAAAAAGCGTAAAGCGATCGCTCGCCGGAAAAAACGTTTCCGTTAAGCTCGATCGTCTGATTCGATCGGTGTTCGGTCGTGATGCTCTCGCTCATCTGCCGTTCTGGAAGATTGCGGATAGCAACTACCCGCATTTATCAATAATGCCTCGATCGTTCCAATTCTGAAGCCACCGTTTAACGGGCGCAAGCCCTGCGTAGACGGTGGCTTCTCGCTTGATTTGCTTCTGAAGCAGTTACATAATCATAAATAGTTATAAAAAACACAAAAAAGCGATGAGGCTAACCAGGAAAAGCTCATCGCTAACATTATGAAATTTAAATAAAATCTAAATAAAATCTAGAGAGGGGAAGGACTGACGCACTTAAACGAAACCGGAGGCTGTTCGGATAGCTTATGCATCAGCTTCACGTTTTTCATTGAGGGTCTGTCTGGCCTCAATGAAACCCATCGTGAGCCAAGCCACGCGCAACGAGTTTTACACACCCTCATTAAGCCAGCGTTTCGGGGCGATAGCCTAAACCTTTGGTGAATTCTGAGCAGAAGAGTTCGATATCACGTATATCCGGTGCGCCGTGGGAGACGATCGCCACTTGATGCCGCTGCATCACCGAAACCGCCGACTGTCCCATATCAAGATCCCACAGCGCCACCTGTAAGCGCGGCTTGCTCGGTAGGGGGATACCCAACTCTTCCATGTACGATCGTAAATCATTGTGCTGCGCGATCGAGGGTAATGTCCGCATTCGGATACGTAATACCCAACCATCGACTTGGTGAATTACCGTAACGAGCCTGACCGAAAGGTCGCTCGATTGAAGGTATTCGATCGCCTGAACGGTTAATGTTGCGTTTGCTAAGTAGTAGAGATAATCCACAGTTTCCGCCCTGCCTTTGTTCCTACCTTTTATGATCCCAAGCCTTCGCTAAGGACGGTAGGGCAATCACCCTCTAGTTGCAGCGTAAATCTACCCGTCTTTTTATAAATTATTAATAATTAGCTAAAACTCTTCACGTAAACTCTATTTTTCGTTAGCTTACTAAGCCTGTGAATCAGCCCATTCGTAATTCTCGTCCCGCGATCGCCCATGATGCGGATCGTCAACTCACCGCCTACGACTATCACTTACCCCCAGAGGCGATCGCCCAAAACCCCGTTGAGCCGCGCGATCAGTCACGGTTGTTTTGGGTGAAATCTGAGCGCGACGCGGAGCATCGGATTTTTCGCGATTTAGTGGATCTACTGCAAGCGGGCGATCTGATTGTGCTGAACGATACGCGGGTGATCCCTGCGCGACTTTACGGCACAAAGACTAGCGGTGCAAAGGTTGAGGTCTTGCTGCTCGAACAGCGTGGCGTTCGGCAGTGGTTGGCCTTGGTCAAACCGGGAAAACGCCTCAAGCCCGGTGCAACAATCGTTTTTTCGCCCGCGATCGCCACGAATAGCCCCGATCGCAACCCCACGAATGATCGACCTCTAGCACCCCTGACCGCCACCGTCATCGACAGCGACCCAGAAACCGGCGGGCGCATCCTCGAATTTGATCACCCCGCCAGCGAATCCTTTTTTACCCTGCTCGATCGCTACGGTGAAATTCCTTTCCCGCCCTACGTCACCGAATCCGAAGCCCAGCCCGATCGCTACCAGACCGTCTACGCTGAACGCGATGGATCAGCCGCCGCGCCCACCGCAGGCTTGCACTTTACCGCTGAGCTATTCGCGCAGCTCGACGCGAAGGGGATCGAGCGGGCGATCGTGACGCTCCATGTCGGGGTCGGGACGTTTCGCCCGGTGGAGGTGGAGGATATCACGACCCACGCGATGCATGGCGAATGGATTGAGGTGACGGCGGCGACGGTGGACAAAATCGCGGCGACGAAGGCGCGGGGCGGTCGGGTGATCGCGGTGGGGACGACGACGGTGCGATCGCTCGAATCGGCAGCCGTCTCGGGAACGCTCGAACCCTATACGGGCAAGACGGAATTGTTCATTTATCCCGGCTATCGGTGGCAGGTCGTAGACGGGTTGATTACCAATTTTCACTTGCCAAAGTCGAGCTTGATGATGCTCGTCTCCGCCGCGATCGGGCGTGAGCGCTTGCTGGATCTATACCGCGAGGCGATCGCCGAGAATTATCGCTTTTTCTCGTTTGGCGATGCAATGTTGATTGATCCGGCAGTCCTGCGATCGCAACATCAATCCTAAATGGCGCGGGAAAAATGTAGGCTTTGCTCTCCCCATCAGTCTTTACCAAAAGGCTGTCCCCAGCGTGACCAGCACTCTTTATTAAACGGCGGCTTCCAGGCTTGAATTAACGCCTGTTCAAGTTCCTGGCGTGCTTTGCGACCGCGCGGTGCGTGTAACCAAAAGGCGATCGCCACGCCGTGATCGATCCCGAGTTCATAATGCAAAGCGTAGTAGCGATCGAGGTAACGCTTACAATCGTGCTCGCCTCGCCACCGCCGTTCCGAGTTGTTCGACTCGCCAATATATAAAACCAACGGCACAAAGCGATCGGCCACGAAATACAGGCAGGGATAGCCGCGTGTCGTCGCTGGTTTTCGCCAAAAGCTCATCGCTTGATACGACAGCGCCCAGGGGTCGATGGTTTTCGGATCGTGTGATTGAGGCTGAGTTTTGGCTTGACTTTCGGGCGGACTCTTGGCCTGAGTCTCGGGCTGAACCTGATACGTACCACTGGCCTCAAACAGCGATCGCTGGACGGGCGCATCTTCACCTCGGATCGAACGCTGAAAATCCGCAATTTCGGTCTGCCAGGTCAAGAGCTGCCCGCGCGTCATCGTCAGTGACAGTGGCGATCGTAACGTTTTGTATGGTGTCGCTTTAATCTCAAATAATCGCAGTTGCTTTGCACCATCGACCACGTTTTAGATCCTCCATTTTTTGACGGCCATAAAAGTTGAATGTCATGAAGATTAATACCAGCGAGTCTGAAAGTTACATAATTCTTCAAGTTCACAAATAGAGGGATAAAAAAAGTTTCTGAGACGCTGGCGTTGCTCACTATCTTGGGATGGATAGATGCCCACATTGTGAGGTGATAGATCGGGAATTGCCTGCTCCTGAATACCTAAAAACTGAAATACTTGATTTAAGATTCGCTGCGGATGTGCAAATAAATCATCGCTCAGGATGATAAGAAGACGATCGGGCGGGAAGTGATGTTGCCAGCGCTTGAGATGAGGTACGTAGAGACTGGATGCCACTGCATTATCAAGGCGTTGAGAGTCATAGGAATTGTTCTCGATCGCTTCAATTTGCTGGGTGATAGCCACATCTAGAGGACGTAAATCCCATGCACGACGAACATTGTGATAGTGATGAGAAATCGTACGATCAACTGGGTTTCTCAAAACGACAATGACTTTAAAACTTGGATAAACTTCAAGCATTCTCTGAGGAGAAAGATTATGCTGAAAATAAGTTGGGCTTGCATCGCCAGCAATGAATTCTAGTGAAGAAGGAACAGGCGGAAAATGTGATAAAAACCAATTTTGACCACGCCCATAGCGCCATGACCAGTAGTCCAATTCTTTACGGGCTAAAGGAAGCACATGATGATGTTGTAAAAGATATTGATACAAGGACGTTGAACCACTTTTCATCGTGCCAATTACAGCAAAGCTGGGTGTAACATCTTTTAAGGATTCAGCAGTATGATATATATCCGCACTGCTCTGAATTAGAGATGTTTTAGCGGCCTGCATACACAGCTCTTGAGCTTTCTTTCTTTGCCCAATGCGCAATAATATTTCCGCGTAGTTTAGTTGTCGAGCTTGCTGATCTGGTCGTTGTTTCCAGAGACGGTACAAGCATTGATGTAGCCTAGTATTCCAGGGATAGTCCAACAAATTATCCGACTCTCGTTTACGATCGTCGTTAGATAGAGAGCGATGTTTTTGACAAATTTGAAAGAAAACATACGCTGTTTTATCCCAACTGTTATCGGGCTGTTCTTCGATCGCACAAAGTAAGGCATTAAAAGCAGTATCCTGCTCTTCGAGGAAAAGGAGCGATAGGGCGATCGCTAGTAAATCATTCTCGTAGTGGATTGAGGTCTGTGTAATACCGACGGTGTGAGCGTTTTCTCTGACTTTTGTAACGATTGAGCGCAGGTATGTTTGTGCTGTCAATACCGCAGACCCTACAATTTTTTGGTGATAAGACTGTGTCGTATTGGCTATATTGTCGCAAGGTGATTCTTGCAATTCAAGATTGATGAGCCGAATCTGAAGGGCTTCATGCCACTGGTTGCGATCGGTGTACAGATCAATCAGTGCTTGTCGTGCCGGTTTTGCGTGGGATGAGTTAAGGGCAAGGTTTTGATAACGGGCAATTGCACGATTTTCGTAACCGTGACTCTGCCAAAAATGGGCGATCTTCAGGGAACGTTGTGGTGATTTTCCCTGATAGATAAAACAGAACACATACTGGCAAAAGAAAGTTAGTTTTTGGACTATCCATCTCACACGGCTATTGAGGTTTAAGACGATGACATTAATACCCATTATACTAAGCGCACCGTCCCCATAATCGTTGATTTACCGTAGAACCGCGTGCGGTTGCCTTCCATTTCAACTGTAATGATTTCACCATCGCGTGTTCGTCCCTGAAATTCTGTGACAAACAGCGGTTCATTATTTTGAAAGCAGGCGGATATTTGAGCGTGGAGTGCTTTTATGCTGCTATCGGCCACTAGTTTAAAGAACGAATCAAGGGTGACGAGATCGCGAAAGGCATAGCCGAAGATCTCCGCTAGTCGAGGATTGGCGTACAGAAACTTGCCATTCGCCGTCAGGATATAGAGACCCGAAAATTCATATTTACCTTCCATAACGTCGGGCAGTTCAGCCAAGGGAAATTCGAGCGAATCGTCGTTCTCGGCGACGGGCGTTCTGGCTTCGGTTAGTTCGACGTTCAGGCGTAGGTTATCGAGGGCGATCGTGACTTGGGGAGTGAATAATTCGACAAATAGATCCGCCATCGGCGTGCTGAAATGCTTCGGCTGGCCATGCATTAACGTCAACAGACCCAGGACGCGCTTTCCCTTAATTAACGGCACACATAGCGCCGATCGCACCGTATAGGGCTGACCCCGTAACTCAATCCAGCGCTCATCGGTGGTGGTTTCATCGACCTTGCCCGCTTTTTTGTGACGCATCACCCATCCGGCCAACCCGCGATCGATCACCTGACCGATCAGATTATTTTTGCGCTCGCGTACCATCGCGCCTCGCGCCAAGATGCTTTCAATGATCACTTCAGATTCATCGAGCAAAAAAATACTGCTTTCTTCTGCCCCAAGCAGTGCGCTGGAGACGCGCATGATTTCTAGCAGCATCGATTTCAGACGCAGTCGCCCGGTGGCTGCAATCTCCATCGTCGCGACCCCACGCGCTAGCTCATGGAGACCGTGGGTCACACGCTCGATGTACTTTAAACGCCGACGATCGGCGTTGAGTTTCTGAATTGTTTCAAGGAGTTCGGGCTGAGAAAGTGTGGAATAGTCCAGGTCGTCCATAGTGATTGCGTCATCAGGATTGATGGTAGATGCTCGAACGTGGTGTCTTTAGGGATCGTTCTGAGGCTGACTATTGATCTGGAGATGATGATCAATGCTCTAACGCTAACTTAGAAACAGGCCGGTGTGGCGATCGTAAACCTGCGTAATACAATATTACGGCTGTATTCGTGACGGATGGTACATGTCGATCGATCGCTATACCCTGCCTGAGATGGGCGATATTTGGACTGATGAGTATAAATTCGGAACCTGGCTAGAGGTCGAAGTCGCGGTCTGCGAAGCTCAAGCGGAACTGGGCTATATCCCCCAAGAAGCGGTAGACGAGATCAAGGCCAAGGCGCAGTTCGACGTTAAACGCATTCTTGAAATTGAAGCGGAAGTCCGTCACGATGTCATTGCGTTTTTGACGAATGTGAATGAATACGTGGGCGATGCCGGTCGCTATATTCACAAGGGCATGACCAGTTCGGATGTGTTGGATACGGCGTTGGCGCTGCAAATGGTCAAGAGTGCCGATATTTTGCTGGTGTCGCTGGATACGGCGATCGAGGCGATCCGCGTCCAAGCCCGCAATCATAAAGACACAATCTGCGTGGGACGCTCCCACGGGATTCACGCCGAGCCGATGACCTTTGGCTTTAAGCTGGCGGGCTGGCTGGCGGAGATGCTGCGGAATCGCGATCGGCTGGTGGCGGCGCGGGAATCGATCGCTGTCGGGCAGATTTCGGGCGCGATCGGAACCTACGGCAACATCGATCCCCAGGTGGAAGCGCTGACCTGCGAAAAGCTGGGTTTACGTGTGGATAAAGCCTCGACTCAGGTGATTTCGCGCGATGTCCACGCTGAGTTTGTGCAGTGCATGGCGCTGATTGCGGCGTCGATCGAGCGTTTCGCGGTGGAAATCCGCAACCTTCAGCGTACGGATGTGCTGGAAGTGGAGGAGTTTTTCTCGAAGGGTCAAAAGGGTTCGTCGGCGATGCCGCACAAGCGCAACCCGATTCGATCGGAGCGTCTGACGGGTTTGGCGCGGGTGATTCGGGGTAATGCGGTGGCGGCGCTGGAAAATGTGGCGCTGTGGCATGAGCGCGATATTTCTCACAGTTCGGTGGAGCGGATGATCCTGCCGGATAGCTGCACGGTGCTGCATTTCATGTTGCATGAGCTGACGAATCTGGTCTCGAAGTTGCTGATCTATCCTGAGAATATGGAGCGCAACATGAACCTTTACGGCGGCGCGATCTTCAGCCAAAGTGTGCTGTTGGCGTTGGTGGATAAGGGTTTGACGCGGGAGGATGCGTACGCGATCGTGCAGTCTTGCGCTCATGAGGCGTGGAATAAGGACGGCGGCAATTTCCGATCGTTGGTTGAGGCGGACGATCGGGTTACGTCGCAGCTTTCGGCGGAGGAGATCGCGACCTGTTTCGATCCGCATCGTCAGCTCAAATCGCTGGATTTGGTTTACGAACGTTTGGGTATTTAAGGCGTTATACCGACTAAATGCTAAAAGTCCGATCACTTGAAGCGATCGGACTTTTTTATTTTTTATTACAGTCTGTTGTTAGCGTTGTACGGGTGGGTTATGCGGGTTCCAGGGGCCGATGATGGGTTGATTTTGGTGTTCTTGGGCGGCGAGGTCTTGGTTGAGTTCGAGGAGTTTTTCAAGGGGGTCGTCGCTGAGGCTGAAGCGGTAGGCGGCGAGGACGAGTTTATCGAGTTGTTGATGGAGTTTGGCGAGTTGGCTACTGGGTTCGTTGAAATATTGGTTATACAGGCCAGTGATTCCGTAGCGTTTTTTGTTCATGACTTGGCTACGGTATTCGTGTAGTTCTAGAGCTTTGTCGCGAATTTTTTCGCTTTGTTTGACCGTTGGTGTTTGGGGGAATGGGAAAGTTTCAAAGCAGGTTTTATGGGTGTAAGCAATATCTGATTTGAGGGTTGACTTTTGAGCCTGCATCCAGGCACGATGAGTGCTTGATAGTAAAATCCCTAAAACATAAAAATCATCAGTCCCAAGTACTACTGATTTATCACCGGGGAACCATTCCTCCGGGACAGAAAGAAAAACAGCCCATTTTGAAACTCGTGGAACGGTTAGATAAGAGGATAGCGACTCGATTACATTCCGCATTGCAGGGCGTTTCTCCCCGTATTTCCACCAATTTTCTTTTGTAACTTTACGTCGATTCTTGCTACGTTCTAGCTTGACATGTTCTTGTAAGTATTTGAACGGAAGACTATATTCTTCGGCTCCTTCTAATGATTGATTATTGAAATCAATAATCCATCGATCGGGCTTACCATCTATATTTTTTGCCAAATTTGACCCCATTGAAAATAATTTCAGTACGTCAGCATTTTTTGCATCCGCTGCAATCCACTCATTGACCTGATCCTCCGTCACAATAAACCCCTTGCCGATGGGAATCACACCCTGAAAACACCAATTCAAATTTGCCCGTAACCGCGCCGCCCCCGACACATCCACCTTGTCACTCAACGACGAACTAATCCGTGACACCTCCCGCTCATCCAACACCAACCGCGACGGCTCCCGCTTGCACCAATTCACCAAACTCACATGCACATTGGCCTTTGCTCCCACCCGCTGCGCCTTATTTTTATCCTTCTCATCCTCCGTCTTCACATACCACGGCTGCGACGACACCGCCGTATGGATAAACCCACCATTCGCCACAATATAATCCAACGCCGCCACCCGACTCTTGCCCTGCGCGATCGAATTTGTCGCCACCAAACCCGCCCGACCATCTTCCTTTAGACGATCGTGCGCCAACCGGAACCAATACGAACAAAAATCCACCGAATCCTTCACCTCATCAAACCGCTTAAACACCCGCTCCATATACCCATCTCCCAACGCCAACCGCACATGTTTCCCACCCAAAAACGGCGGATTACCAATAATCGCATCCACCTCCGGCCAGGGATAAAACAACGCATCACCACACACAATATTGTGATCGAGCTGATCCAACGGTAACGATGGCTCCGACGCCAAACCATACTTATCGATCGCAATTCGCCGCGCGATCGAGAGCGTCACCCGCGCCAATTCCACCGCAAACTGATTTTGATCAATCCCGAAAAACTGCATCGGCGAGACCAACGGCTCAAGCTGCGCCGTACCGCCCAAATTGGCGATCGCCTCGCGTAACTGCACCTCAATGCCCTTCAGCTCGATATACGCCACATAAAGGAAATTTCCTGACCCACAGGCCGGATCTAACACCTTGTAATTCGCGAGTTCCGATTGCAGCGCGATCGCCTCCGCTAACGTCGTAGCCGCCGCGATCTTTTCCTCCCAATAGGCCGTAATCGTCGGGTAGACAATCTTAAGAATATCCACCTCTGCTGTAAAGTGAATTCCGTATTTTCGTCGTTCTGACTCCAGCACACTTAAGCCATTAGAACCGTTACCATTAACGATTTTGCTATGCTCAATTACCCCTTCAAAAATATTTCCAAAAATCGACGGGCGAACATCTTTCCAATTGTCCTGTGCTGCTGTGAGCAATAACGGTAACTCGGTGGGAGATAACTCAATAGTCTCAACCTTGCTAAATAACCCGCCGTTAAAGTAATCAACGCCTTGAAAATGACCGATCGGAACAACTCCCGGCTCATTCATCAGTCGGAATAACATACCTAAAATGTCATAACAGGTTTGCTTCTCTTCTAAGCAACGCTGCACCTGTCGTGTAAATAATGTTTCCGGTAAGAGTTTGCGATCCTCGGCAAACATGCAGAGTACACATTGCAAAATAAACCGCTGTAATATGTCCTCTTGAAAATTCGCTTGCTTTGATAATCGCTTATAAACAGAACCATAAAGCTCGCCCATTCGACGAGCGGCCTGCTCGGTAATTTCAGCCTGATTATTCCGAAATGGTGGATTTTCATCTCCCACCATAAATCGCAGTGAGCCAAAGCGATCCGGCAGTTCCTCAAGGGCAATGATATCGATCGGATCTTGTACCTGCCGATCAAAATCATAAATGTGCAATTCCACAAAATTACACAGCACAATAAAACGCGGGCGACCGGGCGTAATATTTGACCAATAGCGTTTGACTTGGGGCAGATGTTTATGCAAATCCTCACCCCGCGACTTCATCTCAAACAACACGCCCAATCTAGACCACTGCCCCTCTGGCGTCTCCTCAAGCTTACGCCACAGCAAATCTGCATAGCCCGTTTTTCCTGTTGGGCTGGCATTGGGAATCGGCGCTTGAAATTCTGCACCAGCGGCCATTGCGTCTGTATAGCCACAGGCTTGAAATAAGCGATTCAAAAATGTCTCTGCCTGTTCTTTCTCACTCGAAAAATCGCGACAGGCTTTGACAAATTGTTCAATTTTTTGACGATCGATAAAACCTTGATTATTTGCCATCGTTTGCCTAGATTTCTTACCCACAAAAACACAGTTACATTAGCGATTCGCATGAAGCTTGACGCTGGGTTTGGATTATGTACAGTTTAACTCACGCTGTGATCGTATCACTCCCCATAAAAAACGAGAAGTCCGATCGCTTCAAGCGATCGGACTTCTATACAACACGATATGTTTTGATTCCGCTAGGCAACAGCGAACTTCAGCACACGACGCTTGAAACGCAGATCCGCACGCTGGGCGATCGTGCGGATTTGCACCAAACGATCGCGCTCACTTTGCAGAGTTTCAACGTCAGGAGCTTTGAGGTAAGACTTAAACGCAACGTGTTCGACCTTGACGAGCCGATCGTACAATTCCGCCGCCTCACGGATGCGCGGATTGCGTCGCAGGATCGCACCAGGGCTGGGGTCGATCGTGCGGTAAAGCGTGTAGACAAAATCGATCACGATGAAGCTCATGAAGAGCGACGGGATCGCGACGATCGAAAATTTTAGCAAGTTCATGATCTGGGGTGTACCGGTAACGACGCAGGAGCGAACCGATCGGGGTTCATAGTTACGACCAAAATAGCATCGACTGAGCAAAAAAATGATGCCGTTTATTACAACGCTTTAAAGCGATTTGAATAGCGCTTCATACCGATCAAGCGCACTGGCAAAGGCATAATTTTCCAGCGCAAACTGTCGAGCATTCGCGCTCAGTTCCGCCACCGTCTCCGGACTTTCGTATAGCTCCCGAATCACCTGCGCCAGCTTTTCCGGATCTTCCGGCGGCAACGTCCGCCCGCCCTGGCTATTCCGCACCGCCTGCGCCGCCGTGCCGATCGCCGGAACCGACGCCACGATCGGCAACCCACTCGCCAGCAATACCTGAATTTTCGACGGCATATTAAAGGCGATCACGTTACCCTTTTGCATCACCAAGCCAAGATCCGCAGCGGCGAGCATCTGCGGCAACAGTGCGCGAGGCTGGAACGGTAGCAGGGTCACATTGTCCGCACCCAATTCGTCGCGCAGGGCTTGGAGTTCGTCGCGGGCTTTGCCTTCACCGACAATGACGATCGCAATTTCGGGGCGATCGCGCAGATGCATCGCCGCCTGAATCAGGGTTTCGAGTCCCTGGGTGCGGGCAATATTACCGGAATAAAGGACGATAAATTTGCCCGTCAGACCGTTATTAATACGAAAGGGATTGGTGTCTTTATCAAAACCGGCAGGCGCAGGCTGAATGAAATCCGTATCGACCCAGTTGGAAATCAGCGCCAATTTCTGCGCCGGGACGCCCTTATCGCGCAAATTATCCACAAAACCATCGGCAATTACACTAATACGATCGGCAAAACGATAGGCAAATTTTTCCAACCAAGTGAACACCTTGATCATCGCCGTATTGCTCATCAAACCGGTATGCACCGCCGCATCGGGCAAAATATCTTGTAAGTTCACCACCAGCGGACAGCGAAAAATCCACTTCAGAATCGCCGCCGGAACGGCAGCGGGGAGCGGTGGAATCGTCAGGAAAATCACATCCGGTTTCCAACCGTTGAGCGCTTGAAAAAAGCTGGTGGCGACGAAACTGATTTCGAGCAAGGCCCGATCGATAAAGCCCGGTTGGGGACGAATCCAGACATAACAGCGCTGCAACTTCACCCCGTTCCGCTCCTCGGTCATGTACAGCTTGCCGCGATAGCCCTCATAAATCCGCCGCTCGGGATAGTTCGGCATCCCCGTCACCACGCGCACCTCATGGCCGCGTTTCACCAAGCCTTCCGCCAGTTCGGTCATCAGCGGCGCAATCCCGATCGGCTCGGGATGATAGTTATAGGAATAGATGAGGATTTTCATTCGCAGGGGCAAGCCGTTCGGGGGAAGGGGTCGAGGGGGAAACGTCGATCGAACTAACGTCAACCGAACTACTGAAATAAGGTCGAGTGGGGTTAGAGTTTGAGGAATGCCGTTAGGAACATCCGCAGAAACGTCCGCGCACCCATGATAGGCTTCGGGCGATTCACAGCGAGATCGGGAGCAAGCCACTGGCCTGCCCAACGTTCAACCCAGCGAGGCGACTCGCATCAACGTACAATCTCAGGATAATCAAAACAGATCGATCCAAGTTCGTACTTCACGTGTTTCGTCAGCACCACCGATTCGCTATGCCCTCCGCTAACTCTCGCCGATCGCCCATCGTTTTAACCCTACTGCTCACGCTCTGGAGCGTCAGCATTGGCTGGCTGGCCAGCGGAGCTTGGGGACAGACTGACGAGCCCTTCAGCGTGCCAGAATCGTTA
The DNA here is from genome assembly GCA_011390275.1 of Geitlerinema sp. S16. Taxonomy (GTDB): domain Bacteria; phylum Cyanobacteriota; class Cyanobacteriia; order Cyanobacteriales; family Geitlerinemataceae; genus RDYZ01. The sequence goes on from JAABST010000001.1 coordinate 166,273, forward strand.
CCCCACATCGGCACGGTTGACCCGATCCCCGAGAACAAACGCGCCGGTCATGCGATTTATCTCGATAGCTGCGCTAGTTGCCACATCGCGATTCCCCCAGCCGTTCTACCGAGTGAAACCTGGCGCGATATTTTGCTGGAAGAAAACCACTACGGCGAAATCGTCCCCGTGCTGCCCAGTCCTCAAATTCATATTCTCTGGGACTATCTACAATATTTCTCGCGCCCGAATCCGAGTGAAAACGAGACACTGCCGTTTCGACTAGACTCGTCGCGGTTCTTTGCGGCGATGCATCCCGGTGTCGCGATCGATCGCCCGGTCAAACTCGACGGCTGCATTTCCTGTCATCCCAGCGCCGAATCGTTTGATTTTCGCCGGTTAGTTGCAGACGATCGCGCCACTCGTCCGATTCCGTAGTCCAAAATACAGAAAACAATACGTTACAAAACGCAACAGACAGTTTACGCTAGGAGAAGAAACGTAGCGTTACTTTTAATTGCGTCAGTTCATGCGTCAATTTTTTCTCGTGTTCCCCATCATCATCATTTTCCTGCTGGCTCTCGTAGCCACTGGCGCTCGATCGTTTCTCCCCGGTGGTCTCGGTGAACCGGCTCCGGCAGGCGCGATCCTGTTCCCGATAAAGGCCGATCCGTTTATCCACAGTTCGCCGACTGCGAATATTGCTCTGGTGGCTCCGACGATCGCCTAGCCGTGAGTGTTTCTCTCCCGTCGATGTACCGGGTTCGTCTTGGTTCACCGCTCGATCGGGCGCTCCTCCTCAAATTTGCCCGTCGAGCCTACCGCGAGATTGAACCAAAACGCAGCAGCGAAACGTTACCCAAAACCATCGATCGCTATCTCAGCCAGACGACCCCCATTTGGTGGATCGAAACCCGCGATGAGACCGCGTCAAATCCAGCCGCTGCCACCGCTAAGGCTGCCTCGATCGCGCAACTGCCCCATTTCAAAACCTCCCATAATCCCGTCGCCTGTCTCTGGCTCGGTACGGCAACGACTCCGACCGATGACGAATTGCGAGCGTATGTTTTGCTGGTCTATGTTGCACCGGAGCATCGACGCCAGGGATTAGCAAGCTATTTACTGGAACAAGCGGAAGCGTGGGCAAGGCAGCGCGGTGACCATCGAATTGGTTTACAGGTGATGGCGCAAAATACGGCTGCGATCGCGCTCTATCGCAAGCTGGGGTACACCACGATCTCCCAGTGGATGAGCAAATCGATCGATTAATAAACCGATCGATTAATACTGAACACCAAGACTTAACGCCCAAGCTCAACGCTCAAGCCTGATCTTTGAGTCCCAATCGTGGATCGGTTATGGTTGGAGCGTACGCCGCTTCGCCCGCTTTTTGCCATGAAACGACTGCTCCTTACGCTACTTTTTTGTCTCGGCCTCGGCTGGGCGATCGCCAATTTTGATGGCCTCGCGAGTCAGGGAACCTACGACTCGATCGTCCTCGATTTTCGTGAAGATATCGCCCCGGCGGAGGTCGAGCGACAAATTGACGCGATCGCCCAGAAATATAACCTTGACCCACAGTTTAATAGCGAATTTTCCGCCGCCGACAACGTATATATCGTCAGCGGTGACACGGTCTTGCTCGATCGCCTGCGCGATGACCTGCGACCGTATACCGAATTCGTCGAACCGAACTATATCTATCGCATTCCCGAGACTCCGGCGATCGGGGTTGATCGCGAACGCGATCGGGCCAGCACCGCCGACAGCACTACCGCACCGAACGACCCGCTCTACAGCAAACAGTGGAACCTGAAGGCGATCGGCCTAGAGCAAGCGTGGCTCGACACCCAAGGCCAAGGCGTGACGGTGGCGGTAATTGACACCGGTGTCAGTGTTGTACCGGATCTAAAAGAAACCGCGTTCACCGATGGCTACAATTTTGTCACGGACAGCCCGGAGGCCAGTGATGATAACGGTCACGGAACCCACGTCGCCGGTACGATCGCCCAATCGACCAATAACAACTATGGCGTTGCAGGCATTGCCTACAAAGCGACGATCATGCCGCTGAAGGTGCTGGGCAAAGGTGGGGGCGGTACGACGGCGGATATTGCCGAGGCAATCCGATTCGCGGCAGATAATGGTGCAGACGTGATTAACATGAGCCTGGGCGGCGGTGGCGAAAGTCAGTTGATGCAAGAGGCGATCGACTACGCCCACGAGAAAAATGTGGTGGTGATCGCAGCGGCGGGCAACGCAAATCAAAATTCGGCGGGCTATCCGGCTCGCTACGCTCGGGCGATCGGCGTTGCGGCAACGGATTCTCTCGGTGAAAAAGCGCCCTACTCCAACTACGGCGCGGGGGTCGATATCGCCGCACCCGGTGGCAATACGAAAGAATCCCAGGTTGGCGGGATTTTGCAAAATACGATCGATGCGCGATCGGGCGATAGCATGTTCGCAGCCTTCCAAGGAACCAGCATGGCCGCGCCCCACGTGGCCGGTGTCGCTGCCCTGATCAAAGCAGCGGGCATCGAAGAACCCGACGACGTGCGCGAAATCTTGCTACAGTCCGCCTCTGCGGTCAGCGACGATCCGTTAAATCATTTCGGCTCCGGCAAACTCGATGCCGCCGCCGCTGTGAAACTCGCGCTTCAGGGTCAAATCACGCCGCGCGACTTCGCCCAATGGCTGCGCGATAACGGCTATCTCAATCCAAAATTCTGGATTGATGGCGGTGTCGTGGCGCTCCCGATGAAACTGGCGATGGTGATCGGCGGCTATCTGCTCGCCTGGTTTCTGCGGGCATACTTTCCGTTTCGCTGGAATGGTCATCTCGCAACCGGCGTTGTGATGGGCAGCTCGGGCTTATTTTTCCTGCGTGGTTTCTACATTTTCGATTTGCCCCAGTGGCCGTTCCGAGTCGCGGGTAGCTCGATCGCCGAACTCGGAACCGCGATTCAGGGCAACTCGGCGCTCAATCCAATTTTTGCTAGCGTCTTAATTCCAGCGGGGTTATTGGTGGTGTTGATGGGTCACAAGGATTTGAAATGGTGGGCGATCGGCTCGCTGTTGGGCGTGAGCGCCTGTTTAGCCGTGAGCGCGATCGCCGATCCGGAGCTGGTTTGGCTGGGAAAGGGGATCGTAGCGCAAGGCTTTTTGGGGCTGAATGCGCTGCTCTGTTTCGCCCTGGCACGGCTATCGCTGCAACCCTCGGAGATCGGTTAAACCCAGGAGATACCTCTATGACGGCTTTGATGACATTAACCGGCAAAGTTGAGTACGTGCCGATGGGAACAGGCGCGTGGGCGCTGGCGACGGAGGATGGGGTAACCTACGAGATTTACAACGGGGGGCCGATCGCCATCCAGCAAGAAGGGGCGACCGTGACCATTGAGGGCATCATCCGAGATGATGTGATGAGTTTGGCCGCGATCGGGCCGATTGTTGAGGTGATGTCCTTCGAGCTGTCAGACCCATAATGGATTTGTATGGAGCGAAGAGAGCGAAACCTCTGAGGTTTCTAAAACCTCAGAGGTCTAACGTCACTGTTGATGACATTCTGGGGGGTGGGTCTCAAGCCCCGGACTTTTAGTCCGCATCTTGCCTCTACTTTGTTAGAATGTACGAAGTCGCCGGGGGATACTCGGAGACTCAAAACGAACGTGGAGGGCGCATCAGACTAGCTTGCTAGCAATGCCCGTTGAAGCGTTAAGCCACAAAGTAGAGCAGCAGCCTAGCCTGTTCGCTTAGCTTTAGAATCCTCGGACTTTAAGTCCGGGGAGCATGTCAATCTGGCCTACTTAGCCCTGTTCTGAATCGGTATCCATCTCGCGATTTTCGTTGGCGATCGCGGTGTCAAGCAGCATTTGAATTTGACGTTGATCTCTAGCGTCAGGACGACTTTGGAGATAAAACTCCAGGTCGTGACGCGCTTCGATATATCGCCCTTGCTGGAAGTACAGTAATCCGCGATCGCGGCGTTCCTCGATCGCCTCCGGCCAAACCATCAAAATATTTTCGATCGTGCGTAACGTGCGCGGAATATCCCGTTTTGAAAGGTAAATTCCTTTCAAGTTCATTAGTAGCCGGAACAGAAAACGACGCGGTGCGATCGGTGCCAGAAATTCCGGACGTAGCTCGATCGGCTGACCGTAAATCTCACTCAACCGCGTTTGACAATCGTCAGGAAATAAAATCTCGCCGCCGTTAAAGACATCAACAAAAATCCCGGCATCTTCAAAGTCAGGCCGAATCAGAAAATGTCCCGGCATCCCAATCCCAACCATCGGAAAATCGAGACGTTTCGCGAGTTCGAGATACACCAACGAGAGGGAAATTGGAATGCCGGTGCGTCGCTCTAAAACTTCGTTGAGGTAGCTATTGCGCGGGTCGTAATACTGTTCGGTGTTGCCGAGAAAACCGAGATCTTGGCATAAATAAGCACTCATCGTTTTGACGACACGCAGGGGATAGCGCTCATCTGGGAGACGATCGGCGATCGCCATTGCCCAGGTATCCAGTTGGGCAATGTAAGGCTCGGGATCGAGTTCAGGATATTCCTGTTGAGCAATGCATAGCGCGGCGCGTGCCAGATCGATGTCATCGCGCTGAAGTTCTTGATAGAACTGTTGTCGAGCCGGGGAAAAATCCATACGAGGTGATAGCGCAAGTTTGAAAAGAGCGCTTTTTTACCGTGTTAATCTCTTTGACGTTTTATTCGCGTTAATTCATGCCGTTTGCTGGCACGGAGGGGAACGGCACTAAAACAAAGCCCAGACGATCGAGCCGAGCACAAAGGCCAGACCAATCGCCGCAAAGGTGCGCTGTAGTCGCCGGACAATCGGCTGGACTTGATATTCCACCACCAGACGATCACGGGCTTGAATTTCGGGCGTTTTTGTCCACACTTGGCCGTCATACCAGCCGGATTCTTCGTACAGCACCGTCGATTTTTCCAGCCGATCGCGAATGTAGCTCCAGCCGAGATAGAGCCGCACGATCGCGAAGGTTAACGACACCGCCGCACCGCCACAGGCTGCCAAGACAAATTCGAGCGGATACTTATTTGGGTTAAAGCTGGCCGCCGAAACTGGCATCGCGATCGCGAGGCTGGGAACCCAAATCCAGGCCAGGGTTTTAAGGTATTGCCCCAGCGGAGCGCTACACGACTGGAAAAAACCCGACTCTGTTAGTTCTTGATATTCGTTAAGTGGCTGTTGCTCCTCGGGAACAGGGCAGACAAAAGCTCGTTTCATTGGCGGATGGCGGCAGTCTACAAAAAACAGAGGCAAACAACGATGACCGGTTAGGTCAGGATCGATCGCGAGTTCGGTTAGAGAACAATAAAACAATAAACGGGTACGATTCGCTTCCACCTCAGCGCCGGACAATCGGGTCGGTCTGTCAGCCAGATTCTGATCGTCCGGCGAGATGCCGACACTCCGATCATTCTAAAGCGATGTTGCTTCAAACATTTCTGCTGGAATTTCTACCCGATCGGCATGACCCCAAAAGGCTTCGAGGTTATAAAACTCACGCTCGTCAGGTAGCAGCACGTGTACGATCATCTCGCCATAATCGAGCAGCACCCAACTGCCATCGCTCATGCCTTCTTTATGCAGCGGCAGGCGATCGAGCGTATCCTCAATCTCGGCGTCGATGGACTGGGCGATCGCCCGAACTTGCACGCGCGAAAAACCGGTGGCGATCACGAAATAGTCGGTCACGAATGAAACTTCCGCAACGTGGAGCGCCACCACATTCCCCCCTTTCCGGTCGATCGCAGCGCGTACAGCCGTCATCATCAACGTATGAGACGAATCATCCGTCGGCTGACTCGCGGTTGATGCTGGGGCTGTTGTCTGCGAAGCTGCGGCAGACTCCGAAGAATTCGCGTGGGGCTGGATGGTGTCGAGTGCAACGTCTTGGAAATTATCGGACATTCATTTACCTCAAGAAAACGAAACGAGTGCGATCGGCGAATCGTACAGATTGTGAACAAAATCGTTGATCTAAAGCTGAAATGGCCGTCATACCGCCCACGGTGTTGCGAAATGCGAACAGAATGGGGATCATACGACTTGATTGATCAAAAATTATTCAGAAATTGATGGTCGATCGTTAGGGCTGCGTGTGTACCTTAACGATCGCGATTGTCGCGCCTGTTTTGGTTGATATCCTAACAAAGAAGGCATCATAATGCTGTGGCCTGACGCTAAAAACGCATCCAACCGTCTCCCGCAGGGACTGTGTTTGCGCAACTACATCTACCATCCTGACGCCTTGCCACAGCTCCAATGAAAATTGCCACATGGAACGTCAACTCGATTCGCACACGACAGGAGATTGTTCGAGATTGGCTCGAAGCGTCCGCTGTTGACGTTCTTTGCCTGCAAGAAACCAAAGTGGTTGATGCCGATTTTCCACGCGAACCGTTTGAAAGTCTCGGCTATAACCTCTACATTTCCGGCCAAAAAGCTTATAACGGCGTGGCTATTTTTAGTCGATCGCCCGCGACCCAAATCGACATCGGCTTCAGAAGCATTCTCGGCGCTTCCGCCGTTACTGACCTGGACGAGCAAAAGCGGGTGATTTCCGGCGTCTTTGACGGCGTGCGTGTCGTCAATCTCTATGTTCCCAATGGCAGCGACTACGACAGCGATAAGTATCATTACAAACTGCGCTGGCTCGAAAAATTACGGGATTACATCGAGCGTTTGCTAGCGGAGGGCAACCAACATGTGTGTATGTGTGGTGACTTCAATATTGCGCCGGACGATCGCGATATTCACACGCCCAAAACGCCTGAGGATAAGGTGGTCGGCACGATGCCCGCCGAGCGTGACGCCCTCAATGCCGTGCTGAAACTGGATCTCGCCGATGCGTTTCGGAAATTTGAGTCTGCTGGTGACATTTTTAGCTGGTGGGACTACCGCGCCGCGTCGTTTCGTCGCAATCGCGGCTGGCGCATCGATCACCTCTATCTCACGCCGGATCTCTACGACGCGGCCACGGCCTGCACGATCGACGTCGAACCGCGAAGACGCCCCAAACCGAGCGACCATACCCCCGTGATTGTCGAACTCGATGCGCCATCAGCGTGATAGAACGTCTAACCCATCTGGCCTAAATCCCGGTTGATTCAATCCATCACTGATACGAAATCCGTTGCTGTATGGGGAAAATAAAAAACACCTATGAGCACTGAGCGGAGTCGAAGTGCGGTGTCCAGCTAGAGCGACGATCTAAGATTATGCACAAGCGGAT
>JAABST010000011.1 GCA_011390275.1 Geitlerinema sp. S16
ACGCCACCTCTGCTTCGATTTCGCCCTTCACCGTGCCGACTTTCGACACGCTCTGCAACTTTTGTCCCCGTACTGAGCATTCAATCTTAATTTCGATCTCAAATTTGATTTTAAGCTCAATTTTGAAGATGTATCTGTGACGATGAGTTTAAAATAGAAAATAACGCGACATTTCTCTACTTTTTTAACACGGGTGGGCTGATATTTCCTCCTAACTCAGGCCATGCCCCACACGCAGATAAAATTCGCATGACGTTGATTGAGAGTGTGCCACCGAACGCTATTGCGATCGTAAGTCTCGAAACTCTTGTCGCTGCGGAATATGACGTGACATCTCAGTTTGCACATCTTGCATCCACGGGCTGTCGGACTTACGTGGTCATGCTGCCCTCTGAGACTCAGGCGCGACATACGGCCTTGGAAGCGCTGCGGTGCGCGATCTCGCAGCCGGTCACCGTGGCTCAGAGCAATATGGACTTAAGCCTGGGCTGTGTCTATATTGTTCCGCCAAATTGTCTGCCGATCCTGGATGGTCAGCGCCTATATCTAATCCAAGAGAGTGCGATCGGCGATCATGCCCGTGAGCGAGACCGTGATGCTAGCCGTATGCGTCAAGGGTTGTCGCCCGATCAGATCAATCGCAGCTTGCAGCAGCTCTATCAGCTCGGAACTGAAACCTACGACAACCTGGAGACGCTGTTTACGGCATACGCCAGGGTGAGCCGTGACTGTTTTGACCTTGATGGGGTCATCCTCGGGCGGCTTGAGGGCGGGATGCACGTGATTGAATTCACCTATGGAGCCTCGGGAGGATTGGTTGCTGGGCAGGTTCTACCGGCGTACGATGCGGTCTGGGGAACGATGACGGAGTGTCAAGAAACGATAACCTGTGCCTTTCCGATGGGGTCTGGTTTAGAGCCGGGGGATCAAGAGTCTTCCTGCGTTTGGGTGTATATCCGTACACCCATTGTTGTGCGAGGCACGCTTTATGGTGTGCTGTGTTTTACGGTCAAGCATGGCCAAGACTTGGAATTTCATCCCACCGAATACGAAATGATCGAGTCGATCTCGCGGGCGATCGGTCATGCGATCGGTATTTATCGGGTGCAGACGGAGTTAGCGGAGCTTAAAGGCCGTTATGATCTGGTACTTCAAGGGGCGGGCGGCTGGCTGTGGGACTGGGATATTCAGCGCGATCGACTGGTTGTAACCCAAGAAGGTTTAGATCTATTTGGACGGAAATCTTCTGTCGGTGGGGTAAGCCTAAAAAGTTTTCAGACGGTAGTACATTCGGATGATCGAGATCGCGTATGTGCCGCCATTAAGACACATCTGGAACAGCGTCAGCCCTTCGAGATTGAATGTCGAATGTATCGCTCGAACCAATCTTTGATGTGGGTTCAAATTACAGGGCAGGCGCTTTGGAATGATAACGAGGAGCCGATCCGAATGGCGGGATCGGTACACGATATTAGCCGACGCAAACGCGCTGAACGCAAGCAACAACAGCTCGAAATCGCTTTGCGTCAGGCTCTATCAAATGAGCAGAAATTAGCCCAATGCACCCTCGCCTCGATCGAGGAGGGTGTGATCACGACCAATACAAGAGGGGCGATCGTCTATATGAACCCGTCGGCGGAGATGATGACGGGGTGGGGGGCTGAAAAAGCTCAGGGAAAAGCCTTAGAGATGGTTTTTTTGCTGATTGATGAACAAACCCAAGAGAGGTTACCCAATCCGCTGGCTGTCATTGCTGCCATCGCTGTCAACGATTCATCCGCTGTTTCCGTTCCCCTAGCGCTTGAAGTCGCGATCGCTTTGCGTCATCGTGATGGCCAGCAGTGCAGTATCGAAGGGTCGATTACGCCGCTGCATCAGGCCAACGGCAGGCAGCGCGGCCATGTCATCGTCTTTCGTAACGTTAGCCAAACGCGGCTCTTGACGGCCAAGCTGTCTTGGGAAGCGAGTCATGATGCTTTGACGGGGCTGCTGAACCGGCGGTATTTTGAGCAGCAGCTTGATGATGCCCTCACCCAAACGAAGGAAAGCGACGAAGCGAAGGTCTTGTGTTACCTCGATCTTGATCGCTTTCAGATTATTAATGATGCCTGTGGTCATCTGGCAGGCGATCGGCTGCTTCAGCAAATCGGACAGACGATCCAACACAACCTCCGGGAGTGCGATACTCTGGCTCGCTTGGGCGGCGATGAATTCGGCGTGATCTTGCATCAATGCAATCTTGAGATCGCTCACGCTTTGGCGGAATGTATTCGTCAGGCGGTGGAAGATTTTCGCTTTGTCTGGGAGGGAAAATCGTTTGGTGTTGCGGTCAGTATTGGCCTAGTGGAATTCACCCGCGACATTGACGACTGGCAAACGTTGCTACGCATGGTGGATACCGCCTGTTACGCTGCCAAAAATCGCGGACGTAACCGGATTCGGACGTACCAGGTCGATAGTATGGAACTCATTGCCCAGCATCAAGAACATCGCTGGAGCATTCAGATTCGCCGTGCGATCGAGGAACATCGTTTCTGTTTATATCGCCAGCCGATCGTCACCAGTCAGGCTCCCTACGATACTCCCTATCGTCACTATGAAGTCTTGCTGCGAATGCGAGATGAACAGGGCAATATCCTCAGTCCCGGTACGTTTATCCCCGCCGCAGAACGCTACGATTTAATGCCGACGATTGATCGCTGGATTGTCCGTCAAAGTTTTGAGCTGTTATCGCGATCGGGAACGTCTCCTGAGGGGATGTTCCATAGCATTAATCTATCAGGCACGAGCATTAATGATGAAAGCTTTTTGCATTTCCTCCAAAATTTGTTTCAACAATATGCCGTTCTACCATCATCAATTTGTTTTGAAATTACGGAAACTTCTGCGATCGGCAATCTGAATCAAGCCAGTGAATTCATGATGACGCTGCGGGATCTCGGCTGCAAGTTTGCACTGGATGATTTTGGCAGTGGCATGTCGTCGTTTGGCTATTTAAAACAGCTACCGATCGATTTTCTCAAAATAGACGGTAGCTTCGTTCGCGATATCGAAACGGACACCACAGCACGTGCGATCGTGCAGTCTATTCACCATGTCGGTCACGTGATGGGGATCGAAACAATCGCCGAATTCGTCGAAAATGATGCGATCGTGGCTCATCTTCAGGAGATGGGCATTGATTATTTACAGGGTTATGGCATCGCCATGCCTGAGCCGTGGATTTAGACAGGGATCGCGTGTTAGATCTGGACTCGTCACCCCTGAGATTATCCCAATTGTGGAGGCTGTCTTTGCTGAAGCTACTCGCAATATGTTAACTAAACGATTGTGACTCTTTACGATTAACGACGGGTAACACCATGCTACAAATCAACCCAAATCTCGCACTACCGGATGCTGAAATTGAGCTTCATGCCATGCGATCGCAGGGAGCCGGTGGCCAAAATGTGAATAAAGTCTCAACGGCAATCCATCTAAGGTTTGATGTTGGCGCGTCTTCGCTACCGCAATTTGTTAAGACGAAACTGCTCGATCGCGGCGATAAACGTCTCACCAAAGACGGTGTGATTGTCATCAAAGCCCAGCAGTTTCGCACTCAAGAACAAAACCGTACCGACGCTCTCGATCGGCTACGCACTCTGATCAAATCGGCCTTGGTCATCCAGAAAAAACGGAAACCGACCAAACCCTCCAAAGGTGCAAAACAGCGACGATTGGAGGGAAAAAGTCAGCGCAGCCAGCTCAAGGCGTCACGACAACGGGTGGAATACTAAAGCCTGACTGAACGGATGCAATGACTTGTGGGTTATTCGTCGTAGTCAGGGTCGCTGCCCGGTCGCGCGATCGCCGGAATGCTGCGCTTGCTAATCCGACGTAAGGCCACCCCGCCCAGCACTGCGACCACCAAGGAAAACCAGGCCAGCCCTTGCTGAAGTAGCAAAAACGCACCCGTCCCGACCAAAATCCCGAACAGCAGGACATTTGCCGCGATCGACTTTTGGATGTCGCGTCCCAAATCCTGAATCGGCAGTAACCCCGTCGCAATTTGCTGCTTGCGCCAGCCACCACCACCCGGACGCACCTGGCGATAAAACGCATTCAGCGTCTCCTCCGACTCCGGCGGCGTTAGGAACATCACCGCGATCCAGAGCGTGCAGACAATTACGGTAATCGCCAGGATTCGCAAGCCATAATCGGACATCGGCATCACAATCCACTGATACATCCAGCTCGTTTCCGGCACATCCCAGCTTGCCGCCAAGGTCGCCAGCGTCCCGACGATGAAACTTGCCACGATCGCCGTTAATTCCGCCGCTGCATTCACACGCCACCAGAACCAGCGCAGCATCAGCACCAGCCCCGATCCCGTACCGATCGCAATAATCAACTCAAACACCGTACTGATATCTTCGGCGAGAAAGGCCGCCATCGCGCCGATCGCCGTGACGATCGCCGACGATGCCCGACCCACAAATACGAGTTTGGCTTGGCTCGCGTCCGGTTCGACAAAACGGCGGTAGAGGTCATTGGTAATAAACGAAGCGCCCCAGTTAATCGACGTCGAAACCGTACTCATAAACGCCGCAATCAACGACGCCACCACCAAACCCAACAAACCAGGGCCGAGAAACTCCAGCATTAATTTGGGATAGCCCAGCTCCTTGTCCTGCAAATCCGGGAACACCACCAGCGCCACCAGCGCGACGATAATCCACGGCCAGGTACGCACCACGTAGTGCATCAAATTAAACATCCACGCCGCTTTTTCGGCTTCGGCTTCGTTCTTCGCCGCCGCAAATCGCTGGACAAACTCGCCACCGCCATCACTGCGTCGCCACGCCCACCACTGAATGAAAATATTGGCGAAAAAGGCACTGGCCGTAATCCCCGCCGCCTTGCTAAAGCCCAACATGCCGCCCTCCCAACTCAGCGGCACGATCGACAGCACATCAATATCGGTCACTGTCGGGATTTTTTCGAGCAAAACGTGAATCCCACCGACGCTGTTGAGCGCGATCACAGCCACCAGTAAGGCTCCAAACAAGGCCAGAAAAAACTGAAAAAAGTCCGTCGCAACAACGCCCCAAAGCCCTGCCAATCCGGCGTAAACCAAGACAAAAATACTAACGCCGATCACGCTCCACAGCTTGAGGTTGCCGTCCTCCGCATCCAGCCCGAGACCCTGCCAAATTTCCAGCGCATCGACCACCTTGACCATGCCCAGCATCGCGTAGCCAATCCCGATACAGTTCATCGGAACCGCGAAGATAAACGCCTTCACCCCACGCAACACCGCCGCCGTATTCCCGCCGTAGCGCATTTCCGTCAGCTCTGCATCCGTCAACGCTTCCGTGCGTCGCCACATCCGCGCGAACACGTAAATCATAATCACGTGGGAAACGCCGAAGCTCCACCACAGCCAGTTCCCGGCGATCCCCTGATTGCCGACGATGCCGGTGATCAACAGGGGCGTATCGATCGAAAATGTCGTCGCGGCCATACTCGTGCCGACGAGCCACCAGGGCAGCGATCGTCCGGACACAAAAAAATCTTCGAGGCTATCGGACGCACGACGCGACAGGAGAAGACCGATCGCCATCGTAACAATGAGGTAGACGATGACGATCGCCCAATCGATAAATTGCATAGCTAGCGGAAGAGGGTGGGTGCGGTTGTGTATCGACTTGATGCGCTCAGGGTATCAGGCTCGATCGTCACGCAATTGTACCCCGCAAGATCGAGATATTACAGGCCAGGTCAAAGCATCTATCGACAAAATAAGAGTTGATCGCAATCCTCATGACAGAATCGCACGTCGCATAAATCGGTAAACTTTTCTAACTATCCAATTCGCGATCGCGCTGCATTTATCAGCGCACGCCTAAAATATGAGAGATTTTAGGATCTGAGAACATCGCGTCATTTTTGACGTAAAGTCTCGTATCACTTGTCATTATTTAAGGAGCCTTTCAAATGACTGATCCATATACCGCGTCGTTTCTGCCTTATATTCTCGTTCCGATGATTGGCCTCGTCTTTCCTGCTGTAACGATGGGTCTTCTCTTCGTCTACATTGAAAGCGAAGCTTAAATCACACTCGAACGCAATTTGGCATTTGTCATAGGCGATCGTCATTACAACGATTGACATCTCTCAAGAGCGACCAACACGATGATTAAATTCATTATTTTGGTCGCTTTTTTGATTTATTTTTACGTTTTAAATCACATCAATATAAAACCCGATATAGTCAGTTAATTAATTAATCAGACAAGTCGATGAGCACTGGACTTCGACAAGCTCAGTCACCAAGCAGAGTCGTTAGCATCGCCTTTATGAAGCAAATAGTGTGGTCTTTGAACAAGCACAAGTGATGCCAAAGTATCTCGTTTATTATTGAACCGACGATAAAATCAATCTGAAATTGATAAAAAACAAAAAAGCTCAGTTGTAACACTGAGCTTTAATAGGGTTCTTTTTGATTGCGAAACTTAAATGCGATTAAAACATTGTGGCCTCGATGCGATCGTCACATCAATACGAGGAACGTTCTAACAAACGGGTCTATTACGAAGACCAAACGTTACTGATAACCTCTTGCAGCGGAGCCAGGTTCGGCGTCGTGCAGAGGAAGTAAGCAAAAGCAGCACCACCGCAACCGCCAATCCAGAAGCCCGCAGCGAAATCGCTCCAGCCTTCTTTCGTGCCGAGATCGCTCGGTGGTTTCGGGGTCGTGACCGACGGCTGGGGAGCCGAAACGCCAACGTCACCGTAGATCGACAGGCAGATCGTCAGGATGCTAACCAGGCCGATCGCGGCCAGCAGACCAGCAAAGACGCCAAAATCCGAGTTCCGAAGAGGGCCAAGCACTGCAAACGGGCCATAGAGCAGATAGCCATGCGCCATACCGATTTCGAGGCCACGACGATTGCTCGACAGGCCGTCACGGTAAGCCGGTAGATTATTAATGAAAGCCTTTGTAAAATCCGAAGAATTTACGGGCGTTGCCAGATTTCCGACCTGCGGATCTCCGGCATCGCGAACCATATCCATTGCCATTTGTTTTATCTCCTCTGAAGTCTTAAATACCTAAACATGAGGGGAAATGCTCATATCAGGAGAGAAACAGAGCTTCACGTCAAAGCTGTTACTTCTGGTTACAAATTATAGGAGAAATCCCCCCAGCTTCTGGAGTTCTTAGTATTTGTAAACATTTATGGGATTGTTGTCCCTGACTAAATCTCGTCCCGGAGAAAATAACGAACGGGATTTTGAGAGTCGAAGTCAACATTACAGTTGATGATTTTCCCATCTGAAAATTTGATAACTAACCTTTTTTCGTTGTCCTTCAATCGATAGCTCGAACTTTGATCAAACGCAGCCTGAATCATTTGCGTGCCGTCCCAATTCACAATTTGAACGTTCGCAATCTCTCGTTCTTTTTCCCGAGAAACAACCCAGCCTCCCGATTCCGATCGGTTGAGGAGTTCCAATAAATTATCGTGGGTTCGGACTTGGCGAGTGAGGTTTGACATATTGAACCGTAATGACAGGCAGTTAGCAAAAACTCCCGGTTGGGATAGACCCAAAACCGAGAGTTTCTGTTTCAATTATTGAAAAATGCAGCTAGTTGTTAACCGAATTTCCCAGCAGTTGAAGCTATGAGGAAGGCCGCATAGGTGAAGATGTAACCCACCGTGAAGTGAGCCAGACCCACCAAGCGTGCTTGAACGATCGACAGAGCAACGGGCTTGTCTTTCCAACGAACCAGATTCGCAAGCGGGGTACGCTCGTGAGCCCAGACGATGGTTTCGATCAGCTCTTGCCAGTAACCGCGCCAGGAGATGAGGAACATGAAGCCCGTCGCCCACACAAGGTGGCCGAAGAGGAACATCCAAGCCCAAACCGAGAGGTTGGTCACACCATAGGGGTTGTAGCCGTTGATCAACTGCGACGAGTTTAGCCACAGGTAATCGCGGAACCAGCCCATCAGGTAGGTCGATGATTCGGTGAACTGAGCGACGTTACCTTGCCACACGCACAGGTGTTTCCAGTGCCAGTAGAAGGTGAGCCAGCCCAAGGTGTTCAGCATCCAGAACATGGCGAGGTAGAACGAATCCCAAGCTGAGATGTCGCATGTACCGCCACGACCGGGGCCGTCGCAAGGGAAGCTGTAGCCGAAGTCTTTTTTGTCCGGCATCAGCTTAGAACCACGAGCATCCAGAGCGCCTTTGACGAGGATGAGGGTCGTGGTGTGCAGACCCAGGGCGATCGCGTGGTGAACCAGGAAGTCGCCAGGGCCAATGGTCAAGAACAGCGAGTTGTCGCCGCTATTGATTGCATCCAGCCAGCCCGAGAGCCAGATACCGTCGGCTGCGGTGGTCGCAGCACTACCAGCATTCGCCAGCAGTACGTCGAAACCGTACAGCGCTTTACCTGACGACGCTTGCACAAACTGTGCGAAGACGGGTTCGATCAGGATTTGTTTTTCGGGTGTACCGAAAGCCTGCATCACGTCGTTGTGGACGTAGAGGCCAAGGGTGTGGAAACCGAGGAAGAGCGAAACCCAGCTCAGGTGAGAGATGATCGCTTCTTTGTGTTCGAGCATCCGAGCCAGGACGTTGTCCTTGTTGGCTTCGGGGTCGTAATCACGGATGAAGAAGATCGCACCGTGAGCGAACGCACCAACCATCAGGAAACCGGCGATGTATTGGTGGTGGGTGTACAGCGCAGCCATTGTGGTTTGATCCTCAGCCATGAAGGCGTAAGGCGGCAGCGCGTACATGTGCTGTGCAACCAAGGAGGTGATGACGCCAAGGCTAGCCAGGGCGAGACCAAGCTGGAAGTGAAGCGAGTTGTTGACCGTGTCGTACAGGCCGGTATGACCAGCACCCAGACGACCACTCGGCGGTTTGTGAGCGCTAAGGATTTCCTTAATGCTGTGACCAATGCCGAAGTTGGTGCGGTACATGTGACCGGCGATGATGAAAATCACCGCGATCGCCAGGTGGTGGTGAGCCATGTCGGTCAGCCACAGCGATTCGGTCTGCGGGTGGAAGCCGCCGAGGAAGGTCAGGATTGCCGTGCCGGAACCGGTTGAGGTACCGAAGACATGACCTGCCGTGTCAGCATTTTCCGCATACACACCCCAGTTCCCCGTAAAGAAGGGAGCCAGACCCGCCGGGTGAGGCATGGTGGTCAGGAAGTTATCCCAGCCGACGTGTTGGCCGCGCGACTCAGGAATCGCAACGTGTACCAAGTGACCCGTCCACGCCAGCGAGCTAACGCCGAACAAACCAGCCAGGTGGTGGTTGAGGCGCGACTCAGCATTCTTGAACCAAGAAAGGCTGGGGCGGAATTTGGGCTGAAGGTGCAACCAACCCGCAAACAGCATTACGGCTGCTAGAACGAGGAGGAAAATGGAACCTTGATAGAGGTCACCATTTGTGCGCATTCCGATCGTGTACCACCAGTGATAAACACCGGAATACGCGACGTTAACGGTCGTGTTTGCACCAGCTTGCGTGAACGCAGCCGTTGCGCCTTCACCGAAGTGAGGGTCCCAGATCGCGTGGGCGATCGGGCGGATGTTGAGCGGATCGGTGATCCATTGCTCGAAGTTGCCTTGCCAAGCGACGTGGAACAGGTTGCCCGAAGTCCAGAGGAAGATGATTGCCAGGTGGCCGAAGTGGGAGGCGAAGATCTTTTGGTAAAGATTCTCCTCCGTCATGCCATCGTGGCTTTCAAAGTCATGAGCTGTGGCAATCCCGTACCAGATCCGACGGGTAGTCGGGTCTTGTGCCAGGTCTTGGCTAAATTTTGGAAATTTAGTTGCCATGAGTCCTAACTAAAAGGAGCTGTACCTAGTGTTACCCGACGGAAATGATCCGTGCCAGGAAGAATGCCCAAGTCGTTGCAATCCCACCGAGGAGGTAGTGTGCGACGCCAACGGCGCGACCTTGGATGATGCTGAGTGCGCGAGGCTGGATAGCCGGAGCGACTTTCAGTTTGTTGTGAGCCCAGACGATCGATTCGATCAGTTCTTGCCAGTAACCACGGCCACTGAACAGGAACATCAGGCTGAACGCCCAAACGAAGTGAGCGCCGAGGAACATCAGACCGTAGGCCGACAGAGCCGAACCGTAGGAGTTGATGACCTGCGAAGCTTGTGCCCACAGGAAGTCACGCAGCCAACCATTGATGGTGATTGCGCTTTCAGCAAAGTTGCCGTAGGTGATGTTCGTGACCGAACCATCGCTAGCAACAGAACCCCAGATGTCAGACTGCATTTTCCACGAGAAGTGGAAGATCACGATCGACAGGGAGTTGTACATCCAGAACAGACCCAGGAAGACGTGGTCCCAACCAGAAACCTGGCAGGTGCCGCCACGACCGGGGCCATCGCACGGGAAGCGGAAACCCAGTTCGGCTTTATCCGGGATAAGGCGCGAGCTACGAGCGTACAGAACGCCTTTCAGCAGGATCAGGACGGTTACGTGGATCGTGAAGGCGTGGATGTGGTGAACCATGAAGTCCGCCGTACCCAGAACCATCGGAGCCATCGCAACTTTGCCGCCAACTGCGACAACATCACCACCGAAGACGGGGCTGACGTTCGCCAGTGCGTTGGGAGCGGTAGCACCTGCGGCTACGGAGTGTAGACCTTGGAGCCACTGCGCAAAGATCGGCTGAAGCTGAATTGCACTATCCGAGAACATGTCCTGAGGACGACCCAGGGCACGCATCGTGTCGTTGTGAATGTAAAGGCCGAAGCTGTGGAAGCCCAACCAAATACACACCCAGTTCAGGTGCGAGATGATCGCATCGCGGTGACGCAGAACCCGATCGAGCAGATTGTTGACGTTCTTGGCCGGATCGTAGTCACGAACCATGAAGATCGACGCGTGAGCGCCCGCACCAACAATCAAGAAACCGCCGATCCACATGTGGTGTGTGAAGATCGAAAGTTGCGTCGGGTAGTCCGTTGCAATGTACGGATACGGAGGCATCGCGTACATGTGTTGCGCCACGATGATGCTGACCGAACCCATCATGGCGAGGTTGATCGCCAGTTGAGCGTGCCAGGAGGTCGTTAGAATCTCGTAGAGACCTTTATGACCTTCACCGGTGAACGGACCTTTGTGGGCTTCAAGAATTTCCTTGATGCTGTGACCGATACCCCAGTTGGTACGGTACATGTGGCCTGCAATGATGAACAGGACGGCGATCGCCAGGTGGTGATGCGCGATGTCTGTCATCCAGAGGCTACCGGTCTGAGGGTTCAGACCGCCCTTGAAGGTCAGGAAGTCCGAGTACGCACCCCAGTTCAGGGTGAAGAACGGCGTGAGACCTTGCGAGAAGCTCGGGAAAAACTGAGCCATCGCTTCGGTGCTGAACGCGTATTCGTGCGGCAGCGGAATATCCTGCGGTGCAATGCCTTTGTCGAGCATTTGATTCACCGGCAGAGCCACGTGAATCTGGTGACCCGCCCAGGACAGCGAACCGAGACCGAATAGACCGGACAGGTGATGGTTCAGCATCGATTCCACGTTTTGGAACCACGAGAGCTTCGGAGCTTTCACGTGGTAGTGGAACCAGCCGCCGAACAGCATCAGTGCTGCCATAACGAGGCCGCCGATCGCGGTTGCGTAGAGCTGGGTTTCGTTGGTGAAACCAGCCGCACGCCACACATGGAAGAGGCCGGAGGTGATTTGGATTCCGTGGAATCCGCCGCCGACATCAGCGTTGAGAATTTCTTGGCCAACAATCGACCAAACTACTTGAGCGCTGGGCTTAATGCCCGTGGGATCGCTCAACCAAGCTTCGTAATTCGAGAAACGAGCGCCATGGAAAAATCCGGCACTCAGCCAAATGAAAATAACGGCCAGTTGACCAAAGTGTGCGCTAAAGATTTTGCGCGACACTTCTTCAAGGTCTTTGGACTGACTATCGAAATCGTGAGCGTCAGCGTGAAGGTTCCAAATCCAAGTTGTGGTTTTGGGGCCTCGAGCCAAGGTGCGATCGAAGTGTCCCGGTTTGCCCCACTTCTCGAAAGAAGTCGGAACCGGATTCTCATCGAACTCAACCTTGACTTTCGCATCCCGCTCTGGGGGACTAATCGTCATTGAGTCTCTCCTCTCTCTATTCCAGGAATGAGGAATTGGGTCCGTCTCAACTTTTGCTAGGGGGAATTACGACCTACTCTCGCTTCAATTCGAAAGTAAAGATCGGGTCGTGAAACCCTATGTTGAGTTTTTTATCTTTTTGCTCGCTTGCAATCAGCTTTATGCTAGAGAGCAGGCTTGCTTCGTCGCTGGAACTAAGTCCCAGAGCCGAATTGCAATTCCCGATCGCTCGAGTGCAAGACGGTACGGGTGTGATTATAGGTCTTCCGCTGACAGATTTCAAACCAATACACAGTCATAGATTCAGCCTGAAATAAATCGTTATGAATACTTTTTAGAAACAAGCGGATCGCTTTGTTACAAAACTAAATTCAGATTTACATACAGAAATATTTTGGCGCTCTCAATGAAGTTTTTGATCGATTTAGGCTGGGAGGAGGTCAGAGTGAGTCAATTTACGGTATTTCGGGTGGAATCCATCTTCTCGGTTCGGGATGTGTTTTGCGGGATGGGGCGATGTGAGCGATCGGGCGATCGTGTCGTACAGATTTTTTTGAGGAATCGCGTTCGGTGTGAACCGGACGGGTGATGATGGATAGGCAAGAATGACGAGATAGGGACACCGCAAAAAAATGCGACATATACATAATGTGTTGACTGCGATCGCGAGCAGCTTTGGGCGGGGCTGTGGTGAAATCCTGTCTCGGCTGGTGCGAGCCGGACGGATGATTGGCGTGATGTTGACCTTGGGGTTAACGCTAGCGGGCTGCGGCGATGGTGCGGAAACGTCGGTTTCGATTCCGTTGGATGCGCCGAGTAGTGCCGCCTCGATCGCGGCGATACGTGCATCACAGCAAATCGCCGAGGTCTCCCCGCCGATCGTCTTGCAACAGTTGCGATCGCGTTTCGAGCGTTATCGTCCCCAGGTTTCGATCGTTTCGCCTGCGCCCAATAGCGTCATTGAAAGCGATACGGTCACCGTTGCTCTCAATGTCAGCGGCTTACCGCTGTTTCGTGACGATCGCTTTGGCCTCGGCCCCCATCTTCATCTTCTACTTGACGATCAGCCGGATCAGCTTATCTTCGACACCAACGAGCCGATCGTCTTAACCGATCTGATGCCGGGAACTCATACATTGCGCGTGTTTGCTGCGCGTCCGTGGTCGGAAAGTTTCAAGAATGAGGGTGCGTTTGCGCAGACGACGTTTCATGTTTATACAAAGACGGGTAAAAATGCGCCGAACCCATCGCGCCCGCTGCTGACCTATAACCAGCCGCGCGGAACCTACGGCGCAGAGCCGATCCTGTTGGATTTTTATTTAACCAATGCGCCGCTGCACGCGATCGCCCAGGAATTTGACGACGACGTGATCCGCGATTGGCGCGTGCGGGTGACGGTGAACGGTCAGAGTTTTACGCTCGATCGCTGGGAGCCGATCTATCTCAAGGGAGTTAAGCCCGGTCAAAACTGGTTGCAGTTGGAGCTAATTGATGAGCTGGGCGAGCCGATCGAGAATGGATTTAATTCCACGGTACGGCTGTTTGAGTATGATCCTGCGCTAAAAGATGGGCTGGCGGAGATTGTCAGTGGCGAGGTGAGTTTTGAGGAAGCGCTTAGTGTGGCGGGGGTTGAACCCGTAGCGGAGGAGCAGAGTCAGGAGGAACCGATCGAAAATAATGCGATCGAGGAGGCGATCGAGCCAAGTCCTGCCGCAGAGCAATCAGAGATCGATACGTCCGTCGCAAATCCAGAGATTTCCGAGGAACCGGCGGCAAGCCCAGACACGTCCGAACCCTCGATCGAGCCGAACGAGACAGAAGCGCCCGAGGTCGAAACGGAACCGGCTCGTCATTCGGCTGATTCCGCTAGCTCAGAGCAGGAGGCAGAGGAAGCATTAATCCCAGCCGTAGATCAAGCGAATCAAGCAGATCAAGTGGATCGAACCCAAGGGGCGATCGACTCCCAGGAAGCAGCGACCGGCGAGGAGACGGAACCAGGGACGGAACCGGAACTTGAGACCTCTGAGACCAGTCCTATAGATAGCGCAGAGCCAGAGGTCTCAGAGTCGATCGCCCCACCCGCGATCGACCCTGAGATCGGCAGTGATGAAATGCAAAACAATCCACAGGGTGCAATGACTTCGGAGGCGGTAACCGACTCAGCCACGGGCGACCCGTCAATACAGACGAAGGAAGAGGAGGCCAGCCCGGAGATTGATCCACATCAATCCGATGAACCGAGCGAGACGCAGCTTAACCCCGACGAGGCGGCGGCCAACCCAATGCCAATCATGGGCGACCTCGACGGCAACGACGGCATGACCATACCTGAGATCGCACCAGAGGCAGAGGACAACGACATTCAGCTCGAACTTCCAGATACGTCCGATCGCTAATTGTTAATTGTTAGTTCAATAATTGCTGATTTGATGCGTCAGGATTTCAGGGGATTCCAGTGGCGGCCATTCTGAGCCGATCGTGAAGGGCTGCGATCCGGGCGGTTGATGCTTGAATCTGCGAAGACTGAGAACTGAAAATCGATACACCACAGGCCAAAAGCCAAATCATGAATCAAACCGTCGTGAGTTGGGGTCAATCCCAGATTCTGTTCCATCGCCCATCCGGTCTGACTTTCCAGCGAACATTGCTGCTTCTCTTTGCCGGTCTCACGCTCCATTCTTTCTATCCCCCAGCGCTTCAGGCTCAGACCTTCACCACTGTTACCGTTGCAACCACTGCGCCGACACCCTCAACGATCGAACCCAGTTCTGAGCCACTCGCACCCGAGACTCGCGATCGCGAGCCTTGTACAGCGGATTGCGTGTTTTATACAGACAGCGATATCTCTCAGACGAGTTTCACCCAGCCCAGTTTGTGGTGGTCAGTGCGCGAACTGGGTGAACGCTTAATTCCAGACTGGGTTGTTTACCCCGTAGAACGTCGCGTTGATTTTACGATCGATCCTCAACGCTGGAATTGGATGAATTACTTTGAGCGCTACACGCTCATGACCCAACTTGCGTACGTTCTGCGTCCCAATAGCTACAATTTTCAGATTTTCGACCCGCAGCAGCCCGATCTCCCCGTCGCCAGCTACACCTGTGAATTTGCGATCGCTCCGCCAGCCTGTCAGCTTCACTTTACCGATTAAGATCTGTTGCAGCATTACGATGGGCTTGAGACGCTCACGCTGTCGATGCACCTTAATTTTGCGTCAGTTCGCTTGGTTTCGCTTAAGTTCGGCTGGCGAACCTGAAATCAGGCAAACAAGCAAAACGTTTGTCTCCTTTCGCAACCCAAAACGAAATATTCACTGAAGTTAGCCACATTTTCTCAAGCTAGAGAGGATGATGAATTTATCTATTCTTAGGGCGTGTCATCAATTAGCACCAGACCCCTTACAGGGTAAGCTGTTGAACGCCTGACCCAACAAAAAACAAAAGGGGCTGAAACTCTTGCTGAATAAAGGCTACAAATTTAATTGATGACAGCCCCTAACTCCCTTTAAAGCTGCATTTAATTTATGGATTATGAGCCTAATTGCGCCAAGGTCACCGCAACACAAAACTTTATCGATCCGATATAGAAATCAGCGACGATGGCCCGTTATTCTTTGCAGCTTTGGGATCGGCCTGTGGTTAACGGCCTGTCAGCCACAGGCCAGCGATCCGGAGTCAGTTGAGGTCGTACCTAGCGAACCCACGGCTGCGTCAAGCACGGAGTCTTATTCTCAACCGGCAGTACGATTTGGCGTTTTATCGACTGACAGCGCTATTTCTGTAAATGAGCGCTATCGGCCACTCTTGGACTACCTTGAAAGCCAAATGAGTCGGCGCTTTGAACTCGTCATCCTGAATCAGGATAGTCAATTTGAGGCGGTACAGCAGCAGCAGCTCGACTTCACGACGAATAATCCTCTCGCGGCGGTGCAACTTCGACGGCTGTACAACATCCAGTTTTTGGTCACGACCCGTCGCCCGGAAGTTGGGACTCAGTTGGGCGGCGTGATCATCGTGCAAGCCGATAGCGGTATCGAGACGATCGAGGATCTCAGGGGAAAGCAGGCGGTCTGCGTGGATTTTCAGACAGCGGCGGCGGGGTGCGTTTTTCAGATTGACTATCTCCAAAAGCAGGGATTTGATCCATTCACTGAATTCAGTCGTTTTATTGAAAATAAATCTCAGGATAATATTGTTTTGGCGGTGCTGAATGGTTCTGTGGATGTGGGTTTTATTCGCACGGGTCAGCTTGAAGAAATGCTAAGGAATCAAATGCTCACAAGCCTGGATCGGGTGCAGATTTTTCAGGCTGTTGATGATGATAATTTTCCCCTAGCTCACACCACCGATCTCTATCCGGAGTGGCCGATCGCAGCTCTCGCCGAGGCTGACCCCAAGCTCGTCGCCCAAGTGCGTCAAATTCTGCTGGAGATTCCTCCTGACCATCCCGCACTCAAGACTGCAAATTTTTCTGGATTTGTTCCTGCAGTTGATTACAAATCGGTGGATGATTTGATCGAACCGCTTAAACTAAAAGGCTGGGATGCTGACGATCGTACGGACGCTCCATAGTTTGTTCTGCATCTAAAATTTAGATTCGCTTGATGTTCGGATCGTAATGGCTCGGTGGGATTTCGCCCATCTTGTTAAGGGCTGTCATCAATTCAATTTCCAGCGCTTACCCAGTCAGGGTTACATCCCTCGTTTTTTTGTTGAGTCGGGCGTTCAACAGCTTTCCCAATCAGGGTTCTACGATTAATTGATGACACCTCCTAAGGGTCTTCATCAAAAGGTATTCATCTCGGCTGCTGAATATGTCTCAGAGCATTTCAATATGATCGATCTGTCCAAACTTCGTAGCAGCATTACCTTTCGCTATCTTTGTGTTGTCACCAGCATTCTGATTATTGGTGAACTTTCGTTTGGAGGTGTGCAACTCCAAAGGCGTTATCGTACCCAGCTCGATCGTCTCGAAGAGCGGGTCGAAGCTCAAGCGAATTTTCTCGGTCGCGTTAGCCCGGAAGCGGTCTTAAGTCTTGATTTCCTGACACTGGAAACGTTTATCCGGCAGACGAATGCTGCTGATTCGGCGATCATTTATTCGGTCGCGATCCGACGCGATGGTCAGGCTCTAACCCGGTCATTCGATCCCACTAATCCGTTTATCCAAACGGTGATTCAGGCGGATGAATCGGTGGATATTCTCGAAGTTGTTCGTCGATTGCGACAGCTTCCGAATGTGCGGGAAATCCGGGTTCCGATCCAGTCCGCCGATCGCGACTTGGGTGAGATCTGGATCGGCTATTCGATTAATAGCGCCCGTGAAGAATGGCAACAGGGAGCGGTGACGACGATTCTGTTGTCGTTGGGGCTGAGTAGCATCCTGGCGGCGATCACGATTGTGTTGTTTGAGCATGAGGTGGGGCGTCCGCTGCGATATTTATCGAAGCTGTCGCAGGAGTTGGCCGCTGGGCAGCTCAATCGGCGTATTGAAGTGACCAGTGATGATGAGATGGGTCAGCTTCAATCGGCTTTTAATACGATGGCGATCCAGCTACAGCGGACGCTGAGAGGGCTAGAACAGCGCATTACGGAGCGACAAAGAGCGGAAGAGGCGTTGCGGAGCAGTGAACAGCGGTATCGAACGGTGGTCGATACGGTGGAGGAGGTGATTTTTCAGGCGGATCTTCAGGGTCATTGGGTGTTTCTCAATCCCGCCTGGACAGAAATTACGGGGTTTCGTGTGGAGGAAAGTCTGGGCCGATCGTGGCTGGACTATGTGCTACCGGGCGATCGCTTGGCGGCACAGGTGCATCTGGATTCGTTACTCCAGAAGCAGGCGCACGAGGTGCGGTTTTGTTTGCGCTATCGCACGGTGATGGGCGAAACGCGCTGGCTGGAGGCACTCGTGCGATCGAATGTGACGGCAGAGGATGTCCTTCAGGGCATTTCAGGCACGCTGAATGATATTACGCAGCGCAAAACCGTTGAAGATGCGTTGCAGCTCAGTCAGTTTTCGCTCGATCGATCTGCCGACGCGCTTTATTTCATGACCTCAGACGGGAAATTTTTCTACGTGAATGAGGCGGCGTGTCATGCGGTGGGGTATTCGCGCGATCAGCTCCAAACCATGAGCATCTTCCATTTGGATGAAAGCCTTCAGCGCGAGACTTGGCGTGATTATTGGCTCGATCTACAGCAGCGAAAAACCTTCACGATCGAGAGCCTCCACCGACATAAAAACGGACAGACGTTTCCGGTAGAGGTGACGGCGAACTATCTGGAATTTAATGGTTCTGAATATAACTGCGCGGTGGTGCGCGATATTCGCGATCGCAAACGAGTTGAGCAGGAATTACGGAACGGTGAAGCGGCATTACGCACGCTATACGAAGTGGCATCATCGCCTATTTTAAGCTTTGACGAACGCCTTCAAGGGTTGCTGGCGATGGGGCGTCGTCACTTTCAACTCGACATTGGCATCATTTCCCGCGTTGAAGCCAGCCGAATTGAAGTCCTCGCCTGTCAAGTCTCCAATCCCGATCAACAGGAGCCCCTCAGCGAAGCCCTCACCGGTCTATCGGTCGGTAAATCCCTGCCACTCTATCAAAGCTACTGCGGTGAAACATTTCGACACAAAGATGTGTTGATGTTTGCTTCGTTCGACGAGCGCGATCGATTGTTTCCGAATCCCAATTCGTCCTACAGCCTGAGCTACGGAGCGTTTGCCGGGACGCTGATCATGCTCAATGGCCTTGCCTATGGTGTTTTGAGCTTTGGCAGCCTCAAGGAACGCGATCAGCCCATCAGCGAGCGAGAACGCCAGCTCCTCAAGCTGATGGCGCAGTGGGTCGGCAATGAGATTGAGCGCCAAACGGCGCGGGATGCGCTCGAAGATCAGTTCCAGCGGGCTAATCTGCTGCGGAAAATCACCCAGCGGATTCGGCAAAGCCTGGATACAGAGGCGATTTTTGAGACGACCGCGATTCAGATTGGTCGAGCGTTTAAGGCCGATCGCTGCGCCATTCATGCGTATATCCACGAGCCGAACCCGACTGTGGCGATCGTGGCGGAATATCTCGGCGGCACTTACCCTTCGATGCTCAATCTCAGCATTCCGGTCGAAGATAATCCCCATATCCAGCAGGTGTTGGCGGAGGATACGGCGATCGCCACCAGTGATGTGTATGCCGATCCGCGTTTCTTTGCGACGCATCATCTTTGCTGTCAGATTGAGCTGAAGTCGGTGCTAGCGGTGCGTACGTCCAATCAGGGGCGACCCAATGGCGCGATCGCTCTGCATCAATGTGATCGGTATCGGATCTGGACGCCGGAAGAAATCAGCACGCTCGAAGCGATCGCCGATCAGGTTGGGATTGCCCTCGCTCAAGCTCAATTGCTCGAACAAGAAACCCTTCAGCGCAAACAGCTTGCAGAACAGAATATCGCTCTGGAGCAGGCTCGCCAGGACGCCGAGGC
Organism: Geitlerinema sp. S16; assembly: GCA_011390275.1. GTDB lineage: Bacteria > Cyanobacteriota > Cyanobacteriia > Cyanobacteriales > Geitlerinemataceae > RDYZ01. The sequence continues at coordinate 19,607 of JAABST010000011.1, forward strand.
CGCGAACCAAGCGAAAAGCGAATTTTTGGCGACGATGAGCCATGAAATCCGGACGCCAATGAATGCTGTGATCGGTATGACGGGATTGTTGCTCGATACAACACTCACCATCCGCCAACAGCAATTTGTCGAGACCATCCGCACGAGCGGCGACGACCTGCTGACCATCATTAACGATATTCTCGACTTCTCAAAAATCGAGTCCGGCCACCTCGAACTCGAACAACATCCCTTTGAGCTACAAGCCTGTATCGAAGAGGCTTTGGGGTTAGTGGCGACACGAGCCGCAGATCAAGGGTTAGAGCTGGTTTATACGATCGCGCCGGATGTGCCAACCGCGATCGTGGGTGACGCGACGCGATTGCGGCAGATTTTAGCGAACCTGCTGAGTAATGCCGTCAAGTTTACAGAGCGCGGCGAAATCATACTGGCCGTTGACTTGGCTCAAGTTTCGCCGGGGAATCAGTCTAGCGATCCAAACCTTTCGGCCATCCTCGATCTGATTCAAGCGTCCAAAAGTAGCAGCGCTTCAATTAGCTCCGAAATGTCCATCCAATTTTGTGTGCGCGATACCGGCATCGGTGTCAGTCAGGATCAGCAAGAACGCCTCTTTCACAGTTTTAGTCAGGTGGATGCGTCAATCACGCGGCGCTATGGCGGCACAGGGTTAGGATTGGCGATTTCGCGACGTTTAGCGGAAATGATGGGCGGTCAAATTTGGGTCGAGAGCCAGGGCTGTGTTAGCGGGAATCCCCCGGAGCAGTGGCAGCGTGCCAATTTACCCGACGTCTACGACGATCTCGATCGCGGCGCGGCCTTTTACTTTACGATCGCCGCCAAGCCTGCTGGCATTGAAATCACGGAAACTCATTCGTCTCACAGCAGCACAGTCTTAAAGGACAAGCATCTTCTTGTGGTCGATGACAACGAACTTAACCGTCAGCTTCTGGTTCAAGTCTTGGATTCATGGTCGGTCAAGAGCCGCGTCATGATCTCTGGAACAGAAGCGCTCGACCACATCACCCATCTCGATCGTTCGGTTATCTACGACGCGATCATTATCGACTGGTGTATGTCGGAAATCACGGGACGCGAACTGGCTGAGCACATTCGCAGCATTCCTCGCTGGCAAGCTACACCCCTGATTTTAATCACAGCCCTAAATCTGAATGACTCCGAACGTCAAGCGCTCAGCCATTTATTTGGTGTTTGTTTGCAGATGCCGGTCAAACGCTCTACGCTCTTCAACGCTTTGCTTGAAGTCTTCGAGCCTGATATTCACGATCGTGACAACCCCAAGGCCGAGGTTTCCCCGGCATCATCCATGTCATCTATCACTCCATCACCAACGCCAGGAAAACGTGGTGAGCTTCGTCGTGTTGCCTCACATCTCGGACGTGGCGAGACTGAAACATCACCCACTTCGTTCGAGGTTCCGCTACGGATTTTGATCGCCGAGGATAACCGAATTAATCAACAGGTCGCGCTGTTAATGCTCGAAAAATTTGGCTTCCGGGCGGATATTGCCAGTAACGGGATCGAGGCGATCGAGGCGCTACGTCGTGCGCCCTATGATCTAATTTTGATGGATGTCGAGATGCCCGAGATGGATGGCATGAGCGCGACACGGGCGATTTGTCAGGAATGGCCTGTGCCAGAGTCAAGACCCAAAATTTATGCAGTGACGGCCTATGCGATGCAGGGCGATCGGGAAAAATGTGTGGCCTCCGGTATGAATGGCTATATCACGAAGCCCATTCGGATGGAGGAGTTGCGCAAGGTGATCGAAAGCGTACAACAGTGGCAAAACTCCCGCCAGGAAGTATCTCCAAAAGTGAAACAGCTTACCCAGCCGGTATCTGCGCCACCGATTAAACCGCCGATCGCCCAGCCACCGAACTCGCCTTCGGAGCCGGATCGTTCAAGTCCCTCAAGTTCATCAAGTCACCCAATCCAGCCGGATCGTATCGATGGCAAATTTGAGCCGATTCAATTCAAGGACACCAACACAAGCCCATTTTTAGGCCGAATGACAAACGGATCGCTGAACTCGGAACACCGTAGCTCTCCAGCCGTGAACCCGGCCCATGAACATCCAGACTCAGGGAAATCGACGGAGCGAGAGCCTCTAACGTCAGATGCTCCCGCGCTGTCCACGTCTGAGACGATCGCACCGCTCCCGGCCTCTGAGAGCGTGATGAACGTCCCCACGGAAACGGAGGATGAATCGTCTGATTTTCCAGTCATCGATCGCGGCATTATTCAATCCATTTGTCAGATGGCAGGATCGCGAGCCACGGTATTAATGATCAGCATTATTCAGGCTTACCAAGAGGATGCGCCGGTCTACTCTGCGGCGATCGAAGCGGCGATCGCGACCGATGACGCCGAAGCGTTGCGCAAAGCTGCCCACACCCTGCGATCGAGCAGCGCTAATTTAGGCGGGCTTGTATTGGCGAATGCCTGCAAACAATTAGAAGATATCGGTCGTACCGGCACAACCGCAGGCAGTTCCGCCGAATGGCCTGCCTTGCAGCATCACTATTCCAACTTTCTCGAAGCTTTGGCGGATCTTGCGATCGAACTGCTTGCAACTGATAGTCATGACTGAAGATTGAAGATGGATTGAACCTTATCGTTGTACGAAGTTGCCTCCCCCGTGATCCAAGCTGCTGTTTACCATAGAAAAGAAGTCGTCCGCGATCTCCGATCCGACCTTCTTTACCGATCGTACGGAATTGACGCGCCTCTCTCTGCATTTTTGCGCTGCAATCCGCCACGATCGACGACCCTTTAGGCAGGAAACCGAACCCGATGGCTACACCAACCAACTCGACCGCCAATACACCGAGTACTGGAGCAGCGAACCAGCCGTTTATCATTCCCGAACGATCGCTCGATCGGGACTGCACCACCCTTTCGCGCCACGTCCTCCAACAACTCCAAAGCTTTTCGCCCGACGCCCAAGATCTCAGCGCCCTGATGGGACGCATCGCCCTGGCCGGTAAACTGGTCGCCCGACGCCTGAGCTGCGCGGGGATTGTTGATGGGGTGCTGGGGTTTGCCGGGTCGGAGAACGTCCAGGGCGAAGAAGTTAAAAAGATGGATGTGTACGCCAATGAGGTTTTCATCTCCGTCTTTAAGCAAAGTGGCCTGGTCTGTCGCTTGGCCTCGGAAGAAATGGATGAACCGTACTATATCCCCGAAAATTGCCCGATCGGGCGCTATACGCTGGTCTACGATCCGATCGATGGCTCTGGCAATATCGACGCGAACTTAAATGTCGGCTCCATCTTCGCGATTCGTCAACAGGAAGGCGAAGACATTACCGGCGAAGCGAAAGATTTACTCCAAAACGGCCACAAGCAAATCGCAGCGGGCTACATCCTCTACGGAGCCAGCACGATTTTGGTCTACACGATCGGCAAGGGCGTCCATGCATTTACGCTCGATCCGAGCCTCGGTGAATTCATCCTCTGGCAAGAAAATCTCCAAATCCCCAAACACGGCGCAGTCTACAGCGTCAACGAGGGCAACTTCTGGCAGTGGGACGATGCGATGCGCGACTACATCCGCTATGTCCACCGCCATGAAGGCTATACCGGACGCTACAGCGGGGCGCTCGTCTCGGATTTCCACCGAATTTTGCTCCAGGGCGGCGTGTTTCTCTATCCCGGCACGACGAAACAGCCCGAGGGCAAACTACGTTTACTCTACGAAGCGGCTCCGCTGGCGTTTCTTGTGGAGCAGGCGGGCGGTCGCGCCAGTACCGGAACCCAGGAGATTAACGATGTCGTTCCGGAAAAGCTGCATCAACGGACGCCCTTGGTCATTGGCAGCGTGGAAGATGTGGCGCTCGTCGAGTCGTTCATTAACGATTGCGATCGGCGCAAATCGAATTGATCTCCCTTCAAAACGAGAGGCCAGTTCGCAAAAATCAAGACGCAATACTCCCTGGAATCCAAGCGGCTCCGGTAAGCTATAGGCGAATTCATTTGCTGATGTTCTAGCCCGATATTTGCCCTAATTTCAGAGCTTGACTTCACTCAATTCGCCTCGCGAACGTTAAGGTCTGTTCAACTTGCCGCCATGAGAGAGCCGACGTCTTCTGCTGCGCCCGATACCTCCGGCGGGGGAAATCTTCACCCCGACCTGATTCGCATTGCCCGTGCCACCTATCACACCTACCTCAACGATCGCGAACGCACCGGCCAGGTTCGACGAGATCACCGCGATCGTCCCCTCGGTGTCGCCGTCGATCGCGTCAGCCATCGTGCCACCGTGATTCTCGATACAACTCAGCCCCTCCTCCCCCAGGAATACCTCGTGCCGCTACACCTGATCGATCCCAACGATTTGCGGGGGGGTGCATAGCCCATGAGCTACGAGTTAATTTTGATGATGGTGCGCCTGGTGAATGCGGCGATCGTGCTGGTTCTCGGCTGCGCGATCGGGAGTTTTCTCAATGTGGTGATTTACCGCGTCCCGGCAGATCTCTCGCTCTGGTGGCCGCCGTCGCGCTGCCCCAAATGCTTGCATGAGCTTGGCGTCACGGAAAATATTCCCGTCTTCGGCTGGCTGCGTCTCGGCGGACGCTGCGCCCACTGTCGAACCCCCATTTCCGCCCGCTATCCGATCATCGAAGCCGTCACGGGAGCGATCTTTCTCGCGGCGTTTTATCTGAGCGCGGAAACCTGGTCGATCGCGCTGGTGAGTCAGTGGGTCATGCTGGCGTGGCTGTTGGCGTTGGCGATGATCGATATTGATACGATGACGCTGCCCAATCCGCTGACCCAGTGGGGTGTGGCGATGGGGCTGGGGTTTAATGTGGCGATCGCGTGGCAGGCCAGTGTTGCTAGTGGTGCGACGAGTCTGGCGGCTCAGCTCGCGGCGGGCGGTGCGGCGATGTTTGCCAGTGTGCTGGGAGCGATGGTGGGACTGTGGGGACTCGATACGCTGCGTCTGTTGGGATCGATCGCCTTTGGTAAGGAAGCGATGGGGGCAGGAGACAGTAAGTTAATGGCCGGGGTTGGGGCGTGGCTGGGCTGGCCGCTGGCGTTGCTGACGGTGTTTGTCGCCTGTGCGATCGGGGCGGTGTTGGGCAGCGTGGCGATCGCGCTGAAGTGGGTGACGCGATCGCAGCCGATTCCGTTTGGGCCGTTTTTGGCGATCGGTGCGGCGATCGCTTTAATTTGGGGTCAGGCGATGATCGACGCTTATCTTGGTTTCTTTTTGCCTGCGGGCTTATGACGTTTGGGTTGTCTCTCGATCGCGAAATTGCTAAATCATCAAATTATAAAATCGCGAAATTGCCAAATTCCAGACTCCAAATTCCAAACTCTATGGTCAAACAACGGAAAAAATCGGATCTCCCCATAAAAATTTGCCAGACCTGCCAGCGCCCTTTCACGTGGCGTAAAAAGTGGGCGAGCTGTTGGGATGAGGTGAAATATTGTTCCGATCGCTGTCGGCGTCATCGTCACTCCCCCACGTCGTCGGAACCTGGATCGGAAGCGTGATCGGAAGCGTGAGGCAATTCGCGATCGAATCCTATGAAATCAAGATGAATCAGAGGCTAGAAGGTTTAGTGCTCGTGTTGGTTAGACTTGGGTTTTGCAGACAGAACTTATAATTGTGGGGCGATTAGCGGATGTTGCCCACTGTGGCAATCCCTAAAACGGCAACCATTCTGATTGCCTAGCGATTCACCAATTTTAAGTTCAACAATAGTCAAGCCCGAGTCATCGGGGTATGGAGGATGTCAAGAGTGGAAGTGGCGTGGAGACTTAAAGCAATTCGCGGAGCGACAACGGTTCCAGAAAATTCAGTGGATGCCATGCGCGACGCGGTCGTCGAACTGCTCGATGCTCTCGATGCGAACAATTCCTTCAACCCCGAGGATCTGGTTAGTGTTACCTTTTCGGTCACTCGTGATCTGACGGCATTGTTTCCCGCTGCGATCGCGCGACGGCGATCGGGCTGGGATTGTGTGCCGCTGATCGATGTCCAGCATATGCACGTTGATGGCGACCTAGATCGCTGCATCCGCTTCTTGATCCACGTCTATATGCCAACCGATCGCCCTGCGAATCATATCTATCTCCGTCATGCGCGTGAACTCCGTCCCGATCTGCCTGCTTTCTCTGCCGCTCACCATTCGTCCTAGCGCCGATCGCGCGACTCGTTTATGTTGAAACGTCTGCGAATCGAAAATTTCGCACTGGTTGATCAGCTCGATCTGGAGTTTGGCGCTGGTCTCAATGTCCTGACGGGTGAAACGGGCGCGGGAAAGTCGATCGTACTCGATGCGCTCGATGCGGTTTTGGGCGGTAAAACCAGTGGCCGCGTGATTCGTACGGGAACCGATCGCGCGTTGATCGAGGCGACGTTTTTGCGCGTGTCCACCTGTCTGGAGGATGAAACTGAAAAGGATGAAATGGTGATTCGGCGCGAGCTGATCGCCGGGAAGCGCAGCAGTCGCAGCAAGTATGCGATCGACGGTCAAACCGCGAGCCAAAAAGACATTCAGACGCTGCGATCGCGCTATCTCGAAATTGCCGCCCAAGGTCAAAGCGTGCAGTTGGGGCAAACGAGCCATCAGCGGGGATTGCTGGATCTTTACGGTGGCGAGACGCTGATTGCCCAGCGCCAAACCGTCGCGGACTGTTATGGCGCGTGGCAGACCGTCACCAAAAAGCTCGAAACCCGTCGTCACAGCGAAACCCAACGCCTTCAGCAACTCGATCTATTTGCCTATCAAATTGACGAACTCCGCGCCGCTGAACTCGACAGTCCGGACGAACTCGAAACGATGCTACAGGAAGCGTCGCGCCTGAATCATGTGGTCGAGCTTCAGCGCCAAAGCTACGCGGTGTACCAATCGCTGTATCAGGCGGATGAGGGCAGCGCGGCGGCGGATATTCTCGGCACGGCTGAGGCCACGCTCGGCGAGATGGTCGAGTATGATGCGTCGATCGCGCCGATTCTGGAGCTGGTGAGCGATGCTTTGGTGCGCGTGACCGAGGCCGGGAATGCGATCAATGCCTACGGGGACGGGCTAGAAGCCGATCCGGAGCGGTTGGAGATTGCTGAGTCGCGTATCCGTCAGCTTAAGCAAATTTGTCGGAAATATGGCCCGAGTTTGGGGGATGTGATCGATCGCTATCACGAACTCTGTGCCCAGGTCGAAGAGCTGACGGGCGGCGGCGCTTCGGTGGAAGAGCTAGAAGCGCAGGTGGCCGCCATGCAGGTTGAACTCGATCGGGTGTGCATCACCTTGCGGGAACAGCGACGCGAAGCAGCCGATCGCCTCGAAATGCGCTTGACGGCTGCGCTGAAACCGCTGGCGATGGAAAACGTGCAGTTTCACGTGGCGATCGAGCCGATCTCGCCCACCGCCACCGGAGCCGATCGCGTCACGTTTCAGTGGAGTCCGAATCCTGGCGAGCCGCTGCAATCTTTAGCGGAGACCGCTTCTGGCGGTGAAATGAGCCGCTTTTTGTTAGCGCTCAAAGCCTGTTTTAGTGAGGTCGATCGGGTGGAAACGATGGTATTTGACGAAATCGATGTCGGCGTTTCCGGTCGTGTGGCCAGCACGATCGCCGAGACGCTCTATCGCCTGAGCCAGCGTCACCAAGTCCTGTGCGTGACGCACCAGCCTCTTGTGGCGGCGATGGCCGATCAGCACTACCACGTGGATAAACAGATCATCTCGGATTGCGATCTTGGCGAGGACGATCGCACCGTCATCCGCGTGTCCGCTCTCAACACCGACGATCGTCGCCTCGAACTCGCCCAACTCGCCAGCGGCACGATCGAAACCGACGGCGATCATCAAGCCACCCGCGACGCCGCCACCGCCTTTGCTGAATCGCTCCTGACTCAGGCCGCAACCCTCCGTCAGCAGGTCGGCGAGGCCGCTACGCTGGTAACAGATTCGACGGCAACAGCAGCACCCTCCGATCCGACCAACCCGACCGATCCGACCAATCCGACCAATCCGACCGCAACACAGCGCACGGCCTCGAACCCCGCCGTTCAGCCCGCCGTTCAACCCGCCGCCAACAAATCATCCAAAGGAAAAGGCAGGAAAACACTCTCGCGCAAATCGTTAGCGTGAATCACGTTAAATTAACCGGTGCGATCGGGCTGGTCTCGATTTCATCGTGGAAATGAACCCGTCATCTCGACGGGCGTCTCAATCTATAGTATTCGTTCAATCAAGTCTCAGAGAAAATAGTCGTGGCTAAAGAAAGACCGTGGTTTACTCGCATCATGCTGCTCGTCGGCGCGATCGCCTTTATTAGCTTTGCCCTTGCTCCCTTGCTCAGTAGCGTGCTGGATGCCCGCCAAGTGTCCCAGCAGCCCTCATCGCCGCAAGACGCGAACAACACCGAGGCACAGCAAGAAGAACTCCAAGCCCAGGCGCGGGGTTATGAACTCGTGCTTCAGCGAGAGCCGGAGAACGAAACCGCTTTGCGCGGTTTAGTTGAGGTGCGTTTACAGCTCAATGACATTGCCGGTGTGCTCGATCCGCTGGAAAAACTATCCGCGCTCAAACCCGACGAGATGCGCTATACGATTTTGCTCGCTCAGGTGAAGCAATTTACCGACGATCTTGAAGGTGCAGCGCAAATCTATCGCAAAATTCTGCAACAGGAACCGGGAAATACCCAAGCGCTGCAAGGTTTAGTCGAACTGCTCGTTAAGCAAGAACGCCCAGAAGCGGCGATCGGCCTGCTAGAAGAAACGCTTCAGCTCGCGCCAGAGGCCAACACCGCCAAGGCCGGTAGCATTGACGTGGTCGCGGTGCAGTTGCTCCTCGGGCAGATTTACACCGAACAGGAACGATTCGACGAAGCGCTACAAGCCTACGACAACACCCAGAAAGCCAACCCCGCCGATTTCCGTCCGCTCGTGGGCAAGGGCTTGATTCTCCAGCGTCAGGGCAAAATCGAGGAAGCACGGGCGATCCTTTCGACGGCGTCGAGCCTTGCATCGCCGCAGTATAAGGATCGAATTGACGCGCTGATTGCTCAACTTGATGCACCGACGCCTGCGGATGTCCAGCTCGACGGTCAATCGGAAGCCGATACGACCGATGGAGCCGAGACGACCGATCCGGAAATTGAGGTTGATCTCGGTATTCCGGATCTTGAACCAGATCAGTAAGCCAAAATCTGGATTGTTGCGCTTTAGCACTCTCTGAACAGAAGAGTCAAAGCGCAGCAACGTTTCAGGTGAGCGGTTTAGAGCCTGAGAGCTTCGAGGCTACGGATTGGGTGGATCGCAAGACCAGGCTTGGCCTGGTGGCGGTTCGTAGAGTTCGTAGCCCGCAGCACTGAGGTTCTTGAATTCAACCCAGCCAGCAATTTCAGTCGTGGGTGTCTCGGCGGTTTCGGCTGTTTCGTCACGGGTGGGCGCGGTGGGCGCGGTGGGCGCGGGACTATTCTCCGTGGCGATATCCTGCGGACACGATCGCACCTGTAGCCAGTGACGATCGACCGTTTTATCGATCGCTTTAACTTCCACGATCGCCCCAGTTTTAATCGCGCCATCCAGCGGGGGCGAGGTGTCAAGCTTGTCCGGATAGAACACGAGCGGACGACGTAGGATGAGCTGTTGACCCACCACCAATGGTGTCGAAGTTCCCGCCGTCGTTGCGGCGCTATTCGGCGGATCGATCGCCATGCGATCTTCAAGCTGGATTTCAGCCGTATCGTTTTCGGGGCGATTTGCCGGTAAATCGTCGATCGATTCCAGCGCTAGATCGGTACGACCCGTAAAGCGTTCGATGACTTGTGGCAGAAACAATCCGGCAAGCATGGCGAGCGGTATACCGATCGCCAGCAGAGGCAGCAAGGGCGATCGACGGCGCGGTATTGTTGCCGTGGTTAAGTCGGTCGCGACGGTTGAATATTCGCTCAGGGCTGCGGGAACGTGCGGTAAGGGGGTCAGGCAGGCTATCAGTTCTGTGGAATCGACCTGACGATTCGGGTTGGGGATAACTCGAAGCTGCATTAGGGCGATGGTGACGTTGTCGTGGCCGTTTTGGGTGTTGGCGATCTCGACTAGGCGATGAGCCGCGCTCGTCAGGGATGTGGTGTTGTCGAGAATGGGCTGAAGTTCGGTTTTCCAGTGCTGTTCGACGCGATCGTAGTCGCTCAAGCCGTCGGAACAGAGCAAGACGATGCAGTCTTCATTGACAATAAACCGCTGGGTGGTCGGATAGAGGTGGCTGGACGCTCCCATCCCAAGGGCTTGGACGAGGGAACCGGCTGCGGGCTGATGGACGGCTGTGCGATAAAAAGCATAGCCGAGGCGTACTTCTCGGCTGGCAACGTCATCATCGACAGTGAGGGAGTAGAAGGTGCGGGCGTTGACTAAATAGGCGCGACTGTCGCCAATGTGGGAAATAAACAGGTCGTTATCGTCGCCTTGTCCAATGACGATCGTGGTTCCCATGCGCTGACGACCCTGGCGCTGCTCATCGTTGTTGCGCTGGCCGATCGCGTCGTTAGCGTCGGCGATCGCCTCGCGGACGCGATCAAGCTTATCGACGCGAGACAGTTTTGTTTGTGATGATTCGATCAGACTGACGCGCTCCGAGACGGTACTAATGGCGAGTCCCGAGGCAATATCGCCCCCATCATGTCCGCCGACCCCGTCGCAAACAATGCTTAAAGCCTGCGATCGGGGCGGGTCTGGTTTTTCGGTGAGCGGAAAACAGGCGTCTTCGTTCCGTGTTCGGCTCGGGCCGCGATCGCTGAGGGTGGTGACCTGCCAATGATAGTCGCGCGTCACGTTCAGACGATCGATGGCGCGATCGATCACGATCTGCGCCTGTTCCGGGGTGTGCAGTTGACCGTCGATCATGCGCTGACAGAGCTGATCAAAGAAGTCTCGCAGCGGCGGTTCTGTGGCGGGAACCCAACGAGACCAGAGATAGCCGAGTTTATCGAGTCCGGTTGATAGTTCGCTTTCATCCGGGATGAGCTGCGCAAGGCGGATAAATGATCCATCGACTCGCACTTGCTGGGAGTCGAGCAGCGTACTCGCGACCCCTTCGCGCACGCAATCCGTCCATAGATTGAGGATTTGCCAGAGCCAGCCCAATTTGTGCAGGTCATCGACTTGGCTCCAGGCCAGATCGATATGGGGAAATTGTCGCCATGTGCCGTTGGATCGCGGCTCGATCGGGGCGTTTTCGAGCAGCCAAATCGATGGGGTCTCCAGCTCAGCTCCCCCGACTGAACGACTCGCCGAACCGTAAATTTGCGGTACATGCCAGCGATAGGGGAAGAGCCGCAGGTAAGCGCGGATTTCGGGGGGGACTTGTTCCGGGACGTGGGGCAGGAGGCCGGGATGGGTGTCGAGGTAAACGCGATCGTGCTTGAGGATGTAGCGATCGTCGAGGATCTCGGGCATCTCGACGGAGAGTTTACCGGGTTCGATCGCCCAGAGGTAGCGCTTGGGTAACAGCGTCCGACAACGCTGACAGAATTTACTGCGCTCGGCGTTGGGTGCTTGGCACGAAGAATTCGGGCAGTAAAGTTGCGTCGCGTCGCGATCCATCGGAGTACCGTCAGTCAAAAGGTCGGGAGGGGGCGTTAACCTGTAGGAAGATGGGGGGCGGTGTGACAGCCCTGCCCGAGGTGTGAATATTGTAGCGCTCTGCTTCGAGTCCTCTGGTCGGTATCAACGGTGATTTCGGGTTTAGGGCTTGGGCTGTATGGGATGCCAGAGCGGGGAATAATCCGGCGAATGGTGATGTTTACAAGATCTTCGGACATCAGGGAACATTTTGGTGTGAACCCGACTCGAAGAGCTTAAGGACGGATAAAAGGATGTATCGAGATCCGCGATCGCAGGTTAGCGCATTGGTGTTATGGCTTGATTCGTGACGGGTCTGAGCTACGCTCATGTGAGGCGTGATGAATAATGATATTGATCGGCCATCCGTTTTGTGCGCCAATATTTTAGATGACGATTCAAATTGAGTCAGATTGAGATTTAGAGCTGATTAGAACGAATTTTGGTCACGACTCCAACCCATTGGGTTGTCGATGGTCTGCCTGTTGCCTGTTGTGTGTTGTTTGCTTGTTTCAACGCTTCCCTGCCTCCTTGAACTATGACGACTTTTTCTGCCTTGATCCGATCGCCGTTATCGCAGCCCCTGGCGTCTGCTACCGCGTCAGCTCTTGTTGCGATCGATGCGCGGATTGATGAGGTGACGACGCTCCGATCGCACCTCATGCCTGGTGTTGCGACGATCGTTATTGAGTCCACAGCGGATGGTTTGGCGTTGGTGCAGCAGGCGCTCGATCGCAACCCGAATGTACGAGAGCTGCATCTGATGTCCCACGGGCGTCCGGGATCGGTGGAGTTTGGGGCGATCGGGATTTCGTTGGAGACGATCGCGGATCAATCCCAGGCGCAAATGTTGGGCGCGATCGGCGATCGGCTCGATCGAATTGCGATCTATGGCTGCAATGTGGCGGCGGGTGATGCCGGGATAGAACTGATCGAAAAATTGGCGCGGTTGACGGGCTGTGCGATCGCGGCGTCTACGACGAAAACGGGGCATCGCGATCGCGGTGGTGACTGGAATTTAGATGTAGCCCGTGGGGATAGTCGCGAAAATCCGGCGATCGCGATTTTTCAATCGTCGATCGTCACCTATCCCGGTCTTTTGGCTCCCCCCGATGATGACTTTACTGGCGCAAACGGGATTACCGAAGATGAGATCCTAAGCGGCGATTTGCTCGCCAATGACGGCGGCGGTGGCATTGCGGGATTAATCAGTGGTGGTAGTACCTCCACAACCATCACGACCGCCAAAGGTGCGACCGTCACCGCTAATAGCAACGGCACATTCACCTATTCCCCTCTTGGTTCATCAACACTACAAGCGCTAGTAGCCGGTGCAACGATAACTGATACTTTTCAATACCTCAACCTGGGCATTACTCCCAATACACCAACCGTCACGGTTGAAATCAAAGGGGTTAACGATCTGCCGGTAGCGCAGCCAATCACCTTCACGATTCTAGAGGACAATACGACCGTTGCCTTGGGCGGCGAGAATGCGTTCGATGCTGCATTTTCTGACGCTGATGCCGGTGATACTTTGCAATCGATTTCGATCGTCACATTGCCCGCTTCCGGCACGCTCAAAATTGGCGCAACCAACGTCAGCATCGGCTCGGTCATACCACGCGCCGACATTGATGAACTGATCTTCGTTCCTGTCCTGAACTCGAACGAAACCCAGTCATTTACCTTCCGAGTCACGGACACCCTCGCCTCTGCCACCAGCGTCAATGCCGCTACCGCAACGCTCAACATCACCGCCAGCAGTGACCCACCAGGCGCTGTCGATGACACCGCCCAAACTCAACCCAACACCAGCGTTTTAATCGACGTCACCGCCAACGACTCCGACCCCGATGGCGACCCCTTTGATATTTTCATTTCCGGTAGCCAAACCACCTCAGCCAACGGCGGCAGCATCAGCTTTACCAGCACCAAAACCCTGACCTACACGCCCCCCGCTGGCTTCGTTGGGATCGATACCTTCACCTACTCGATTACCGATGGCAGTAGCAGTAGTAGCGCGACGGTTTCAGTCACGGTCAATAGCAAACCGGGCGCAAACGACGACTTCGCGATCGCCACCAACGGCGTTGCCAACGGTCTCTTCCCCCTCGCCAACGACACCGACGCCAACGGCAACGATACCGTTACCTTCGCCTCCGCCCTGCCCCTCGCCACCGACAAAGGCGGACGGATTACGTTAGCCAATAACGAAACCCAGGAATACACCTACACCGCACCATCGGGCTTTACGGGAGCCGATCGTGTGACCTACACGATCGAAGACGCATTTGGCGCCACCGACACTGCCGTTATCAACATCAACGTTGCCAACACCAACAACGATATTGTCAGAACGCGGATCAACACCTCCGTCCAATTTCAACCCCTCGCCAACGATAGCCAATTTGAACCGCTATCCTTCGTCAGCTTCGAGACCGTGGGTCGCAACGACGGCATCATCTCCGTCGAAGAGGGCAACACCCTGCGCTACACGCCTCCGACCAATTTTGAAGGTGAAGATTACATCTTCTACACCGCGACGGATAGCCTCGGGAACAAAGACACGGCTCTCGTCACCTTCGTCGTGAGTCGCCTCATTGAAGATCCAAACATCGATCCCAATGTGCCTGTACCCAATCCCGAAGACCTGCTTATCGGTAATGAAGGCAGTACCATTCGCCTTCCTCTCCTGCCGCCGCCGACCGTCAACACCACCGTCAGCACCCGCGCCGTCAGCAGCGATGCGGGCGGTACGGCCTTCGGTGACCCTGCAAACAACTCGATCGTCGGCCTCAACGGCAATGACATCCTGATTGGTTTTGAGGGTGATGATAATCTCATCGGCGGTAGCGGGAACGATCAGCTCTTCGGCAATACCGGCAACGACTACATCGAAGGCAATGGCGGCGACGATCTCGCGTTTGGCGGTCAGGGCAACGACTACATCATCGGCGATGCAGGCGATGACATTATTTCGGGAGAAGACAACGAAGATATTATTTCCGGTGGTGATGGCAACGATTTTCTATTTGGGAATCGTGGGCTCGATCGCATCGATGGTGGACGCGGTGACGACTCGATCTTTGGCGGTCAAGATGCCGACACGCTGACCGGCAGTTTCGGCAACGATATTATTTCCGGCGAACGCGGCAACGACACCATCCAAGGCGGTAATGAGAATGACATTCTGTTCGGGAATAGCGAGAATGATCTACTCGACGGCAGCTCGGGCGATGATATCCTCTACGGCGGCCAGAACGAAGATATTCTCTACGGCGGAACCGGCAATGATCAGCTCTTCGGCGACTTAGGGAATGACGATCTCAAGGGTGACGCAGGCGATGATACGCTCACGGGCGGCTTGGGCGATGATACGCTCACGGGCGGCGATGGCAGCGATCGATTTACGATCGTTAACGACGGTTCGATCGATATCATCACGGATTTTGTCGCTGGAACCGATAAACTTCTATTTCCCACATTGACGCGCGATCTCATCACTGTGATCGACAGCAACGGCAGCACCTTGGTTCAGGAGTTCTCCACGAACACAACGCTAGCGATTCTGAGCGGCGTCGCGGCCAGCAGCATTACCGTTGGGGATTTGGCGTTTTAACGTTTGAGGGTTGTAGTCAGTTCAATCATTTTCAGAACAGACTGAGAGCGTTGAGCGGATCTGAGATTACGCCTGAGTCCAGGCTTGCCGCAAGACGCGACCCGCCGATCGCGCCACGATGAACGTCACAAAAAGACCCACGGCAAAATCTGGCCAGGGGCTGGAAAACAGGGCAACCAAGACGGCGGCGATAATAACAGAAGTGTTGTTAATCAAGTCGTTGCGCGAGCAGAGCCAAACCGATTGTAGGTTGAGGTTGTCGTTGCGGTGGCGGGCGAGAGCCAGGAGGCAAAAGAGGTTGGCAAGCAGCGCGAGCAGCGCGATCGCGCCCATGACGCTTGGGGTGGGTAGATCGGGATGCCAGATCTGATAGATAGCGCGGCCAAAGATGGCAATCGCCGAGAGAAACATCAGGCCACTTTTGAAAATTGCGGCGCGGGCTTGGGCGCGATCGCTGCGATTGAGGACGTAGAGGCTACTTCCGTAGGCCATGGCGTCGCCGAGCATATCGAGGGAGTCGCCGGTGAGGGCGAGCGATCGCGATCGAAGGCCGCTCACCAGTTCAACGCCGAACATGATGGCATTCACGATTAAAACCGCCCACAGTACCTTGCGCTGTTTTTGTGCCAGTTCATCGAGTTCGTCGCCGTGGTCGCAGCAATCAGACATTGATTGTGGATCTCCAAGTAAAGGCGCATCGTTTGCCAAAGACATTCGCACCAATGGACATTGGTTCTATTGTTATACTAAGTCCGTTTGGGCTGACATCAAAATAGAGGCTTCACGTCAAGTTTTGGCAAGCTTCAGATCCTGTAAAAAATTTGTTAATTTTGGGTTTCAAGTAGCGAGTCTGATATTGTCGGGAACAGTAGCAGGACAAAATTTAGCGTTATCGGTAAGATTGAGGAACGAAATTCAACAGCAGAAAGATTTTTAGCGATCTGGTTGAATTTTTCTACGTACAACCCAACGGATGAGTCCATTCTTGCTTTAGACCCTCTCTTGTTTTTTGTTCCCGTACTCAGATGGTCGAGTGCTGTCGAGGATTACATATTCCTTTTCGCTCAAATCTAGATCGACGTCACATTTATTTTTAGGCGGGCGCGAAACGATTCTTTCCGAGTTTTTTACTTTTGTCATTTATAGTGTTTACCGCAAGAGGAGCGGGAGGAATCGCCAAGCCTTACATATTGTATCCAATGTGGGCAATTGTCGATGCCGATCTTTTCGCTCTAAAAAATCGTATATCTGGTTAAATGTGGGTCGATTTAAAGTGTTTTAATTTTTTCATGAATCTATAAATAAAAAGCCTAAATCTTGCAACACAAGAGATTATAGATAGTTCTTGAATTGGGCTAAATTACTTAATTTTTAAATTCAAGTTTAGGTTCAATTTTAATTTGAAATTCTACTCATATTATCTTTAAGGTACAGTCTTTGTCTAGTCTTTCTTTATCCCTGTTGAAATTCCTTGGATGGCACGCTAAAAACCGCCTAATTCGTAATACCCGATCGGTTCAAAGTACCCAGTCAAACTTTCTCATAACACTAATAAACCATCATAAAAATACCCAAATTGGAGCGGATTTCAAACTGTCGAAGATTCAGAATGTCGAGAAATTTCGACAGCGCGTACCCATCTTTCCCTACGAGTTTTACGAACCCTATACCGATCGCATCGTTAACGGTGCAACGAACGTTTTAACCCCGGACAAAGTTAGCTACATCAACTTGACTAGCGGCTCGACCGGACGTAAAAAACAAGTCCCCGTCACCGCCCGTTTTCAAGCATCCCTGCGGCGTGCCGATATCGCCAGCCTCGGCTTTGCTCTCGATGCGTTGCGAGCCCGCCGATCGAGCTTCGGACGCAGCATCATCACCAATTCCGCCCAAATTCAGGGCATCACACCGGGCGGTACGGAATTCGGCCCGGTGAGCGTCGGTAGCTTGCGTAAAGGACAGTTTTTGTTTGAGCAGGGGTTTTCACTGCCCTATGCGGCGCTGAATGTGGGCGATACGGCAGCGCGTCATTACGTCTGTTTGCTGTTTGCGCTGAGTGATGCCGACATGCGCGGATTTATCACCAATTTTCCGATGTTGGTGCTGCGAACCTGTCAGTATCTCGAAGACTTTGCGGAATCGTTGATTCAGGATCTCGCCCAGGGCACGATCACGCCGGATCTGCCGATCGACCCTCCCCTACGCCGCCAGCTCGAACAACTCCGCCGTCCCCAGCCCCAACGCGCCGCCTACTTACGTGCTGCCCTCGATCGCGACGGTCGCCTGACGCCAAAAGCCGCGTGGCCGAAACTCTCCTACGTGTTCACCGCCCGAGGCGGAACGTCCGATTTTTACTTCGATCGCTTCCCGACCTACTTTGGCGATACGCCGATTTTCGGGGGGATCTACGGCACAGCGGAAGGCACATTTAGCGTGATTCCGGATTTCAACGTTGATGGCGGCATTTTGGCGATCGAAAGCGGCTTTTTTGAATTTATCGCCGAAGATCACTGGAACGAGGAACAGCCGCCGACGCTGTTGCCTCACGAAGTCCAGGTGGGTCATCGCTACCGGATTCTTGTCACGAGTTATAGCGGGTTTTATCGCTACGATATCGGCGATGTCATCGAAGTGACGGGCTTTTATAACGATGCGCCCCGGATCGTGTTTCGCCATCGGCGCGGCGGTTTACTGTCCTCAACGTCGGAAAAAACGACGGAATTTCATGCGATCGAGACTCTTCGCACGCTCCAGGAGGAATTTAACGTCAAGCTCGAAGATTTTTGTATCACCCTGGCCGATGATGCGATTCCGGGCGGCTATGTGGTCAATATTGAGCTAGCGGCGGGTCACACGCTAGCCGATCCCGATCGCTTTTTAGAACGGTTCGAGCATTGGATGGCGACGTTTAATGAGCCGTACGGGACGGTGCGCCAGAGCCAAGTGCCGCCGCCACGTTTACGGATATTGCGATCGGGCAGTTTTGTCGAAGTGCGGCGGCGTCAGGTGCAGCGCGGCATGTTCGATTCTCAGCTCAAGATTTTGCACATCCAAAACGATGGGAGCCTGTTGGCGGATTTGCCGATCGAGCAAGAGGTGTTTTGGGATACGCCGTTATCCGCTCTGTTGTCCTAACTCCTCGCCTGCTCCCTATCATCCACTGATTGAGATGTGTTTACCCTGATGAACCTATGACTTTCTGGGCTGAATTTGGCAGGTCGAAAGACTTTCGATCCAATCTAAAAAATTAGGTTCATACCAGGATTGAATCTGATTTAAGCGCTCGCATAAAATTGGGCTTTGACTGAACATATCACCTACATAATTATTCCAAGCAACATCTGATTCTTGGATATTAGATGATTCTAGAAAGTAGCTTGATTGAGCCCATAACAGTGAAAAGAAATCGATGTGATAGTCGGCTAGCGCGATCGCGGCATCATAGTTAGGATTTTCGGGAGCGATCGATTGACCATTGGGAGCAAAATATTGTCTAAGCTCTGGTCGATTCAAGAAATTACGATTTAGCTCAAGCTGCTGACCTGCGATATCTGCAAAAGTGCCACTTTTTAAAGCATCAACTTGGGCGTCAGTTTGTCGAATCAAAAATACAATTGATGTTGTCACCAAGACAGCACTGAATACTTCAAAGAATAAAGACAGTTTTTCCTTGCTTTCCATGCCTTTCCAAGCTTGCGAGCAAAGATGAATGAGTGGAAACATGATCAAAATTAATATAATTTAAGCTATTTTTGATTAATTGAAATTCAATCGATATCGTCAGTTCAATAAAAAACGAAACATCCTGACTCCGTTCTGTCTTCCCAAAAACCGCATTTCGACAAGCTCAACGCTCTCAGGTTGTTCTGGAAATGATTGAATTGACGATAAAGGAGTAAACGAGGCTTGGAATTAAATTTATTAAGTTAAATTTAGCCCATTGAGCTTAATTCCAAGCCGATCGCCCGTTATTCGACTTTTGTAATCGTACGCACGGCGGCCATTTCGGGGTCAAGTGTCAAAAAGGCGATCGATTCCACGTGGGATGTATGGGGAAATAAATCCACCGGCTGGACGCGATCGAGCGTATATAACCCGCCCTCACACAGCATTTTCAAATCCCGCGCTAACGTCGCCGGTTTACAGCTCGCATAGCCGATACGCTTCGGCTTCAGACGACGCAGCGCATCGATCACGATCGGATCGCAACCCTGACGCGGCGGATCGAGAATCACCGCATCAACTTCGCCGAAGAGACGATCGCTCGCCACTTGGAATAAACGATCCTCCACGCGACCGGAGTAGAACGACGCATTTTCGATCCCGTTCGCCACCGCATTGGCTTCCGCGCGATCGACCGATCGCTCGTGTACCTCAATCCCGATCGCCTGCTTCACCGCCTTGGCCAACGGCAGCGTAAACGTCCCAATCCCGCAATAGGCATCGAGCAGCGATTCTTCCGGTTGAAGCTTTAACCCCTCAATCAGCGTCTCGATCATGATTTCCGCCGCTTCGGTATTCACCTGGAAAAACGTATCGGAACCCAGCTCCAGATTTAAGCCAGCAAATTTCTCATTCAGCACGCCGGAACCGGCGACGGTATAAGTCTCCGCGCCAAAAATCGCGTTCGTCTTCTGCGGGTTGATGTTAATCGTCACGCCGACTAAATTTGGAAAACCCTTGAGCCAGTGTTGCGCCTGCGCTTCGAGGTCGGGCAGCTTGCCGCCCCGCGTCACCAGCGTCAGCAGCATTTCGCCCGTGTGGTAACCAATCCGCAGGCCAATATGACGAATTTCGCCCGTGTGCTGCTTTTCGTCGTAAATCGGCCAGTCGCAATCTTCGATGTCGCGCTTCACCTGTTGCAGGATTTCATCGAAGGCTTCGGGCTGAACCGGGCATTGGTTCAGGTTGACGATTTTGTGGCTTCCCTGTTGGTAATACCCGGCACGGACGCGGCCATCTTGACCACGATCGACCGGATAGGTCACCTTGTTGCGATAGTGCAGATCTTGACCCGTGGTTTTCACCGCATCCACTGGCGGCGTTTCAAACCCGCCGATGCGCTGGAGCGCCTGCACGACTTGCTGATATTTCGCGCCCAGTTGACCGCCTTGATCTCCGGCGGCCTCATTCTCTCCGGTCGCATACACGACGTGTTGCCACTGGCAGCCGCCACACTTATCCGCCAAAATGCAGGGCGGACGCTGCCGATCGGGCGACGGCTTTACAATATTTAATAGCTTCGCGTGGGCGAACGATCGCTTCACGCGCACCAGTCGAACTTCAGCGCGATCGCCGATCGCCGTCTGCGGCACAAAAACCACGCGATCGTTCCAACGCCCGACCCCGTCGCCTCGATCGCTTAGATCCACAATCTCAATTTCGAGGGTTTCGCCCTGCTGCCAGGTTCCTCGCTCGGACAGACTCGGGCTTCCATCCCGGCTGAAATTATCATTATTCTTACGATCGTCGGCCTGCGTATCTGCCATCTATTCCGCCAAACTCATAAAGTCGATAGACTATAACCTTAGTATTCTCGAACAAATTTTTTAAATCATGAGTGTTGTTAGTCAAGTCATTCTAAAAGCTGACGACGACCTGCGCTATCCGAGTGCTGGCGAGCTGAAAGGCATTCAGGCGTTTTTCAAGACGGGCGAGCAACGTTTTCGCATCGTCGAAACCCTTACGGAAAACGAAAAGAAGATCGTAGCGAAGGCCAGTCAAGAGTTGTGGAAACGTCGTCCCGAGTACATCGCGGCGGGCGGCAATGCGGCAGGTACACGCGAGCGTAATCAGTGTCTGCGCGATTACACCTGGTATCTGCGTTTGGTGACATATGGTGTCCTGTCGGGTGACAAAGAGCCGATCGAATCGATCGGCATCATCGGCGCTCGCGAAATGTATAACGCGCTCAATGTGCCGATGGTTGGCATGGCTGAAGCCATCACTTGCCTAAAAGATGCGTCCCTTGGCCTCCTCAGCGCCGAGGATGCTCAGGAAACCGCGCCCTACTTTGACTACATCATCCAAGAAATGGCGTCTGCCTAGTTCTTGTTCTGATTGATCTGAGATCGTTTGGCCGTAATCGTTCGATCGTTATCCCCACCGCTGTTCTTGCGGTGGGGATTTGTTTGGTTCTTGATCGCTAGACCGCCGATATCCCGGCGATCAGCAATTAACAGATCTCTTGCATGAAGAGAAGAATTGAACAGCGAGAGTGTGAAGGCGGAGCCTGTCGTTCGCGCAGCGTCGGCTTGCCGTGTTGGGAGATTAGGAATATTTGGCGATCAAAAACAACTAAATAGTGATATAGTTATTTTGTTAGCCCAACCTTAAATGTCTTCACACTGTTTGAGACACCACCTATGCAAGCCTCCCACTCTGTTGGTACGCCCCAAACGATCACAGCGATTGACGCGATCGCGTTGCGTCAGATTCTCGAATCTGAAACGGTCTCGCTGGTTGATGTGCGGGAAGCGGGAGAACATGCCCGTGAACGGATTGTTGGCTCCACATTGCACCCGTTGTCGAGTTTTGATGCTGAAACAGTCCGCGCCTTACCTGAGCCGATCGTCTTATACTGTGCCAGTGGTAATCGATCCAACCAAGCGGCTCAAAAGCTAGGTGCGATCGGCGATCGGCGTATCTATCAGCTCCAGCACGGTATTGCGGGCTGGAAACAAGCTGGTTACAAGACTGAGATTGATACCCGTGCGCCGCTGCCGATGATGCGCCAAGTCCAAATCGTGGCGGGTTCGCTCGTGTTGGCAGGAACCTTGCTCGCTGCCTTCGTCTCTCCCTGGTTTTTAATCTTGACCGGGTTTGTCGGCTCGGGTCTGATCTTTGCTGGAGCGACGGGCTTTTGCGGCATGGCGAAACTCCTGGCCATGCTTCCGTATAATCAAGTCTAAAGACAATCCAAAATCAGACTGTGCTTTTTTTTCGGACGAATAATCCCCCAAAGCGGGAGATTTGCCTGATTCAATGCTGAAAAGACGCAAAATCGATGCGTGCGTCGTGAATTTTAGATGCTTTCGCTGCAACACGTCGTTTGCGTTCCGATTGTCTTCATCGATCGACCTCCGTTTTGCGGCTTACGTCTTGCGGCTTATCGTGTTGTTCGGTTCAGTTAGGACATTCACTAGGATCACTGAGCTGGTCTTTGGCGTAGCCTTTGCGACGTAATATAGTGCGGTTTCCAGCTCAAAGCGTCCTAACGTAACAGCGAGCGATCATACGTTCTGCACCCCAAACTTTATCCTTTCTTCGACAACATCACCATGACCGCTGTTTCAAAT
This sequence comes from Geitlerinema sp. S16, assembly GCA_011390275.1. GTDB lineage: Bacteria > Cyanobacteriota > Cyanobacteriia > Cyanobacteriales > Geitlerinemataceae > RDYZ01. The sequence continues at coordinate 42,119 of JAABST010000011.1, forward strand.
GAAGCCCTCATACAAGTTTCCGACTATTTCAAGGTCTTGTCGGAAGTCAGCCGTCTACGAGTGCTGTGTGTGTTGAAAGAGGGAAAAAAGAATGTCAGTGAAATTATTGCGGCGACGGGACTCGGTCAAGCGAATGTCTCGAAGCATCTAAAAATGTTGACCCAAGCCGGATTTGTGACCCGCGATCCGCAGGGTGTGAGTGTCTATTATTCGATCGACGATCCGATCGTGTTTCAGCTCTGCGAACTCGTTTGCACCGAATTATCGAATCGATTTGAGCAGCAGGCGCAACAATCCGAGCGACTCCGCGATCTGCGTCAAACCATCTAGATCGATGGTTCGTCGTGCAATCGCCAATTGTTAATTCAATCAAACAAACAATCAAAACCCATCGCAATCATCGCCCAGCAAGAGACTACCGCAGCCACCGGAAGGGCCATCGCGGAGCAAACTGCCGAGATCGAAGGTGAACAGGGTGTAAATATCTTCGATCGTGTCGGCGTCATCGCGTGCGGCCAAACCGGTGGCGATCGTCTCCGGATCGACGGGAGGCGCGGCAAATTTGAGGATTAAGCCCTGGGTCATGGCGCGATTCATAAAATGTACGGTCTGAATGCCGCAGCTATTGCGTTCGCTCAGTTGGGGATCGAGGCAATAGGTCTGTTCGATCGCCCGTCCGCGCCCGTGTACACCAATTAGCTCACCGGACGCATTAAAAACCGGGCCGCCGCTCATGCCGCGCCGGGTTTCGTTGCTATATAGCAAGCTGTAGCCCCCGTCATCGGCGGGGGGAAACATGGCCGTGAGTTCGCCTTCTTCCGTCACGCGCACGCGCCGCGCATCGAAGTCGTCCGGGGTTGGCCAGCCAGAGACGAAGATCGGCTCGCCCGGTGTCATGGTGGCAGAATCACCCATCACGGCGATCGGGTAGTTGTGATCGCTCTCGAATTCCACCACGGCGAGATCCAGCCCGCTGATCGTTTCGCCGAATTCATCCGCCTCGCGTCCGAGGGGATAGATATTACGATCAGTATTAACGTCGTCAACGAGATGGACTTCGCCGTCACTGGTACGCACGCCATAAACCGTGTCACGGGTGCGCACCACGTGCAGTGCGGTCAAAACGTAGTACCGATTGCCATTGCGAGCGACGATCGTCCCGGAACCGGGATTCCATTCGCGCTGGGCTTCGATATCGCCCTTTTGCAAACCTTGACCAATGACCACCGTTGTTTGTGATGCAACAGCGTCTACCTGTTCCTCGGTGAGGACAATATCGGCGGCGACCAGGGGGATCGCGACGGTGGTAATCATTGCGGCCACGATCGCGCGGGGTAGGGCGATCGCCACGCGGCCAATCACGGCTCGCGTCAGATGAATCGGCCTGGGAAGCGAGGTGCGCCGACTAAACCGACTCGATCGCAACACCAGCGGTAGGAACGCGCCCAACATTAGAAACTCGCGTTGACAAGGTCTTCAAGATTGACGTAAGGAACGCCACCGGATTCCTGAATGCTGGTTCCCGATCCACGGGCTGAGAGGTTGTACAGCACCCGTTCAGGGCTACGGCTGTTATCGCCGCTGAGGGTGAACAGCACGTTATCGCTATTGCAGCCCGATCGGGTACTCGCCACGGAGCACACCACCGATTGACCATTCACCCGACCCACTGTTAGGTATAGCCCCGCGAGGGTGTCGCCGTTGTCGTCTAGCAAGGTATTGAGGCGTCCTGTGACCGCTTGGCAGCGGCGCTCGGGAGTATAGCCCGAGCTGCTGAAGGCGTCGCTCGTCCAAACCACCAGTGGATCGGAAACCGCGCCATTACGCGCGAGGGCAACGGTGAAGTTGACGTTGTCACTGCTACGGCATTCAAAGGCAGTGGCGGGTTGAGCGCTAGCGGGGGTGGCGGTGAAGCTAGCTAGACTGGTGGCAACAAAGCCAGCCAGCATCAGTTTAAGGTTCGTTCTCATGGATGAAAAAGTCTCTGCGAGCGTTGGTTGGACGTAATCTTTGGGTTTGATCCGCTGTGTTCTGTTTGACGCAGTTTTGGGAGAAAAAGATCCCCATTCTGTTGGCGGATCGTCACATAACAGCTCGGCATCCGCGCCGTCGATGGCATAGACGTATTTATACGGATCGAGTTTCACCTTTTAGCAGATTCGTTCGCCTGAATTCCGATCGTGGCAGGCATTTTTACGGGTTTCACGGATCTAACAACGATAGCTATGCGTTAGTCCTGTTTGATGCTTTTGAGGGTTGCGCTGCCTCGATCGCGCTGAATCAAGCCAAGCCCAAACGTTCCCGGAGTGCTTGACGCATCGTTTCGATGGGGGGAGCTTGCCCGACCCAGATTTCAAACGCGGCGGCTCCTTGACGCACCAGCATCTCCAAGCCGTCGATCGCGATCGCGCCTTGACGCTGCGCTTGGTGGAGGAAGAAGGTCGGGCTGGGGGTGTAGATCAGGTCGTAGGCGATCGCGTCGCTGGAAATCCGAACCGCGACCGCGTCGGATAACGGGGATTGACTGATCTGGGGATGCATCCCGATCGGGGTGGCGTTGACGATGATTCCGGCTTCTGGGAGGAGTGTGCCGAGTTCGCTGAAGCTGTGGCCTTTGAGGTTGACGGCGATCGGCGAGTTGTCCCAACTGCGAACGAACGCTTCGACTTTTTCAGGGGTACGCCCCACCACATGCACCAGCGGGCATCCAAGCTGGCTGGCTCCGGCGACCACTGCGCGAGCCGCGCCACCGTGACCCAGTAACACCAGGGGCCGATCGAAGCAGCGCTGAATCGCTGGGTTGCTGGCCGCGCGATCACGCAGGGGCGCGAGGAAGCCCGTCACGTCGGTGTTTGTGCCTTCCCAGCCGCGATCGCTGCGCCAGATGGTATTCACTGCGCCGATCGCCTGGGCTTCGGGGGTGATCACGTCGAGATAGGACATGACGGCCTGTTTGTGGGGAATGGTGGCGTTCAGCCCGACGACGCCGATCGCGGCAAACCCGGCCATCGCAGCGCCGAGATTGTCGGGCTTAACCGGGAATGGCACGTAAACGTAGTCGAGACCCAGCTCGGCGATCGCGCGGTTGTGCATATCGGGCGACATCGAATGTTCGACGGGATCGCCGATGATGCCGAGCAGTTTGGTGTTTCCAGAGATGGCCATACAGTCCCGGGGTGATTTCGGTTGAGGTGGATTTGGATTAGAGAGATCAGAAAACGGTCAGGACTTACGCAAAAAATCTGTGCGGGCATGAACGCCGATCATGATTCGGCCTTGTCCACTGGGTTGCGTTCGGAAAAAATGCGATCGCAGAAAAATAACGTCCCGGCGGTGACACATACCGGCACGGACACGAGGTTAACGATCGGAATACTCACGGCAAATAAACATACCAGACCAAACCCAGCCGTCGCGGGCAGATGCAGCATCACTGTCCCAAGCTTGTCGCGAAATCGTAGCCGTCGCCGTTCGAGCGGTGCATCAAGAAAATCGAGGCAGGTGATCAGGGTCGAGGTGATCAGGCCGCCGGTTCCTGCGACGATCGCTCCCGCCACCGGTACATTGCCAATGATGAAAAACATTATGAGTAAACTCAGCGCCAAGAAAATCTTTTTGACCTCAAACAGCAGCGCCCGCGAGAGGTCGCGCACGATCGCCAGCGGCCCTTCTGGCTGCGGTAGATTTTCCTTGCCAAGCTGACTAATTTCGATGCGTTCGGCCAGTTGTCCGTACCAGGGCGCACCGAGCAGCGTCCCAAACTGCGCGATCGCGAAACCCGTCACGATCAACAGCAGCACAATCAACGTAAAGTCCAAAAAGCCGCCAATAAAGACCGATGCGGCATCGAGCCAGTGCAGCCATTCGGGCAGTTTGGCGATCGCCGCTTCAGCTCGGGAAGCGATGTTGAGCTGGAGGGCATCAAGGCGATCAAGGCCGGGAAACAACAGTCCGGCATATATTCCCAGGCTCACGAGAATATTCACGATGATCGGCGCAGCCAAATAGCCCCAGAGCTTTGGGGTGCGCAGGATCATCCAGGCTGCACGCAGCGGATAGAGTGCGCCGAGCAGCGGGTCGATCGGTAATGAGACGAGGCGAGTAAACCAGTGGCGAGCCATAGCGAAAGTCGTCAAGCAGCGAGGACACGGGACAGGGTGACGTTGCCGTTTGTATGCAAAGTCCACAACAACGCCTACAACGTCGCCCCATCAAAACGCTACGCTATTTTTAGGACGATGATCAGTGCCGTCAACCCATCCGTATGATGATCGCCGCGCTAAATGATGGCGATCGCGCGATATCGACGACGCTGAGACGATGCTGAATTGTGACAAACCGCGATGGACTCGGCTTAACTTGTAATCCGATCAATATCGGCATTCGCGCCCAAAATCACCATCAGTTCCCCGGCTTTAAAGCGATGGTTGGAATCGGGGTTGATGTCAAATTTAGATTCATCTTCGCCGACCGCTAAAACGCTAATTCGGTAGTGTTTGCGGATGTCGGATTCGGCCAGGGTTTTTCCCGCGAGACGCTGCGGCACGATCGTCTCAACGATGCTGTGTTCCGGGTCTAGCTCAAACCGATCCAGGATACGCGGACGGGTCAACGATCGCGCTAGTTCGCAGCCCATTTCTCGCTCGGGAAACACAACGCGATCGGCGCCCACTTTTTTCAACAGTTTGACGTGGGTGGCCGACGACGCCTTGGCGATGACGTGGCCGATGCCGCCTTCTTTGAGGTTGAGCGTCGTGATAATGCTTTCGGCGAGATAATTTCCGATCGCCACGATCGCAATATCAAACTCAAACACGCCCGCTTCCTTGAGGGCTGAAGGCTCGGTGCTGTCGAGCCGGACGGCGTGATCGGCGACGCGATCGGCGATCGCGCGATCGACCAATTTTTCATCGCGATCAATCGCCAGCACCTCGTAGCGCAGTTCATGCAGCGTCGAGCAGACGGCTCGTCCAAAGCGACCTAGGCCGACGACCACAAACTGTTGCTTGGTGTTGTTGTCTTGGAGTGAACGAAAAAAGTTAAGCGATCCGAGGTTCATAGTCGATCGAGGCAGGACATAACGGGACACAATACCCGAAATAGTAGTCCCGATGGGACATCGTCGCGAATGAAATTGTGAGATTGATCACAATCTGTTGCTATCGCGGATTGATCGCGGCTCGATCGCGGCTCGATCGCCGATTCATTGCGAATTCATTGCGGCTCGATCGCAAAAGAGTTCGTGTTCGACCTATGGCTCAAAGGGCGCACAGGAACCGCCCAGATTGATCGCGATCGAACAGGTATTGCTGACCATCATTTCGATGTAGGAATCGCCCGCGCTTCCCGGCGCACCGATCGAGTCTGAATATAGCTTCGGATCAGCTAACTTAACCCCCGCCTCATCGGCCACCGTTTCGATGAGCTTCGGCGCGATCGTCGTCTCCGCAAAAATCGCTGGAAGCCCCGCCGTTTTGATCGCCTCGACCAGCGATCGTACCGTTTGAGCGCTGGGCTGCTCTTCGGTACTAATTCCGATTAATGTCCCAATAACTTCCAGACCATAGGCCGAGGCGTAATACTGAAACGCATCATGGGTCGTGACGATCGCCCGTTGTCCCTCGGGAATGGTCATAATTTGCACGGGAATCCAGGCATCCAACCGACGTAAATCCGCCACGATCGTCTCCGCATTTGCCGCAAAGGTGGCCGCTCCCTCCGGCTCTAGAGCGCTGAGGGCATCGCGAATCTTTTCCACCATGACGATCGCATTTTCGGCATCGCCCCACACGTGCGGATCGGCGACCCGCTGCCCATCTTTCTCCATCGCCAACGGCGCAATTTGCTCTCCTAGCGCCAGATACGGCACACCGCTTCCGGCTCCCACGATTAAATCCACCAAGGCCGGTTCGAGATTGTGGCCGCTGTAAAACACAAAATCCGCTTGCTCGATCGCGATACTGTCTGCCGGGACGGGTTCATAGATATGGGGATCAGCGCCCGGTTCGAGCAAGCCCTGTAAATCGATGGCATCACCGCCCACCTGTGCCACCAGGTCAGCGACGATCGTACTGGTCGCGACGATATTCGGCTTGTTGGGATCGTCGGCGATCGGCGGTGTCGTTGCGGACTGGCAGGCCGTCAGGGTCAGCGTGGTTAGTAGCGCCAGAGCAAGGCGCGAGGTGCAAGCGAATGGTTGAAGCATCACAATCGGGGAATGGATCGTCGGTATGTGCTGGGTGCTGGGCGTATATTCAGCCCATATTCAGCCCACAGGGCAAAAATCTTGGTTGAGCCTTGGGTAAGCCTATGGGTACAGATTAGGCTCTCATGAATGTCTCATTATTTTCATATTCTTCTCATTTTTTATTCATTTTTGACTAAACTAGAGTCATAATCCCCAGACCTGCACCTGATCGCTTGGCGATCGTTTTTTTCATGGGCTTGACGACCGGTTTCGATAATCTACATACCCTGCCGCGCACGATCGCGATCGACGGGCTGAACGTCGCCTATCGTGAAGTCGAAGCCCTCCGCAATGTGAATTTGACGGTGAAGGCGGGACGAATGACGGGGATTATTGGGCCTAATGGTGCGGGAAAAAGCACGTTAATCAAGGCCATGTTTGGCTTGATTCCGTCGTCCTCGGGTCGCGTGCAGTTCGAGGGGGAAAATCTGGCCGAGCAGCGCGATCGAATTGCTTATGTGCCGCAACGCAGCGCGATCGACTGGACGTTTCCGGCGACGGTGCGCGACGTGGTGATGATGGGTCGTGTGCGCAAAACGGGCTGGTTTCGCCGGTTTTCACCGACGAGCCGACGCGCCGCGATCGCCGCGATCGAGCGGGTGGGCATGATGGATTTTCTCGATCGACCGATCGGCAATCTTTCGGGCGGTCAGCAGCAGCGCATTTTTTTGGCGCGATCGTTGGCGCAAGAGGCGGACATTTTTTGCTTTGATGAGCCGTTTACCGGCGTGGATAAAAAGACCGAAGCGATCCTATTTCAAATCTTTCATGAACTCGCCGATGCCGGTCAGGTTGTGCTGGTGGTGAACCACGATCTCGGCGAAGCGATCACCCAATTTGATGACCTGATTTTGCTGAATCGTGAGGTGATCGCGAGCGGTAGTCGTCAAGCCGTGATGCAAACAGAGGCGATCGAACGCGCCTACGGTGGTCATGTCAATTTCTATGCGGCGTAGTCGGACTAATCGACCTAAGACTGACGCAAACGTCCGACTATGAACACTGAGCGGAGTCGTTGGCGTAGCCTTTGCGAAGCAAATAGTGCGGTGTTCGCTCAGAGCGGCGATCTAAGTCTGTACACAGCCGGATTTCGCATGAGAGGTCGAATTTCTCACCCATTTTGCGTAAGCTCTGCCAGCTTCGCTCACTTGAATCAGCCGTTTTGAATGACGTATTTGAGCTGTTAAATTCCCGCCTTAAATCCCGTTTCCTGGGATGCTCCCGATCGCTCGACCAGCCAGCGAAACTTCGTGCGAACCAGTTCGAGATCGTCAGGTTCAAGCAAGTCGAAACGTTCATTTAGGACAACTTCAACGCCATAGCCTAAACGTCCAACGGTGCCCCGCATTCGATCGGCTAAACAGGCGGAAATACCGAGATAAAACCGCGACGCAAAGCCGAGATCTTGACTCAGTTTTTTTGTGAGATGAAAGCGCGGAATTTCGAGAATCATCACATCGGCGATCGCGACCACCGTGGCGATCGGCATTTGATCATCCACAAAGGAAATTTCGCCCACGATTTCGCCGCTTGAGACCCGCGCCAATTCACGATCCTCGATCGAGGTGAGACGAACACTCAGCGCCCCGGACAAAATGAAGTAAAGAGCGCTGATCGGTTGACCTTCATAGATCAGAGTGTCGCCGTTGGTTAACTTCCGCAGCTTGCCATGTTTCGCAAACCAATCGAGATCGTCATTATTCAGCTCTCGGAGGAGTAAAAGGGTATTTTTCACGATCGAGCAAGCCTCACAAGCGTATTTCTAACTGTAGTGAACTCAGGTTAAGCAGGGACGATACACACCGGGGGGATACTAGGGGCTGTCATCAATTAAATTTCTAGCGCTTACCCAGTAAGGGCTTCAGCCCCTAGCTTTTTTGTTGGGTCGGGCGTTCAACAGCTTACCCGATAAGGGTTCTACGATTAATTGATGACACGCCCTAGCTTATCCTGTCGTCACGGCAACGGAGAGCGGAGCGGTGGGGGTTGTTCGCGTGCGTAGGGCGTTGCGGTGCAGGACTCTCAGGGCTTCATCGACCGTTGTGAGTCCGGCGATGATTTTTTCTAGGGCAGAGGTGCGAAAGGACACAAAACCGGTTTCTCGCAAATAGGCTTTCAGTTGGCCGAGCGTGCCGTCATAGATCAGCTCCTGGACGCGATCGTCCACATCGAGCAACTCGACGATCGCCTCGCGTCCGGCATAGCCCGATCCGAAGCAGTTAGCGCACCCTTTGCCCTTGCGCCACTGATCGACCGGAACTTCTCCCGGATGCAGCCCGAGCAAGCTCAACTCCTGAGGACTGGGGACATGGGGAGCCGCGCAGTGGGGACAGACGCGACGCACGAGACGCTGGGCGACAATGCCGAGCAGCGCATCGCTAATCAAGCCCGGATCGGGGCCGAGATCTTTGAGGCGGGGAATCGCGCCGATCGCGTCATTTGTGTGCAGCGTCGTAAACACGAGGTGGCCGGTCAGTGCCGCGCGGATGGCGGTTTCGGCGGTATCATGATCGCGAATTTCGCCGATCATAATAATGTCGGGATCTTGGCGCAAAATCGCTCGTAATCCCGCTGCAAACGTCATCCCGGCTCGTTCGTTGACCTGGGTTTGGGTAATATTGGGCAGCACATACTCCACTGGATTTTCCACGGTGACCACATTGACGGCTTCGCTGGCGATCGCCTGTAAGCTCGTGTACAACGTACTCGTTTTCCCGGAACCCGTCGGCCCCGTCAGGACGATCGTTCCCTGGGGCTGACTCAGCCAACTCCGATAGGTTTTTAACGCAGCGGGCGAAAATCCTAAATCATCGAGATTTACAAAGGGATTATCCTGCGGTAATAGCCGAATCACTGCCTTTTCGCGGTTTTCATCGCTACCCGTAATACAGGGCAACGTACTCACCCGCATATCCAAATTGCCGATTTCGCCATCGGCGGTGTACTGCTCGCCAATACGGCCATCCTGGGGTCTGCGACTTTCGGCAATATCGATCTCGGCCATCACCTTCAGCGCCACGATCACCCGGCGGGCGATATCCGGCGGCAGGGTCATGATTTCTCGCAGGATGCCGTCAATGCGGTAGCGAACCCGAAGGCCGTCGGCTTCGGTGGGTTCGAGATGAATGTCGCTGGCTCGGTTGCGTAGGGCGGCGGAAATGATCGTCTTAATCCGGCCAATTTGATCAACGGCTAGATCAATGAAATGCGGCGTTGTTTCGGTTAAATCTTCGTTTTCAATGTTGCCCGTAATCGGATTGACCAGCGGAGCGGCGTCGATCGAGCGTGGGTCAATGGTCTGGGCGTGATACCAAGCGCTGTAGCTTTTTTGGGCGATCGGAATGATGTTGATGTCCGTGAACGTGCGATCCTTGAGTTCGCGCAGCATGTCGGGCGTAAAGTCTACGGGAGTCCCCAGATAAAAGCAGTTGCGCCATAACAACAGCGGAATCACCGACGGTAAGCGGGTCTTGTCGGGAAATTCGCGAAAAAAACGATAGCTCACGTCACGATCGAGCAGGGACAGATTGACAATCCCGTTGTCGTCTACAAGCAAAGCGATCGCTTGGTGACAGTCGATTTTCTGTTGGCGAAGTTGTTGCCACGCCGATTGAGTTGCGGGAATGGCATTCATGGATGAAGAACGGCGCTCCTGCGCGATCGAGGCGTGCGGGTCTGCTTCAAGCTTAACAAGTTCATTGCGAGCTACAGTTGTGAGCCACAAAAAAGCAGCCCCTTCGAGCTGCTTTTTTGTGGGATTCATTCAAACTTAGAATGTTAAGAATGCTGACAGGCAGCGGCCTAATCTTGAATAAATCTTTAGTGTGAAGCGACTCAGGCTGACGATCGCGCCGACCCTAACGGCTTCTTAACGCTTGATGTTGCGAGCCATCGAACGGAAGTCGATCGACTTATCCGCCGACGACGACGAGCTACGAGTCGGAGTCGAAGCCGGAGCCGACTCAGGGCTTGACGATGAGGCAGACGAGGTATTCGTCGGTTTGCCGTCACCGTCGTAGACAACAGAAGCACCTTCGGAGGAAAACTGGCTAATCTTGCGTCGTCCACCGTAGTTCATCCCTTCCACTTTCGGGAAGGTGCGTTCCACGGCTTTGGGCTGACGCATATAGTCAATATCGCCAAAGGTTTTCGCCGAATCTGCATCGAGAAAGTATGCTTCTTTCGATTCCTTGGCTTGAACGGTGTTGTTGTCTTGCTCTTTAAGGCCAAACAGACGTTGCAGGAATCCCATGACTCAATACTCTCCTTAATGAAAAACAATATTTTTATTGCGATTGATTAAATCATAGCAAAAAAGTATGAGAGTCGGTCTCAGAATCAAAACATTTTGGAGCCGGGAACTGAGCCGAATCGCAATGAGGGTCTATGGGTCTGGAATCACAGCTTAAGCGATTGTACCTATTGAGAAAAACCCGTAGAACGGAATGCCTGTTCACGCTTTAAAACGACGGGATTGATCGAACAAGCTATCAGGAAAGTTTACGTTTCTTGAGGCGAGTTTAGCGATTGAGTCGTGATATTCAGACCTGATTTTCAGGGTGGTTATGACAGGAGAAAATTACGGTGTCTTCAGATTTTCAATCGCAACCGAATCCCGATTCCGAGTTCCGTCACGGACAGCCCTCCGCTCGGAGCTGGGAGACGCTGCAAGCTCTGGAAATTACGTCGGCGGAGGTGCGCCACCTCTGCGGCTGCGATCCGTCTGAGCTATGGCGATCGAGCCTGCTACAGAATCGACGATCGTGGCTGATGTTTTGGTTTCAGGAGCTGATTCTCGCGATCGCCTTGACGCCGATCGTCACTGGCGGGGTCTATTTATTTGTGATTCGTCCGCTGTTGGGAAACGAGGTGTACACCATCCTGTGGCCGGTATTGGCGTGTTTGGTGGTGATTCCGATCGCGATTATTGCAGGGCGGGGACTGTGGCGATCGCGATCCACGCCGCTGACGTTGGTGGCCTTGCTCGATGATCTCGATCGGTATCACGGAGCGCTGAAGGCGGTGGCGATCGCGGAGGAGTTGGCGGCAGCTCGCCATCAGGCGATCGATCCCGATGAGCGTGCTGCGGTGCTGTCGGCTCTAGAGCTGACGCGGGATGATTTGATCCGAGCCTTTTCGACGGATCGTATCCTCCGGGAAAATCGCGACTTTCTCGCGATCGATCTCGCCAGCTTTGGCGACAATCTCACGGCACTCCAAGCCCTACAAACCGACGTGCAGGGACGGGACTATCAGGAAATTTTGCAGCGAACCGTGGCGATCGGGGCGAGTGTTCGGGATGAGATGCGAAAATTGCAGCACTAACGTTTTCACGTCCCCTCACTGCGTCGCTCTAAATCAAAACCATGACCGAGATTGCCAACCGCCCGAAAATCATCGTTATTGATGACGACCCCACCGGATCGCAAACCGTACACGGCTGCTTGCTGTTGATGCGTTGGGATGTGGACACGTTGCGGCTGGGTCTAGAGGATGCATCGCCGATCTGCTTTATTTTGGCGAATACGCGATCGATGACGCCCGCCGACGCCGACGCCACGACGCGCGAGGTCTGCCGCAATCTGAAACAGGCGATCGCCGAGGCTCACGTCCGCGATTTCCTCGTGGTCAGCCGTTCCGATTCCACCCTGCGCGGCCATTACCCCACCGAAACCGACGCGATCGCCGAGGAACTCGGCCCCTTCGATGCCCACTTCATGACGCCCGCCTTTTTTGAAGGGGGACGCATCACCCGCGACAGCACGCACTATCTCGTCGTCGATGGCGTTGAAACCCCGGTCGATCAAACCGAATTCGCCCGAGACTCTGTTTTTGGTTACAGCACGGCCTATTTGCCCGATTACGTCGCGGAAAAAACCGGCGGACGGATTGCCGCCGATCGCGTCGAACGGTTCCTCTTAGACGATATTCGTTCCGGCTGTCGCGATCGGCTCGCAAGTTTGAGCGATAACGTCTGCGTGGCCGTCGATGCGGACTGTCAGGCCGACCTTGATCGTCTCGCGACGGATTTGCTCGCCGTTGCCGCGACGGGTAAACGCTTCCTATTTCGCAGTGCCGCCAGTTTGTTGACCTCGCTGGCGAATGTTGGCTCACAGCCGATCGCCGCCGAGGCCATGTCGCAATTTGTCCGCGACGGCAAACCAGGCGCGTTCATTGTCGGCTCCCACGTCCAAAAAACCACCCAACAACTCGCCGAACTGCTCCAAGAGCCGGGAATTGTTGGCGTCGAGCTGGATGTGGTGCGGTTGCGTGACGGGGTGGCGGCGTCGGTTTTGTGCGAAGAGGCGTTAGCGATGGTGCAGGCGGCGCATACGGCGGGTCAAACGCCGGTGGTCTACACCAGTCGCAGTGAATTGCAGTTTGCCGATATTCAGACGCGGCTGGCTTTTGGTGAGTCGGTCTCGTCGCTGTTGATGGATATTGTGCGGGGTTTACCGGCATCGATCGGCTTTTTGGTCAGCAAAGGCGGGATTACGTCCAATGACGTGTTGAGTGACGGTCTCGCGTTGCGATCGGCGCGTCTGCTCGGGCAAATTTTGGCGGGCTGCTCGGTGGTTACGACTCCATCGGATCATCCTCTTTTTCCGCTTTTGCCGGTGGTGCTGTTTCCAGGCAATGTGGGCGGCTCGGATGGTTTGGCGATCGTCTACCAACGATTTACCCATCACGCCTGAGTCTGGCTTTCTGCTAACACAGGTAGATTCAGGCTTCGAGCTTGTCCGCAATCAAGATTAGAACAAGATAAATCCGTAGCGCAGGCGTTTCGCCTGCTCCGGTGGGCAAGACACCCGTTCTACGGGTGTCCTAACCTTTGAATCTCTTGCTGTACAAAAGTTTGAGCATTTTTCTGATCTTGACCTAACGTTAAGACCGGTAATTGGGGTTATCGGTAATAGAAGCGCCCTGTGATTCATCCAATCCTTGCGACTGAGTCAGTTTCGTATCCGTCCTGTAGGATTCTGCGCTAACCTCAGTTAAGCGTTTTGGTAACGTTTTTCGTGTTCCTTGGTGAGTGTCGCCGAGAAACGCGACGAAAACACGCTAAAACTTAAACTAAGCAGTTTTACCGCCGATCGCGCGATCGCGAGGTGCAGTCATGTCGTCAGCTTCAGAACATCCACCCACTATGACGGGCGAAAATACGACAAATGCAGGAGAGATGAACTCATCTCTTCCAAGCAACAATGACGCGATCGGCTCAGGGCATGTCAACGATGCTGGTAATGCCGAGACGGGTAGTACCGAGACGGGCAATGCCGAGACGGGTAAGGCCGAAACGGGCATCAATGATCAGATCGCGACCAAGCTCGAACGTCTCGACCAAATGGATCGCGATATCGCCCAGCTCAATTCGATTACTAGCGAAATCTCCACTGGATCAATCGGAGACGGCACGACTAAAACAGCCGGTCTTCAAGACGTTTCGCAGCAAGTGTCACTGCTCGAACCGCGACTTTCCAGCATTCAAAGTTCAATTTTCGATCATCAAATCGAACTCCGCACCGAGCTACACGCCATGCGTGCCGAGTTTGGCAAGCTGCAACAGCAACAGGATGATCAGGTCTCGAAGCTGAATATCCTGCGCGATCGACTCCAGGAAAAAATGAACAGCCTCGGGCTGTCCCAAACCACACAGTTTGGCGTTACCGTGATTGCGGGTATCTTGGCCATTGCCGTGGTCGGCTGGGTTGGATCGTCGATCGTTGATGCCGTTCGTCGTGCCACCAGCCCCGTGCAGCCAGATAGTCCCGAAGCCTTCGTCTACCAACACCTGCAAGATATTCGTGACGGCAAGCTCGAATCCACCTGGGCTCAAGCGGCAGATAGTTTTAAAGAACAAGCCGCTCAGGGTAACTTTGACGCCTATGAAAAGTGGTGGGATGAGGTGGCGTATCCGCTACCGGAAACAGCGGTGACGAACGTAACTCAGGTCAAGCTCTATACCGAGTGGTCGTATTGCAACCGCGAAACAAAGGAAGTATTGCAAAACGTTGGGTTTTGGTATCTCTCAAAAGTGCCGGGAAATGAATGGCGACTCGATCGCATCGAAATCCCGTCCAACTTGCCTGCACGCAAAGTGGGTAAGTGCTAAACCCAAAGTCAAGAATGAAACGTTAGTCGCGAGGCGGTCATTAGGCGGTCATTAGAATTGAATGAACGCCTCGTTCGGTTGTGGGCTGGAATGGTCTAGCCCCCAGAACGTCTAACCCGCTTGCGTAAGTCCTGGTCAAGACAGAATCCAACATTCCGAAGCGGGAGCTATTCGTGAGCGCCAGAATTAAAAATTTTCGCGAGCCTCATAGAGCAAATGACGCATATGTTCGACGGCAAGACGAATCTGCTGACGACAGATTTCGGTCTCCTCGCGATCGAGTTCCATCGCGTCAAACTCTAGCTCATCGACAGACATCAATATCGTACTGAGCGAGGTGCGATACTCCTGGGACATCAAGCGAAAAAACTGTTGCTTGAGCCGATCATTGGCGAGATCGATCGCGGTTCGATCCTCATTTGTGTCGATCACATCATTAGATTCGATCACATCCTCAGAGTGGTTTAGAGAACACGAACATTCGATCTCTTGCATAGCGAGATTACAGGCACATAGATTACGGCTTTAGTCGTTTAAGACACTGTTGATTGTGAGAACAGGACGACCAATCGAGCAATAGTATTAATTCTTACGTAATTTTAATGGTAAAAGCAGGATGAAAAGTGAGGCGGTCTGTCGTGATGCCAAGGCTACTGTGGATCGCTTTGATCGCTATGGTCATTCAACGTAGAAATGAACGTAGAAATGACGATCGTTCTGTCACGAACCTGAACGACGCAAACCCAATAGCCAGTACGTCGTCATCGTGCCCTTTCCTTTGACCTCAATTTCACCTCGCTTCTCTAAAGCAAACTTCGCCTTGAGTTTGAGCATCGTCGCTTCCGAAACCTGGATCGCACCGGGGGCGCTGTAGGACTCCATCCGACTGGCTGTATTTACCGCATCACCCCAAAGATCATAGAGGAATTTTTTGCGGCCAATCACACCTGCCACGACGGAGCCACTATTGATGCCGATGCGAACACTGAGCGTTGTCCCGCGCTCTTGGTTGAATTGTTGCACTTCTGTTTGGATGCCGATCGCCATCGTCGCGATCGCCTCGGCGTGATCGGATCGCGGCTGAGGAATGCCGCTGGCGACCATGTAGGCATCGCCGATCGTCTTGATTTTTTCCAGACCGAGGGTCTCTGTAAGGTTGTCAAACCGTGAAAATAAATTGTCGAGGAGTGCCACTAATTCTCGCGGCGGCATTTGTGTGGACATCGTGGTAAAACCCACCACATCCGCAAATAAAATCGAGACCTCATCAAACTGTTCCGCCAGACTCCCCGAGCTGGATTTGAGTTTATTGGCGATCGACGCGGGCAAAATTTTCAGCAAGAGCTGTTCGCTACGTTCTCGCTCATAGACCAAATCAGCCGTACGCTCTTTGACCCGACCTTCCAGCTCGATCGACGTACGATACAGACTCCGAATCGCGCTTGTCAGGCCAAATAACGCAATAGCAGACATGCCGCCACACAGCAGCAGCGTCCTGCGCAACCCTGACTGCTGCAAGTTCGCCAGCTCCTGCAAAGGTTGCACCACCTCGATCGCCCCGCGCACATCACCGATTTTCCAATCCCGTTTCAGACTATCAGGATGGGTATTGTGACACTGCACGCAGCTCGCTTCCATCACGATCGGCTCGGCATAGCGAAACACCGGCTGTCCTTCCTCCGTGTCCTGGCGCGTGAAATCGAGACCTTGTAAAACAGCGCTGGCCTCTGCTGGATCAGCATTCTGATTCCGAACACGTACGAAATAATCCAAGGCATCACGCTCAAAGGTATCAAGCGGAGTGCGCCGATCCGCACGCTGTTTAAACGGATAATCGCTGTAAATATTCAGGCGCGAACCGGGCGAATCGGCGCTCATTTTCTCGCCGAGTTCGATCGCAAAGGTAAACGGCAAAGGGATCGCATTCGGCTGATCATGATAGGTTGCGCTGGCCTCCCAGTTCGCATCACGGTTTAGGCGTTTCAGCACATTTTCACTGTAGAGCGACCTCGCGAGGTTATTGGAGTGGGCGAGATGTTGCGCCGTGCTGTGAGCCTGAACCTGAACCAGATGATCAGAGAGTTGGCTCAGGTTACTGAGCAGGATGGCTGTTCCAATGCAAAATAAAACCGTCAGAATCTGGAGCGTATGGCGATAGAGGCTATTGCGATAAAACTCAAGACAGAGCTGAAACAGGTTTTGGCGGGCTTCCCCCTCAACCTCGCGCATCGGGCGTCGATTTCTCTGGATAAAATTTAGAGCCATGGCTCCGCGCTCTGCCTCCCTTCGGGAATGTATTAATGACTCTATACAGTCACCCGCAACTCATTCCGTATCGCAAGAGTTTTTGCTTGCGTATTAGCACTTATAAGTGAGTTGGTTTGTCATCAGTATTTACGGAATTATCGACACCCTAATTTAAGTTATTGCGGGAATCTACAGGTGTCAATTAAAGTCTGATCTCAACTTCGCGTTATTTTATTTGTGGGTCTATTTGTGGGTCATGGTTCGGACACCATCCCAGTCCTCGGGCGGCGGATTATCCAGATAAAAATTGGCCAGTTCAATATGGTACGCAACGGCTCGATCGTCTGGGCGAATCTGTGCCGCCGCTTCAAAACCGACCAGCGCTTGCTCAAAATTGCGATCGAGAAAATCTTCGCGCCCCATTTTGTAGAGATATAAAAATTTCGTCGAGATCGGATCGAGCGAGACCCGTCGATCGTCAATCAGCTCATAAATACTCACCGCTTCGCTCTTGCCCTTGACGCGAATCTTGTCTAATTCCCGTACCCAAAAGCTATCGCTACAGTTCCTATAGGTCGATTCGCTAATAATAATGTCGCAGCCGTATTCCTTCGTCAGACTTTCCAGACGAGCGCTGAGATTAACCGCATCGCCGATCGCTGTATAGTCCATTCGCCGTTGCGATCCGATATTGCCCGACACCACCTCACCGGAGCTGATACCGATCCCGAAGCGAATCAGCGGCTGATTATCGATGACGCGATGCTGATTGAACTCCGCCAGACGTCGCCGCATATCCAGCGCCGATCGTACCGCCATTAATGTATGTTTTTCCGTCAGCGGCAGCGGCGCACCAAACACCGCCATCAGCGCATCCCCGATAAACTTATCGAGCGTCCCCTCGTGGGTAAACACCGCCTCCACCATCGTCTCGAAATATTGGTTGAGCAGCGTCACGACCTCCGATGCCCCCAGATTTTCCGTCAGCGTCGTATAGCCGCGAATATCCGAAAACAGCACCGTTACATCCTTGCGCTCGCCCACCATCAGGCTATCGTCACCCAGCGCCATCACCTGCTCGGCCACCTTCGGCGTCATGTAGCGATACATCGCCGCCTTCATCCGTTTTTCGCGGCTGATGTCTTCCAGGATAATCAGCCCACCGCGTACGCCGCCTTCGGGATTGGTCAAGGGCGTGACGGTTAAATTCAGGCTACGTGAAATTTTTTGGACTTGAATTTGCGGAATTGCTGTGCATTGGGTGTAGGACGGGATCGCGGGAGCCGATTTTGCCCAGGGGTGGTAGTAGTCGGGGCTTTGACGATCGGGTGTCACCAGAATCGTAGTGGCGAAATCGGGATCAGGGGCGTCCGGGTCGGCATCGATGCGATAGAGACCGATCGAGACGGTTTGCTCGGGGACGTAATGGCGAGCCGCATTCGCGAGACTATCTTCGAGACGAAAGCGGAAATTTTCGATCGGAATGGCTTCCCAGATCGGTATTCCGGTTAAACGCTCTGTCCACAGTCGATGATGATACTGATCTTCATCGCGATCGTGGGGGCAGCCCAGCAATACGAGCGCCGCCTCGTTAATCGTGACGATCTGACCTTTCATATCCGTCGAGATCACCGCGTCGGATAAACTTTGCAGGATATCCTTTTGGTACTGCTTTTCGAGGTTGACATTCTCAAACAGTTTGGCGTTTTCTAGGGCGATTCCGGCCTGAATGTTAAACGCCTCCAGGAAAAATTCGTCCGATCGCGTAAAGCTTCCCTGAAACTTATTAATAAGCTGCGTCACCCCAATCAGCTTGCTCTCCGAGTCAAACACCGGCATACAGAGAATGTTGCGCGTATGGTAGCCAGTGCGCTGATCCGTTGACGGGTCAAAACGCGGATCTTGGTAAGCATCGGGAATATTCAGGGGTTTGCCCGTCGAGGCAACGTAGCCCGCGATCCCGCGATTGGCCGGAATGCGGATTTCCATCATGGTTTTACCGTCCGCTTTGGCCACCTTCGTCCACAGCTCATGGCTGTCTTTCGAGAGCAAAAACAGCGTACTGCGATCGGCTTTCATCAAGCGTTGCGCCTGACTCATGACGCCACGCAGCGTCGTTTCCAGGTCAAGACTTTGACCCAGAGACGTGGTTGCATTCAATAACGCCGAGACGCCGCGTTGATTTTGCGTCGCCGAATAAAACGACTGACAGCCATCGAGCAGAACACCGAGGGAGACCGCAAAACCCCGCATCTGCCCCACATCCGACTCCGTAAAGGGTTGCCCCTCCAACTGATTCACAAGCTGAATCACGGCGATCGGTATATGCGGCTCTACACGGCCAAACACCGGCACGTAGAGCAGATTGATCACGCGATCGCTCTCAACGTCCTGGGGGATGTCCACCTCGGGATCAAACTGAGTGTGATCTGGAATGTGGTTAACAACTTCGATTTGCCCATTTTGAGCGACAAAACCCACAATCCCGACGTTGTGCGGGATTCGCACCTCACGCACTTCGCCATCTTGCTGGGTGCGCCTGACCCAAAGCTGCTGGCGATCGGCATCGATCAAAAACACGCTGATTTTCTCAACGTTGAGAATTTGACCAATCCGCAGCGTAAAGGCATCGACCAACTGTTCGAGAATCGTCTCTAGGGTCTCGTGTTCGATCAGACCCAGCGCACGGCGATATTGCTGAAATTCTGCCGTAATAAAATCCAGCAGACACACAAATTCGGACACGCTCAACTCTTGAACGCGCTCGGCGAGCATATCGGATGCGTGGGAGCGAATCAGCGCTCCGAGCACGTTACCGGCGTCATTGAAGATCGTATCTACCATTACGGGGCGATCGCAGCGAACCGATCACGAAAGTGATTCAAAGCTTAAGCGGTGCTAAATCTTGAGGGAAGATGACAACTGAAGATGCAAAGCAAAGGAACTCTATCAGTCTAAATGTCTTTTTGCTTATCTCCCATGATAAGTCACGGAATTTGGAAACACCGCAACTCAGAGGGTGATTTGACTCTACCCGAGTGGGTTTGATCGGCTCTACACCGCAGGGCGTACCGACGTGACCGCCTCGCGCAAATGACCGCGATGTTGATCGAGTAATTGCTGACCGGCATCGGCCTCTAATCCCGTCCAGTGCATCAGCAAAGCGAGTTTGACCCGCTGACCGCTGCGATCGAGCAGATCCGCCGCCGCGTCGCGATCGAGATCGGCCAAATCGCAAATCGTGCGAATCGCCCGATCACGCAGCTTCGTATTGGTCACCGATACATCCACCATGCGATTGCCGTAGACCTTGCCCAGCTTGACCATGACGCTGGTTGACAGAATATTTAACACCAGCTTCGTCACCGTTCCGGCCTTGAGCCGCGTCGATCCCGTTAAAATTTCTGCCCCGACCAGCAAGCGAATATCCACATCGGCCTCGATCGGCGCTTGATCCGCCGGAACACAGGCAATAAACACCGTCGTCGCACCTCGATCGCGAGCCGCCGCGATCGCGCCCCGCACGTAGGGCGTCGTCCCCCCCGCCGTAATCCCAACCACGACATCATTCGCCGCGATCGCCTTCTCCACCATCGCCGCCGCACCATCCTCCGCCCGATCTTCCAACGCCTCGGAGCTACGCACTAGGGCATCTTTCCCCCCAGCTAAAATCCCCTGCACCATCTCCGGGTCACTGCAAAACGTCGGCGGACATTCGGCAGCGTCCAGCACTCCGATCCGGCCACTGGTTCCGGCTCCGATATAAAACAGGCGTCCTCCTCGCTCCAGTGCCGCCGCTGTGAGGTCGATCGCCTCGGCGATTTCCACCCGACACGCGCCGATCGCCGCGAGAACGTTCTCATCTTCGCGGTTGAATAAATCCACGAGTTCGAGGGAGCTGAGGCGATCGAGATCGCGCGAGGCGGCGTTGGGTTGTTCGGTGAGCAGGTGACCGCGATCAGATTGATCAGAGCGATCGGAGGGGCTAGGCATGGATAAATACTTGAGCTGAATTGAGCCGAACGCGCCGCGACTCAACACGACGAATCCGGGCTAGGAGCTAGGACTAAAAACTCTACTCCATAACCCGGATTTGTAGGAAATCAAATCCGCAGGAAATCCAGCACGCCGGACATCAAGTCCGCATTAAAACGCGAGCGATAATCGCATCACGGATTGACTTGGTCGGGAGCAGTTCCAGCACTTCAGCCGCAAACGCATCGACCAGTAGCGATGTACTCAACTGCCGATCGAGACCACGACTTTGGAGATAAAACAGCTCATCGGCC
This sequence comes from Geitlerinema sp. S16, assembly GCA_011390275.1. Lineage (GTDB taxonomy): Bacteria > Cyanobacteriota > Cyanobacteriia > Cyanobacteriales > Geitlerinemataceae > RDYZ01. The sequence continues at coordinate 63,015 of JAABST010000011.1, forward strand.
TCCAGTTGGCTAACCGTTGCACCGTGGCTACATTTCACATCATCCGCCACAATTTCAAGCTGCGGCTTGGTATTAACCCGAGCCTTCGGCGACAGCAGCAAATTGCGATTAAGCTGATCGGCGCGGGTTTGCTGTGCCTGTTGCCCCACCACGATCCGACCATCAAAGACGGTACGCGCCCGATCGCCGACAATGCATTTACAAAGCTGATCGATCGTCGAGTGGGGATGGTTTAGGCTCACCGACGTGTGCGTATCCGCCAGTTGCGTTTCGCTGACGATCGACAATGCATTCAGCCGCGTAGCCGTGCCCGCCCCCTGTTGCACCACATCGACTTCCTGACGAGACAGCGCCGCGCCCAGCGTCACGATATGGCTGGCGTAGCGGCTATCCCGAGATTGGGACACATCGATGTGATGAATATGACGGCTCGTCTCGCCTTCGCGCTGAAGCGTCACATGCTGAATCTCGGCATTCTCGCCCAGATGCACATCGATCGCCGCATTACTGACGATCGCGCCCGCGCGTGTCCCCACCGTGATAAATTCCTCCACGATCGTCGCGCTGCTATTGGCCTCAGCCACCACGACAAACCGCGTATTGACGATCGTGTCCTGGTCGCCTGCCTCCGTCACGCCCATCAACGAAATCGGCGTTTCGACGATCGCCCCAGCTCCCAGCCACACGATCCCCAGCTCCTCGGTACTGGCTGCATTTAAGGCTGCAAAGGGCTTGTTGGCATTGGTATGACTTGCGATCGTCGCTGCGACGCGATCGCGAACGGCGGCGCTGGCCTGCGACCAAGGCCCTACATAGACATTCGCCAGCGACGGATCAAGATTCGAGAACGCCGCATGATAGCGACCATTCGCCAGCAACAGACGGACTTCCGCGTCTGTACACAACGATTCAACGGCATGGGATTCCAGCTCCATCGGCGCGACGGGCGTTAATCCGGCCAGCGCCGACATGTCGGTAAAGCGCCACGCTTCATCGCGTGTGGTCGGAAAGGCTGATTCCTGTAGCCACGCTTCCGCCCGATCGCGCAGTGCGATCAGGGTTACATCCTCCGTGGTTGGACGAGCGCGTAGCCAGTTTGAGAGCGTGTTGGTTCGTGTGGGGGGCATGGCAGATTGAGACGAGCTTGCGATCGAACTTGACATTTATCTATGCTCCCGCCGTTGCATATTTGGCGATCGTTTCATCGTAGCCACCCGCTTCGAGTTCGATCGCCAAACTCTTATCGCCACTTTTAATAATCTGACCGTCGTACATCACATGCACAAAGTCCGGCACGATGTAGTCCAGGAGGCGCTGATAGTGGGTAATCATCAGCGTGCAGTTGTCTTCGTTGGCGAGCTGGGTAACACCACCGGCGACGGTTTTGAGTGCGTCGATGTCGAGACCGGAGTCGGTTTCATCAAGAATGGCCAGGGTCGGCTCTAGCAAGGCCATTTGCAGGATTTCGTTACGTTTTTTCTCGCCGCCGGAAAAGCCTTGGTTGACGCTCCGGGCGAGGAACGCATCGTCCATTTTGACGATATCGAGTTTTTCGCGCACGAGGTCTTCAAAGTCGAACATGTCGAGTTCTTCGAGTTCTTTGGCTTTGCGGTGGGCGTTGTAGGCGACGCGGAGAAAGTCGAGGTTACTAACGCCGGGGATTTCGATCGGGTATTGAAATGCGAGAAAAATTCCGGCTAAGGCGCGGTCTTCGGCTTCGAGTTCGAGCAGGTTTTGGCCTTTATAAATCACTTCGCCGCCGGTGACTTCGTAGTCGGGATGTCCGGCGAGGATCTTTGAAAAGGTGCTTTTGCCGGAGCCGTTAAGCCCCATGATGGCGTGAATTTCTCCGGCTTTAATTTCGAGGTTTAAGCCTTTGAGGATCTGGGTGTCCTCGATGTTGGCGGTGAGGTTTTTGACGGAGAGAATTGTGGATGCGTTTTCGACAATCATAAGTATTTGTTTGTTAAATAATTGGATTTGGGAAGGAGGATTTTAATCTTCCGTAGATAGGAAGCTTTCCATATTTGTTTTGTACTCCTTTAAAAGCCCGAGAAGTTCTGTGTCAAGCTCTGCAAAGTGCTTCCGTAGACTTTTTCCATACTCAAGGGCAACTTTTGCTTCCATGCGAGCAACATTACTTTTATCTACCGCACTGTTTGACCTTGCGTGATTGATTGAGAAATAAATTCTCTCTCGTAGTTGGTTGATTTCTGAATTTAGAGCGTTTACGCTTCTGTGAAGGTTATTTATCCGTACATCAACACTTTGTACGTACTTGTCTATGTCTTGCAGTCTCTTTTGTGAAGGCATATTTATCCTGATAAAAGTCGTAGTCGTAGGTTGGGCAATGCTCACCAAATAATCAACCGAATTCGGTAGGGTGTGTTGCGGTCACGAAAATTTTCATCCAGCACGATCTATTAGCGTAACCGCACCGCACCGCTGGATATGGCAACTCCGGCTGACTTAGGATTTTGTGACCAGAACATAGCCATTCTTGAACATTTTCTTAGGTGACATGACATAACGACCCCAAAAATCATGCAATTCTAGCGTCTCACGAATTTGAGAAATAAGGTCGTTATTATTCTCATCCGTAAAAAACTCGTCTTGATTAATCTCGCTACTGCACTTCACCAGGTGTTCCCCTAGCTTTTTGGACAAGGCACTAGATACAAATTTTGGGATATCTGCGACCTTCTTCGCGTAAATTTCGCCCGACAAGCCGACAACCGCTGTAGAAGCCTGAGCTGTCGTCGCAACATCGCCATCGGTGCTTGAAGGCTTTTCCGCCGATCGCGCCGATTCTTCAACAATTCCGTACACATCATCAATCGCAGGCTCCGACTCAAAAATCGAAACCACCTTCGGATGGCTAATCATAATCGGTCGTTCTTCGTCCTTCCACTCAGCAAAACTGGGGATAAAGACGCGATCGCCTTCGATTTTTAGCTTGAATGTGAAGCTGATGTAGTACATTCCGAGTCGCCTAAATTGTGTCAGTTCTCCGGTGTCGTTTCGCGAGGCACGATCGTAATCGGAATGCCGTAATCGCCCGCTGCGTCGATCGCTGTCTTCGCTGCCGATCGGCATCGAATGATAATTTCGTCAGCATCGGGGACAGCTCGTAATTGTGCGCCGACAATTTGGTCGAGCAGTGGACGAGTGAGATGGCGATCTTTGTACTCGATCGCGATCTTTCGCTCCGCCATCAGTAGTCACCCCGAATGAGGATATTTCGGATGCGGGCTGCAACATTGTCCGCGCCGCGAGAAGTCGGTGCAACAACTCGGATAACGCAGTCAATGCCGCCATCCTTACCGAACCGCTTGTCGATGCTCTCTGGCGTCAGCTTCGTTCCCGAAACGTCCTCAAAAGCAACGGTCTCAAAATTACGGAGCCGGTACATTAGCCGCTTCAGCTCGTCATGCTCGAAACGATAGCCACGCTGGCTGGGAGAAAGCTTCTCCGGCTCGATTTTTGTGACAGGCTGAAAGATTCGTCCCTTAACCCAGCCGACAATGAATTGCAACATCTCCTGTTAACCGACCGCGCCTTCGAGCTTCAGACTCAGCAACTTATCCGCCTCCGCTGCAAACTCCATCGGCAACTCGTTAAACACATCCTTGCAGAAGCCGCTGACAATCATCGACACCGCATCCTCTTCCGAGATGCCGCGCTGCGCGAAGTAGAAAAGCTGATCCTCGCCGATCTTCGAGGTTGAAGCCTCATGCTCCACCTTCGAGGCATTATTCTGCACATCGATATACGGGAACGTATTCGCCTCTGCCCGATCGCCAATCAACATCGAATCACACTGCGAATAATTCCGCGCACCCGTCGCCTTCGGTGAAATTTTCACTAAACCGCGATAGCTGTTTTGCGATCGACCCGCCGAAATCCCCTTCGAGATAATCGTGCTTTTCGTATTTTTGCCAATGTGAACCATCTTGGTTCCCGTGTCGGCCTGCTGCATATTGTTCGTCAGCGCCACCGAGTAAAACTCACCGACGGAATTGTCGCCAATCAGCACACAGCTCGGATACTTCCAGGTGATCGCCGAACCCGTTTCCACTTGCGTCCAGGAAATTTTCGAGTTTTTGCCCTTACAGAGGCCGCGCTTGGTCACAAAGTTGTAAATGCCGCCCTTGCCGTTTTCGTCACCCGCAAACCAGTTTTGCACCGTCGAATACTTGATTTCGGCATCGTCGAGGGCGACCAGTTCAACGATCGCCGCGTGAAGCTGATTCGTATCGAACATCGGCGCAGTGCAGCCCTCCAGGTACGTCACTGACGCGCCCTCTTCGGCCACAATCAGCGTCCGCTCAAACTGACCCGCATCGCCATTATTAATGCGGAAATAGGTCGAAAGATCCATCGGGCATTTCACACCCTTCGGAATAAACACAAACGACCCATCGGTAAAGACTGCCGAATTCAGCGCCGCGAAATAGTTATCCGCCGTCGGGACAACCGTACCGAGGTACTTCCGCACCAGGTCGGGATAGTCGTGCAGCGCTTCGGAAATTGAGCAGAAAATCACGCCCGATTCCGCCAGTTTCTCGCGGTACGTCGTCGCCACCGACACACTATCGAAAATCGCATCCACCGCGACATTACTCAGCCGTTTTTGCTCGGAGAGGGGAATGCCCAATTTGTCGAAGGTTTCGAGCAAGGTGGGATCAACTTCATCGAGGCTGGCTTTTTTCGCTTGCTGCTTGGGAGCCGAGTAGTAAACGATATCCTGATAGTCGATCGGCGGATAGTTCACGTGCGGCCAGGTCGGCTCCTGCATTTGTAGCCAGACGCGGTATGCCTTGAGCCGAAATTCAAGCATGAACTCCGGCTCATTTTTCTTCGCCGAAATCAGACGGATCACATCCTCACTCAAACCGCGCGGAATCGCATCGGTTTCGATATCGGTGACAAATCCGTATTTGTAAGGCTGATTGACGAGAGTCTTGACAGTAGCGCTCATGGTACAAACAGTGCGTGGGGCGATCGTGAACGGTGGCGGGCGACGGGGCTGAAAACTAGGCGTTGGCCGTGGCGTGGATCTGCTCGATCGTGATTTCGCGGCTTTCACCTGCGAAGGCATTATCGGGGGTGAGGAATAGCATACAGTGACACTCTTTGCGTTCACGCATCGGCACACACGGACAGTTCCAAAAAGCAGATTTGACCTCTGCTTCTTTGTCCTCGTAGTGACGACACGGACACAGCGGCGCACCCAGGTCATCCTTATGTTTCGCCAATCCTTCAATCACCACAGCGGTGATACTCAGGTCGGAACAAAAGTAGGTATCGGTGCGCTCGGCGTACTGTTCGGAGAACTGACGCATTGCCTCTAGGCTTTTCTCGCTGGCTTGCTCTGGGCCGGTGGGTGCTGGCATATCTTGCTAACTAACGTAAACGTTTAGGCGGCTCGATGAGCCGGTCGATCGAGTCTAGCCGTTTTTGGCAACGGATGTCTTGACCGGTGTAGATTAAAGCAACGGTACTGTTGTCAAACCCCTACCCGTAAGTTACTTTAGCAATAGTTATGTTGTCAAAGTTTTTCTAAAGTCTCTTTGGCCTGTGCCGTCACGAGTTGAGCTGTGTCGGCGATCGTCGCTTTCTAGCGTTCGGTGACGCTCTCTGCCGTTTTTTGGGATCACGGCCTGGGAGTGATTCCGCTTTGTATCCTGTTTGTTCGCCCTCCATGTTCGGAAATCTAGCAATGATGACGACGAAAAGTCAGACCCCTTCGACCAAAGAAGACATCTTGCGGCACTTGCTCAAGCAGGGACAGGCGCGAGCGCAGGATTTGGCGGATGTGTTGTCGGTGAGTCCCCAGGCGATTCGTCGTCACCTCAAGGATTTGGAGGCGGAGGGGTTAATTGAGTATGAGTCGGTACAGGAGGGGATGGGGCGGCCACAGCATGTGTATCGGCTGACGGTGGCGGGTCGATCGCATTTTCCCCATCGTTATGATGAGTTTGCGTTGTCGTTGTTGGATTCGATCGCGGAGACGGTGGGTCGCGAGACGGTGGGCAAGGTGTTGGGGAAGCAGTGGCAGGAGAAGGCGTTGGAGTATCGTCGGCGGATTGGGGTGGGTTCGGTGCGCGATCGGTTGTCTCAGTTGGTGGAGATTCGCTGTGGTGAGGGGTATATGACGGAGTTGATCGAGTTGGAGGGTGAGGTTGAACAATTTGTCATTGCGGAATACAATTGCGCGATATCGAATGTGGCGGAGTCGTACCCGATGGTCTGTGGGCATGAGTTGCTAATGTTTGCGACGATTTTCCCGGATTGTCAGGTCGATCGGACTCATTGGATGATTGACGGTGAAAATCGTTGTGGCTACTCGGTTCAGCCTCGAACTAAAATAAATTCTATACCTCCTCTTTCCTAGTTCTACTCTGATTAAAGTAGGGGCAGATCAACACGACTTTTCAGACATGAGAGCCTATAAAAGAGTGGATAAATCTGCTCGATGTTGATCCAATGCGAGACTGGCTTCTTACGCTAAGTAGTCTGATTGGCATCGTCTTGGGCTGTGCTCTACACACCAAAAACTCAGTAAAGATACGCAAAGATCAAGAGAAAGCATGTCTCATAGCAAAAAAATTTTGATTACAGGAGCTGATGGGTTTATTGGATCGCATCTTACGGAGACGCTTGTACGGCAAGGATTTAATGTCAAGGCTTTCACACTGTACAACTCGTTTAATTCTTGGGGGTGGCTAGATCAGTCCGCCAAAGAGGTACTAGATAATGTGGAAGTTTTTTCGGGCGATATCCGCGACCCTTATGGTGTGAAAGAAGCGATGAAAGGGTGCAACATTGTCTTGCATCTTGCTGCATTAATCGCAATTCCGTACTCTTATCATTCACCCGCAACCTATGTAGATACAAATGTGAGTGGAACACTAAACGTCGTCCAGGCAGCGAGAGAGTTAGGGGTTGAGAAAGTTGTTCATACTTCAACTAGTGAGGTGTATGGCACGGCTAAATTTGTTCCCATCACAGAGGAACATCCCTTGCAGGGTCAGTCTCCTTACTCAGCGAGTAAGATCGGGGCTGACCAAATTGCGATGTCTTTTTACCAGTCTTTTAATACTCCAGTATCGATTATCCGCCCTTTTAATACCTACGGGCCACGACAGTCAGCGCGGGCTGTGATTCCTACCGTGATTACTCAGATTGCCAATGGTACAAGGAAAATTAAGCTGGGTGCATTGTATCCCACCAGAGATTTTAATTATGTCAAGGATACAGTTCGAGGATTTATTGCCATAGCGGAGTCAGAAAAATCCATCGGCGAAGTGATTAATATTGGCAGTAATTTTGAAATTTCTATTGGTGACACAGTGCAACTGATTGCAGAGGCAATGGGTGTAGAGATTGAGATCGAGACAGATGAGGTTCGCTTACGTCCTGAGAAAAGTGAAGTGAATCGTTTATGGGCAGACAATGCCAAGGCCAAAGAGCTTGTGGGGTGGGAACCTTTGTATGGTGGACGTGAAGGATTTAAGCGGGGTTTGGCAGAAACGGCAGAATGGTTTAGTCATCCAGCGAACTTAGCCGGATATAAGAGCGATCGCTACAATATTTAAAGGTATCTGAAGAGTGGAAAAAATAGAACAGGATTTTTTACACGCGCTGCAAACTGTCTCGGGACAGCCGAATCCTTTTGTTCCACTCCACGAACCTGAGTTTATGGGCAATGAGTGGGAGCGGGTCAAAGACTGCCTTGATTCCACGTTTGTTTCCTCTGTTGGCAAATACGTTGATCGCTTTGAGGTTATGCTGGCGGAATATACGGGAGCAAAATATGCCGTAGCCGTAGTGAATGGCACGGCAGCCTTACATATTGCTTTATTGTTAGCAGGGGTTAGACCCGGAGATGAGGTCTTAATTCCGGCTTTATCTTTTGTGGCGACAGCAAATGCGGTGTCCCACTGTGGAGCAATCCCCCATTTTATCGAGAGTCAATTTGAAACCTTGGGGATAGATCCTCATGCTTTGAATGACTATCTCAAGCATTGTAGCTTGTCTGGTTCAGAGGGATTAACGAATCAATTGACAGGACGGCGGATTGCTGCGGTTGTACCTATGCACACTTATGGTCATCCAGTAGATATGGGTTCTCTGCTTGAGGTGGCAAATCGTTATCATTTGCCTGTGGTGGAAGATGCGGCAGAATCTTTGGGCAGTTGTTATCGGGGTCAACATACGGGAACGTTTGGGCAGTTGGGAACACTAAGTTTTAATGGCAATAAGGTGATAACGACTGGTGGAGGAGGCGCGATTTTAACCAATGATGCAAAATTGGCTCAACAGGCTAAACATTTGACTACAACTGCGAAACAGCCTCATCGTTGGGAGTTTTTCCATGATGGCGTTGCCTGGAATTATCGCTTGCCGAATTTGAATGCTGCTTTAGGATGTGCTCAGATGGAGCAGTTACCTAGTCGTTTGAATCGCAAACGATTATTAGCCCAGAAATATCAGGAGGTATTTCAAGATGTCGAGGGAGTTGGTTTTGTTGTTGAGCCTGCCAATAGTCAGAGTAATTATTGGTTAAATACTCTGCGGTTAGAAGAGCCTAGTTTATTAGTCCGCGATCGCCTCTTAACTACTGCTAATGATGCAGGGTATCAATGCCGTCCTACTTGGACATTGCTCCATAAGCTGCCGATGTATGCTGATTGTCCTCATGCTCCTTTGCCTGTTGCGGAACAGTTGGAAGTCAGTTTAATTAATGTGCCTAGTAGTGCAAAACTTGCGGGGGCGGCAAGATGATGGCACAGCGCAAAATCTGTATTGTTACGGGGACTCGGGCTGAGTATGGTTTGCTGTACTGGCTGATGGAAGAAGTTGCTGATGATGATGACCTAGCGCTACAGATTATCGCTACGGGGATGCATCTTTCTCCTGAGTTTGGTTTGACCTATCAGCAAATTGAGGCGGATGGTTTCAGCATTGATACCAAGGTGGAAATGTTGTTATCCTCTGATACTCCAGTAGGTATTGCCAAGTCCATTGGTTTAGGTGTGATTGGCTTTGCTGATGCTTTGGAGCGATTAAAACCTGATATTTTATTAGTGTTAGGCGATCGCTTTGAAATTCTCGCCGCAGCTCAAGCGGCAATGGTTGCTAGAATTCCTATCGCTCATATTCATGGAGGAGAAACCACAGAAGGAGCATTCGATGAGCAAATCCGCCATGCTATTACTAAATTTGCTCAATGGCACTTTGTCGCCGCAGAGCCTTATCGTCAGCGTGTAATTCAATTGGGGGAATCCCCCGATCGCGTGTTTAACGTTGGTTCTCCAGGTCTAGACCATCTTCAATATATGGACTGGCTTGATCGCCCTACTTTGGAGCGATCTCTAGGGATTAAACTGCGATCGCCCCTCTTCCTAGTGACTTATCATCCGGTTACGCTAGATCAACAGTCTCCGTCAATCGCCATGCAGGAGCTATTAGAGGCTCTGGATGGTTTTCCAGAAGCAACTGTCATCCTGACCTATCCTAATGCTGATACTGGAGGGCGCGTTTTGATTGAGCAGATCGATCAATGGGTGAAGCACAATCAACATCGATCGAAAGCATTTGTTTCCCTTGGTCAACAACGGTATCTAAGTCTGATGGGTGAAGCGGATGTAATAATTGGCAATTCCTCTAGTGGATTGACAGAAGCGCCAGCCCTGAAAAAAGCAACCGTGAATGTTGGCGATCGCCAAAAGGGTCGTCTCAGAGCTAAATCAGTGATTGATACGCCAGAACGCAGCCAGGATATTATGGCGGGTATTCATCAAGCCCTATCTGACAAGTTTCAATCGATGCTACCCTCAGTTAAATCCTTGTATGGAACAGGAAATGTGAGTCAGCAAATCAAGGAAGAACTAAAAGCTGTGCCACTGCAAACCCGAAAAGCCTTTTTCGATATTGAGCATGATTTCTAAAATGTCCACATTGATCATTGCCGAAGCAGGGGTTAATCATAACGGCAACATCGATCTAGCCCAGCAATTGATTGATATTGCTGCTGATGCGGGGGCAGATGCCGTTAAATTCCAAACTTTCCAAGCCGATCGGGTCGTGAGTCGCTATGCACCCAAGGCTGAGTATCAAACTCAAACGACAGGGAAAACAGAAAGTCAGTTGGAGATGGTTCGCAAACTGGAATTAAGCTCGTCGGATCACGAGGTTTTAATTCGTCATGCTCAGTCCAGAGGGATTCGATTTCTCTCAACCCCTTTTGATGTCCCTAGCCTACATATCTTGACGCGAGATTTGGGTTTAAACACGATTAAAATCCCCTCTGGGGAAATTACTAATGCTCCTTTTTTACTGGAGATTGCCCGCTCTGCGGAAAGGATTATCCTCTCAACGGGAATGAGTACCTTAGGGGAAGTGGAGGCGGCGTTAGGGGTTTTGGCCTTTGGGTTGACGACGGATCGGGCGATTCCCCAGCGGGGAGATTTTGAGCGGGCTTTCGCTTCGGAGCAAGGGCAGCAGGAGTTGCACGATCGCGTCACCCTCCTCCACTGTACGACTGAATACCCAGCCCCCTTTGCGGAGGTGAATTTACGGGCAATGGATACCTTGGCAGCGGCTTTTGGGCTGCCGGTGGGTTATTCTGACCACACGCCGGGGATTCACATCTCCTTGGCGGCGGTGGCGCGGGGTGCTAAAGTTATCGAGAAGCATTTTACGAGTGACAGATCCCTGCCTGGCCCGGATCATCGGGCATCTTTGGAGCCACAGGAGCTACATCGGCTAGTGCAGCAAATTCGCGAGATTGAGCAAGCATTGGGAGATGGGGTTAAACGACCTACGGCTTCTGAGTGGAAGAATCGGGAGGTTGCTCGTAAGAGTTTGGTGGCTGCTCGGGCGATCAATATCGGTGAAGTGTTTACAGAAGTAAACTTAACTTCCAAAAGACCAGGGACAGGAGTTTTTCCCTTTAAATATTGGGAAATCATTGGTAAAGTAGCCACCAGAAGTTACTCTTCTGATGAAGTCTTAGATGACTAATTCTATCTATGTTTTAGGTGCCGGTGGTCACGGTCGAGTTGTTTTAGACACATTGCTCGCCAACAATATTAAAGTTACTGGCATTCTTGATGTTCAGGCTTCACTTCCCCATCTAGTATGGGGAATCCCCATATTAGGAGGAGACGAATATTTAGATCGCGTATCAACTGCCAACACTTTTTTGGTCAATGGATTAGGTGCTAATCCCAAGATATTCAGAAGACGTAATCTGTTTACAGTGATGAAATCTCGAGGCTTTAGATTTAAGTCATTCCAGCATCCATCTGCGATCGTGAGTAATAGAATTGATATACAAGAGGGTTGTCAGGTGATGGCTGGTGTTGTGATTCAGACTGAAGTAACACTAGAAGAAAATGTTGTCATTAATACACGAGCAAGCATTGATCACGACTGCATTATTAAGTCTCATGCCTTTATTGCTCCAGGTTCTATCCTTTGTGGTAATGTCACAGTCGCTTCATCTGCTTTTATTGGAGCAGGCGCTGTGGTGCTTCCCGATATTCACATTGGAGAAAACGCAATTGTTGCTGCGGGTGCAATAGTGACCAAATCTGTTTCAGATAGTTGGATTGTGGCTGGAAATCCTGCGGGCAAGATTGGAGTCAATGACCAATGACTAAAACTAATTGGAAAGATGTCATTATTTCTCCTGAAACATCTTTGGGAAAGACAATGTAGATGAATTTGGAAATCCATCCGGAATCAAAAAGTGTAATCAGGAAAGTTTCAACATCATGAACATAATTTCTTACCCTTCTGCTATTGATCTATCTCGATTTGTTAAAGATCAGACGAGTCCAGAAGTTTTATATGGATTGCCCCGTGAAGTTGAATTTTGTCGTAAATGTGTAATCTCCAATCAGCGACCTAATTCTGCCGTTGAGTATCAACACACTCCAAAAACAAAGAAGAAAACGATTAATTTTGATGAGAATGGAGTCTGTGATGCTTGCAATTTCACAGAGCGCAAGAAGAATAGTATCAATTGGGCAGATCGAGATAAACAACTAAGAGAACTTTGTGATCGATTTCGGAAGCATGATGGCAGCTATGACTGCATTGTCCCAGGGTCTGGAGGTAAGGACAGTTTCTATGCTGCTCATATCCTCAAGTATGAATATGGAATGCATCCATTAACAGTGACTTGGGCTCCCCACATTTACACTGAATGGGGATGGAAAAACTTGCAAGCATGGATTCATGCTGGACTAGACAATTATTTAATGACTCCCAATGGTCGAGTACATCGACTGCTAACTAGACTTTCTACTGAATTACTCTTCCATCCGTTTCAAGCCTTTATGTTTGGGCAGAAGTCATTAGCCCCTAAGATGGCACTGCTATTTGACACCCCACTGGTTTTTTACGGGGAAAATGAGGCGGAATATGGTAATCCAATTAATGATTCAGATAAAGCCCAGCGAGATTGGGCGTATTTTTCGGCAGCAGATCAGGCTCAGATTTTTCTAGGAGGGGTTTCTATTTTCGACTTGAAAGAACAGTTCGGTTTAGATCAAAATGATTTACAACCTTATTTACCGGCTGATCCAAATCAATTGACAGAAAAGAAAGTAGAGGTTCATTATTTAGGTTATTACTTGAAGTGGCATCCTCAAAGCTGCTACTACTATGCAGTAGAGAATGGTGGGTTTCAGGCATCACCAGAACGAACACCTGGCACATATAGTAAGTACAACAGCATTGATGATCGCATTGATGACTTTCACTATTACACAACAGGAATTAAATTTGGCATCGGTCGAGCCAGCTATGATGCAGCTCAGGAAATTCGTTCGGGCGATATCGAACGAGAGGAAGGAGTTGCTTTAGTAAAACGCTTCGACCATGAGTTTCCCGAACGTTTTGCCGATGAAATTTTTCATTACCTCAGTCTTCCTGAAAAGGAATTTCCCATTGCCAGCAAAATGTTTGAACGGCCCATCATGGATCGAGGGTATTTTCAACTTTTGACTAATCATTTTCGCTCGCCTCACCTGTGGTATCACAAAAATGGTGAGTGGAAGCTACGCCACACGGTCTGGCATGACAAAAAGGTTGCAGTAACCTCATGAGAAAAATTCGCTTAATTGCCCGCCTAGATGTCAAAGGGACTAATTTAATCAAAGGTGTTCATTTGGAAGGCTTACGGGTGATTGGTTCACCAAACGAGTATGCCCAACGCTACTATCAGCAAGGGGCAGATGAACTACTTTATATGGACTGTGTTGCCAGCCTCTATGGTCGTAATAATCTGAGCCATATTGTTGAAAAGGCTGCTCAAAACATCTTTGTTCCTATAACTGTTGGTGGGGGCATTCGCTCAGTGGATGATGCTACCCATTTGTTACGTTGTGGAGCTGACAAGGTGGCTGTAAATACAGCAGTTGTTGCTAATCCCAGCTTAATTACAGATATTGCTCGTCGTTTTGGCAGTCAATGTATGGTGCTTTCCATCGAGGCAAAACAAATTGCTTCTGAACGCTGGGAAGTTTATACTGATAATGGCCGTGAGCGAACAGGACTTGATGTTATTGATTGGGTGAAGAAAGGAGTATCTTTAGGGGCTGGTGAAATTCTGCTCACATCCGTAGATCGAGAAGGAACTCGTCGAGGATTTGATATTCCATTGGTTAAAGCCGTTACCCAGGAAGTTTCCGTCCCAGTGATTGCCAGTGGAGGTATGGGTACGACTGAACACTTGATTGAAGTTGTGCAGAAGGGAGAAGCTGATGCTGTGGCAATGGCTGACATTTTGCACTATCAGCGGACTACCATCGGCGGAATTCGTAGGATAGCTGAATTATCTGGGATTGAGGTCAGACGTTATGAAAGCACCTAAGGTTACAGTTATTGATTATGGCGTAGGTAATCTTCTCAGTGTTCAACGTGCTTTAGAGCATTGTGGTGCAGAAGTTTATACTACCAATCAATCTTCTGCAATTTTGGCGGCCTCACGAGTCGTATTGCCCGGTGTAGGGGCTTTTGCCAATGCTATGGCTGAGTTAGAAAGATTACAGCTTGTCGACGTAATTCAGAAAGTTGCTCAGAAAGGCATTCCTCTGCTAGGGATTTGTTTGGGAATGCAGTTACTTTTAGACGAAAGTGAAGAATTTGGGCTGACTCAGGGGTTAGGCTTAATTCCGGGTCGCGTTATACCAGTGCCTTATAGTTCAATAACTGGTCAGCCTCAAAAAATTCCTCATATTGGCTGGAATGGTTTGGTTTTGTCGCCAGGCAGTCCAAATTGGCAAAATACGATACTTGAAGCAGTTGAACCAGGGGAATCTACTTATTTTGTTCACTCTTTCATGGCCAATCCACTAGACATAAGTCATCGAGTTGCTGACTGTATCTATGGAGGTATGCCGATATCGGCAGTTATTGGGCAAGAGAATCTTTGGGGGTGTCAGTTTCACCCAGAAAAAAGTGGTGAAGTAGGTCTAAAGATATTAAGGCAGTTTTTAGCATAGGATTTTTATCAATGAATGGCTGGCAAGAAGTTGTTGTAAGGCGTGAGATGCCCCTGAGAGAGGTGATCGCCAAAATAGATAGATCTGGGCTTCAATTGGCGATGGTTTTAAACGCTGATGAAACCCTTGCTGGTGTGCTGAGTGATGGGGACGTTCGTCGTACAATATTAGCGGGAAAGAGTCTTGATATTAGTGTCTCCGAAGTAATGAATCCTCAGCCTACTGTGGCTCTGGCTTCCATGCCTCGTGATAAAATGCTAGGACTAATGCGTCGCTTGGTGATTCACCATTTGCCATTAGTTAATACAGAACATCGGGTGGTAGGTTTAGCGACTCTAGACGACTTAATTGGTGCAGTGGAACACCCTAACTGGGTTATTCTCATGGCAGGAGGTCTAGGCACAAGACTACATCCATTAACCAAAGAATGTCCTAAGCCTCTGTTAAAAGTAGGGGGCAAGCCGATTTTAGAAATCATCCTGGAAAGCTTTGTTGAACAAGGTTTTAAGCAGATATTTTTATCTGTAAATTACAAGGCGGAGATGATACAGGACTATTTTGGGGGGGGAGATCGCTGGGGCGCACATTTCACCTACCTGTATGAAAAGGAACGTCTAGGAACTGCTGGAGCGTTGTCACTCCTTCCTGACAAGCCGAACGAACCCATTCTTGTGATGAATAGTGATATTTTGACCCGTACCCGCTTCGATAACTTGCTTCAGTTTCACGAGTCTCAGGAAGCTGTAGCTACGATGGCAGTCCGAGAGTACGATTATCAAGTACCCTATGGTGTGGTTCGCGTTGATGGCTCAAAGATTCAAGCGATCGAAGAAAAACCCGTACAAAGCTTTTTCGTTAATGCTGGCATCTACGCGCTTTCTCCCACGGCGTTAGAGTATTTACCCAAAAATACGTTCTTTGATATGCCAACGTTGTTCGATCATCTCATCACCGACAATCGCCCTATTTCTGCCTATCCCCTACGGGAATACTGGCTAGATATTGGCAGAATGAGTGATTTAGAAAAAGCTAATCAAGAAATAGGAACTTTAATTGAATGATTGAAGGTAAAACAGTTTTGGCGATCATGCCTGCTAGGGGAGGATCGAAGGGAATTCCACGGAAAAACCTTAGAGAAGTAGGTGGAAAACCATTAATTGCTTGGACGATTGAAGAAGCCCAAAAATCGCGTTATGTAGATAGATTAATTCTTTCATCAGAAGATGATGAAATTATTCAGGTGGCTAAAAATTGGGGTTGTGAAGTTCCCTTTAAGCGTCCAGTTGAATTAGCTCAAGATGACACTCCTGGAATAGCTCCCATCTTAAATGCTCTAGAAGTTTTACCTAAATACGACTATGTAACTTTGCTGCAACCCACTTCTCCCTTAAGACAGGCAGATGATATAGATAGTTGTCTAGAAAAATGTTTGACCACGGATGCTAAGGCTTGCGTTTCGGTAACAGAAGTTACTGAAAATCCATACTGGATGTATACCCTTCAAGAAAATGGGGCAATGCACCAATTAGTTCAAACCAATGATTTCTTTTATAGAAGACAAGATTTACCCAAAGTTTACAAGTTAAATGGTGCAATTTATGTAGCGGAATCTGAGTGGTTGCAGAAAAGTAGGTCTTTCTTGAGCTGCGAAACGATGGCTTACATAATGCCTGTATGGCGATCAGTGGATATTGATTCGGAATCTGATATTTCTAATCTGGAAATTTTTCTAAACACTTCATTTTGTTGATCATAATGACGATAAAAAATTTGATCAGGTTGATGTCTGAACACAGACTGGAGATTGTGCGTGCAGTTCCCAGAGTCAGAACCCTTTCACGCCAAAAAATCTCGGCTGCATCCGCCCAGGGCTGGGCTTGCCACCCAAATACTATAATGTTCTGCTCGGTCAACGGGTCGGGCGATCGGTCAAAGCTGGCACACCCGTGTCTTGGAAATTGTTAACCTAACTTCTTTCTACCCATAAAATCCGAAGCGCAACATCATTGTCCGATTCTTGCACCAGTATCACCCCAGTATCGTCTCTAATGCCTGTCTGATCGTAGAAGGTTTAGCGTTGATATAACCGTTGCCATCCATGCTCTCCGGTGACAAACGAGCACTTTTCTCAATCAAACCCAGCAAGTCTTCTGCTTGATTAATATAATCGAACTGCCCACTGCTAATTTGATCTCTATAGTAGACAAAGCCGTTGCTTCGAGATCGATCGACGATTCCAGTTCGCACACCAAACGCCGTCGCCTCATGGCATACCGTTGAACCTTGAGTTACGTGGTAATCACAGCGTTTCAGTAATGCGTAGAGCGGAATTTCTGTGGCAAAATGGATATCAAAGTCTACACCTTGAAGCCGTTCTAGAGTCGATTGAATAAGCTGTAATTCTTGATCTCCTTTATGGAGTGGATGTAAACGCAGCAACCAGAACCAAGAATGGCTAGCCGTAGACATTGCAGGAGCTAAAACTTGCAGCAATTCAGGCATCCCTGGCAAGTCTTGGCAAGAAACCAGAACCACTTTTTGATATTTGCCTAACTGGTTGAGAAATTGTTGATGCCTTTCCGTAACACCTAAATCCTTCTCTCGCCACTGAGCTAACCAGCCATTACCACCCACAATGGGCAGATGTTGACTATGATTACCGAATACTTCCGGGCGAGTTGTCAACATATCCTGCTCGCACTGTTCACTCCAAACCCAAAACCGATTCGGCAGTAATTCATAACCAGATAGAGGAATACGAGTCCAACGAGCGTAAAGTGAATGGTATTCACCTTGGATGCCATGCTGAACTTCAACAGTTTCAATTCCCAAATCGCGACAACTTTTAATTAATGCCATCGCAGCTATATAGTAATAACAAACCAAAAAAACGACTCGTGGACGTAAAATTGTAAGTACATCCTTGAAAAATGTGCGATATGCATCGAGCAAGTAAAGCTGATTAAGCAACTGGGATTCTTCTAGCCAGATGAAGCCGGTTTTTTCCCAAATTATGTCTCGTAATGCTTGGAAATTCTTGATTTTTGGAAAATCAATTAAGCCTGTTAAGCATTGCTTAATCAATAACTCCTTGTTCAGGCAGGGTGCAGAGTTAATCAAGAGACTTGGCTCAGATCGTGGCTGCTTTTGTCTGCTTTGTGGAAAGTCTAACTCTAGCTTCAACTTTTTGATGTGAGGAGCGCAAGTATCCCAAATAGGGTCGAGACACCGGTCGACAAACTTACCGTTAATCGTTTCACTATGATTCTCAAATCGTGAGAAAAAGAGAATATCTGTCTGCCTAACTAGGCGAAGCGGTGCAAGGATGCTGTGCCAAGTTTGTGATTGGTTAATATATTCTTCAGAAATTTGCGAAAATTTCAGGCGCTGTACGTTTTTAACTCTGGTAATTAGTGGTTTGTGTTTAGGAAATGCATCTGGGTTGTTTCGATAAACACCATAAAGAAAGCAAAGCTGTAGACGAACTATTGGCCAAATGCAGATACCTTGATAAGTAACAGAATTAACATCGAAACTCTGCTCGATTTGAACAATTGCTTCAATTTCCTGAGAGACAGAAGACATAAAACTTAAGTTAAAACCAAATCACAGGTTGAGCTACTGATTTTCATCTTCAGTGTCACCAGGCGTATCCATGAAGTACTGCATGAGAATTGATCGGGAGTGCGATCGCTGGGGCAGTCCCCGATGTGGAGCGCCAACATCGGCGAGTAGAAGTGAACCAGCCGGAGCTTCGACTGGCATTACATTGTGGAGAAGATGCGCCACATCCTCTGATGTGTAGCCGGTATCTTGACCAGGAGGATTGGTTGAGTAAAATTTTGCCCGCAGCAAGTCAAGATCTCGATGACTGCCTTTGATATAGCAAAAGGGACCATCTTCCATGTTGGTATCTTGCAAGTAAACAATAGACTTCACCTGAGAGCGTAGGGCAAACATATCAGCATGGAAGCCACGGGTATTTTTTGCCGGAAGGTTGTACTGATACCAAAGATTTTTGCTGTACATGGTTCGCCCAGCATAGGAACTGATCAGCCAATGAATAGCCGGATCGGATTTATAGCTGTTTAGCTCGGGTAATAAGCGATTAACATGGTAGATTCTGGACACACCCGTATCAGTTGAGGCTTGGCGAACGCGATTGTGTCTGAGATACGCACCATCTGGTAAGTCAATATTGGTCTCTTCTGTGGTTACGATTGCCTCTAGCTTCTGGCGTAGCTCTTGGCAGTAATCTGGATCGTAATAGTTCGGAATAACGACAAATCCATCTTGATCGAGAACCCGAAGATATTCTTGTGCTTCGGCTTCAGTTAAGCGACGAGCTTCGCGGGAATACTGCCTGAACTTGGCTTTTTCAGAGACTCGTTCAAGACATGTACGAATTTCTGATGACCTTGGAGCAAACTGTAAGGCAGTTTGGTAAGCGGTTGCAGCTTCTAAAAAACGCCCCTGCTTCTCCAGGGAATTACCCAGGGTTAAATAGGTTTCTAGTTGGTGATTAGCCATTGCGGGTTTGTTTGATTGACCCGCAATTTGGCTCATTTTTTTGAGGGCGATCGCTTCACTGGATTCACCCACCGATTCCAAGAGGTATCCAAATCTTTGCAATGTCAGAGAGTCATCAGGATGCTGGGAAAGAATGAGACGATATAAGTCTCCAGCCTCTGCGATGAATCCTTTATTAGCTATTGAAGTTGCCAGATCTCTTAGGAAGTTATGATCGGCCTGTCCGTACTCCAAACCTTTAATGCACGCATGAAAAGCTTCCTTAGACTTATCCTGACCCAACAAAGATTGTGACAACTGAAAGTAAAGATCCTTACTTTCAGGATTCAACTTAATGCTGTCAGTACAATTCTGAACATCGAGAGAGCTTGTGAGTGCCATTGACTTAATTCTCCTATTCTGACTTGCATTTGGAAACTCAAAAAATTAACGATAACATTCAATGCAATGTTGCAAACTCATTATGAGGAGCCTGAGAAGAGGCAATGATGGCTTGAACAACCTGCTGTAGTACAGGCATTTGCTCTGGGCATCGATCAGCCTGCTCTTTAAGGATCGTAATGGCATAATCAGGATAGCCATACAGATCGGCGATAGCAGCCGATTTGACACACTTAATCAAAGACTTTTGGTCACAAGGAAAAACAATTGGGTCTTTGAAGAACAGCAAATCGAGTCCGTGTACTTGTTGCTTGCCATATAGAGGAACTGTCGTTGCAATTGCACGACGGCCACCCGCAGCAATACCAACTTCAAAGAGTTGAAATCCAAGATCGATCAGTATTTTCATAACATCATGAGCGAGATACTGCCCCTGATGATATTCCAAAGTCCATGTTTCCACCAGAACCCCAAAGACTTTTGTCTTCAGTGAAGAAATAGCGCCCTCTAGTGCCTCATATTCCGCCGAATGAATGTCTAACTTGATAAAATCGCAATCAGAATCAGACATTTTCAAAACTGAATCAATAGTTGCAGACTCAACGGCTACATACTTGTCAGTACAACGTGGCTCCCAAACTCCTCGATCAAATTTTTTTAGCACTTCTTGATTAGGAGGATACACACTGGAGCTTCCAGGACTTTTCGCAATGTGAATATTTACCTGTCCATCGGTGTTCCAAAGTGCTTTTGGAAAGTAAGTCCGAGATGAGTTAATGAGAGCAGATGAATTTAATCGATCGCATTCTTCGATATCTGGTTCAAAGCCTATGGTCTTTAAGCAATCAAACGATTC
The DNA here is from genome assembly GCA_011390275.1 of Geitlerinema sp. S16. Lineage (GTDB taxonomy): Bacteria > Cyanobacteriota > Cyanobacteriia > Cyanobacteriales > Geitlerinemataceae > RDYZ01. The sequence goes on from JAABST010000011.1 coordinate 83,304, forward strand.
CAGCAAAGACCATTCTGGAGGCAGGTTATCCCTTGCCCCACCATCAAGAAGAACAACCCGATCAGAGCCAAGAATGGACTTAAAAAAAGGTGTGTAAATTAGACGGCTCGACATTTTATATATTCTCGTGTTGAAGGTAAGTATCTAGAGTTCGGCACATAGCTTAAGGTGACATGGATATATCAAATGACGACACCTTTAGCTAGAGAATTATTGCTTGACAGGCACTACTATGGAGAAATCCATGCTTTCCGTGGCATCATACCAGTTAAGTTTCTGGTAAATAGCTTTCATGATCTTTCCCGGTCTAAACATTATCTATTGTGTGATGATCTAAGTTTCAACTACAATGAATAAGTTAATTCATTAATCTATACACTCTTCGAGATGAAAAAAGAATCAGGCATCTGCATAACGTTTGATGATAATTACATCTACCAGTGGCACGGCGCGAGACAACTGTTCAGCACTTATGGAGTGCGAGCAACGTTTTTTGTGAGCTGGTTTCATCAGTTGACCGATCATCAACGACTCACTTTCCACGACTTGCGCCGACATGGTCATGAGGTAGGCTACCACACGGTCAATCACCCAAAAGCCAGTGAATTCCTCACTCACTTTTCCCCTGCTGACTATATCACGCAGGAAGTACTTCCCGGCATCACCCTGATGAAAGAACACGGCTTTGAGCCGACGGCCTTTTGCTATCCCTATTCTGATCGAAATGAGCAACTCGATCAAGAACTTTTACGTTACTTCAAAATCCTCCGCTGGGGATCGCCCGATCCATCTCTTTGGTTTCATCCACGATCAGGCAACCAAGTGGTCTGTGCTGGAAACTTGGATCTTGCAGTCAACCCGGAGCGATCGCTGGATCAGGTCAAAATTGAGCTTCAGCAGGCCAAAGACCAAAATTCAATTGTTGTCTATTATGCTCACCGAATTGGAGAAGGCGGTATTCCCTACTCGGCATTAGAAGAAATTTGTAAAGCAGCCTACGATTTAGATCTAGAATTCTATACCCTTAGCGAGATTGCAGAACCTCCTAGCAGTTCTTCTGCTCAGGTAACTATATTGCCTGGGATGGCTGTCTTTTAATTTAGCGATCAAGAAAGTTATTCCCGATCTCGCAAAAGAGTAAAAGAAAATCCTTGGGATGAAAAATTCTGATAGCCAGGATATAGTCCTTCGAGCTTGGTTTGTATATCTTCAGGGATCGACATTGGAGGCATGGGTCTGAAGTGACCTTGAGAGAAGGGGCTGATTTTCAGAAAATTAAGGTAATCTTCGAGAAAGAAACGATTAATTCTCGACGAGTTATAAATTTCATAGGTAATGGCAGCAGCCGTATCAAAGTCTATGGTACGGCACAGGTGATCGTACATTTGTGGGGGACGCATAAGTAAGTGCCCCCAAGGTGGAACTGGACAATTCTCATGGTAGTCGTATTCTTTCCCAGTAGGAGATTTCTTGGTGTTAAAAAGATGCCCATTGTAGCAAGACCAAACAGGGGCAGCGAGAGCACAGTAACAGCCGCCTAGTTTGAGAGATTGAAAAATCTTTTCTGTTGCGGCAGGTACAGCGTGTAGGTTCTGTAGGGCTGCTACAGAAAAAACTAGATCGAAATTTGAAAATAAGTGATATGGCAGATCTTCGATTTTTCCATTGATGACTTCATATTCCCTCGGTATCGCGCCATTTTTGATTTCATCAAAAGTGATACTGACCTCTGCTCCAGGGTATTCAAAGCCAGCATCAATGTAGTACTGAATATACTCAATTGCTGTCCAGCTTTTTACTTCAAGAGCTTCAAAGACAAACTCCCTGGGGAGACTGCCACCCACTTCCAAAACACTTTTTCCTAAAAAACCAACTTCCTGCTCAACTTGCAAAACATACCCAGTCTGATATGATTTAAGCGAATATTTTTCCGCTAATTTTTGAATATTTTCCAGTCTATTCATTGTTTTTTTGCAAACGTTCTATTGATTAATGAAGACAGATTTCCAGGTTGCCCTAGTTGGATGCGGGAGGATTGCGAAGCGCCATTCGGAGTTGCTCGGGAGCGGGACGATCGCCCAAACCACCCTAGCTGCCGTATGCGACATTGACCCGAATCGTGCCCAAAACTACGGTGATCGCTTTCGCGTCCCATCCTACACGGATATGGACGAGATGATCCAACACGAAGCCATTGACGCCGTGGCAATCCTGACCCCCAGCGGTCTCCACGCCGAACACGTCCTACGCCTAGCCCCCTACGGCAAACATCTCATCGTCGAAAAGCCGATGGCACTGACCCTAGAAGATGCTGACGCGATGATCGCCGCCTGCGATCGCCACGGCTGCAAACTCTTCGTAGTCAAACAGAACCGCTTTAACGTTCCCGTACTTAAGCTGCGAGAAGCACTCGAAGCCGGTCGGTTCGGCAAATTAGTGATGGGAACTGTGCGAGTACGTTGGTGTCGCCGTCAAGAATACTACGATCAAGACGCTTGGCGTGGCACTTGGGCAATGGACGGCGGCGTACTTACCAACCAAGCGAGTCATCACATTGACCTGCTGCAATGGATGATGGGAGATGTAGAATCAGTGATGGCGATGAGTCGTACCGCCCTTGTGGATATCGAAACTGAAGACACCGCCGTCGCCATCCTCAAATTCCGAAATGGCGCGATCGGTGCAATCGAAGCCACAACAGCGACTCGGCCAGCCGACCTCGAAGGCTCATTATCGATATTAGGAGAAACAGGCTCTGTTGAAATTGGTGGCTTTGCCGTCAATCAAATTAAGACCTGGAACTTCAGTACTCCTCTGGCCGAAGATCAGGAAGTCCTCGAAAAGTACTCTGTTAATCCACCCAACGTCTACGGCTATGGCCACCAAGCGTATTATGAGCACGTCATTCATTCAATCCAGAATAATACGCAGCAACTTGTAGACGGACTGGAAGGACGACGAAGCCTCGAAGTAATTAACGCGATTTATGAATCGATCGAAACAGGTCGTGAAGTGAAGCTACGATTTCGACCTCGGTACAGCCGCTTAGGTCGCCCATCTTAAGTCCATTAGATCTCAGCTTTAGAGAACGAACTTAATGAATGATACTGGTGACATAATTGCCAAAACTGCCGTATTGTACCCCAATGTTGTGATTGGCAAAGATGTCATAATCGAGGACTTTTGCATCATTGGTTTGCCATTTCGGGGCTATAACAACGAAGAGACGCGGATTGGAGATAGAGCGATCATTCGCTCCCATACTGTTATCTACGCAGGTAATCAGATCGGATGCGACTTTCAAACAGGCCACAAAGCAAACATTCGTGAACTCAACACGATCGGCGATACAGTTTCGATTGGAACCTTAAGCAACCTAGAACACCACATCCAGATTGGTGACCATGTGCGTATTCATACTCAAGCCTTCATCCCCGAGTATACCGTTCTCGAAGACCATGTGTGGGTCGGCCCAAATGCTGTCTTGACCAATGCAAAGTTTCCACAGCATCCAGAGGCCAAACAAAACTTAAGTGCGCCTTACTTAGAACACCATGTACGCATTGGTGCTAACTCCACTGTTTTGCCAGGAGTACGAATTGGTGCTCACTCTTTGATTGGAGCTGGCAGCTTAGTTGCACAGGATCTCCCACCCGGTATTATTGCTGTGGGAAGTCCCGCACGGTATCTCCGTGACGTACACTACTAACCGGGTTCCCCATCAATGGGTAGTAGTACTCTCAAGGTTGCTTGTCTCAGAGAACATATAGGACACTAGCGTGGAAGTCCCCTTCAATAATCTCTTCGCCCAATACCAGTCGCTCAAGCCAGAGATTGACGACGCCATCTCCTCCGTGATTGCCGAGTCTGCGTTTGTTCGAGGTCGCTTCGTCGAAAAATTCGAGCAGGACTTTGCCGAAGCGATCGGGATCAAACATTGTGTTTCTTGCGGTAATGGCACAGACGCTCTATACATCGCCATCCGAGCTCTCGGCTTAGAGCCTGGAGACGAAGTTATCACAACCGCTCATACTTGGATCTCTACGGCGGAGACCATCACACAAGCGGGTGGAAGGGTCGTATTCTGCGATACAGAGCTAGACTCCTTTCTAATTGATGCAGATCAAATCGAATCCCTCATTACAGAAAAAACCCGAGGAATTATCCCTGTGCATCTATACGGACAACCTGCCGATATGGATGAAATCATGGCGATCGCCAACAAATACAAGCTGTGGGTGATCGAAGACTGTGCACAGGCTCACCTAGCGGAATATAAGGGACAGCAAGTCGGCACATTCGGGAATGCTGCAACGTTCTCGTTCTATCCCGGTAAAAACTTAGGAGCGATGGGTGATGCGGGTGCAATTGTTACAAACGATGATCATCTTGCAGAGTGGATAACTTTGTTTGCACGACACGGGGGTAAGGGAGACCATCAGATTGAGGGAATTAACAGCCGACTAGATGGCATACAGGCTGCCATCTTGAGTGTTAAACTTCCGCATTTACCGAAATGGACTGCTCAACGACAGTCTATTGCTAAACAATACGAGACACTACTCACTGGTGTTTCAGGTACTCAGGCACCATTACTTAAACCTGACCGTAGCCATGTTTATCACCTCTATGTCATCAAAAGTGATAAGCGCGATGGGTTGCAGACTTTTTTAAGTCAACATAGAATCCAAACAGTTATTAATTACCCCTTAGCGTTACCTAATTGCCAAGCTTATAACTACTTAGACAAGCAAGGTTTAAGACGTATTGTTGTAAACGCAACAAAAAATCAATCTAAAATTCTGTCTTTACCGATTTTTCCTGAAATAAATAAAATTTCGATAGCCTACATCGCTGATACTATTAAATCTTTCAACTTATAGTTAATTCAAATTATGAAGTTTTTTCAAGTCCTGACTTTTTACGGCAGATATTTACAGGATTTTTACAAGCGCTATCCACAGCTAATGGAAGCTGACTTCGAGACTCAAATTTTATCGCTCTTGGATGATGGTTTCTGTGGGGGACATTTATTTTCTCCCTATCTCAAGAATTTAGGCTATGAGTCTGAATTTGCTATTGCTAACTGTCAACCGGCTCAAGCAAGGTGGGCTACCGAGCACAACGTAAAAAGCTTAACTAAAGAAAATTGGTTATTTGAAATCGTTCGATGTCAAATCAATCGTTTTAAGCCAGATGTATTATACCTAACAGACCCCATTACTTTTGATCGCAAATTTGTTGACTCTCTTTCCTGGGAACCCAAATTAATTTTGGGTTGGCGAGCCGCAACTGTTCCTCAGGATACAGATTGGTCTTGTTTCGATATCATTCTTTCAAGTGCAACAGTCTGCTTAGATGTTGCACCTCGACTAGGTGCAAAAAATACTGAGTACTTCTTTCCTGGATTTCCCAACTATTTAGCAAAGCGTTGTCAAGATGTTATACCGGAATGGGATGTGGTATTTTCTGGTCAATGGTCACCATTACACAAGCGTCGAAATGCTTATCTACAGAGCCTTTCTAAAGCTCCTCTGCTTGGTAATGGAGAGTTCTCAATTGCCTATTTCTTATTGGGGAATCTTCAGGATATGCCAGCAGGTGTGGCTATGCATAACGAAGGAGATCGTTGGGGAATTGAAATGTATCGGGCACTTAGAAGTGGCAAAATAACTCTCAACGCGGCGATTGATCTAGCTAATGCTGAAGCTCCAAATATGCGAGTTTTTGAAGCCACTGGCATGGGATCATTTTTATTAAATGAGCAACAGTCTAAGCTAAACAATTTTTTTGTACCAGGAGTTGAAATCGAGACCTTTGCAAACGAAGCGGAACTAATTGAAAAAGTTAACTACTATATTCAGAATCCTACAGAGCGGGATACGATTGCGAAACGTGGCCAAACTCGTTGTCTCCAAGATTATTCAATGGAGTGTCGTGCCGTGGAGCTTGATCAGATTATAAAGAAACACCTTCGACGGAAAACAAATAGTAGTAAGGTAACAGGCATGAATGATAGCCAATCGACTTTTAAAAAAGCAATTAAACAACTCTATATCAGCATTCAAGATAAGCCCTATGAAGCAGCTACTTATCTTCATTTAGGTCGGATACTTAAGGACATCCACAAGCTAGAGGCTTCGCAACGCGCAATCGAGAAGGGTTGGCGACTTAAGTGGGGAGATCGTGACTATGTATCACCAGACTTAACGATAATCGACGCCGATGCCTGTTTCCCCAACTTAACAGTAGGGGACACTAACCCTATTCCTTGGCCTTATCTTCGCAAAGAAGTACCTCATAATTGGTATGTCGATCAGCGCAGTCCTTATGTCGGGTTCTTAAGTCGAGATGAAGCACACCTGCTCTATAACATTGCTCTGGAATTTTCTGGAAAACCAGTCCTCGAAATCGGTTGCTGGATGGGTTGGTCGGCCTGTCACCTCGCCTTGGCAAATGTTCAGCTTGACGTAATTGACCCACTATTATCCCAACCAGAGATCTATCAAACCGTCTCGAACTCTTTGACCGCAGCCGGAGTCCGAGACCGGGTCAACCTCATACCAGGATATAGCCCTCACGCAGTACAAGAGTTAGCAGCTCAGAAACAATATCCTTGGTCTCTGATCTTTATCGATGGAAATCACGACCGACCAGCTCCGCTAGAGGATGCAAAAACCTGTGTTCAGTTTGCAGCTACTGATGCTGCAATCGTATTCCATGATTTAGCATCACCAGAAGTTGCCGAAGGGTTAGAGTATCTCCGTCAACAAGGATGGAATACGATGGTTTACCAAACCATGCAAATCATGGGAATTGCGTGGCGTGGTCAAGTTCGACCTGTTCGCCATATTCCTGACCCGCGTGTTGATTGGACTTTACCCGAACATCTACAAACCTTTATGGTTAGTGGAATCTCAGATGGTGTAATGAGTAATGATGGCCTGGGTGAGTTTCAATCCTGGCTAGCGATCGTCCGCCCTTACACTTTTTTGAGTGAGGCACGTTTATTTTCTCTTTATCGTCTGACTAAGGAAATATGTTTAGAGGACATTCCTGGTAACTTTGTAGAGTGTGGAACCTGCAAGGGTGGGGCTGCGGCTCTAATTGCCGCCACGATCAAACGCTACAGTCAAAGACCACGCAAGCTCTATGCCTTTGATACCTTTGAAGGGATGCCTGAGCCAACCGAGGTTGATCGAGCGAATGGTGTACCTGCAAACGATACAGGTTTTGGTTCTGGGACTTTGGGAGCGCCGATTGAAACAAACCTCAAAGTCGTATGTCAGGCTCTAGATGTTGAGTCTATTGTTGTACCAGTTAAAGGACTCTTTAAAGAAACACTGCCACGAGAGCGTTTCAATATTGGCGACATTGCTCTCCTTCACGCCGATGGAGATTGGTACGAGTCAACCATAGACATTTTTCAAAATCTTTACGGTCAGATTCGATTGGGTGCATCAATTCAAATTGATGATTATGGACATTGGGAAGGCTGCCGAAAAGCCATTCAAGATCTACAGTCACAGTGGAATGTTCAGTTCAATCTGAAACCAATCGACTATACAGGTGTATGGTTTCAGAAAGACTCCGTAGCGACCCCGAAATGTGATGCTAGCTTTTAGAGTTCGAATGACAGTTCTACTCATAAATCAACAAACCACCGTCTGGATGATCAAAGAACCATGAAAAATGCCTTGATTTTAGGTGGTGCAGGTTTTATTGGGGGAAACTTATCTCGCGCTCTAGTTAAGTGTGGTATTTCCACAAAGATATTTACTCGCCCAACTGCATCCCTCGGACGGATTCAGGACATTCTTGATGGTGTTGAGCTGATATATGGTGACTTTCTCGATGATTCCGTTCTAGAAGAAGCTCTGGAGGGGGTTGATACTGTCTTTCATTTAATCTCAACCACTTTCCCCAATCGTAAAGCAAAAAGTAGTGTCTACGACGTTTTATCGAACTTGTTGCCGACTATTCGCCTTATTGAAATGTGTCTTGAACATGGCGTCAAAAAGATTATATACGCCTCCTCTGGCGGAACTGTCTATGGCGAGCCTCAAAACGATCTAATTTCAGAAACTCATCCATTACTTCCAAAATCTGCGTATGGCCAAAGTAAGCTAACCATTGAAAACTACTTAAATTTTTATGCCCGCACAACTGATATCGATATCAATATTTTAAGGATATCCAACCCCTTTGGCCCCGGCCAACATTCTTGGAGAGTTCAAGGGATTGTCGCAGTAGCTATTGGATGCTTGCTCAATAAACGCGCACTGCAAATTTATGGCGAAGGTAAAACAATACGAGACTATATATATATTGACGATGTTATAGACGCTATTTTATCGATCGCATCATCTCCCGGATCATCCGTTGTCAATATCTCCTCTGGGATTGGTTACAGCGTATTGGAAATCGTTGAAAAAATCGAAAGACTTACATCCCAAGTGATCAAAAAAGAGTTTATTAGCGCACGTCCTGGTGATGTTCAGATCAATGTACTGTCCAACAAAAAAGCTTTTGATTTATACGGTTGGAAACCACGTATTTCCATAGACGAGGGTTTAGAACGAACACTTGACTGGCTATCTAACAACCCAAGTTAATACTTAAGATGTCACATCACCCAAGCCTTGAATTATGAGATTTTTCTGTACATTTTTTGATCATCGTTACCTACCGAAGGGAGTCGCACTTTATCAATCATTAGAAGAACACTGCCCAAACTTTAAGTTGTTTGTTTTGTGCTTCGACAAAGAATGTTATGACGTCTTAAGACAGCTTGGATTGTCACATCTAACTCCTATTTCCTTGCATGACCTAGAGTCAGTAGATACAGATTTTTTAAACGCCAAGTCAAATAGAACTTTGGTAGAGTATTACTTCACATCTAAGTCCTGCTTGATGCGATATTTGTTTGAGAACTACCCCGAAGTTGATTTGCTGATCTATGTAGATGCAGATCAATACTGTTTTTCTGATATCGAGCCAATTTATCAAGAATTAGGGAATTATTCTGTTGGATTAACTGAGCATCGTTTCCCTCAACCTCTTGCGGGGCTAACGTTTAATGGAGTTTTTAATGCTGGCTGGATTTTATTTCGTCGCGATAATGATGGCTTGACAGCTTTAAATTGGTGGCGATCGCAATGCCTAGAATGGTGCTGTGATCACCATCAAGATGGAAAATTTGCAGATCAAAAATATCTTGACGCAATTCCTCAAAAATTCAATCAAGTTTTGGCCATTCCTCATTCAGGAGTAAATGTTGCTCCCTGGAATGTTGATAAGTATCGTATTTGGATGAATCAGTCTCAGATTTATGTGGGTGCTCTTCCACTAATTTTTTATCATTTTCATGGATTAAAACAGCTTGAAGACGGAAAGTTTGATCTGAACTTTGGGTTTTACAAAGTTCAACAACAGAATGATGCTGTCATGCTAATTTACCAAAAATATATTGAGGCAATTCAGACCGCATCAACACATATACGACCATACTTACCTGAAGTATCGCTCAAGAAAAGTGCGCGATTCCAGAAAATTCCAGCAACCACACAAATCCCATACCCCACGATCAAGGAGAACTCACTTTCACCAATAGAAATTACAACGGCTCATACATCCAAGATTTTGCTCAATCACACGGTTTGTCTAGAAGCTAGCGATGTTGTAGATATTCCTGATCGCGTCACAAGAGCCCTAACACAACTAAAACAAAACCCCAACGATCACCAAGCCCTAACAACCCTCAACGCAATCCGCCGATCGCTAGCCGAATACCTCCTACACCACCCCCTCGATCGCCTCCAAACCGAATGGAACGGAGACCTCAGCAAAGCCCACCGCGCCGTCTGGTACTGCGGCCTCAAAAACGAACCGCCAACCGACGCCGAACTGCCCCTCATTCAGCAAATCGCAACCCAAGCGATCAGCGAAGCGAACAACCCGAAAACATTCCCGAGCTTCCTCGCCGCAATCCTCTACCTCTATCCGCATCAGCTCCAACTCGACCCCGCCCGTATCGTCGTGCCGAACGTGTTCGTGCCGACGTACATGGAATTTATGTTCGAGTCGCCGCGACTGTTCAAAGTGATCGGCGAAGTCGATCGCTACCAGGAATATTTCGCAAACTGGACGCAATTTATCTACGGACGTATCCAGGGCAACCCCAGCGGCAACGTCGAACGCTACCTCTGCCAGACCTATGCCAACGCGGCTAACCTGACGCCCACCTACTTCAGTCAGCGTGAACCCGTCACGGTGCAAACCCAGCGGGCGCGTATCCTTGAGCAGTTTTTACAAACGCAAACGACACAGCTTAACTATGAGTTTGCGCCCCGTCCGGCAAACCGCAAAAAAATTCGCTTCGGGATTTTATCGCTGAATTTTAACCCCAGCGCCGAAACCTTCACAGTGTTGCCGATTTTTGAACATCTTGATCGCGACAAATTCGAGATTCACCTCTTTGCCTTCCAATCCAATAACAGCGAAACCGAACGCTATTGCCGCGACAAAGCTGATCGCTTCACGCATCTAATTCATAGTCACGCCGACCGAATCGTACGGATGATTCGCGGAGCTGACCTCGATATCTTGCTAATTGGGTCGAACATCACGGCGCGATCGTACCCGATTACGCTGGTTTCGGCGCACCGTCTCGCCCGCGTTCAGGTCAGCGGCATTTCGTCATCCGTCACGACAGCGATGAGCAATATGGACTATTACATCGGCGCAACCCTGACGACACCGCCCGCAACCGCGCAACGCTACTACACCGAAAAACTTGTGACGCTGGATGGTTCCGGGCTGTGCTTTAGTTTTCCGCCCGTGACCGACGAAGCCACGATCTCCTTCGATCGCGCCCAGCTCGGCCTCAGCGACAGCACCACCATCTTTATGTCCGGCGCAAACTTCCGCAAAATTAACCCGGAACTCCGCGACACCTGGGCAAAACTTCTGGCGCGGGTTCCCGATTCAATCCTGGTGATCTATCCCTTTGGACCGAACTGGGGACTGCATCCGAATCTGGAAATGCCGTTCTTTAACCAAATGCAGCTCGCGCTCCAGCGCCACGGCGTCGATCTCAAGCGCTTGCTGTTGATTAAAACCATGCCCAGCGTCGCGGATGTGCGATCGTGCCTGTCCCAGGCCGATGTCTATCTCGACTCGTTCCCGTATTCCGGCGCGGCCTCGGCGATCGACCCATTGACGATCGGCGTGCCGTTTGTGTCGCTCGAAGGTCGCGAACAACGCGAACGTCAGTCGTCGTCACTGCTGCATGAGCTGGGTTTACCGGAATTGGTGACCTCGAATGAGTCGGATTATCTCGATTTAGCGGTGAAGTTGGCGAGCGATCGCCCGTTGCGTGAGCAATTCCGCCAGCGCTTACTCCGCCAAATGTCGAATAATCCTCCGTTCTTAGACAAGCTCGGTTACGCACACAAAATTGAGCAATTACTGACGCAGTTAATGTCAGCATGGCGACCCGCAGCGTCCAGCACGACCGTTAGTCTCCCCAGTTCCGCCAATCAAGCAGCGAGCACCCCGATCGAAGAACCCGTACAAATGCTGTAGTGCGCTCAAAGTCCCTCTCCCGTCTTGGGCTACGGTGTATACATAACTCGCTGTAACTGTGACATCGTCGTTGACCCTCATCCCCCAGCCCCTTCTCCCTTACAAGGGAGAAGGGGAGTAGAACGAAAACTAGGGTGTTCAAAGTCCCTCGCCCTCGTGAGGGAGAGGGATTTAGGGTGAGGGTCGAACCCGGTTTCGGGTAAACCAGAGATGTGTATACACCGTAGCCCGTCTTGGGAGAGGGATTTAGGGTGAGGGTTCATGTGAGTACGCGTTTGTCCCGATCGCCAACAGAATTGATCCAACGATCGGAACCTTCACACCGTACAATCAACCTTTAGTTGTGCCTGTAAAGAACTGTGGTTAACGAAACGCTTCATCAAATCCGTCGTCATTTTGCTCGCTTTTGGCTGACGATGCCGCCCCAATCTCTAGAGACGGCCTATCGATCGGAACTCGGGAACGTCTTTAAAACGTTGCTCAACAGTGGCATCCAAAGCGAAGAGCTTTCCAGTGACGATGAAGCGCTCAAACAACAGTTAACGCAAGTTGGCGTCGGACTGTCACAGCCGAATTCGCTGAACGCCTTGATGGGCGCGATGTTGTTTTACCCCGCCGATCAAATGAAGGTACGCGATGCCCAGAGTCGCCTACCCGCTTGGGTGTATAGCGATTACGTGGCCGTATTTGAATCGGATACATCCGCAGTTACCGCGCCTGCTGCAACCGCAACACCGCAGCCCGTTCCAGCTCCCGTACCGATCGCACAGCCCGCACCGGAAACCATTCCCGAGCTGCCACCGGTTCACCAACAAGACCCCAACAGCACCGCCTTTACCAACCGCGCGATCGGTTGCGCCAACCTCTACTACATCGATCCAAGCGATCAAGAAATCGTCCTAGAGTTGCGCCAAATTCGGCATCATCTCGCCCGTCATCTGGCGGGTACTCCTCCCCAACAACTCGAAGCGCTCTATCGCACCAATGTCGGCGATGCCTATCGTGCGCTGCTCAAAAGTGACTTTCGAGGCGAACCCCTCGCCCAAGAAGAAGCATCCATTAAACAACAGCTCACCCAAGCGAGTGCGGGCTTAACTCGTCCAGACTCGATCAATGCGCTGATGGGCGTCATGCTCTACACCCCCAACGGACAGCTCAAAGTCCGTGATGCTCAAACTCGACTGCCCGCGTGGCTGTACGGAGACTACGTTACCGCTTTTGAAACGGGCGTGACGCCGACACCAGCCGTAGCAGCAGCCTCCGCCCCTGCGACCTCATCGCCAGTAGCTCCGACACCAGCGCCCCCGACTTCTGTCGCTCCGATCGCAGTACCCGCCTCGCTACCAGCACCCGCCGCGAATCCCTACATGCCCGCGCTAGCGGTCGATAGTCCCGCCTTCCTCAATCGTCTGCTCGGTAGCGTCAATCTCTACATGATCGACCCGACCGATCGCGCCATCTGTAATGAGCTGCGTCAACTACGTCGCCGTTTTGCCGATCATTGGCTGACGATCGACGAAACGAACCTCGAAACAATTTACCAAGGCGATCTCGGACGCGGTTTTAAACTCCTACTCAATAGCGGCTTTCAGAAAGAACCACTTGACAGCGAAGATGATGCTTACAAACAAGCCTTAACCCAAGTCGCCGTCGGCCTCACGGCTCCCAAGGCGATCAACGCGATGATGCTCGCCATGCTGTACTTCCCGACCGATAAACTGCGGGTACAGCAAGCCGAGCAGCGTCTACCGGCATGGCTCCTGCCCGATTATCTGCGCGTGTTTGAAGGTAAGCAGGTCGCCGATCCGAATGCGCTCGATGTTCAACCGCCGAGCCAAGCGTTTATCGATCGCCTAACGGCTGCCATCAATCGCTATCAGGCCAACACCAGTGATGCGGCAGTAATTGCAGACATCCGCCGTCTGCGTCACGCCCTGGCTCAGTACTGGATTTCTCTCGAACCCGCCCAACTCCAAGCCGCTTACGCCAGCCCCTTGGGGAATGCTCAACGCCTTGTCCTCGGTAGTGGTTTCGCCAAACTCGAAAAAACACCGCTCGATCGCGACACCTTTAAGCAGATCTCCGGTGTCCTCGCCCAAGGCATGACCAACCCGAAAGCGATGAATTACTTCGCCGCAGCCATGCTGTACTGTGCGCCTGCAAACTTACAGGTTGCTGATGCCGCAAGCATTTTGCCCGCATGGCTATTCGCGGACTATAACCGCTTCTTTTCCGCCGTTGCCGCCTAAAGACGCGAAATTCCCCCTACAGCGATGAGTATTCGGATCTATGGCAACCGAGCGATCGCGACCTTACCCGGCGATCGTACTCGCCCGACCCCCTCTCGGGTTCGTGAATCTCTATTCAACATCTGGCGAGAGCAGGTTGTCGGATCGCGGTGGCTCGATATCTGTGCGGGGAGTGGTTCGATGGGAGCCGAGGCATTGTGTCGGGGCGCAGTGTCGGCAGTAGCGATCGAGCAGTTTGGTCGCGCCTGCCAGTTGATTGAGGCGAATTGGCAAAAGGTAAAGCGGGACGAGCAAACCATTCGGATCTTGCGAGGTGACGCGAAGCGTAGCTTGGCCACCCTGGCTGGTGAATCCTTCGATGCCATTTACTTTGATCCGCCGTACGCCAGCGCCCTATATCAGCCCGTTCTGGAAAGCATTGTACGGTTTGACTTACTCACCGCAGACGGTGAGCTTGCCGTGGAACACGATCGCGATCGGTGTGACTTCCTCCAGGCGGCCTCGATCAAAACACCCTCAGAAGATCCATCTAATGAACCAGGAGAGACGTCAGGGAAAGTTTTAGAGTCCTACCGCACAAAGATCTATGGACGTACTGCTATCTCATTCTTTCGATACTCTTGTCGATCGTAAATCCTCATATTTTGTCTGACCCTCATGCATCGTCAGAATTTACCCTTGGGAAATATTCGGCTTTTAGCGTCCGTATGTTAGGATTGTTGAGCTTAAAAAGCGGGAACATGGCCAAGTGGTAAGGCAGAGGATTGCAAATCCTTTACCCCCGGTTCGAATCCGGGTGTTCCCTTTCTCTCTAAGAACAACGTCTAGACGCAACTTCAATGTCTAGGCGTTGTTTTTGTATGATTAACGTACAGAATTTAAAATCAAAGAAGTGACTCAAGTTTGAGAAAAACCATTTATACGGTCATGATCTTTAGATTTATTACAGACCGTTTCGATGCGTCACAAGTCGCGAGAGCGTCCCAATCTCCGAATATTGAGCGTGTTACGATTTCCCGAGATTAGTAGTATGCGACTTCAGTTTTTAGGAGAAGACCTTTGGGAATTCGGGTTGCAGTGGTCGGAGGTGGACCCGCAGGTTCTTCCGCCGCCGAAATTTTAGCAAAAGCCGGTATCGAAACCTATTTGTTTGAGCGCAAGCTTGACAACGTTAAACCTTGCGGTGGAGCGATTCCGCTGTGCATGGTTGACGAATTTGAGCTACCGCCGGAAATTATCGATCGTCGCGTCCGCAAGATGAAGATGATCTCACCGTCGAATATCGAAGTTGATATCAACCTGATTAACGACGGCGAATATATCGGCATGTGCCGTCGTGAAGTGCTCGACGGGTTTTTGCGCGATCGAGCCGTGAGCCTCGGCGCCAAGCTGATCAACGGCACCATGCACAAGCTCGAATTGCCGACATCGAGCAATGGAGCTTACACCCTTCATTATGCTGACCATGCTAACGGCACACGGGTGGGTGAGCAAAAGCAGCTACAAGTTGATGTGGTAATCGGCGCTGATGGCGCTAACTCCCGTGTCGCGAAAGCGATCGAGGCAGGCGACTACAATTATGCGATCGCCTTCCAAGAACGCATCCGTCTTCCCGAAGACAAAATGGCGCACTATCAAGACCTCGCCGAAATGTACGTCGGCGACGATGTGTCCCCTGACTTCTACGCTTGGGTTTTCCCGAAATATGATCACGTCGCGGTCGGAACCGGCACGATGAAGGTCAACCAAGCCAAAATCAAACAGCTTCAAGCCGGTATCCGCGCCCGTGCGGCTCACCGTCTCGAAGGTGGCGAAATTATCAAAGTGGAAGCGCACCCGATTCCTGAGCATCCGCGTCCGTTCCGCGTACGCGGTCGCGTAGCCCTCGTCGGTGACGCTGCCGGTACGGTTACAAAATCCTCCGGCGAAGGCATCTACTTTGCAGCGAAATCCGCTCGCATGTGTGCCGAGACGATCGTCGAAACCACCAACGCAGGCCAAAAACTGCCGACCGAAGCCGATCTTCAGCTTTACATCAAGCGTTGGGATAAAAAATACGGCATCACCTACCTTGTCCTCGACTTGCTGCAACGTGTGTTTTATCGCACCGATGCAACACGTGAAGCCTTCGTCGAAATGTGCTCTGACAAAGACGTACAGCGTTTGACCTTCGACAGTTATCTCTATAAAACCGTCGTACCGGCCAACCCACTGACCCAAATGAAGATTACGGCTAAGACGATCGGCAGCCTGCTTCGCGGCAGCGCCCTCGCTCCTTAATCCCAAACTACCGCAGGAATTAGACACCTAACGTAGATAAAACCTAGATAACGCAAAAAGCCCGGTCGAAGTGACCGGGCTTTTTGTTTTTCGTGACTATCGACGCATGGATCAACCTTAAAACTCAGCCATCACCAGCAATTTCCCAGTCAAAGCCCATTAAGATTACACTACGTAACAGAATTGATTAAGGAAATCGAAGAATTATGCGGGTCGCGATCGCAGGTGGTGGTCTAGCTGGTATGGCAACGGCAGTCAAGCTCGCCGAAGCCGGACACCAGGTCGAAATTTTTGAGTCTCGTCCATTTATGGGCGGAAAAGTCGGGAGCTGGGTGGATGCCGATGGTAACCATCAAGAGATGGGTCTACACGTCTTCTTTGGCTGCTACTACAATCTTTTTGCGTTGATGGAAAAAGTAGGAGCCCGCGACTCGCTTCTACTCAAAGATCACACCCACACTTTCGTTAATGAGGGGGGACGTATCGGCGAACTCGATTTTCGTTTCATCACTGGCGCACCCTTCAACGGCCTCAAAGCTTTTTTCACCACAAGCCAGCTTTCCGCCAACGATAAACTGCGTAACTCGATCGCCCTCGGTACAAGCCCGATCGTCCGTGCTCTAGTGGACTTTGACGGCGCGATGAAAACGATCCGCGAGCTGGATCGCATCAGTTTTGCCGACTGGTTCCGATCCCACGGCGGCAACCAAGGCAGCCTTGACCGTCTCTGGAATCCGATCGCCTACGCCCTCGGGTTCATCGACACCGAAAATATTTCGGCTCGCTGTATGTTGACCATTTTCCAGTTCTTCGCGACGAAAACCGAAGCATCGGTACTGCGAATGCTGGAAGGTTCGCCCGACGAGTATCTACACAAACCGATTCTTAAATACTTCACCGATCGGGGCGGCAAATATCACACCCGCCGCCGCGTCCGAGAAATCAAATACAGCGAAACCGACGGCAAAACCCAAGTAGACGGCCTCCTCATCGCTGCCGGTGACAGCGACGAAATCATCGGAGCCGACGCCTACGTTTTTGCCTGCGACATTCCCGGCATTCACAAAATCTTGCCCACAGCATGGCGACAATGGCCGGAATTCGACAACATATATAAGTTAGAAGCCGTTCCCGTCGCGACCGTACAACTTCGCTTTGACGGCTGGGTTACCGAAATGCACAACGCAGAACAACGTAAACAACTCGAAAAAGCCGTCGGCCTCGACAACCTGCTCTACACACCCGACGCCGACTTCTCCTGCTTCGCCGACCTCGCACTCACCAGCCCCTCGGACTACTATCGCGAAGGACAAGGCTCCCTACTCCAACTCGTTCTCACCCCTGGCGATCCATTCATCAAACAAAACAATGAAGCGATCGCCAATCATGTTCTAGAGCAAGTACGCACGCTTTTCCCCTCCTCGCGTGACTTAAATATGACGTGGTACAGCGTCGTGAAGCTCGCCCAGTCGCTTTACCGCGAAGCCCCAGGCATGGACCCCTACCGTCCAGCTCAAAAAACCCCGATCGACAACTTCTTCCTTGCCGGAAGCTACACCCAGCAGGACTACATCGACAGCATGGAAGGCGCAACCATCTCCGGCAATCAAGCCGCAGAAGCTGTCCTAGAACACTTTGCACATCTAAAACAACCCGCCATAGCTTAAGAACCAAGCCGATCAAACCGACCAACTTCTCATACTGTTCCACCATCACGAACCCCAGACCTATGACTAACTGGCTAGAACACAGCGTCCAGGTAGAAGTGCCCTACTCGATCGACACCGTTTGGTCGCTTTGGTCTGACCTCGAACAAATGCCCAACTGGATGGAATGGATTGCATCTGTTGATATCCAAGAAGACGATCCAAGCATCTCGCGTTGGCACCTTAACTCACAAGCGTTCCAGTTCAGTTGGAACGCCCGCATCGTCAAAAAAATCTCTAACCACATCATTCAGTGGGAATCCGTCGATGGCTTAGCAAACCGTGGAGCCATACGATTCTACGATCGGCACGGAAGCAGCATCGTCAAACTAACCGTCGCGTACGATATCCCCGGCTGGCTCGGCAAACTCATGGACAACCTTTTCCTAGGGCGTCTCGTTGAAACCACACTCCAAGCCGACATGGATCGCTTTCGCGACTACATCACAAACCAGCACTCCACACCTCCCCCCCCAGGACGCTAGCCAAACCCAAGACAACAAAAAGCTCGGAGATGTACATCTCCGAGCTTTTTGCTTACATTCCACACCCAACCAAGAAATTTTACCCCGTTTATTTTTCCCGAAACCTTTGTCGTACAAGGGTTCCAAAGATTCCCAATGCAGAATCCAAAAACTTTTTCCTTTAGGGGGGTTGACGATTCAGTGAGTAGTGGATATATTGGTTAAGCGCTCAAGGGAGCGGGCGAACGAGTCCGCGCCGAAGAGCGAATCCGCACCTCGAAA
>JAABST010000012.1 GCA_011390275.1 Geitlerinema sp. S16
GCGGTGAGTAGCGTAGGAATCATCAGCGTTCCGAACCAACCGACATAAAGACGGTTGTTGGTGCTGGTGACCCATTCGCAGAAGCGCGACCACAGAGACGCGGATTCGCGTTGCTGTAGTGTAGTCGTCATCTTGATTATTGCGTTTTAATGGTTCTAGCGTAAGCCGATTGGCTGCCGCTGTACTAAAGATACGCCAAATATTGCGTCTTGTAAAGTATTTGACGTCAAGTGTGGATTTCAGTCTGAGTCCCAGAGCCTCTAACCCTTTCCTGTTAAAGGCTCTGGGATTCTGAGAGAACTCTTGCTTTATGTAAGCTTATGGAGCATTACGCTCTCATAATGATTGAGTTTCATGAAGATTACGATCGAATAAAGCGCTCAAAGCGTCCGATCTTAGGAACCTCTAGCAGCCTCAACCTGGAGGCCACTGCATTGAACGGCCTCCCAAAATATGAATGTGTAAATGATCCACGGTTTGCCCGCCATCGTCGCCGTTATTCATGACGATGCGATAGCCGTTATCGGCGAGGCCAAGGTCACGGGCGACGATCGCCACGGTTGCCAGGAGGTGACCCAATAAAGGCGTATCTTCGGGTGTGGACTCTGATAAGCGTGGGATCGGCTTTTTGGGGATCACCAGGACATGGGTTGGGGCTTGGGGCGCAACATCGCGGAAAGCCAGACAGAGATCGTCTTCGTAAACGATATCTGCGGGAATTTCACGACGGATAATTTTGGAAAATATGGTGTCAGGCATAAAGGGTTTAGCCGTTGCTTTGGCTGAAAAGTTGAGAATTGGGTCAAGAATCGGGCAGATGGTTAAGCAAGGCCGGTTTGACAATGTCTGGAAGTGCCTCAATGCCAGGTTTGCACCCAATTCGCGGAAATTACCTGGTACATTAACAAGCGTTAACAAACCGTCATTACTCTCGTATGCATATCGCTTGGTTGGGAAAAAAATCTCCCTTCTGCGGCAACGTCACCTACAGCCGCGAGATTACCAACGCGCTGACTGATCGAGGGTATGACGTTAGTTTTTTTCATTTTTCTCATGAGGCCGACCCGGATGGTTGGATCTCATCACATCGGGCGAATTCAGAGGCCATTGGTAATCATGGCGCTGTGGGTTCATCGGGTTCATCGATCTCACCGGCTTTATCGGCTGCATCAGTCTCCAAGCGTTGTGACGTATCACTTCCGTGCCTCCACAAGTCAACGCTGTATACCATTCCGACGCTGAAGTCGCGCAAGGTGCTGACGGAGGCGCTGCGGCAGCTTAAGCCGGATGTGGTTCATGCGTCGCTGGCGCTATCTCCGATCGATTTTGTGCTGCCGGATATTTGTAACGAGCTGGGTTTACCGGTCGTTGCGACGTTTCACCCGCCGTTCGATCGCCGTCGTTGGAACATCACGTCCAATACGCAGCATTTCGCCTATCAGCTCTATGCGTCCGGCCTTGCGAAGTACGACACGACGATCGTTTTTTCGCACATTCAGCGTGATTTATTGGTTCGTTTGGGCGTACCGCCCGATCGCGTGGCCGTTATTCCGAACGGTGTCGATTCCCAGAAATATTCGCCCGGTTCGTCGGATTTGAAGCTGCACGTTAGGGCGGAGCGGATCTTTGTTTATCAGGGACGGATTGCGATCGAGAAAAATGTCGAGTCGCTGCTGAAGGCGTGGAAGCTATCCAAAATGGGGCATAAGTGCCGCTTGCTAATCGTCGGTGACGGTACGTTAACGGATTCGCTGCGATCGAGTTCCGACGAGGCGAACGGCATCCAGTGGCTGGGCTATATCGCGGATGAACAGCGCCGGATCGAAATTTTGCGCGGTGCGGATGTGTTTATCTTGCCGTCATTTGTCGAGGGTCTCTCGTTGTCGCTACTGGAGGCGATGTCCTGCGGTGTGGCCTGTGTGGCGACGGATGTGGGGGCGGATGGTGAAGCGTTGGAGGGAGCTGGCATTGTGCTCGATCCGCAGCGGGTGACGACGGAATTGCAAACGTTGCTGCCGCTATTGCGCGATCATCCTGAAATGGCGGGCATTTTGGGCTACAAGGCACGCCAGCGCGTGTTGGAGCGCTATCGCCTGGATAGCAATGTCAGCCAGCTTGAGGCGTTGTATGCTCGCCTCCTCAATCAGGAACCCGGATGCAGTGAACCGACGCAGGCATTGGTCAAACCGTCGATCGAACTGTAAAGGGTTTGTAACAAAGACGTTAGACTTTTAAGCAGGCTTGAACGTCTCAATGTCCCTGATTAGATTGAGGTTCGGATTCAAGCTGAATACGGCGCGATCGCTAGATTTTGTGACCTGATAGTGAATTCAATAAAAAATGAGACATCTGAACCAGGTTCGTATCGCCTGAAAACCGCACTTCGACAAGCTCAGTACTCTCAGATTTTTGCTCTATAAATTATCGAATCGACCATATGACCATGACAACGACCGGGTGGGATGCGTTCCAAACGTGGATTTATAACCTCGGACAATGGGCGAATGATCTCGTCGGCGATCAACTGACTCATCTCAGTCCGCTAAGTTTTGGGATTGTCCTGGCGGCGGGGCTGCTCACGAGTTTGACCCCGTGTATGTTGTCGATGTTGCCGATCGCCGTGGGCTACATCAGCGGCTACGAATCCGAAAGCCGTACTAGCGCCTTCCTGCAATCGTTGTGGTTTGCCTTCGGGTTGGCGACGACGCTGGCGGGGTTGGGGGTGGTGGCGGCGCTGTTTGGCCGGGTGTATGGTCAAATCGGGCTGGGTTTGCCGATCGTGGTGAGTGCGATCGCGATTCTGATGGGGCTGAATTTACTCGAAGTGATTCCGCTGCAACTGCCGAATCTTGGCGGTACGGATTGGATCGCCAAATCCTGGCCGCATAGTGTGCGATCGTATCTGATCGGCCTCACGTTTGGTCTGGTGGCTTCGCCCTGTAGTACGCCGGTCTTGGCGACGCTGCTCGCCTGGATTTCCAGCACCGGCGACCCGGTGTTGGGCAGCGGCCTGCTGTTGGCCTACGCGATCGGCTATGTGTTGCCGCTCGTGGTGGCCGGGACGTTTGCGGCGGCGATCGAGCAGTTTTTAGCCCTGCGCCAATGGTCGGGTTGGATTACCCCAGTGAGTGGCGCGTTGCTGATTGGGTTTGGTGTTTTTTCGTTAGTGTCGCGTTTGTCGCCGGTGATTTAGTCGCGATGGCTCGCGATCGTATGGTGAGCCACAGCGATTTTTTAGCCCAATTTTTTGGCGAACTGGTCGGTTTGCTCCAGCAACGCCGATCGAATTCCCGGCTCGCTGACCGAATGTCCCGCATCCGGCACGACAATCAACTCCGCTTCCGGCCACGCCCGATGTAAATCCCAGGCGGACTGCATCGGACAGACCACGTCGTAACGCCCCTGAACAATTACCCCTGGAATTCCGGCAAGCTTGGCGGCATTGGCTAAAATCCAGTCATCGCGATCGAAAAAGCCAGCATTAACGAAGTAGTGGCACTCAATTCGCGCAAACGCCTCGGCAAATCCATCGCGCCCGAAGTTTTCCTTTGCCCGTGGATCAACCATCAGCTTGCTCGTAGACCCTTCCCAGATTGACCACGCTCGCGCTGCCGTTAGGCGAACCTCGGGATCGTCACTCGTCAAGCGTTTGTAGTACGCCGCCATCAAATCGCCCCGCTCGGCGGCGGGAATTGGCGCGAGATAGTCCTCCCAAGCCTCGGGATAAATCCGGTTTGCTCCCGCTTGGTAAAACCACTCCAATTCCTGACGACGCAGCATAAAAATCCCGCGCAGGATCAGTCCCAGGCAGCGATCGGGATGCGTGATCGCGTAGCTCAACGCCAGCGTACTGCCCCAACTGCCGCCGAACACTGCCCAGCGTTCAACCCCGAGCGTCTGACGCAGGGTTTCGATATCGTCGATCAGCGTCCAGGTGGTGTTGTCGCGCAATTCGGCGTGGGGGGTGCTGCGTCCGCAACCGCGCTGATCGAACAGGGTGACACACCAGAGATCGGGGTCAAAATATTGGCGGTAAAACGCCGGACAACCACCACCGGGGCCACCATGCAAAAACACCACTGGGACACCCTCCGGATTGCCGCACTGCTCGTAGTAGAGTTCGTGAAGATCGCTGACGCGCAAACGTCCGGTGTTGAAGGGTTTGATCGGTGGATAAAGGGTGCGCGTCATGCTTCTAGTGAGTTCAATAAAAAACGAGACATCTTGACTCTGTTCTGCTTTCTCAAAAACCGCGTTTCGACTCCGCTCAACGCTCTCAGTATGTTCTGTAAATAACTGAACTGACTATAAACGGTACGAAACAAAGGGAATGATTAAACGTGAGCGTGATGTGTCTTGGGACGGCTAATCTTAAAGCAAAATGCCCGGATTTGTTATTGCAACTTATTGTTTCAACGCTAGCATTCATCATCACGCAAGATCTGGCGTAGGGTTGTCGCGATCGCATTAAAAGGGGTGTCATCGATTGCCGGTTCGTGGTGATGCAGGGCGATCGCTGGGGTGATGTCGAGGCGCGATCGACAGCCGCGATAGTGTGGCACAAACGGGATTGTTTGTGCTGGCGAAAGGCGATAGGTTCTCAGCAAAATGGCGTATAGCGGGCGATCGGGTTTCCAGTGCCAGCGATCTCGAACAAAGGCATCATTCCAGATGAAGAACGGCAAAAGATCTAAGGCGCGATCCAAGCTCGTTACCGGCAACACCATCTTAAATTCTGCCCAAGCGCTTAGATCGATGGTGTCGGGATGCCAGCCGCTCGGGACGGGCTGGACGCGATCGGCATAATTCGGCTTGAGGAGTTCGGGTTTTTGATGCTCGAAGGTGGGAAAGAGGAGAGCGCGATCGAGCTGCAAGAGGCGATCGAGTTCTCCGGTTTGTTCGCGGATGCCGCCTTTGCGCAACAGCACGGTCATTTCGCCTGCGAGCAGGGCATCGATCGCGCTCGACCATTCTTTGAGGGCGTGCGAGGTGGCAATCGGGGGGTGGATCGTCATGGGGGAGCTTGTGACCGATTTCGTTATCGCCCCCATTCGGCGAGTGGGGACGAGATCATCCGTGCGACGCGGTTTACTTGCTTTGTGCCACCGGTAGCTGTAGCCGCACGGCTGTTTGATTTGGCGGCGAGCTAGCGATCGAGAACGATCCGCCGATCGCCTTGACAATGCTTTGAACGATTTTAAGTCCAAGGCCGAGCCCCTGCTGCTCGTATAGTTTGCGATCGAACTGCATGAAGGCACCGATCTCGTTAATTTGTTCCGGGGTCATGATGCGACCGTAACTGCAAATCAAAACGTTGCAGTGCGATCCATCCCAGTCGCTCACAATCTCGATCGGCGTGCCCGGTGTGGAAAACTTAAAGGCGTTATCGACCAGCTCCGTTATTAGAGCGTGACTGTATTGCGGCGGTATTTGCAGCTCGATCGTATCGACGGATAGTCTGATATCGGCGTCACGCTTTGCGCGATCGGCCTGTTTGGTCAGAACCGTTTCGACGATCGAATGAAGACAACTGGTTTGATCGAGCAACTGACGGGGAATCTGGCCCGTCAGTTCGAGCTGAAGGTGAAGCAGAAGTCGCTGGACGACGCTTTCGAGGCGGAGAGCCGCGCTTTGGGAGATTTCCAGCAGTTCGCGGATCTCATCGGGCGGCATCTCGTCGAGGTCGAACAGTAATAGATTGATCCCGCCTAGAATGCCGTTGAGCGGGGTGTTGAGCTCGTGGGGCATACTGGCAAGCAGGTTCGTACGCAGCTTGTCGATGCTGGTTTCGAGGATGGAGATCGTCTCTTGCTGGATCTGCGAGAGGTCGTAGATTTCGTCGTACTGCTGCTTGATGCGCAGCATGGAATGGACGCGAGCCTCTAGCTCGACTTTGTGGATGGGTTTTGAGATGAAGTCGTCTGCGCCGGATTGTAGGCAACTGGCGAGGTCTTCTTTGGTGTTGAGTGCCGTCACCATGACGATCGGGATGCTGGCGAATTTGGGATCGGCTTTAATGTTTCGGCACGCCTGAATACCATCGACTTCCGGCATCATCACGTCGAGCAGGATCAAGTCAATCTTCAAGGTTTCGAGCAGTTCTACGGCATTGCGAGCGCTCGCGGCATAATAGAGCTGATAGTTTTGAGCAGCTAACAGCGTCTCGATAATGTCGAAGTTGTCGGGTTGATCATCGACAACCAGGATGCTGGGAATCTTCACGATTGTGTCTCCGTGCGACCTAATAAATTTTGAATGGTTTGGACGAGTTGTTTCAACTGCACAGGTTTTGACAGATAGTCATCCGCGCCAGCGGCTAAACAGCGCTCCCGATCGCCGCCCATCGCCAGCGCCGTGAGCGCCACGATCGGAACCGTTGCGTAGTTGGGATTGTTGCGGATATGCCCAATGGCTTCGAGACCGTCGATGGTGGGCATCTGGATATCCATGAGGATGAGATCGACCAGTCGCGACTGCGTTACGTCGATCGCCTCTTGCCCGTCCTTTGCCACGATAATGCGGTAGCCTTTGGCCTCCAAATAATTTGACATGGTCAGGATATTGGCGGCATTATCTTCCGCCAGCAAGATGAGCGAGGCGGGCTGATTCGTCGGAAGCGTCGATACCTCTGTTGGCGGTTGATGGTCGGGCGGTAACGCCGTCTCGTCGTCGGCGACGATCGACAGGGGAATCAGCATCCAAAACTCACTCCCGACCCCAACCTCGCTCCGAACGCCGACCGTGCCGCCGTGGAGTTCGGCAATGTGCTTGATCAAGGCCAGCCCGAGACCCGTCCCGCTGTAATGGCGATTGAGGGCGCTATCGATTTGGCTGAAGGGTCGGAACAGGCGATCGATGTCTTCCGGGGCGATGCCGATGCCGGTGTCAGTGACGCTGCATCGCAGCCATTTTTGTGATGATGGACGTTCCGGCGGGTGGTCTGGCTCGTCGTCCTGAGCGTTATTTTGGGAGGTTGTTTGGAGATTTGTTTGGGGATTTTTTGGGGTGGTGACATCTATTTGAAGTTGATCGACTTCATCTCGATCGACGATCGTCACCTCCAGGGTCACCGTACCGCCCTCGGGGGTGAACTTGACGGCGTTGTTGAGCAAGTTGATCAGCACTTGGCGGATACGCCGCTCGTCGAGCCGGAGGTTTAAGTCTGGCTCTGGAGTCTTGACGTTGAGGGCGATCGACTTTTTATATGCTTGCTGCCGGACGAAGCTGGTGCTCGCTTGGCACAGAAGCGACATTTGAGCGGTGGTGTAGTTCAGTTCGACCTGTCCGGCTTCGATTTTGGCGAGGTCGAGGATGTCGTTAATCAGATCGAGGAGGTGTCGGCCACCGCGTTCGACGATGTTCAGTGCTTTATTTTGCTCGTCGGTCAGCGTGCCCAGCATTCCCTCCTGGAGACCCTCAGTCATGCCGAGGATGGCGTTAAGCGGTGTGCGCAGCTCGTGGCTCATGTTGGCGAGGAATTCGTCTTTGTGGCGCGTGGCGCGGGCGAGTTCGAGGTTTGCCTGTTGTAGCGCCTGTTCGCTGCGTTTGCGATCGGAGATGTCCCGACAAACGCAAATCAAGACGTTGTTGTCGATCTGCGTTAACGAGAGTTCTTCGTAAAAATGATGACCGCTGGTATGCCGCGAGACCGACTCGCCTTTCCACTGGCCTTTGGTGATTAACACCGGGAACACTTCACGATCGAATCGGGCTTTCTCGTCTTCGGAGTAGAGAATCTCCCAGGACTGTCCGATCATCTCGTCCGCGCTGCGATAGCCAAAGAGCCGAACGTGTGCCTGGTTGACGTAGATGAAGACACCATCTTGGAGAATGGCGATGCCATCGACAGAGGCTTCGATCGCGGTGAGCTGCTGTTGGAGCGCATCCTCTTTGCGCTTTTGCTCCGCGAGCTGCCGCTGAAGCTGCCGGAAGAGGCGGGCTTGCTGAATCCCGATCGAGAGCTGGCTACCGAGCTGCTCGGCGAAGTCGATGTCTGACACCGACCAACTGCGGGGAGCGTGGCATTGGTGGATGCAGAGCAAACCCCAAACGTAGCCATTTTTGAGCATGAGTGGGACGACGAGATTGGCGCGAACCTCTAGCTGTGCAAGCATTTGGTGGTAGCACGGATCAAGGTTAGCGGTGTCGATGTCCTCGATGGCTTGGATAAACTTGTTTTCGTAGACGGCGCGATTCTGGGCATCGAAGCAAGGATCGTCAATGGCGACATTGAGGAGCAATGGGTACGCTGTCGCTGTGGATTCGGCGATAAACTTACCCTTGCAGGTTGCGTCGTTTTCGTTGAATTTAAAAATGCCGATGCGATCGACCCCGAGATATTGACGAATTTCGTAGGTTGCGATTTCAAAGATTGTCTGGATATCGAGGGACTGACGAATACGTTCGGTGATCTTGCGGAGTAGCCGTTCGCGTTGGGCTTGGATCTGGAGTTGTTGTTCGCTGCGCTTGCGATCGGTAATGTCGAGATCAATGCCGATCATACGCACGGCTTTACCGGTGGTTTCGTAGGTCGTCTGGGAGAACGCCTGAATGTAGCGCACGGTTCCGTCGGGCTGGATGATGCGAAACTCCGCCTCGAATTCGCCTTTCCCCTCAATGGTTGCCTTGATGTGGCGTTCGCAGCGTTCAAGATCGTCGGGGTGTAAGGAGCGTTTCCAAGTGTCGTACTTGTTGATGGTGGAATCTTTTTCGATACCGTACAGCTCGTACATGCGATCGTTCCAATCCAGGCGATCGTTGAGGATATCCCAGTCCCAAATCCCGACTTGTCCCGCTGTAACCGCGAGGCTCAAACGCTCGGACAGTTGACGTAATTTGGCCTCAGCTCGTTGGCGTCCACTAAGGTTTTTGCCGATGCCCACGAACCCCAGCAGCTCCCCCTCCGGGTCGAGTAACGCCGTCATCGACACCGCAACGGGAATGCGATCGCCGGTTTTGCTGATGTACGTCCACTCATGCTCGCTCGCGTCGCCGCGTCGAGCTTTGGCCACCAGCGCCTCAAAATTGGGTTCGATGACCGTACCCAGTTCGATCGATAGCTGGGCAGCGTGGGTCACAAGTTCTTCGCGATCGTGAAAGATTATCAGAGACTGCCGCTCGACCACTTCGCTGGAACGGTAGCCCAAAAGCCGCTCGGCGGCGGTGTTCATTTGCAAAATGATGCCGTGGGAATCTGTAGCGACGATCGAATAATTCGTGCCCTCGAAGATCGCGCTTTGCAGCGTGGCGAGGGCGCTGAGTTCCTTCGTCCGTTCCGCGACGCGGTCTTCGAGAGCTTGGTTAACCACTTGCAGAGACAGCTCGGCTTGCTTGCGCTCATGAATATCGACGATCGAGCCGATATAGCCCTGAAGATCGCCTGCTTCATCGAACGACGGTACGACTTGACCCGACACCCACCGGATCGAGCCGTCCTCGTACTGCAAGCGGTACTCTTCCTGAAATGGGCTGCCGTCGCGCTGTGTCGTGGCGCGGGCGTCCTGGATGCGTCGGTGATCGTCAGGGTGAATGCGATGTAGCCAGGTATCGCGCTGGACTTGCGATCGCTCTAGCTGTAGCAGTTCGAGACAGCGTTGGTTGATGAATTGAATATGACCCCGAACGCTCGTCCGAAAAATTCCCACGGGAACGGCTTCCGCCAAGGAGTAGTAGCGTCGTTCGCTCTCGCGCCACCAAATTTCGGCCTGATGTCGCTCGCTCAGTTCGATTTGAAGCTGTTCGTAGGCTGTAGCGTGCTGGATAGCGATGGCAATCTGAACAACCAGGTTTTCAAGAAATTCCAGCTCGCTCGTTTCCCAGTGGCGGGGTCGCGATCGCTCGCGGACGACGAGCAAACCCCAGAGCGTCTCGCCCACGACGATCGGTACGACAACCTTCGCGCACGTCCCCTCCTCCAACCGCTCGATATTTGGCGGACAGCCCTCGCTACGAATCAAGTCCGAAATCGCGCATCGCTCGCTTTTCGTATAGTGCCGTAACCAATTGCCATCAAGCCCGGTTGCGGACATGGGGATATAGACATCCGAATAGGCTCCGTCGATCAACTCAAGGCTCTCCGTACCGCTATCCGTGCTGAGGCGACAGATCATCACGCAGTCGCAGCGCAGCAGCACTTTGACCTCCCTTACTGCGGTTTCGAGAATATCGCGCACGTTCAGTGTGGTGCGAATCTGCTTGCCCAACTCGACCATCAGCGCTTCGCGCTCCGCCTTCGCTTGGAGCGTTGCGATCTGCTCCCGTAGCTGCTGCTTCAGCTCGGACGCTTTAGCACTGAGTAGCGATATTTTGTCTGCTTCGAGTTGCCTGACACGTTGCCCGAGTATTTCATTTTTGCGATATAGCTCAACCGGATTGATGAGCGTGAGCAAATCGCTCTGGGTGACGATGCCGACTAGCTCGCCGTGTTGCCCCGTCACCATCAGGCAGGCCAGCCGATCGCGATCCATGATGTCGCGCACGGCCAGCAGCGTATCCGACGGCGATACGGACACGCTCGTTACATGCATCAAAAGACCCGCCGTGTAAGCGTGCGGATCGAGGCTGATGGCGTGAAATTGCACGATATCCCGCTCGGTGATCAGTCCGACGGGCTTGACGATCGCGGTTCTGTCCGTTGCATTCGTCTCGCCCGTTTCGACAATGACGATGCAGCTCACCCGATCGCGAGCCATCAGATCCGAGACATGGGCGATCGAGTCCTCGGGAGAGGCTGTAATCACGTCCGTCGTCATCACTTCGTTGACCTGCCGAAAGGTCAAGAAATCGGCAGGACAGGCCGCGTGGCGTAGGGTTTCGTGGGTCACGATGCCGGTCAGAGATCCAGAGGCATCGACCAGCGGCAAGTGACGAATCCGGTGATTTTGCAACAGGGTCATCGCGACGAACAGATCGGTCAACTTTGACTCTTCCAGGGTGATGAGCGGTGAGGTCATCACCTCTCTAACCTGGCGGGTCTGAAAGCTGGCGGCATCGCTGCTGAGGCGGACGATGTCGCGATCGGTCAGGACTCCGACGGGCTTGTTTTGATCGTCCGTCATAAAAATGCAGCTCGATCGGGCGTCGGCCTGGAGTTCTTCCCCGTCTACAGGAAACGACATGATTGACGAACACGAAATCCGCGCATCGCTCATTTGAGAAACGGCATCGATAATCCGAGCCTCACCGCCGATCGTTAGCGGATCGCGGACGATCGTGATGCGATCGTTAGACTGAGAAAAAGTAATAGAACGGATGGACATTGCGAAAACCTGAAAAATAGAAAAATTGCGAGATCTGAACGCAAACTCTCAGCAGGTATTTCCAAAGGAGAAGAACGTTCTTTGAACTTAAGATTGCGGATTAGCGTGTAAACAGTCGGCGTGAATCAAGATAGTTCACAACGTAACACAACTCTCGATAAATTCTATCTTCCTAGAATTTTGCGATGGCGTCCGGATGTCTTCCCGCATAGATAGGCCAAACGGCTTTTGAAATAGGCTGAATTCTAAGGCCGTCTGAGCGATCGTGGCGATCGTGATTTAAACGCCGTCAGCTTTGGGGTCGGCCTCGAAATTCCAGTGTTATCCCTCACAGGGGAAGATCGATAAATTCAACTCAAAAGACCAGAAGCTTTGCTAGACATAGCACTCTTGGCTATTTCGGTACAGTCAGAACGGGATTTATGAGCACGTAACGAACGAACGAATAATAAAGAATAATCATGATGTCTATTTTTGATTATTTCTTAACGGACGACCCCTAGCGAGGTGAAAAAGTCAGGAAAAAATTGAGGCGATCTGTCCTACTATCCCAAGTCTTTCTACTCATTCTAAGCACGGATGCGTAAGGTATATTCGACACTTTTTTTTAGTGATTTCTAGGGAGTAGAGCGGCTCAGCTACATAGGAAATACGCAACTAACGATCATTATAGCTACGTAATTATTCCTTGTCTCTACTTTAATTCACATTCCTATCTAGATTTATGCCTAAGTATTGTGATCGATTGATGCGATGTTTGACATTCTCCACCTCGATCGTTGTCACCCAACCTCTCGCCACCGATCAAACCTCAAATATTCCTTCATCAACGTCTGATCAAACGACTAACCGGCCAGACTTACAGCCTTTTTCGCCCTCTTCTGTCCGTCAATCAGCGCGTCATCAGAAGCAAGGATCAAGCCTGGGACAACTCATAGATCAGCGCTTGCGAGCCAAGGTGAGACCGTCGGCGATCGGCAGAAGACTTAAATCAATCCGATCGTCGCTCTGAAGCTGGGCATTAAAGGCGCGAATCGCCTCGGTGCGTTTGTCCGTATCGCTCGCATCGGCGACCCGTCCCGACCAGAGGACGTTATCGATCGCAATCACGCCGCCCGATCGCACGAGCTGCAAACAACGATCGTAGTAATTGGCGTAGTTGCGCTTGTCGGCGTCGATAAAGGCAAAATCGAAGCGATCGTGCTGTTGGTTGGCCAGAAGTCGATCGAGCGTATCGAGAGCCGGAGCAAGCTGAAGATCGATTTTGTCGGCCATGCCTGCGGCCTGCCAGTAGCGACGGGCGATCGCGGTGGAACTGGGATCGCGATCGCAGGCGACAACCTGCCCATCGTCCGGCAGCGCCAAGGCGACCACGAGGGCGCTATAGCCCGTAAATACGCCAATATCGAGCGTCCGTTTCGCCCCGATGAGCGTCACCAACCAGGCCATAAACTGACCCTGTTCTGGCGCGATTTGCATTCGGCTGGCGGGCAGGGTCGCCGTTTCCGCACGGAGCTGCGCCAGAATATCAGGCTCACGTAGGGAACTGGCTCGCAGGTAGTCGAGCAGGTCACTGGATAGCCCCAGGGTATTTTTATTCATCGCTTTAGGCTGAAGTCGCCCCAATCAAAACGTGGATGGATCGCAGGGAGCGAGACGTTTGAAGCTTTGGAAACCTCAAACGTCTGAACTTCAAACCAAGCTCCAACCCACTTAGCGAGCCGTGGCCAATAATTCGATCGCCTGACGCAAGGCTGGATCGCGATCGGTTCCCAAATCGCCGAGCGTCTCGGGTTTGTCTGTCACGACATAATCCGGCTCGATGCCCTGTTTGTTGATATCGCGATGGTTCGGCGTTTCATACTTCGCCACCGTGACGGCTAACCCCGCATCGCCGGATAGATCAAACAGCGACTGAATTAAGCCTTTGCCGAAGGTGCGATCGCCGACGAGTAGCGCTCGGTTGTTGTCCTGTAGCGCTCCGGCGAGGATTTCGCTGGCGCTGGCTGTGCCGCGATTGACCAGGACGATCAGCGGCGCATCGGTGAGCGCTTCGTGACCGGCATCGTAGCTTTCGAGGATGGCTTGGCGGTTGACGGTGTAGACGATCGTCGCGTCGTTGATCCAGAGCCGCGCGATTTCGATGCCCGCCGACAGCAGGCCGCCGGGATTGCTGCGGAGGTCGAGGACGTAGGCGGTTGCGCCTTGGTCTTGGAGGGCTGTGATCGATTCGGCGACGGATTCGGTGGCGGTGGCGTTGAACTGGCTGAGGCGGATGTAGCCCAGGTTTAAATCGGGAGCCAGATCGCTGGTGACCAAGCGGGCGATGACGGGATCGATTTCGATCGCGGCGCGGATAATGTCGATATCGGCAATCAATCGGTCGTCATGGCGCTGAATCCGCAGTGTGACATGTGTTCCAACGGTTCCGCGCATCCGGGTTGCGGCCTCGTCAAGCGTTAGTTTATTGGTCGGAACGCCGTCAATATTGAGAATAAAATCACCGGGTTCGATGCCCGCTGCTTCGGCGGGTGAACCGGCGATCGGGGCGATCGTTCGGAGGATTTTCGTTTCTGGGTCAAAGGCGATTTGTAAACCAACGCCGGTCAGTTCGCCGGAGGTGCTAACGCGCAGATTGCGGTAGGCTTCGGGACGCAGCAGGCGCGTGAACGGTTCGTCGAGCTTGGCGAGCATTTCGTCGATCGTGTCGTAGGCGTCGTCGATCGAGTTCATCTGGCGTCGCAGGTATTGATCGCGCAGTTTCCACCAGTTTTCGCCATTAAAGCTTTCATCCACGTAGGCACGATTGATGATGCGCCAGGTTTCCGCGACCACTTGCCGCTCGGGGCTGAGTGCTTCCACTGGGGCGATCGCGCCGAACCACGTGGCGATCGTCACGATCGTTAAGAGTAAGCCCAACCAAAATCCGCGTTGTTTCATCCGAGTTTTACGCCAATTCACGCCCGTTTACGCTTGAGAAACACTTAAGCCCTAATTTTAAAGGGTAACGAACACGTTAAACGACGGTGTGAATCTTTGGGCGTCAGGCTCACACATTCGCCAGTTTTTGGGCGAGTTTTGGACAAGTGTTGGGCGAAAACTGGCGAGTCTTTACGGTGCGGGCGGCAACAATGGCCGAGGGATTAAGTATTATCTGCGCCAAACCAGCGAGCGTACAGTTCGTCGTAGGTTCCAGATTCGCGGATTTCGAGCAGTGCCTCGTTGATCATTTCACGATAGGGGCTTGCTTCCGGCAGAACGATGCCATAGTTTTGACGATCGAAGACCGACCCGACCAGTTCGACATCACCGGCTCCGGTATTGAGGGCGTAGTGTTGCAGGACGGGGGCATCGTAGACGATCGCTTCGAGCTTGCCAAAGCGCAGGGCTTGGTAAAGATCGTCCGGTGTTTGGAAGCTGGTGGCGCGAATATCGTGGTCGATGAGATATTGCTCTGCCGTGCTGGCATCGATCGTGCCGACGAGCTTGCCCCGGAGGTCGCTGGGGTCGGCGATCGTCCCGGCGAGACGATCAACCGTAAAGCTGGTCGTCACGGTTGCGATGAAATAGGCAAAGACAAAATAGCCCGCACACATCCACACCAAAGCAAACAGCTTGCCGAACGCCGTACGCGGGGTTTTATCGCCATAGCCCACGGTCGTCACGGTGACCGCCGACCACCAAAATGCATCCCAAATCCCTCGTGCATACTGCTTGGGGAAGTCATCGTTGTGCTTGTGTTCGATCAACCAAACAATGTGAGCCGCGATCGCCAGGGTCAAAATGAAGAGGCCAATGCCGTAATACAGTTGCGGAGTGGTGAGAATTTGTACCAGACCCGAGAAGAGAGATTCCACCGGATTGCTGGGCAAATCGCGCACCATAATTTGCAAACCCGAATCAAAAAACGGATGGGAAAAATCAACAACATCTTCGCGGGCGGCGGTCATGCTGACCCCGGCAATCCCCAAATCCGATTTTTTCGTCCGGACATTTTCGATCAGTGAATCCACGGTATCCACATTGCTAATGCGATATTCCATGCCGAGATGTTTGGCGATCGCTTCCCAAAGCTCAATGCTAAACCCGGTATAGGAGCCGTCTTCGTAAATCACAAACGGACTAAAGGATTTAGTGACGACCCGCAAAGGCACTGCCAAATCGTCAATATTTTGGCGCAGTATGATGTTGTCGTCGTTGCCGTTGCTGCTCTCATTCGCTTCAGCCAGCCAGGAATCAATTTGACTGCGGTTGGCCGCGATCCATTCCTGGGCGTAGCGGCGCAAATCCTCGGGCGTATCTTCACCATTCATCCGCGCCACGAGCTGCGTTTCAATCACGTCGATCGGGATGAAAACCCGATCGAGCAGCCGCGCGATCGCTGGATTGAGCTGCAAAAACGCTTGACGAGATGCCGGTCGGACTGCGGTTTCGGGAAACCCGGTCAGGCATGGATTGGCGGCGCAGCCTTCAAGGTCAGCGATCGGCTTCGGCAGCGCCCGCCCGAGTTCATCATCCACGGGCAGCGCTTCGGGAACCGTCAGCCAGCGCGTTTTTGTGCCTGGTTCGAGGATGCTATTGACCGCGTTGGGTTTCCAGGTAAAAAACAACACCGGTTCGCCGCGATCATAGCGCTCGATCGTCTGGCGAATTTGGTAGTCATAATTGTCGCTAATTTGCTCAACGGTATCGCTCAGACCGTAGGCTTCGATGTGCCGGTTAATCGTACTGGCGCAACTCCAGCCCGCGTTACAGCCAATCAGATCCGCCTTGCCATTGCCGTCAATATCAAACGTTTTGGCGATCGTGGGATCTTTCAGGTCAGCGATCGAGGTGATCCCCAGGGCGTCGGCGGTGTTTCGATCGATGCGATAGCCCTGAACCGCCGGATCGGTAATCGGCGTGGACATCGCCAGCGTGACACCCTGGGCGCTGACGCGATCGATGTAGGGATCATGTTCCGGCAGCCAGGTATCGAGCCATAGATCCGTTTCCTCGCGACCCAGCGCCTCGTAAAATTCTTCGGTTGAAAAGACTTGGGACGTATTGACCGAGTAGCCTAACTCTTCGATGAGCTGACCGACGATCTCGACCTGTAGGTCGCTCGTACTCCAGGACGATCGCGCCAAATTGACGCTAACCGGCGCACTACGGGTCACGCTGGGCACGAAGCTCAACCAAAGCACAGCCAGGCACGACACAAGACCGAGCCAGATCGCACGCAGAGTTGCGCTGGAAATACGTTGCTTCACCAGATTTATTCCAATTGCTTTGGGACACCCAGCGGCGAAAAGATCGCAGGCTGATTGCGTTCTACGTTTCGCCAGCACTAGGTTACAGCAAGCCCAGAATTCCGAGGACTACAGTGTCAGAATTTAATAGGACTTACGCAAAACCGGTTAGAAGTCCTGTTTTATTTACCCCTAAACCCGCAAGCCAGATTTCAGCTACTAGGTGGCTGCGCCGGTGCTAAAACAGATATGCAATAGCAAGAGTTCCACTGAGACGGCAACGGCGGTCAACAAAATCATAAAATTTGAGTCATCTATCTTTGGGGTTTCGCCTACGGTGTCGCGAACGGTTTCGCGGACAGTTCAGAGCATCTCAGACCATCAGTCAGGACACAAGATTATCGTGAGTTCTTCGTTTCGATCGCGCTGGCGCCTGTGGCTCGCCTTCACCGTTCTTTTCCTAACTCTTAGCTACGGCAGTTTGGTGATGCATCCCAAAAACAGTGCGGCTCAGGCCGACAGCATCGATCCGTCCGGGCAACTACTCGCGATCGAGCAGCGGGCTTGGCTGGGCGATCGCTGGATTTATTTTGAGGTGGCGCAGACGACATCAGAACAAGCGATGGGGCTGATGTTTCGCACGCATCTCAGCCGCGATCGAGGCATGGTCTTCCCGTTTGATCCGCCGCGTCCCGTGCGGTTTTGGATGCGTAACGTCGCAATTCCACTGGATATGCTATTCGTCCGTGCAGGCGAAATTATCGCCATTTCGAGCGATGTTCCGCCCTGCACGACACCGACTTGCCCCACCTACGGCCCCGATCGCGAGATTGATCACGTCATCGAACTCGCAGGCGGTACGGCAGAACTTCTCGGGATCACAGTGGGCGATCGGGTTGAACTCGAAGCGATCGACCCCACCCCTCCCGACTGGGTTGAATAATCCGAATTCCCCTGATCGGCGTTCGTGGCTTACCCTTCCAGCGGGTTTGGCGCTTCATCCACACGCGGCAAACCTAAGCTGTAGTTACTGACGCGGTTATCGAGGTTGTAGCGAACCTGACCCGAGAACAGGAGCGATCGGATGAAGTGCTGAAGATCGGAGCCAATCATGCGGAGATTGTACTCAGTGAGTTCATCACCGTTATAGGTTGCGACCAATTCGGCAAATTTGGCGCGAACGGCCTCGATCGCGTTGTCATCCCAAACCAGCTCATTATCGGGATCAATGTCGAGGGTGAGGGTGTCCTCACTCGGCACTAGTTCGAGACCCTGAATCTCAGCAGCGAAAATACGAATGTGGCGCGTGGTGGATTTCAGCAGCATGATCGAGCGATAGAAAACGAAGTGGACACGAAGAACGCACAGCCGCAGCCGAAATCTCGAACCTGCTGGCCGGTCAAGCGCGACCCGTAGAGGTCAGCTTGCTCCGTATTGTAGGTCTGTCTCCCCCTTGGACTCAAGTTTCCGGTGCGGGGCGCGGCAATCTCAAACAATTTGCGTATTTTTATGGATTACCCTCGGACTCGACTACGATCGAACAAACACCCATCCACTCAACTCTGTAGTTCGACCGCGAACGGTCGCGATCGCGAATGAATAATCCCTCAGACGATTCCAGACCCAAAACGGAACCCAAGGCTGAACCTAAGGCTGAATCCAAGACTAAAACATCACCGGTCTCGCCATCGACGGCGAGCGGCGATCTGGATTTTGATGATGTGATGGCAGCGAAGGCCAGCCGTGATTTTGATGCGCCGGATTTTCTGCCGATCGATTCATTTTCCAGTTCGTCTAATCTCGTTGATCCGAGTGATGACATTTTCAATCAAGCCGCATCGGGAAGTGTCGCCGCGATCGTCCAGGTGCTCAATCAACGCTTAGCCGATCGCGGTGTGCGGACGCGGGCGATGGTGGATGCGGGATGGTTGCAATTGTTATGTGAATCCGTGCAGCGATCAGCGCTCGATCGCGACACGCTGATCGACCAGGTTCGGGACATCCTCGAAGACATCGACCCGGCCAAAATTCGCCGCGTCCAGATTAATAGTCGCCTTGCTCGCGAACAGCAACTCCTCTGGCTCGACGATATTCGCCGCCAGCCCAAACAGTTGCTCTGGAG
Source organism: Geitlerinema sp. S16 (assembly GCA_011390275.1). Classification (GTDB taxonomy): domain Bacteria; phylum Cyanobacteriota; class Cyanobacteriia; order Cyanobacteriales; family Geitlerinemataceae; genus RDYZ01. The sequence continues at coordinate 18,612 of JAABST010000012.1, forward strand.
CGAGCCGATCCGTCTGCGCCGTTCCAATCCGTTCCGACGCCTGTGGAAGTCGCACGGGCAGCGTCGCCAGCGCCGGGTGATGCCGATCGCGCGATCGCGTCCGTCCGTTCCATCACGACGATCCTCGGGATTTGGAGGCGGGATTGCGATCGGTTTAGCGATCGCCCTGCTCGCTGGTTTGGCCTACCGCCAATGGTCGGTGATGGACTTTGGGGCGACAGATGATTCCCCCGTCAATGTGCCAGAGGCCGCCGATCCCAGCACCGTATCCATAAACGAAGCCCCCACCGATCCCGCACCGATCGCCGATCCCTTCGCCGCCGCCGTGACCCTCGCCACCCAAGCCGCGATCGACGGCCAAACTGCCACCAGCGCCTCCGAATGGCTTGACCTCTCCGCCCGCTGGCAACGCGCCGCCGAACTAATGGATCAACTGCCAGAAGACGACCCACGCTTCAACACCGCCAGCGAGCGAGCCGCACTGTATCGCCAAAACAGCGCGATCGCCCAGCAGCGTGCTGCTCAGTGATTGTCTTTAAATTTTGGGTGTTGATATGAGTGTGTTGGTTCGGGAATGTCGGTTGAGATTAAAGTTGAGATTAAAAATTTACATTTGGGCGTGTCTGTCTAGCGAGTATGGGATCGAGCAAGCATTGGCGCAGGGGGTGAAAAATTTGCGCCCTTTAGAAATAGCCTCTCCTCTATAATGATCGTAGCCGTCGGAAAGCTGTGTTAGCTGCGATTGCTCATATTTCATCGCAACCATCACATCGATACGCCCTGCCCAACATTCATCACACTCGGTAAAATCGGTAAAATGTATTGCATGTAACCGACGCACCACGCCCACATCCTTCATCAAGACCGCCATGTTACGGGGATCGATCCTACAAACACTCGTAGATGCGTGCCAAGAGCGCACCAATCAAACTCCGTTTAACTATGGCGTTTACTACAAAAATACCCTGGTGTCCCTCTGTCACGCCCTAGAGGACAGCATCCTCGCGCATGACTGCCAGCCGATCGTCATGACCGCCTTTCAGCGCGGCAAGTGGTACCTCCAAGAAGCCGATCGCTACACCAAGATTGCTCAAAAATCCCGACACATAACGATTCTTGCAGCACCCGATGCAGGCTTCGCCGAGCATCCCACGGGTCAACTCGATAACGTCTCGCTGATTTCGCTGCTGCCCGAAGACCCCGTCGCCCAGGAATGGCATCTTGTGATCCTGTCGCCCACCTATACCGCGATGGTGATGTGTCAGGAACTGTCCGAGGAAGACTATGGTGCGTCCGGTATTCCAGACGTTGATATTGAGCGTAAGTTTTATGGGTTCTGGACGTTTGAATCTGATTTAATCCTGCAAACTGCGGAGCTAATGCTGGACTGCTGCGAGCATAATGCTCCTGGAATGCGGCAAAAACTTCAGCCGCAAATCGACGAAATTGCCAAGGCTTTGGCTCAACATGACACGACTGAGCAACTGAGCGAGACCGTGAATCGCGTTGTAACCTACCTGAAAGACCGACAGGAAACGTTACCGAACGCCAATCAGATTGGCAACAATCAAAACGCTCTCGATCGCAATCTGAGCGCCAACGAACTGCAAGCCTTTCTCCGCATGGCTCAGGCGATCGACCTCAGCGACACCGCCAATCCGATGGCAGCTTCCGAAGTCGCCTCGCTCTGTGAAGCCCTCGGCCAACTGCTCGACCTCCCCGCCTGGCAGCTCAAGCGTCTCCGTCTTGCGGGTATGCTGCACCGGATCGACTATTTACCTGGAACGGGAAAGTCTTTACCAAGCATTGCGCGTGAAGTGAGCGGCCCGAGCTGTCCCCTCCCCGCTGGCGCACAGGCTCTACGCATGATGCCCAAACTGCGAGCGATCGCCCAGATCGTCAACCACCAAACCGAAGCCTGGGACGGCAGCGGACAGCCCGCAGGGTTAGCGGCGGATGCGATCCCGCTTGAGTCGCGTATTCTGGGATTGATGGCTGCGTTTCAACAGTACGCAACGCAAAATACGCACGCCAATGGCACCGAACGATCGTCCAGCTCTGCGATCGCAGACGCGCTAGCCCGCTGCCAGTCAGAGAGCGGCACTCTTTGGGACCCGAAACTAATCGAGTCCCTGGGATTATTGGTCATGGGGCTGCAACAGGGATTGAGTTTATCCTCTAGTCACTTCAAGGTAAGCGCCGGTCTGTGGTCAATTGACGATAGTTTTGACACCTCGAAGCCCCAGCAGTATGCCTCCGGTTCCTCCCTCACCTGATGCTCTCTGGCGAGAATTGATATTCTGCTTGCGGAATTATGAGCCATTGCGATCGTACCGTTTAACCCTTCCGTTTTGATGATGACTTCCATTACGCCTGATGCCATCCGCACCGGACAGATTCGCAAGCTTGCAGGCTGTGATCTCGAAGATTTTGATTTATCATCCGCCCAGCTTAACGGCTTCGTGTTCATCGGAGCCCATCTCGTCGGCAGCGATCTCACGGAAGCCAACTTGCAGGGCGCAAACCTGAGCGGGTCAAACTTATTGGGGACGATCCTGATTCGTGCCGATCTGCGTGCCAATTTGACGGGAGCGAATCTCATGCAGGCGGATTTATCGTCGGCGGATTTGCGAGGAGCCAACCTCCGGGGCGCGAATTTGATGGGGGCGACGATCGTCCGCGCTTCGATCGGCGGTGCATTTATGAGTGGGGCAAACCTCATGAGCGCCAATCTCTCGGGAGCCGATCTTCGCGGTGTTGATTTACGCGGCGCGAACCTCAGTAATGCCAATCTTCAGGGGGTCGATTTGAGCGGAGCCGACCTCAGCGGAGCCCTGCTTAACGAAGCGAATCTGGAAGAAGCGAATCTGCAACAAACGAACTTTAGCGGAGCCAATTGCACGCGGGCGAATTTTCTCTGTGCGGACGTGGAAGGGGCGATCGCGATCGGCACCAGCTTTCTGGGAGCCTGTGTCACCGGGACAGGCTTCGATCGCCCCAAGGATCGCGATCTATCAACCCATAGCGAATCACTTCGGTGAGCCTTAAACCGGCGAGGAGATGGCAAAAAATGCAACATTTCCTGAGATTCCCCGGAATTCCCCGCAATTCCTCCTAAAGTAGAAGGGTTTGGTGGTAGCTTCACAACATAAAATTCCGGTTTCACAGCATCACGATCGCGAGGCAAACCCGTCACCCATCATTCGGTCTTAAACGGATGCAGTGCGTCTTGTCTTTGCCATAGATCCATCGGTTTGACTTGGGTGCGTCGTCTCTTCTGCTCATTTTTATCACTGGTTCATCACTAGTTCAAGATTCATGCCCCGTCGGCAATTTTTACGGGCTCACCGTTTGTACAGACATCTTGTTCGAGGGTGGCTTCACCTAAAAACAGGGTTGATTGCGACATATCACCGGCTACGTCTTGAGATCGCTCGTATGCGTGCCCGATTGCAGCGACGTGTGCCGATGGTGCAATACACCACCGGACGTCTGGCGTATGACTGCAATCAGGTCGATCTGGCCGAAGTCTATTTCAAACGTGCCTTACAGATTTGGCCGGATTGCGGAGTCTTTCACCTGGCGCTAGGCGATGCACTCAAGCAACAATCCCGCTGGCAAGAAGCCGCTTCGGCCTACTACCGCGCGATCGCCACGGAATCACCGGGTGATATTTCCTTCGCCTGGGCGTATCACAATCTGGGTGAAGTCGAAGCACGACAGCAGCACTGGGACTTGGCGATCGTGGCGTACGAAATCGCGGCAGAACGTCAACCCGATTTTTTCTACACCCACTACAACTTATCTCAAGCCTATATTCAGGCCGGACAGTTTGAAGCAGCACGGATGTCGCTGGAACGGGCGATCGCCCTGCGCCCAAACGATCCGCAGCTTTTGATCGAACTCGCCCAGATCTGCGCTCAAGGTGGCAACCTGAAAGGGCAGCAAGACGCGCTCGAACGATCCATCCAGCTCGATCCTGCTAACTTTTCGTCCTATTTTGACCTGGCAGGCGTGTTACGCAACCTCAACGAACCGGAACGCGCCGCCGAGGTGTACCTCCACAGCTTGGATCTCGATCCCAGCTTTAGCTGGTGGTATCACTACTATTTCTGGATGTGCCTCAAAGACGCGGGACGGCTTGACGATGCCATTCGCATCTTTCAGCGCCATATTCAAGACTTTCCGGAATGTTCAGCCCCCTATGTCAACTTCGGTGAAGCCCTCGTGCATAGCGATCGCATTCCCGAGGCGATCGTCCCCTACCGAGAAGGGCTGCGCCAAAAACTCACCCAATCCAATCCCGACTACCCGATCGACATCTGGGACGATCGGAACGTCTTTGGCCCCAATTTTCTGATTCTCGGAGCCCAAAAAGCAGGAACCAGCTCCTTATTCAAATACGCCATCCAACACCCACAAATCATTCCCCCCCTGCGCAAAGAACTCGAATTTTGGTCGTTGCGTATCAATCGCGGTCTGGACTGGTATCTATCTCAGTTCCCCGCTATCCCGCCGGGAGATACGACCTATCTTTCCGGTGAAGCCTGTCCAGGTTATCTCGATCATGACATGAGCGCAGAACGCCTGCTGGCTCAATTTCCGGAGATCAAGCTGGTTGTAATTTTGCGCAATCCCGTTGAACGCGCCTATTCTCACTACAACCACTGGCTACGCCGCCAACAGGAAACCCGCAACTTTGAGACCGCGATCGAAGCCCAACTCGATCGCCTTACCTCCGGAAGCCACGGCACAGTCGATGAACAACAACTATGGAATTCACCCCACGACTACCTGGCTCGCGGAGTTTACATCGTGTTTCTCAAGCATTGGATGTCCATTTTTCCACGCGATCGTTTTCTTATCCTCTCCAATGATCAGCTCAATAGCGCCCCCCAAGCCACACTGTCACAGTTCTTCGACTTCCTTGAACTGCCCGATTCGGCAATTCAAGCCGACCAACGTCACAACGTCGGGACATACCCACCCCTCTCAAATGCCTTGCGTCAACGTTTAGAGCAGTTTTATGCGCCGTATAATCAAGAGCTAGCAGCGTTCCTGGGACAGACATTCGATTGGTAAGTTGCCCCAGTCGAACCATGGATAGATCATGGGGTGCGAGACCTTTGAGGGTTCTAACTGTAGCTGATCTTGCCGACTTAGCATTGGGATCAACCACGCCATGCCGTTGTCGCGAATCCAGCCACCAACGGCTGACTGAATGGTGATCCGATCGTCAAATATTCAAACCCATTTGTCTTACCGGAATTCCTTCAAGCCGGAATCGATCGAAATCCCCGATCTTCGCTGTACCGTCTTGCTGTGCCATCTCAACTCTGTAGAGAAGTAATGAGCTTTCTCTCAGACTTTCAGCCTAAACGATAGGATCAGACATCCGACAGCACACCGCCGAATGCCTGACAGCCATCCCCCTCTCTGTCATCTTTCCCACAACCTTCTAGAACCGCACCTCAACCGCACCTCAGTAAATTCATGGATCAGACCTCGGTCCCCCTCCCAAAAATTACATGGCATCAGGTGTCTTACCTCGGACGGGCGATCAAAATCGTCTGGGAGAGCGGGCGACGCTGGACGTTCAGCCTGTGGGTACTGTCTACTCTCCAGAGTGTTTTGCCCGTCCTGCGCCTCTACGTAATGAAACTGCTGCTTGACGCGATCAGCCAGGGCTACGCTGACAAAACCTTAACGAATTTCAAGCAGGTGATTCCGCTGATTGTCGCGATGGGAGTCATCAACATTACCGGTGCTTTAATGTCGGGTGCAAGCCGCTTGGTGAACGAGATGCAATCCCAGCGTGTTTCCGATTACATGTTCGAGATCATGCATGATCAAGCGGCAGCGGTAGACCTCGAATATTATGAAAATTCTGAATATTACGACATTCTAGAGCGGGCGCGATCGGAAGGCAGTGGCGTACCGCTGAGATTGTCTAACCGCATCAAGAATATTCTGAGCGACGCCATTCAGCTCATCACCATGGGGGGTGTTCTGTTATTTTTTGACTGGAAGATTTTCGCCTTACTTGTATTGCCGATCGTGCCGCGAATCGGCATTCGCTTTTACTTCATCGACGAATTACAACGCTGGATCGAACGCCGCACCGCAACTCAGCGTAAAGCATCCTACTACAACAGCCTGCTGACAAACGATTCTCACGCCAAAGAGCTGCGCCTATTTGATTTAGGAAATCTCTTCAAAACTCGCTTTCGCCAAACCCGACAGCATTTGCTAAAGGAAAAATTTGAACTCGCCAAACGCCGCACCTTTGCCGAATTTAGTACAACGATTCTTTCGGTGATTGCGATGTGGGGAGCGTACGCCTTTATCGCCTATGAAACGGTGACAGGGGTGCTTACCGTTGGGGATTTGGTGCTGTATAACCAGTCATTTCGCAAGGCGTATGATTCCATCTGGAGTCTGCTTCAGGGTGCTGTAGGTTTGTATGAAGATATGCAGTTTCTGGGCTACCTGTTTGAATTCTTAGACTTTGAACCAAAGATTGTCGATCCTCCCGATCCAAAGTTGGTTCCGCGTCCCATGAAGTTAGGGATCGAGTTTAAGCATGTGGATTTTGCCTATCCCGGCAGTACTCGTCAGGCGCTTAAAGACGTGTCGCTCAAAATTCAGCCGGGAGAGGTGATCGCCCTAGTCGGCGAAAATGGTTCGGGCAAAACCACGCTGACCAAGCTGCTGTGCCGGTTATACGATCCAGATGCGGGTCAGATCACGCTGGATGGGGTTGATCTGCGGGATCTCTCTGTGTGCGATCTCCGATCGGAGATTAGCGTCATTTTTCAGGACTACTCCAAATACCAAATGACCGCCCGCGAGAATATTTGGCTGGGGAATGTTACCCGATCGCCCGATGACGCCGCGATCGAACATGCAGCTAAACGCGCGGGAGCCGATGAGGTGATTCGGACTTTGCCCCACCAGTATGAAAACATGCTCGGGAAGCGGTTTGAAGGCGGAGAAGAGCTGAGTATTGGTCAATGGCAAAAGGTGTCGATCGCCCGTGCGTTTTTGCGTGACTCGCAACTGATTGTGTTGGATGAACCGACCAGTGCGCTCGATCCAAAGGCAGAATACGAGGTCTTTCGTAAGTTTCGCGAACTGCTCGAAGATCAGGCCGCTGTGCTGGTCACGCACCGCCTTTCCACCGTCAAAATGGCGGACTGCATCTATGTCCTCGAACAGGGACGCATCGTGGAGTTTGGCCCCCACGATGCCCTGATTGCGTTGGATGGTGTTTACGCCAAACTGTTTGAAACCCAAGCGCAAAACTACCGCTAATGCCTGACAGGCATCATGGCTCAAAGCACGGTTTCTTCGATGTGTGATAAAACGTAACAATATGTCGGCGAGCCCGGATGCGAGCCTCCGGACTCGAATCAAACGCTGTGGCCACGACCTTGATCGCCTCGCTCCCGGTGTTATCCCCGAACGTTATGTTTCGACTGATTACTGATTTCGATGGCCCGATCGCCGATGTCTCGGTACGCTACTACACCGTCTATCATCGCTGCCTGGATCAGGTGGTGCGCCCTGGCCAGTTTCTGCAACGGTTATCCTATGACGAGTTTTGGGCGTGCAAGCGGGCGCGGGTTCCTGAGTGGCAAATTGGCATGAAAACGGGACTCGATGAGCCTCAAGCGCGTGCTTTTGCCAAAATGCGCGGCCTGACGGTTCATGCACAGCCTTTTTTGCACCACGACCAGACGATTCCGGGCGCGATCGAGGCGCTTGAGCGGGTTCGTGATGCTGGGTTTGATCTGGTGGTGATGACCATGCGCCGCACGCGAGAATTAAATGAAGCGCTCGATCGCTGCAATCTCGGTCACTTTTTCGCCGCCGATCGCCGCTACTGCCTCAGCAACGATCACGTTAAAATCGGCGACACGAAGGATAAGCCAATTTTGATGCAGCGAGCTTTGCGAGAGCTGCCACCGGCGGAAAAGACCTGGATGGTGGGCGATACGGAGGCGGATATTATTGCGGCTCAAACGGGAAATGTACCCGCGATCGGCATCCTCTCCGGCATTCGCGATCGCCAACAGCTCCAGAAATATAACCCCGATTTGATCCTCAACGATCTCAGTGAAGCCGTTGATTTTGTCTTAGAAACCGTGGGTCAGGCTCAGCTTCACGCTGTGAGTTGAGTGTTTTGATGGTTAAGCCATGCCTTGAACCATGCTTGAATGCTGCTTGATTCAATGTTGCGGGGTGTGTCGCTCTCGTTCGACAACATTCAAAATCCAGAAATGTCGCACTTATACTTGTGGATAGATAAGTGATGGCTAGATCAGAGGAAACACGTTGAAACGAGTGACTTGGATTCGTCGTATGCTTGCCGTGGCTGCGGTCATGGTGAGTTTAGACATGATCGTTCTCGTGCTAAAGTCACGCGAGTCGGCTCCGCCAATCACGGCGATCGAAACCTCGATCGAACTCGAACAACGTCTTGACGCGGTTCTGACTCGTAGTGTCTCTCTTAACGATTCTGCTGTAACCGCCAGGATTGATGTACTCGATCAAGATTTGCGTGCTGCGTTTAATCCAACACAAACGGATCTAGATGCTGCTGAGTTCGGCGAGATCATAACGCTCTGGTCTCAGATCTATGTTGATCTTCAAAATCGTTCCTTGGGAGATGCGACCTCGCTGCAATCGTTCCAAACCCGTTTAGATCAGCTCATAGAGTTAATCGCCGTCCAGAGATCACAACAGCTCCAGGCGATCGCCAATAGTGCATCCAATCACCACCGCATTACCATTACGCTCGCCCTGCTCAGTCTGATCGCCAGCGCGATCGCCTATACCTTGCTCGAACGCTGGCTCGGCGACTTGCAGCAGGAAGTAACGACGAGTCGCCATCGGATCGATTCTGTGGGTGACTCGATTCAGCAGCAACGTCGCGTGGTCAGTGATCAGGCGATTTCGGTTGCAGAAATTACCCAGATGCTCGACAAGTTAAACGGAACATCCCAGGGATCTTCTGAACAGGCGAGTATCGCCGCGAGTCGCGCCAAGGAAATTACGGATCTGACCGGATCGGGCGTTGAGCTAGTGACCCAGACGCAAGCGGCGATCGTTGGCATCGAAACCCAAACCAATGCCATTTCAAAACAAATCTGGCAGTTGCGAACTCGCGCGACCGAGGTGGGTCAGATTGCCTTACTTGTCGAAGAGCTGGCCATGCGAACCAATACCCTGGCCTTAAATGCAGCCATTGAAGCCGTACGCGCGAGTCGATCCGGTGCGGGGTTTCAGGTGATTGCGAAGGAAATTCGTGAGCTATCGGTGCAAAGTCAGCAGGCGGCGCGGCGCATTGGGACGATGTCGGATGATATTGAACGGGCGATCGAGGAAACGGTTTCGGTGACTCAGGCGGGCTTAGAACAGGCGGAAGCGGGGACTCGAATTGTTCAGAAGACAACGGAGACTTTCAATCAAATCCAGCAGGCGATCGAGGAGGTCAACGACACGTCCCATCGCATGGCCTTTAGCGCCTATGAGCTGCTGTGGCCGTTACAACAGGTTATGGAGGCGATGGAAGCGCTCAATAGTAATGCTCGATCGACGGAAACAAACTCGGATCTATTGGCGGACGGCCTGGGAGACCTTGAAATGAGTTTTGAACGCATTCAACTCGGGATTGGTGAGCGATCGCTTCAGCCGCACACGGATCAGAACCCGCCGGATTAGCAATATTGGCAATCGGGGCGCGTTTCGCCACACTTTTCGCCACACTTTTCGCCACAATGAACCTTGCCCGGACTCACCGAAGGCGGTTCTTCCCCATCATGACGTTTTCTTCTTTTCTGCAAACCATCGAGCAGTGCTGCGATCGCCTACGCCAACTCAGCACCCACGACATTATCGATCGTTGGGGAATCACCTTTGACGACGCCCCCACACCGCCCCATCCCGGCGATATCGACACCCTTACCCGCGTCGAACTCGACGATCGCCGCTATGCCCTGTGGCCGCGCGGACAAGTCGCCGCCTGGTTTACCACCCGGATCGTCATTCCCGAAACGCTCCAGGATTATGCGATCGCGGGTAAAACTCTGCGGCTGGCGCTGCGCTGGTGGGCAGAAGACGCCCAGATTTTTGTCAATGGGGATCTGGTGTTAGCGGGAGATTTATACGACTGTTTTGGGCGGGTGGTGTTGATGCCGATCGCCACACCGGGGGAGACGATCAATCTAGCCATTCGCTTGGTGAGTCCGGGTCATGATGCTGGGGCGCTGGTGACATCGGTGTTGCAGTATGAAAGCCAGTACGCGCCGGGATGTCTCGATCCGGCCTTTGTGGCGGATGAAATTGCGGTGGTGGCCGCGCGGCTTTATCCTCCGCAAAAAGCGACACCACCAATCACCACCGATGAGACGATCCCCAAGCTTACCGATCCGTCTCCCGAAACGAGCGATCAACTCCACCACCTCGCGGCGCTGCTCGATCCACTACACTCGCTCCTCCAAACCCGAGACGACGATTCTGCTTCTTCTCGGACGTACAACGCCGAACATCAGCAGAATTCACGTAATCCCCAAACATTCAGCGCCGCGATCGATCAACAGCTCACCGAGCTACACGATCGCCTCGCCCGCGACTTTCCCCGTGATGCCCTCGCGATCAATCTCCTGACCCATGCCCACCTTGATATGGCGTGGCTCTGGCCGATCGCCGAAACCTACGATGCCGCCCAGCGCACATTTGAATCAGTCTTAGCCCTTCAAAACGACTATCCAGAAACGATTTACACTCATTCGTCCCCGGCGTTATACGACTGGATCGAACATCATCGCCCCGATTTGTTCACACAAATCCAAACCCAGGTCAAACGCGATCGCTGGGATGTGGCCGCCGGGATGTGGGTTGAACCGGAGCTGAATATTATTGCGGGCGAGTCGATCGCGCGGCAAATTCTCTACGGCCAGCGCTACTGTGAGGCCAAATTCGGCCAGATTTCGCGCGTCGCCTGGTTGCCCGATAGCTTTGGGTTTTGTTGGCAGTTGCCGCAATTTTTCGCCCAAGGCGGGATCGATTACTTCGTGACGCAAAAACTGCGCTGGAACGACACCACGGAATTTCCCCACGAGCTGTTTTACTGGCGATCGCCTGACGGAACCGAGATCCCGGCCTGGATGGCATCGCCGATCGGCACGGATATCGCGCCCGTGGAGATGACGCGCTACGCCGCCGAGTGGCGGACGAAAACCGATCGCGATACGGCGCTGTGGCTACCGGGCGCAGGCGATCACGGCGGCGGGCCGACGCGCGACATGCTCGATCGGGTGCGACGCTGGCAAACCTCGCCGGTTTTTCCAGATATGCAGTTTCAAAGCTCGGCGGATTTTCTCGATGCAATCACGCACCATCGCGAAGAGTTCAACGATTCAGGGAATTCAGAGGATTTGCCGGTGTGGTCAAGCGAGCTGTATCTCGAACTGCATCGGGGCTGCTACACCACCTACGCTAGTCAAAAACGCGCCAATCGCACCTGCGAAATCTTGCTGTATCAAGCCGAGCTTTACGCCACGATCGCCGCACTCCACACCGGCCACGATTACCCCAGCGCCGACCTAGAAGCCACCTGGAAACGGGTTTTACTCAATCAGTTTCACGATATTCTGCCCGGTTCGGCGATTCCCGAGGTGTTCGCGGATGCCGATCGCGAGTGGGCGATCGCGGAAACCACGGCGCGATCCCTGCGCGATACGGCGCTACAGGCGATCGCGGCGCAATTTACCGTCGATGCAGCCGTCCCAGAGTTGCTTGACGAGCAAGGTGTCGATCGCACCCTGCCGCTGATTGTGTTCAATCCGATACTGGGTCAGCGATCGGATCTGATTTCGCTGGATCTAGCTACGTTCGACCCCGATTACGACGAGTTCAATGCCACAAAAAGCTATCGAATTTTCGACGATCGCGGCACACCGATTGACAGTCAACGATCAGGAACCATCCTACATTTTGCCGCGATCGACCTTCCCAGCCTCGGCGCGAAACGCTACTGGCTCGCCGCGATCGCATCCCAAACGCCAGCTAGTCCCGCGCACGACATCGACTCCTGGACGCTCCAAAACGAATTCCTGGTCGTTGAAATTGATCCCACGACCGGTAATATTTCACGCTGTTTCGATCGCATGAATCAACGTGAAATTCTCGCTCCGAGTGGCGGCAATCGCCTGGAAGCGTACACCGATCAAGGCCAATATTGGGATGCATGGAACATCGATCCTGAGTATGAAAAACACGCGGTCGATTCGCCTGTTTTGGAATCGATTCAATGGCTGGAACGCGGCCTTGATCGCAGTCAGAACGGTGAAAATGGTCAAAACCACGACACGCTGCGATCGCGCCTACGGGTCATCCGGCGGCTGAATGAATCCCGCTTTATTCAGGATTACATCCTCGATCGCGGCTCGCCCATTTTGGAAATCGCCAGCGTCGTCGATTGGCGCGAGCGTCACGTCGTCGTCAAAACGGCCTTTGATTTAGCCGATCAAGCCGATCGCGCCATCTATGAAACCCCCTGCGGCGCGATCGAGCGTCCGATTCGTCCCCAAACCGCAGCCGATCGCGCCCAATGGGAAGTGCCGATGCTGCAATGGTGCGACCTCGGCTACGGCGACAGCCGCGATCCGGACTCGGCCTACGGCGTGAGTTTGCTCAATGATTGCAAATACGGCGGGGATGCGACCCCCGATCGCCTGCGCCTGACGTTGCTGCGCGGTTCCACTTGGCCTGACCCTAACGCCGACCTCGGCGAGCATCGTTTTCGGTATGCCCTCTATCCCCACGCTGGAACCTGGCAAACTGCCGCCACGGTTCGCCGCGCGATCGCCTTCAATCAACCGCCGATCGTGGTCAGCCCTGCCACCCAAAACGAACCCAATCATCAAACAACCCAACACTTACCGTTGAATTGCGATTGGCTTCAGCTTGGCGGCGATCATCTCGTCTTGATGGCGCTGAAACAAGCTGAAGACGGCGATCGATGGGTTCTACGCTGCTATGAATCGGCGGGCGAAACGGCGTCGTTCGAGATCTCGGGCGCATTGGGACTGAGTCCGATCGGCGCGATCGATCTGCTCGAACGTCCACAGCCGGAAATACTCGATCGCGTGACGCCCTGGCGCATCGCCAGCGTTGCACTAGCTCCCACCGTAGCGAAAGCTTCCAGCTTGTAACCCACTGAGATAGTTACGCTATCTCAGGTCAAGCTTTGCCTTCCGCCAATAATGACGCTATTCAAACTAACGAGCATGGAGGGACTCGAACCCCCGACCCTCAGAACCGGAATCTGATGCTCTATCCAACTGAGCTACATGCCCTTTCACAGGCACTTTAATATAGCCCGATTATCCGGCTACAGGCAAGCACTCGCAAACAAAAGCCCTCGATCGCGATGATTGAGGGCTGACAGGTTATGTGAGTGAGGAGGAGTTAAGTGTTCACGAGATCTGATCTAACGTGAAGGTTAATCGCGATGCGATCGCAACCCCAGACTTAAAGCGAGGAGCCAGAATAGGTTTCCATGACCGACAGGCGATCGGTATCCAAGTCCAGCGCCGAGAGAGCGTCATACCAGAGGTTCGCATCAGCATAGCTTTGGGCTGCGACAACTCCTGATGACCCGGCGTTGAGGTCAGACGCTTCGACGCGCTCAATCCAGCTTTGGGCATACACATCGTTCGATCGGCGATTCGCGTTGCAGATTGCCGATACCGTCCAGCGGTAAACGGTATTGCTGTCGAGTTCATGACCGCTGGGCAGTTGAACGCTCATCATGCCATTCTTAACTTCGTCTGCCGAAAAGGTTTTCACAAAAATCGGCTCGGCTTTTCCAGGCGCGACTAGGGTGAACTCCACCGGCACATTTAGATCGCTATCCACCGTCCAGAAGAAGGTTGGATTTTCCGAAACGGTTTTACCGATGTCTGCGGTGACGGGAGCCGCGAGGTTGAGCGCAACGTTGCCCTCTTCTAGATTGCAGCCGCCTCGCGAGCCTGCGCCACGGGTGCGGGTCGGAGCGCCCACATCTTGCGAGGTATTGAAGACGATCGGGGTGGCGCTAGCAACTGTCGTGAAGGCGGTCAGTAGGGCAGCCGCCCCGGCAGTAAGCGTGAAGAATTTTTTAGTGTCGAACATAGGTCTTACGAGGGGAAATGACTGGAGGTAACCGAAACTTTTAAAGCTCAGGCTCAAGCGAGATCCGAGCATGGTGTAAGACTCGACTCACGTGCCCTTCGCTCCGCAACGTCGTGATGCAGTTGAGGTGGGATTGCCAACACGTTTTATCGATCAATTACGAACTAATAACCGCTCAGATCTTGACAATTCATCTTATAAGTTAGCATGTGTTTCGGCACATTGGCAGTGATTAAAATCACATAAAAACGCACTGTTTTGCGATGGTGGGAAAGATAGCTGAAATCCTGCAATGCACCGAATTTTCGTCACAGGAACATCCTACTCAAAGCAAGGACAGGAACACAGGGTTAAACACCAACTGAGACACGGATGATTCCGTTTTTGGGGGAGACCGATCGCAAATCCCCATTTATTCAGATCTAATCGCAGCACCTAATCGCAGCACCTAATCGCAGTGCTTAATAGCCGCTAAAGTTGACCGGCTGTCCTTCGCGGAAAGCTCCCGAAATCCGTGTACCGTCCGGTCGCGTCATTGTCCCCGTACCGTGGGGGCGTGCAAAGCGTAGCTCTCCGCGATAGGAACTCCCGTTGCCGTAGGTGCAGGTCGCTTCTTGGGAGTCGAAATTGCGATTGAGAAAGTATCCCCGGCAGATCGTGCCTGTGGTGTGGGTGAATTTGCCTAAACCAAACGGCTCACCGGCGAAGAATTCTCCTTCATAACGATTGCCATTCGCAAAAATGAGCGTGCCGGTTCCGCCAGGTTGACTGGAAATGACATCGCTACCAACGTACTGGACGCGCTGAAATGTACCGGTGTAACGATCGCCACTGGCATAGATAGCCGAACCCGTGGTGATTGCCCCTTGATAAAACTGCCCTTCGTAGCGCGAATCGTCGCTAAACACAAAACGGCCATTGCCGTGGGGCAAACCATTGAGCCACTCTCCTTCGTAACGGTTACCGTCGGCATAGACATAAACGCCGCGTCCATGGGGCTTGCCGTTTTGGAGATAGCCGAGGTAGTTGTCTCCCGTTTCGGTGTTACAGCGAGTAAAACCGTCGTAAATATCCGGATTGCAGTAGAAGTACATCGGTGCGTCTGCCGCTGGTTCAGTTTGAGCGTGCAGCATCATCGGGCGTGCGGCCAACAGACCGAGCATGAGCGGCAGGGTCAAACCGGTCAAGCGTTTCCACTTCATCATTTCGGACTCCAATGTTCCACGTTTTAGGGTGTGTAAGGTCAATGGGTGCAGGTTCTACGCAACGCTCAAGCTATCTAAAGCTCAAGCTATCTAAAGCTCAAGCTATCCAACACTTAAGGCTCAACACTCAAGTCGGACGCAGGGTGAGCCGGTGAGCCTACGGAGCGTACGGAACGGGTAGGGGAGGCAATGGCGTCCGTGAAGCGATCGTGTTGGTGTTGGTCGAACTCAGGCGATCGCGCTGGCCTGAATTGCGGATCGTGGAGGCATCATTAAGGGCGTTCGCGGTCGTATCGCCTTCTGCTAAATTCGGCGTATCACCGACAATGCGAGCCACTTCAATCCCATTTTGCACCAGGATAACGATCGGTTCGCCGCCCCCCTGTAGACGCTCGACCCGACGAATGAGCACCTGACCATTGGCCACGGTTTCACCCACCGCAACATAACGGCCTAGCGGGCTGTTTGGTGTTCGGATTAAGATCTGCACTTCGCGCCCAACCTGAACAACGCCTAATACTTCGATCGATTCTGCCAGTACCGTTGACGGTGGTGGTGGCTCAAAGTTCGGGGCTGAGGGAGGAGCGGCGGCGGGGGAACTATCGCGAGTGGAAGGTGGTGAACTTAAAGGAGCCCGTCCTTGGGGTGAAATTTGGAGTGGCGGTATGTACGGGATGGAAGAAACGAGGGGAATCGTTGGGAATGGTAGATCTGGGGTCGGTTCGCTGACCTGAGGATTGAGTGCCGGTAGAGGTGGGCCGTCCTGCTTTGGGGTCGATCCATCACTCGCCACGGCGATCGAACCTTCTGGTAAATCGAGGGTTGCTTCTACCGGCAAGATTCCGAAGGGATTGCTACTGCCTGTACTTTTCTGATTCGCTTGAATGTTGCGCTGAACCTGGATCGCACGTTCTTTACTATTCGTAGAACCAATCAAGCCACTCGCCGGAGCGGTTGTCACCTGTTCGGAAACGGTCGGTGAGTCGAAGGGCTGCGCCTCTGCGTCGGTGGAATCCGCGACGCCGGGGGCATTGGCCGGAGCGCTAGCAGGAGCAGAAGCCGTAGGGTCTTCACCCGTGGCTTCAGGGGTATCCGATCCACAACCGCTCGCCACCACGGTAAGGAGTGCAAGAAGAGGAACGATCGTTGGTGAACGCATGGCCATATCCTAATGATTTAGGGGTTCTTTCAAGATACCCTCGTGTGTACGATTCGTTGGGAGCTGATTCGTATCCGCTGAATTGAGGCGGATCGTTTCAGACGATCGGCTTGACGGGATGGGAGTTGATCTGATTCTGATCTGATCGTAGCCGCTCTGTCTAGCAATCAGCCGCTTTTGATTAATCGTCAACGTCAGCTTGACGATCGATATATTATCAAGTACCTACACCCTTACCTGGAACACTCCACGTCGTGAAACGCTGCGTCCTGACTGCACCCGCGAAGATTAATCTCTATTTAGAAATTATCGGCGATCGCCCCGACGGTTTCCATGAGTTAGCGATGGTCATGCAAAGCGTGGCGCTAGCTGATCGGATTGAGATTGTCTCACGGACGAGCATGGCTCAGTTTACACAACGAATTCAAATTCGGTGTAATCATCCTGACGTGCCGACCGATGAAAGCAATCTGGCGCATCAAGCTGCAAGCCTGCTCTTGGATCGATTCCCGGATCATCTCGCCCAGCTCGGATTGATTGAAATTACGATCGATAAGCAGTTGCCGATCGCGGCGGGACTCGCGGGGGGATCGAGCAACGCAGCGGCAGTGCTGGTCGGTCTCGATCTGTTGGCTGGCTTGGGTTTAACTCAGCCTGAGCTATGCGATTTAGCCGCTGAGATTGGGTCGGATGTTCCCTTTTGTGTGATGGGTGGCACGGCGATCGCCACGGGACGCGGCGAACAGGTGACGTCGATCCCATCGCCCCTGGGGCTTTGGGTTTTGCTGGGTAAGTATCGCCACTTTGGTATATCGACGCCGTGGGCGTACAAAACGTTTCGCCAACAATTTTCTGATCGCTACATTTCCGATACGGTGGGCTTAAAACAGCGGCGAGATCGGGTGCATTCGGGTTCAATGGTCGAGGCGATCAGCCATAGCGATCGCGCGGCGATCGGGCAGCTCCTCTATAACGATCTAGAGCGTGTGGCTTTGCCGGTTCACCCCCCGGTCGCCGCGTTACGTCAGGCGATGGCGGCGGGTACGGATGGACAGGGGGCGGATGTTTTGGGGGCGATGATGTCGGGTTCGGGGCCGACGGTGTTTGCGTTACTTGAAACGGAGGATCAGGCGGTGAATCTGCGCGATCGCGTGCAGGCGACGCTGGATGATCCGGATCTGGATCTGTGGGTGACCCAATGTTCGCCGACGGGAATCACGGTAATCGATGCGTGATCGATCACGCATCGCTGTGGGATTAATGCTGGTTGAGAGGTCTGACTTTTCCACAAAGTCAGACCTCTGGAATGGGCGATTATTTGCGGGCAATACTCTTAATTCATCCGCGAGAAATGCCACTTCCAGATCGATCCCGAAATAATATTGGTGGCAATGTGCGCCACGATCGGCACCAAAAGATTTCCCGTGGCGATCGCGCTATAGCCCAGCATCCCGCCAACACAGCCCGCCCAAAGCGCGTAAGGCCAGTATTGTCGCCCGCTTAGATGCATCGCGCCAAAGGCAGCGCTGGTCAGCCCAAGCGCCAGCCAATCGCCGCCCCAGCTCGGTAACAACGTCCCGCGAAAGAGCAATTCTTCACTCATTCCCGGCAGTACGCCCAGCCAAAATAGATCCGGCCAACGCAGCGGGCGCACCACAAGCTCTAGATAAAACACCGTACTGAGACGATAGGCAGGCCAGACCCAGTACAGCAGGCCGCTCAGGGCGGCAATGACGACGCTTAAGCCGAAGGCTACGGGCAGCAAATCCGGCTGCCAGTGAACAGGGAACAGCGTGACGTTGCCCACATACATCCAAAGTTTGGAGAGGCCGAGGAGGAGGATCGCCGTGACCCCCATCGAGATCAGCACTTGCGATCGCGATAGTGACTTGAGTTCGGGCGGGGAAGATTGAGGCTCACTCACGTTGGATTGGAAAAGATAGAACAGCGATCGCTCACGACATCACACGGCATAGCAAACGACAAGGCTTGTTAAAACTGTTTCAAAGCCGTAGCGCTGGCGTCTCGCCTGTTCCGGTACGTCGTCTGCACAGGTCTTAACCCAGTCTGTCTTTGCTATATATCGGGGCGATGTCAGGCTTGTTGGGGTTTGATAGACGGATAGGCGGCTGCGGTGAGCGCGTGGGTGGCGATACCGGCTCGATGTGCCGCGATCGCGCCGATCGCATCGAGATACGATCGCACGCGCACCGCGCTGATCCCGACCGATTCTGGCGAGACTCGCATTGTCGTCGTGTTGTCTTCGACGGCAATGATTTGCGTGTGCGTGGTGGCACTCAGGCTCAAAACGGCACTGCCACCACAGGCAGAGGCCGGAACAATCACACTATCGATGTCCTCTGCCCATAAATCGCCCGTCTGCCTCATATGCCTACTGTGACCCGCAATCGGCGAAATGACAAACTGCGGGGCGCGGCTTAGACCCACCAGTATGCAGGGCAAAAAGGTATGGCCGAGTTCTTCGGCGGCGGCGCGGGGCGACAGCGCGGGATCGGGATCGATCGCGGCCAGCGCTGGCGCATGGGCAGCCGGTAAACCCAGTTCGCGGACGACGAGATGGCTGATCACGGCTTCGGCTCCGGCGATCGCATCCACTCCGCAGCCGTGGCGATAGTTGGCGAGGGCGTCGGCGTCTTCGTCGGGAAAACGAGCGACGATCGCGATCGCGTTGGCCTGGGTTTCGCGCCGTAATCGATCGGCGGCACGCAGCAGACTATCGGGATGGGCGATCGTGCCCCAACTCGCGCCGCTGTCGGACGTGCGGACGGTGACTCCGAGCGGTAAATCCGTCGTCGCGATCCCCGCAATGTCCAGCCCCAGCGTGGCACGGGTCGCATCGATCGCCTGGTGGTGGCGTAAACGTAAATCCGGCTCGATCGCCGCATCGAACACCACGCCGATCCGGTTGCGCCGACTGGGACGTAACCCCCACTCTCCCGCCGCGAACCGATCCAGGCCGTAGCCTTCCACGTAGAACAAATTGGGTTCGTTCCAGTAAAGCTGTGCGCCGTTGAGGACGTTGGGATGGGTGATGACGCGATCGCTGATCTGCATCAACGCGCGGGCGATCGGCATCGCATCCCCGGCATAACCGCCGATCGCAGCGGCGATGCCGGTCGGGACAATTAAAAGTGTGGTGTAGGGGCGGTGGTGTTGGGTCACAATCGCGGCGCTGCATACGCTCCGTAAGGTCAGATTCCGTCAGATTAGATTCCGCCAGATTTCGATCGCACGGGTCTTAAACAATGTTCAATTTTCAGCCAAGAGCGAGGCAATCTACTTTTTACGCAGGCAAACCGTTAGACCTTCGACCTTAAGCCCGCGTCCTCGCGTGCCGCAATAACTGCCGCTGGACTGCTGCGGCACATCACCCACATTTTGCACATGCGCCGAATAGGTCAGCTCATAGTTGGCCGCTGCGACTCCGCTCAGACGCATGGCAAACCCTTCCAGCGCCAAACCTTCGCCGCGCGTTCCGGCATACTGACCGTTGCTCACCCAAGACAGGTCACCCTTTTCCGAAACGTGAGCCATGTACTCGATCTCAAGACCCGCGATCGGACTCACCAAGGCAACGCTCAAGCCTTCGATCCCCAGGGATTGACCCCGCGTTCCAGCAAATTCATTCGCGCCAAACTGCCGATCGCCAATATTTTGGATATGAACCCCGACCCGCAGCGGCACGAGATTGGGATCAGCGGTCTGAATCCCGACGCTCTTTGCACCGAAAACGATCGGCTGTTCAGCATCAGCGCTGGTTTTGGCCGCGTCCGACGGCAGAGGCACGCGATCGCCCCAGAGAAACACATCCTCATCCGTCTCACGATCGCTCACCTTCGAGGCAATCACAAACTTACCGCGCGACACCGCCACTGCGATCGGCGAACCAAACACCTTGGTGAGCAACGTTTGCAGATTCGACCATTGCGCATCCGAAAGCGTATCCCCAGCTTTGACCGCCTGGAGCAACTGCGCGACGGGATGCGTACCATCCACCAAGCTTTGCGCATCTTTCGAGAGCGCACCGTTCATCGCCTCGACTTCCTTGCGAAATGTACGAACTTGGGTTTTATAGTCGTTAAGCGGGGCAAATTCCCCGTGATCTGCGTGCTGGAGCGCTAGGAACTGGTCAAGCACGGCCAAAGCCGCCGCTTTGCCACCGGTTTGGCTGGATGCGGTGAGCAGCGATCGCACCTCAGCGAGGGTTGTGGTCTCGGCGATCGCCGGGGACATGGCGGACAGTTGGGTACAGAGCGCGTTGAATTGAGCGAGCAATGCGGCAGAATCGAGGGTCATGACTAAGGCTGTGGCGATAACAGTCGAGAACGAAGCAGCAGAAATATCGGAAGCTCGAAGCCATTGTAATAATGGTCTCGGAGTCTCACGATGGATCAGAAAAACGACCGGTTGCGGGTTCGCAGGGATTATCGTGGTGAAACGGATCGATGCGAATTCAATGGAGCGTTTCCGACATGATATTCTAGCCCGCTGTCGTCTCCCTGCTGGTGGAAAATGTCGGTTGGTCGGGTATTGCGACCCACAGGATGCCTTTGGGTGGTTAAAGGTGGGTTGCCGGGAAGCTTTGCCGTTCGATTTCAATCTTGTATCAAGTCATCGACCCATTGCCAGCGTCGCATTTGATCGACTTCGTGGTAGCTGGTCAGTTCAAAACGCAGGGGCGTTAAGGAAATATAGTGATGCTCGATCGCCCAAACGTCCGTGTGTAAATCGTCGGTTTCGCGTCCATCATCCACATCGGTTAACACTTCGCCTGCAAGCCAATAATAGTTTTTACCGCGTGGATCGGTGCGCTCCTGAAAGACATCGGAATAGCGGCGAATTCCCTGCCGTGCCAGCTTCACCCCGGCGATTTCATCCTCTGGTACACCCGGAATATTCACGTTCAGCAAAAATGACTCCGGTAAGGTTTGGCCGACAAGTTGGGACATCAGCCGAGTGGCGAAGGCGGCGGCGGCAGTGAAATCAGGCGACGTGTAGTGCGCCAGACTGAAGGCAATGCTGGGAATGCCTTCGATCGTGCCTTCCATCGCCGCCGAGACCGTGCCGGAATAAAGGATATCGGTTCCGGTATTGCCGCCTTGATTAATCCCGGCGAGGACGAAATCGGGAAAGCGATCGAGCAGTGCGCCCAGAGCGAGCTTGATGCAGTCTGAGGGAGTACCGGAGCAGCTCCAGGCGGTGACATCTGGATGAAAAATGCCTTCGACTCGATTGGCGCGAATCGGTTCATGCATCGTGAGGCTGTGACCGGTGGCCGATCGCTCGCGATCGGGACAAACAACCGTTACGTCATACCCCGCGATCGCCATCGCATTCGCAAGAGCGCGGACACCGGGGGCAAAAATACCGTCGTCATTACCAATCAGAAGTCGTGCGGTCATAAAAGTCGTGTCGTTGCCATGCAACAGGCTGAAACAGCCTTTCTTTTATAGATCGCGATCAGCAATCTCGACGGTATTGGCTCAGAATTCTGGCGAATGAGACCGATGAACGATTCGGTTGCCGGGTTCTAACGATCGAGATGATCATCGAGATGATCGGTATAGCCGTCGGCATAGGTCATGACGCAGATATTGTGATACCCGGCATGGTAGCCACAGGCCACCCCAGTGACACGATAGTCAGGCTTCAGCAACGTTTCGCGGTGACCGCGATCGGGCACGCCATCATCGACGAGCAACATCAGCACATGCCACTGAGCGGTATGCAGCGGATCATACTGGTAGCTAATGTTTTCGCCCTGGAGATCGTTGATCGTGCCATAGCGCTGCGCCCGTTCACGGGGCAGACTGTTATCGGTTCCGATATGCCCCAACATGCCCATCGCGCCCATGTCCTCGACGTGATCGCGAGCGGCTTGTTCGAGACCAGCAGCATAATCGAGCGTGGGGAGCGGATCGGTGTTGCGCAACACTTCGATCGCCTCATAGACGGGTGCGACGCCTTCCTGAGTTTCGTACAGAAAACCAATTTCCGTTAGCTCGATCTGGTTGCCGTTATAGCGATCGAGCAGGGCGACCAGTTCCTCGGCATAGGCGGCAGGGTTCGATCGCATCCGATTGGTTTCGTCGATGATCGCGCGGGCATTGGCTTCGGGCGATGGTGGCGGATTGTTGAGGTTATAGCTGAGGCGATCGGCTGGGGTGAGCTGATTCGGACGGTTGAGGCGCTGCCGGGTATCGGGTTCCCGTGAGGTCGTTAATGCCGCAGAACGCGAGTCTGAACGCGAGTTTTGAGATGCGGAAACGGTCTCAATGTCGGGTTTTTCAGGTTCAACGACCGGCGCAGATGCTGGCGCGGTGACCGGTTCCGCCACCGGCTCGATCATGGGATCAGAACCGGGCGCAGACGTCGTGACGGCGACCGGTTCCGCCACTGGTTCTGCAACCGGTTCGACCACTGGTTCAAGAGCTGGTTCAACTGGCACGACAGCGGCGAAATCGGGATCATCCGCGATAAACTCTTCCGCGACCGAAATCGAGCACATCACGTCACGTGAACTGTGCGATGCGCAGCCCACACCGATCACCTGAAACGCCGGGTCGAGTAGCGCAGTTTGGATCGATCGCAGCGGATCGCCATCATTCACCACCCAGGCCATGACGATCGCCTCAGCACTCTGACGCTGATAGGCATCAATCCCAAAGCCTTCACCCTGACGGCGTCCATAATTGCGGGTGTAGTAACCCTGATCGTTGCCCTGGTGGTCAGCGCCACCGCGCAGACCCCGCAATCCCATCACCGCAACCCAGTCCTGGACACCGTAGGTTAATGCGGGCGAGCTTTGCAAAGGGGCGCGGCGATCGAGTTGTCGCAGGGTCGCGATCGCTTCATCCAATGCGGCCACACCTTCGTAGAGGGCGATCGCCTGTTCACCGGGCAAACGCAGCACAAAGCTATCGCGTTCAATGCTGTAGTAATCGCGCTGGGTTTCGAGCCAGTCGGCATATCTAGCGGGATCTTGGCGGAGGATGTTGAGCTGATCGAGGACGGCGCGTTCGAGATCTGTGGCACTGCGATCGGTGCGAGCCAGATGGTGGGAGGGGGCGATCGGTGGCGTGGCGGGGAGTGCCTGGGCGATCGGGGTAATGGGCTGAATGGGCGTGAGGGTCGTAATTGAGGCGAACGTTAGCGCACTAAAAATAGGGAGCCAGCCAAGCCGATCGGGTCGCAGCATACGTGATGAAGTGGGTAAAATTG
Organism: Geitlerinema sp. S16; assembly: GCA_011390275.1. GTDB lineage: Bacteria > Cyanobacteriota > Cyanobacteriia > Cyanobacteriales > Geitlerinemataceae > RDYZ01. Next base: position 42,399 of record JAABST010000012.1, read on the forward strand.
CACCCTCGTTGAAGTCTGTAAAATCTTGAATCGGATCAAACATCCGATCAAACAAGATAGATTTACAGACGAACGAGAAGGCCAGACCCTATGACCCTATCGCGATCACGAAATAACCGAAAACCGTAAATTTCGCCAAGTTTAGCAGCGATATTGTCAGCAGAATTAACGATGCAATGTGAAGATTGAACGAATACTGCGCCAATACTGCACACCGTGCGTCCACTCCACCACGCTCAGAGAATTGGTATTCCCCCCTAGGGCGTGTCATCAATTAATCGTAGAACCCTTATCGGGTAAGCTGTTGAACGCCCGACCCAATAAAAAAGCTAGGGGCTGAAACCCTTGCTGGGTAAGCGCTAGAACTTTAATCGATGACAGCCCCTAGCTCGACACCGATCGCAACGCCTGACGTAGGAGATCGATCGCACTATACGCACTCACCCGCCGCACCCACTCGCGCCCGCGTGTATCTCCCAGACGTAGCTCCTGACTCGTCGTCGCACCATCCGGCGACGCCAGCCCGAGGTACACCAACCCCACCGGTTTCTCCATTGTGCCACCACCCGGCCCCGCAATCCCGGTGACGCTGACCCCCCAATCCGTCCCTAGCTTCTCGCGTACCCCCGCCGCCATCTGACGCGCCACCACCTCGGATACTGCCCCCTGAGCCGCGAGATCATCACGATCGACCCCCAAAACATTCACCTTCACGGCGTTATCGTAGGACACGACTCCACCCCAAAAATAGGCCGAACTGCCGGGAACCTCGGTCAGCAGATGGCCGAGACCGCCACCGGTACAGGATTCCGCCACCGCCAAAGTTTGACCCCGATCGCGCAACTGTTGGCCGACCACCGAGGCGAGGGTGGTGTCATCGCTGCCGTAGTAGTGGGGAGCGCCGAGTTGTTTGAGTTGTGCGGCGATCGGGGCGATCACGGATCGGCCTTCAGCTTCAGTGGTGGCACGGGCGGCGACGCGGAGTTTGACTTCGCCGTAGTTAGCGTAGGGGGCGACGGTGGGATGTTGCGAATTGAACAGGTCGCCGACGCGCTCGGCTAACACGGATTCGGAAATACCCCAAAATTTCAGCATTTCGCTGACAAAGATCTGATCGCCCCAGCCCAGAGACGTGAGGTATGGGATCGCAGTTTGGCTCCACATGGCTCGCATTTCTGCGGGGACGCCGGGAAAGGTGAGAATTGAGAGGTTATCGATCGGCTGCCAGAGGATGCCGGGGGCGGTTCCGACGGGGTTGGGCAACACGTCAGCGCCGTCGGGGATGAGCGCTTGTTTGCGGTTGCTCGGGTTCATGACGCGATCGCGCTGGCGGTATTTGGCTTCGATGTCGGCGATGATTTCCGGGCGTTCGCGTAGGGGGGTGTCGAAGTGGTCGGCGATCGTGGCGATCGTCAGGTCGTCGGGCGTTGGGCCGAGGCCACCGGTGAAGATCAGGATTTGAGCGCCGCGATCGATCGCGATGTCGATCGCGCGTTGGATGCGGGCGGGGTTGTCGCCGACGACGGTTTGATAGTAGTGGGGAATCCCGAGGTCAGCGAGTTCGCGGGCTAAATATTGGGCGTTGCCGTTGAGGATGTCGCCTAACAGCAGCTCGGTTCCCACACAAATAATTTCCGCGCTCATTGCGTTAAACCAGGCCGAACCCGATCGAAATACCGCCATGCAGCCTAACGCACTTTGGGGGGGTGATCGTTGTTGTTGCGTTTTGATTTAAGCCCAACGATCGCACGTCAAGGGCTGCTAAAGCTGTGGCGGAACGATAATTTACAGACCGGATGCATCGAAGGGGTTTTCGTAACCGGCGGGGAGTTCGTTGCGTTTTCTGCGGGCTTTGGTGAGGGCGGTGTAACCGACTTTGAAGGCTCTGGCGGTGATGGTTCCGGGGAGGCCGAAGAGGGAGCAGTACCCCACTTTTACGTCCTGGAATCTACGAGCAGAATACGTACAACAATCAACACTTAGAAGCCGCTGTAAACATGGCTTTCAACTCAGTACGGGACAAAAAACGTAGACCTCTTGTTATGAGAGCATTTGAGCCATCTGAAGAGTGCCCATGTTCGCAATTTTCGAGCTAGGCAATCTACCACTTGAACCCTGGAACGCCTACTCTTTCGTAAGTGCGAAATTCCCGAAACCGCCTAGATTATAGTACGGCTATCATAAAACTCTGTAGTGTTACAAATATGGGCTAAAAAGCTTACAGGGTAAGCATTTCATTTTTTGTCCCGTACTGAGGGCTTTCAAACACTTGCAAGTAAAGTATATTTATGGAATTTTACAAGTAGGATGCTATCCCCAAGGCAAGCAAAAGAATGGCTTAATACTGCAATAATTAAAACTTATTGCTAGCCTTGCATAGTAAGGTCGTGTATCTTACAATAAATTTAACACTAATGATTAATAAGATGCCAGAAAAACAGACTATTTTTATAAGTTGGAGTGGTCAGTCGGGTAAAATTATCGCTCAAGCTGTTTCTAGAGCTATTAAACTTATGATTCCATCCGCCGATGTTTTTATGGCAAAAGTTGATATTAATAAAGGCAAAGACTGGCGTGAAACCCTTGAGAATAGACTGCTCGATGCTGTATTTGGTTTGTTCATCATTACACCTAGCATGGGCAATCCTGAATGGCTAGCATTTGAGGCAGGAGCTATCACGCAAGCGGCATCTAATAATACAAAGATTCAGATATTCCCTTTAATATTTGATGGGATAGATGGGAACTCACGAGTTCCGGCAGATGTTCCAAAATATATTGAAGACAAGCAATTTACACGATTTGAAGAAGATGAATGGAAAACTTTGTTTGACTTATTTTATATAGACTCTGATTCGCGAGATTCAAGGAAAAAAGAGCGAGATCATGATCTCTTTAAACTTGTATGGAAAGACTTAAAGAGTGAAATTTCAAAAATACAAAAAGAATTAGTCCTAGAGAGTTTGAGGATGGAATCGGAAGATGGAACTAGTAATACACCGAGAAAAGGTAAAGACTACTTAATGCGAGAAGTTGATTCAATCAAAACATTAAGTCAAGAAATAGTGCCAGCCATTGAGGGGAAACTTGACTACATACACAAAGACTTGAAAGAAGAAAGCCTTGAAAGAATGAGTCGCATTATTGAATATATAGAAAAGTTTCAGGATTCACTAATAGAGCCTTTACAAAGCTCTGGTGTCGTCGATAAAAACACCGATGAGCAAAAGCCGAATTTTTCACCCGATCTTGACCCAAACTTATCTCACCTGAGACGTGTGGTTAAGCGAATTGAAGAACTTGGACTACTTGAGTCAGAAGCTCTTAATGAGTTAAAGAAAGCTATTCAAAACTTGATTTAAGAAGATAGCAAGTGTTTGCCAATAACATCCTATGTTTGCTAAACTGCATTCAAGGAGAAAATATTCAAAAAGGCCGATGTAGAACGACACAAAAACTATTGTTCTGCTTTGAGTCACTTTTGGAAATATGGAAGAATCCTTGTAGTTTGTGGTAAAAGTTTTTTATCTATAGAAAAAAGAAAAAGTATGCAACCCGCTGACGTCAATAACTTTTCCGAACTCGAAAAACTAGCCCAAGAATTATGCAAACAAGATAATCATATTGACGGAATTATTGTCCTCTCTTTGCAAGATATGGACACTAATCCTATACCTCTTGCGGTGTCAGATCCAACAAAGATAGAGGGGGTTGACATGCCTGCTCTAGGGACTAACATTGCGAAAATATTGGATTCTGCTCAGGAAACCATAATCAGCAGTGATTTTCATCCAGGAGATGTGGTTTCTTTAGTTTATGAGTTTGAAAAAGTTGCATTTGCCCTCTACTCAATTTCTATTATGGAAGGAAAGGTTAAAGATGGAGTTTATCTAGTTCTTGCCAATGTGAGCGACAAAAACTTAGGAGCATTTAATATGAACAGAAATAAAGTACGTGCACAAATGGCTGTAGGCATACTCAGAAGTGGAAACTTCTTTTATAGTTAAATATAGTGAAGCAAGTGACTTGAGATCTTTTCTCAAGTCAGCCACATCTCTTGTCAAGCTTCGCTAGATTCTACCCAAAATTCTCAAAATTTTGTGGAACTCTAAGGATCTTAAAGTAGCTTAGAAACAGTCTCCTGAAGCCTCGACTGAGTCACTAGTTTGAATTATGTTTGACCAAATTTATAAAGAAAGCGAGTGCCAAACTTTAAGGCGTACTGCCCATCTAAAATTACACTTCCCATATAGGGCAGGTGGCCTTTAGGAGCAGACAGAGAAAATTGAATTTCTTGATGGTTGTAGCGCTTACCATTTTTAGACCATTCAATAATATCTAAGAATTTTTGCCAATTCTTACGATTTTCCTCTGTTAAGTCTTTAGTACCTCCCATATGTTGATATATTTCTAGCTGAGCCTTATATCCAAATTTTTGCTCGCTATACACCTCCCACAGAATTCCTATTGTCTTTGTTATTTGGTCAGAAAAATTCAATATATCTGAGCCACTTAAGTTTCCTTCCTTTTCTCTATTGGATATTTTGCATATTATTCTGGCTGTTTCTTCATCAGCTTTCTTCCAGTCATGTCGCTGTAGCAGTGTCTCAAGATGCTTGAATTCAGACTTGAAGGATATGACTGTTTCAAGACGATAGACATGACTGTCGGATTTTAAGGCTTTTAGTTTTAATTCGGGATTTTCTTCGATAAAATAATCAAATAAGCGATCAAGATACCCCTTTGCCGCAGACCATTCAACGAGTTCAAAAGCTATATCATTGATTGCCAAATTCACATTTGTAATTGTGTCGAGATTGTAATCAATCGCATCACTGACAAATCGACGCAACTCTCCAAGTCGGAAATAGACTTGACAAATAGATTCTCGGAACTCTTTTTTGTTTGACTGAGTCCATCGGTAACTATTTTTATCATTCATCTAAGTAACCCAAGCAGAATAATCGAAGTTATGTTTCGAGGAGAAAGCGTCCAAAGCAATGGCGCATCAAGCCTTGGTTTTCATAAAGGCGTGTTTGTATTTACTTGGGCTATTTAATCACAAGGCTTTCAGGCTTTTAAGTAATGAAGATAGCATTTAAACATACTTGTTTTTTCTTGCAGATGCTGTGACTTTTGTCACAGGTACATATGTACACTAGTCACTTTCAGATCTAAAAAAAGATGGAGTTGAGGCCGGAGAAACCAGACCTAATTTGGCTGCGATAAACCCCACCGCTCTACCTCTTCTGAATCCAGCTCCTTCCAGCCCTCCGCCTTCGCCCGCGCCAACAACTCCAACAATTCCGCTTGCGTCATCAAACCCACCTCAAAACCACAGCCCCCATTCTAACCAACCAGACCTCCGAGGTTTCCAAAACCTCTGAGGTCTCACTCCCCGCGATAAAATCTGACCCATAACAGAAACACAACGACAGCGAACGATAAGCAAGAAAACATCCACGCAGCCGCCTCACCCGCAGACTGCGTCCGCATGGCAAAACGCAACAACTGGAAGCTCAAACGCACCAAACCCAACGGCGATCGTATCCTCTCCACCGACTGCATCTTTGAAGGCGAACAAACCACATTCGAGGACACAACCTATGACAACGAACGATAACGGCACGCTCGTCATCTACATGTGCGCCGCAGACCAAGACTGGATTTTGCTCCCCTCCGGCGACGACACTCAAGATAGCTACACCCGCGTCATTCAAGAATCCTACTCCTGGAGCCCTGGCGAAGCCGTCCGCCTCGGAGAACGCCTCACCAAACACGAAATCGTTAGCAGCACCGAACGCCGCGTAATTCCCGCCGAATGGGTTGTGACTGAAATCGAGCATTACGATACCGCCACCGAAACTGCCGCCTTTGGTCGTGTCGCGATCGCCTACTGCGAACGTCAACCGCTGTCCGAAGCTGAAGTCGAACAGCAAAGCTACACCGTAGACGTTCAGGCTCCTGCCCTCGTATAGGGCAACTCACCCCTCACCGATCGCGCCATCCGCCCGCAACAACGCCACCACCGGCACAAACACCGACTCCCCCGCCGCTAACCGCCGCGACCAAAAGAAAATCTCGATCGCCTCGATCCCCCCCGTCACCGGATTCAACCGCGCCAACATATCATCGCCCAACTCCTCCGTCTCCTGCTCCGGGTAAATCGGACACACCGTCACCATCAAGCTATCCCCGATCGGGTCATAGTCAAACGTCAAACCCGCCGTCATTTCCATCAATTCTGTGGCCATTCGCGAACCCCTCCCGTAAGCTTGCGTGCCGTGTATGCCGTCACAATCCAATGGCGCGGCGGCTCCACCTCCGACACCGTTACTACAACCATATAGCGCCCCGTCCGAATCGTCTCGAAGTAGCGCGAAAACAGTCATCAATCCCACGGATTCACCACATCGATCCCACACCCCGCAAAATCCTTCACATTGCACGTCGCCAACACCGCCCCATGCACCCGACAAATCGCCGCAATCTGTGCATCAAACTGCGAGATCGGACGCCCCGATCGCTCCCGCAACGCCACAATCAGCGAATACTCATCCGCAGCCGCTGAATCAAACGGCAAAATTTGCCACGCAACCTCAGAGCTAAACGACTCCAGAGCATTTGCGAGCAAAACACTTCGCCTACGACCCTCCGGCAAACGCCGAATCCCGAACAAAATTTCTGCCTGCGTCACACTCGTCGTGTAAATCACAGCACGCTCCTGTCGCATGAGCCATGCTGTAACGATCGACGACCCTTGGGGATGAATGAACTGCGAATAAACATTCGTGTCAAGAACGATTTTCATGCATCGCCAAATTCACTAAACAGCGTTTCATCAATCCGCACCGGCTCGCGTCGTGGAATCTCAATCTCTACAGGCTCTAGCTCTCCAAAACGTCGCTGAAACATCGCCACAAACTGCGGCCCATTTATCGCCACCTCATCAACCGTCGCCGATCGAGCACTTAACTCATCATCGAGCAACGCCCGTAACTCCCACTTTTCCGCCGCGCTTAACTCACGGATCGTGGGCAATAGCTCTTGTAACGTCATCCTAAAAACTCACCCAACAACGACCCCCCAATTTTAACCAACCAGAACTCCGAGTTCTCACCCCCCACCGATCGCACCACAATATCGCCACACCTCCAGCGGTACGTTACGGTCTAACCTCATCGATCGCGTGAATCCAAACGGATCGCGATCGCAACACGCCCTACCGACAGATGTTGGATTGAATCTTGAAAAATGGAGCTAAGCGGGTTCGAACCGCTGACCCCTTGCATGCCATGCAAGTGCTCTACCAGCTGAGCTATAGCCCCAAGATTGGACTTAGATTATGCCGGACGATTTTGGCGGCGTCAAGCGATCGCTGATTTTTGGGTAGTCCAGAACTTTAGATACGCAGGATTGGCACATGCGAAATTCAAGAATTGCGATGTGTAGGACGATAGTCGTAATCACACTCAAAATTTCAGAGGATTTCAGATTATGGTGCGTACACCCTCGACGATGCTTGCCCTGGGGACAGCGGCTCCGGCTTTCGCGCTGCCGGATGTGACGACCGGGGAAACGATCAGCTTGGAGACGTTTCGCGATCGGGCGGGGCTGCTCGTGATCTTTTGGTGTCGTCACTGTCCGTTTGTGAAGCATGTAGAAGACGAACTGGCTAGCATTGGGCGAGACTATGCCGGGTCGGATGCGTCCAGCCTGGGGATCGTGGCGATTTCCTCGAATGATGCGGTGAACTATCCCGATGATTCGCCGGAGAGTTTGGCCGAAATGGCAACAGAATTAGGCTTGAACTTTCCATCGTGCTACGACGAAACCCAGGAGGTTGCCCAAGCCTATACCGCAGCCTGTACGCCAGACTTTTTCCTGTTCGATCGCGAGCTTAAATTGGTCTATCGCGGTCAGCTCGATGACAGCCGACCGGGGAATGACAAGCCGGTGACGGGTCGGGATTTGCGAGCCGCGATCGAGGCGCTTCTCGCGGGATCGGCGATCGATGCCAATCAACAGCCCAGCATCGGCTGCAACATCAAATGGCGGGCAGACAATGCCCCGTCTTACTTTGGCTAATTCTGGCTAAGGTTGGCCAATCCCAGTTCAACTGCTGCAAAGCTTTATGAACCTGGCGGATCTCGCCTGAAGTGCTTCTGACCAAATCGATACAATGAACTTATAGGCGCAGTTCATCACCCTCACCCCACACCCAATACCGCGATCGTTATGGATCTGGAAAAACGGGAACAACTGGGAAATCGCGGGTTAACTGCGCCAGATTTGGCAACGCATCGATATAGGGCGGCATGATGCAACAGGGCTTACGAATTGGATCGGTGTTCGGGATTCCGCTGTACGTTCGCGCGTCGTGGTTTCCGATCGTGGTGATATTGGCGGTGTTAAAAGGGGGAGCCTGGGCGGAGGCGTATGGCTGGAGCCTACCGATCGCGGCGGTGACAGGCTTGATCGGGGCGATCTCGCTGTTCGGCTCGGTGCTGCTCCACGAAATCGGCCATAGCCTCGTTGCCAAAGCCCAAGGTATCCCGGTGCGATCGATTTCGCTCTTTCTCTTGGGCGGTGTCGCCGAGATTGATCGCGAGTCGCACAGCCCCGGCCAAGCGTTTCAGGTGGCGATCGCGGGGCCTGCCGTCAGTCTGTTTCTGGCGATCGGCTTTACCGCCCTCTCGCACGAGCTATCCGCCGCTACACCACTAACCATCATCGTCCGCGACCTCGCCCAGCTCAACCTCGTGTTATGCCTGTTTAACCTCATCCCCGGTCTGCCCCTCGATGGCGGTCAGGTCTTGAAAGCGGCCATCTGGAAGATTACGGGCGATCGGCTTCAAGGAATGCGCTACGCGGTGGCGTCGGGTCAGATGATTGGTAGCTTGGCGATCGGGGTGGGCGTTTTTGGGGCGTTAACCCTGCCGGGATTTGGCGTCGGTTTATGGCTGGCGCTGGTGGGCTGGTTTATCATCCGCAACGCCGCCGCCTACGGTCGCGTGACGTCAATGCAGTCGATGCTGCTCGAATTGCAGGCCAGCCAGGTGATGACCCAGCAATTTCGGGTGGTGGATGCGGGGCTGACGATTCGCGAATTCACCGATCGCTACATCCTCTGTGAACTGGCCGATACGCCGCTCTTTGGGAAACACGTTCCCTATTTCGCCGCCGCACACGGACGCTATCGCGGACAGCTTCAGATGAATGCATGGCAAGGGGTCGATCGTAAAAAATGGGAAACGATGACCATTGACGAGATTGTCTCGCCTCTGCTCGATACGCCCCACCTACGCGAAGCGACTCCCCTCGTTGAAGTGGTTCGTACCCTCGAACGCGAACAGTTGCGATCGATCGTCGTTCTCTCGCCTGCTGACACCGTCGCCGGGACGATCGATCGCGCCGATATCACCAAAGCCCTCGGCGATCGCCTCGATTGGTCGATCCCCGACGACGAAATCCAGCGCATCCGCCGCGAAGCCCGCTATCCGGCCTATCTCCGCATCGACACGATCGCTGCTGCCACCGAGATCGACGAGAACACCGAACCCAACGATATCGCCGACCTCTTTGCTTCCCTGTTCAAGCGCCCGACTCCTTAAACATTGTTCTGATTCAGACCATCCAGACCTTTAAGGTTTCCAAAACCTCAAAGGTCTCACCCCCCATTGCAGTGCCATTTACGAGATCGCGGTTTCCGCTGCGCGGGCGATCACGGTGCGATGACGCGGGCTGTTGCAGTCGATCGTTGGCGAATTGAAGCCCGAATCGATTAACGCTTGCTCAATATCGAGGTTGAAGTAACTATCGAGATAGGGTTCGGTGCTTTTGAGCAGGGTGAACACGTAGGGCGGCATCTGGGCGTAGATTTCCGATTTCGGGTTCATTTCCATGATCGCCAGGTGACCACCGGGGCGCAAAATCCGGCGAGCTTCGCGGAAAATCTCGCAGCTTGCCTCGGCGGGCAGCTCGTGGCAAACGAGGAATAGCGTCACCAGATCGCAGCAATTATCGTCGAGGGTGGTCGCTTCGGCGGCGGCGTGAATCCAGCGGATATCGGGCTGGTTAGAGTCGGGTTCGACGGTTTTGAGTTGGGTTTTGCGTTCGGCTGCGCGATACATCGCGACGGCGAGGAAGTAGGACGAGAGATCGATGCCGGTCATCTGGGCGATCGGGTAGCGATCGCGAATGCGAAACGTACTGAGGCCAACGCTACAGCCGAGATCGACGATCGCCGTGATTGGCGTTTGCGTTTGATCGATGCGGCGATCGACCACATCGAGAAAACTATCGCGTAATTTTTGATCGCCCCGCTCCTTCGCCTCCGGCCAAATCTTGGCGTGAACCGCCCGCGCGGCCACTTCCACCTCAGTCGCCGGGAGCCAGCCCAAATTGCCCTCGTCGTAAGCATGAAACGAGGTGAGGTAATAGTCAGGGTAAACGAGCGCTGGGTTTTCGATTTGCTGGCGCAGCGCTTCGAGGTTTTGCTCGCTTAAAAAGGCGGCTTCTTTGCGCCAGTAGACGCCCATGTCTTCAGCGCGATCGATCATCATTTTGCGCGCACGCGATTTCGCAAAGCTGGCGAGGGGTTTGATCGAAAGCAAGACGTTAACCAGGCCGGTAATCGGGCGAAGCTGTGGCCGGGTGGTTAACGGAGCAGCGGAGGATTTAGTGGCGACGGTCATGGGAAATGATTAAAGAGAATTAAAAGCTCAAGGGCTGCGGTGCATTACTCGCAATGCATTGACGCATTACGCCAACGATACCAAGATCCCACCCAAGACAATCAGCACCGCACCACCTAAAAGTTTGGCTAAATCAACCTGTTGCCATTCCGCGAAGATAATCAGCGATAGGACGATCGCCACTAGCGTATTGGTGTTATACAGCGGCGCAAGTTTCGACAGCGCCACATCATAGCGATAGAGCGCAATCACGACACAGCCCGATCCCAGCGCCCAAAGCGACCCAAAGAGCAACGACGCCGAGATCGCCGAGGTCGCGATCGCCTGACCGGGCATCAGCATCGAGAGCAATACGCCGATCGTGCTAACCGCGATGCCCGTATAGATTAGATGCCCCCCGGCGGACATCCCCGCATTAGCGCTAACCTTAGCAAAGACACTCGACACGCCATAGAACAATGCTGGGAAAAGCCCGCCGACGATCATCCCCATCGTTTGAGCCGATAGTTCAGGTATTAAACGAAAGGCCATAGTAAGCATCCTGAAGATTGACCGCTCAGAAAACAAATAATGATTGATCGGAACGGTCGTTGTAAGTACGGTGATAATACAATCGACTCAGATGTTTGTACCAATGGACTCAACCGTCTGTCGTGCTGCCTCGTAACATGTGTGTGCATCTCAATCGTCGAGCCAATCTCTGGCACATTTCGTTAATCCGTCGCCCGCCGTTTCGCTACTCGTCGAGTCACAACGAGGCCGCTAATTACGCCGCTAACTACAATGACAGCTCCCGAAAAAGTCGCCGCGCTGATTAATAGCTTTTATAACGACCCCAATGCTAACCGCATTAAAAAGCTACTATTTTGTACCTGTCATGATAGTTGGCCAAGCGATCCGCAAGCGCTAGAGCAGTATTCGTGGTTTGACCTTTTACAAGAGCTGCTAGAACGAGCAACGGATCTCGATCGCCTGCAAAATGCGCTGATTGTGGTGGTTTCGCATCTCAATAAGAAAAATGCCTACTTCATCTTGGCGCGAAGCCTTTTCAATCGCCTGAAGATCCTGTATCCGGACTATCGCGACGATATTACGTCGATGGGCGATCGCTTTGCTCAGGTGCGCCAACTGTTCGATAATTCTCAAGATTTATTTTCGCTACGGTTGCGGGTGTCCCATCACAGCAGCTTGAGTAAGGCGAAAAGCATCGTGTTTTCGGCCATTAGCTGCCGGTTTGATTACACGACCCAGGACGTTAATTATCTCAATCAGCAAGATTTTGATGATTTGGTGCGCGAACTGCTGTTTGCCTGTAATTCGATCGAGGATTTACGGTTTCGAGTGTTTGGTGCGGCGTCGTGTCTCGACGATCGCGAGAACAATCTAAAAGTGGCCACGCTGCTCTGCGGGACGATCGCCAGCTTTTACCCAGCGCTCCATCAGCGACAGTCCGGCGAGTTTTTAGCGGGCAATGCTTCCCTCGATGACTTTGACCGCATCACCGCCGGAGATGCGGCTTTGCTGGAATTTGAAGCGCATACCGGGTATGACTTCAACGACACGATGGTCACCGTGGGACTCACTCCCCACGGCTTACCAGACTCCCCCTTAACGTCCTCATCCCCTCAAGAGACAAGTCCGCCCGCGATCGTCACGCAATGGCCGAATGACGACGAGATCTCCCCTGGTGCCAGCAGCGACATCAAAAACTACGCCGATCGCCATCTCCATACAACGATCGCCAACCTGGAAAACAATCTTCAGGCCGTCTCGGACTACATCGACGAACACGTGACGACCAAAACCGATCACACTCACGCTTACAAATATCAAATTTTGCGCGAACTCGTCGAAGGACTCCAGGAAAGCTGCGCGACCCAACTCACCAGGCTTGCGCAGCTTGAAACCGGAGAAGCCTTACCCCAGTTGCCCGAAATCATTGATCCCAGTTAAATTTAGCCCCGATAAATCTAGGGTGAGCAGGTCACCGAGACCGATCGACTGTTGCTGACGCGATTACTGGTGTCGCGCATCGAAACCGTGTAGGTATTCGTCGCCGGTGCATTGCAGTCGCCGACGCCGGTAGGGCAGGTGCATTCAATGCCGGGTCGAATCGAGCCGCCCCCATTCGCCGGATAAATTTCGGCGGTGAAGTCGTTGAGCGTCCATTCGCTGGCGTTGCCGTTGGGATCGGTGTAGCTAAAAACCATGTAGTCGGCATCGCCTTCCGTCACCGTGCAAGAACTGTAGCCGTTGCAGTTAAAGCCTGTGACCGTCGGCGCTACGGGTGTACCGCTAGCAACCGAAGCCGTCACCCGATAGGAGCCGAGACTGCTGCTGTCGAGACCGTTGACAACCACAAGATAGGTTCCGCTGCTGGGCAGGGTGGTAGTCAAGGACGAATTGGTATTGGAGGCGCTGATATCGTCGTTTTGGGCGATGCTGTTCCCCTCGCCGTCGAGCAGCATGAGGAAGGTATCGAAGGCGCTGCTACCCGCCGAAATGGTTACGGTTTGATTGGCGTTTCCTTCGATGAGATAGACATCGAAGCGGCTGTTATCGCTTTCGAGAACCTCGTCGCTATTCGTGAGTTCACCGTTGCGATCGAGCAAAATCGTTTGCGGAACTTGGGCGAGACGATCGTCCTGATTTTCCTGAATACGGGATTTCGTTTGTGAGGATTTCGTGATGCTGGGCGCGATCGGCTTCAGGACTTCGCCGCTGGGTAAGGTCACCTTGAGCGCCATCGGGCGACGCTCTGCCGTGAGGGCTGGCTCAACAGACCCATCAACCCCATTAACCCCCGTCGGCTTAACGTTTAGCTTTGCATTGAACTTCGCGGGTGACGTTGCATTCAGCGCGATCGCGCTGAGGGTCACTGCGCGGCGATGGCGGGTGTGAGCGGTCGCGGCGGAGATCGCCATTGAGAGAATCGTTGTGGACGTAGCTAGCAGCGTCAAAACTGCAAAATAGGAGCGTTTCATAAGCAGGTTTCAAGACAACGGGGCGAGACATCTACCCCTATGACCAAGCCCGAATGATAGAGTCTCGTTCCCTACTGTAGCTGACACTTTTTGGGACTGACCGATCGCGTGTCAGTCCTCCACTTTGCCCCGATGACTCCCAAACTCAACATTGACTCGAGATCAGACCGGATTCGGCTCGATCGCCAAATTGGCCAAAAAAAGCGGTCATGAAGGTGTCATAGTGAACCCCCGGCTAAATCGTGACGGGCAGTGCTGTTTTCTCGCCGATCGTCAGAATCGCGCAGCTTCCTAGGAAAACAGAACAAAAAACAAACATTTAAAGCGAATTCACTCAAAACGTTACTAAAATTTGCTCGATTAATCCGCCAGTCTTGGCTAAGATCAAAGCTCGAAACAGACGAGAAACAACCTTAGCGACGGATCTCACATTCGCGATCGGCTCCCCCTGCGTTTAGCATCATGGCTTACGAACCCCTCCACCACAAATACCGCCCCGCCACCTTTGCGGACTTGGTGGGTCAGGAGGCGATCACCAATACGCTGACCAGTGCGATCCGACAGCAGCGCATCGCACCGGCCTACCTATTTAGCGGGCCGCGCGGTACGGGCAAGACCTCTAGCGCTCGAATTTTGGCGAAATCGCTGAACTGTGAGGCCAGCGATCGGCCGACGGCGACGCCCTGCGGCCAGTGTGAGATTTGCCGATCGATCACCAATGGATCGGCGGTGGACGTAATCGAAATTGACGCGGCGAGCAATACCGGCGTCGATAACATCCGCGAGCTGATCGAACGCGCCCAATTTGCGCCGGTGAAGTGTCGCTATAAGGTCTACGCCGTGGACGAGTGCCACATGCTGAGTACGGCGGCGTTTAACTCGCTGCTCAAGACCCTGGAGGAACCGCCCGATCGCGTGGTGTTCGTGCTGGCGACCACCGATCCCCAGCGGGTTTTGCCGACAATTATTTCGCGCTGTCAGCGGTTTGACTATCGCCGCATTCGCCTCGATGCGATGGTGGATCATCTGGCGCATATTGCAACGATCGAACAGATCGATGTCTCTCCCGAAGCGCTGACCCTCGTGGCGCAAATCGCCCAGGGTGGAATGCGCGACGCGGAAAGTTTGCTCGATCAGCTCAGTTTGCTCGATGAGCGCATCATGCCCCAACACGTTTGGGATTTGGTCGGGGCTGTGCCGGAGCGAGATTTGCTTGATGTGGTGCGATCGATTGCCAGCGATAGCCCAGAAGCGGTGCTGGATTGTTGCCGATCGATGCTCGATCGGGGACGCGAACCGCTGACGGTATTGCAAAGTTTGGCGAACTTTTACCGTGATTTTTTGATTGCGAAAACCGCCAGCGATCGGCAATCGCTCACCAGTGTCACCAGCGCCACGTGGCCGGAACTGTGCGAGTTTTCCCAGGGCTGGAGCATCGAACAGATTTTGCTGGGTGGTCAGCATTTACGCAGTTGCGAAGGTCAGATTAAAAATACGACGCAGCCGCGTTTGTGGCTTGAGGTGAGTTTGCTGGGGCTGTTGCCATCGGCGATCGCGGCGCGATCGAGCGATGGTCAGGGTATGCCGATCGCATCGGGACGAGCCGCAGCGCCGACGATCGCTGCCCCGCAATGGAGTTCGCCACCGCCTGCGATCGCTCCACCGGCTTACCCGCAACCATCGGCCTATCCACCGATCGCACCGATCGCACCGCCCGCACCGATCGCACCACCTCCAGCGGCAAGCCCCGCCCCGATCACTCCCGATATCACCACCGATCCAACCCCAGATCCCGCCGCGTCGATTTCCCCGATCGCTGAAACTCTGCCCAGCAATCCAGCCCCGGTGTTTTCAGAAGAGGACGATCGCCCAGATTGGGACGCGATCGATCCAGATATGTCACCGGATATTCCCGCCACTCGCACAGAATACGCCGCCCCGACCTACACCGCCCTTCATCCCCAGCGGAACGGAGGCGCGGCCACAACGGCTCAGTCTCCGCCACCGCAGACGACCCCTCAAACCCAATTCCCAACACCGATAACGCCGGGACACGGTTCCCCGTGGGAAAATCCGTCCGCGCCCGCCGTAGCGCCGACACCGCCACCGACACAACAACCAACACCGCCACCGACAACACAAGCAACACCCACCGCCGAAACTCAGGTGTTTAATCTGCCTCAAGTTTGGCAGCAGGTGCTAAGTCACGTGCAAATGCGAGCAACGCGAGAATTGCTCAACCAAAAATGTCGCCTGAGCGCCTTCGACGGCCAAACGGCGCGAATTTCGGTATTGGCGTCGGCGATTCAGTCTGTCGTAAAACGAAAACAGGGGGATATTGAGGCCGCGTTTAGCTATGTTTTTGGGACGCCGATCGGGATTGCGATCGATGTTGCGGCAGATGCTCAGACCCCGGCTCCCAGCGTTGATCCGCGCCAACCTCCTAACCCAACCCCTGCTGCGAGTTTGCCCGCTGCTCCAGCTCCACCGTTTTCTGTTCCCGCTGCTTCCGCCCCGACGTTCTCAGCTTCAGCCCCCGCAGCTCCGGCCTATCCCACCCCTGCCCCGATCGCGCCTCCGACGTATCCCACGGCGATCGCCGTCAGTCCTCCCCCGTCTCATTCCACGCCTGCAATGGCTCCCGAGGTTCCTGTCTCGACACCACCGACGGTTCCACCGCAACCGCCGATCTCGCAACCGCCTGCCCCCTCAAGCACTTCCGCCGCTCCATCATTGACACCACCGGAGACACCACCACCCGCCACCAACAGCACCCCGATCGTCTCCACGTCAGGCCGTCAGTGGGATGAATCGGAGATTGCCAGCGCCGCGCAACAGCTCGCTAATTTTTTCGGCGGGGAGGTGGTAACGCTCGATGAAGACGTGTTGAATTAGTCTTGAACCCGTGTTGAAGTGTTGAACTCGCTTTGAGCGAATCACACTGCAATTTGATCGCGATCCCAATCCTCATTCGCATCACGATTTAAGATAAATCGCTCGATCGCCACAGCCACCCCGTCATCCTCGACCGACGGCGCAACCCAATCCGCACGATCGCTCACCCCCGACGGTGCATCCCCCATCGCGACGCCAATCCCCGCATAGATCAGCATTTCGAGATCGTTGTAATTATCACCAATCGCCATGACCTGAGCCGCACTCAATCCGAGGCATTCTTCGGCGAGATATTTCACGGCGGTTCCTTTATTGGCTTGGGGATGGGTGGCCTCGAAGAAGTAGGGCGTTGAGGTGGTGAGGTAGAGATCGTCGGGGTGGTAGCGATCGCGGACATGGCGTAGCAGGCGGGTGACGAGGTCGGTGTCGGCGCTGAGGGCGAGCAGTTTGGTGGGAACGTTTTGGCTGATGAAGGTTGCGAGATCGGGGATGATTTCCGGCTGGATCTGCGATCGAGCGATGTAAGCCTGAGTGTCGGGGCTAAGGTCGTTGACGATGAGGCGATCGTCGATGTAGCAATGAACCGAGAGGGACGACCATTCGGGATCGGCGAGCAGGGCAATCAGGTCGAGGGCGATCGCCTGGGGTAGCGGTGTATGACGCAGGCGATGATCGGTGTCCGGTTCGGCAATCCACGCGCCTTGGTAGCAAATCAGCGGTAAATCGGAGCCAATATCGCGATGGAAACGTTTCGCTGATCGATACATGCGTCCGGTGGCGATCGCGACGCGAATGCCTCGGGCTTGCACCGCTCGCACGGCGCGTTTCACCGGTTCGCTCACGGTGTTTGATCGACCGGAGATCGTCCCGTCAATATCGAGTACCAGCAGCTTGATCTCGGAGCGATCGGGCGTTACGTTGGCTGGTGTTTCGGGCTGACGCTCGTGAGGCATGGTGCAAATCCCAACGCTTTTAAGATTAACGATTCTAAGATTTTGGTTTCATCCGAAAACATACCAATAATTAGTCAAAATAGGCGGCATATTTGTCGCTCACGTCACGTAAATGATCGGCGACCTGCTCGGTTTGTTCAATCATGGCGAGATGGCCACAGCGATCGAGTTCGATCGTATTCGCGCCGCACTGCTGAAAGTTGGGATGAAAACTCGCCAGGTGATGCACATACTTGGGCGGCATAATCGTATCCTGCAAGCCTGCAATGAAATACGCTGGTTGACTTAACTCGGCCACCACCTGCGGCAATTTATGCACCTCTTCCTCCGTGGTCGAATCGAGCAGTACACCTCGCGCAGCGGCCTCATCCGCGATCAGAAAATCCTTGACGCGCTGACCGCCCCAGCGCCGCTCGATCGCACTCGCCACATTTGCCCGCGCAAACAGCCAATCCAAACCAAACATGTACTGCAACCAGCCCGGACGCCACTGCAACATTTTCGAGCCTGCCGATCGAAAACGCTCGAACTCCTCCGCTAGATAGATCCCACCGCCCGCATTGACGCACGTGACGCCACACACCCGCTCTGGACATTGACGTGCCGTCCATAGGGCGATCGTGCCGCCGAGGGAGTGACCGACGAGCCACGCGCGATCGATCCCGAGTTCAGCCAACAGGGTTTGGAGTTCGAGGGCGTAATGTCGGGGTGAATAGTCGCGATCGGGGCAATTTTTTTGGACGGGTTGGGATTCCCCAAAGCCGGACAGGTCGTAGGTTAAACACTGAAAATCCGGCGACAGTTGCTCCACGAGCGGCTGCCAATACTGTTGGCTCAGTAGCCAACCGTGCAGAAACACAAAAACGGGTTGATTCGGTCTCGCTTCACTCAGTCTGTAGGCGTGGGGAGTTCCGAGGATATCGAGGCTTGCCATAGTTCTCGATCTTAGCGGTAAAGCGTCATCCGCTGATTAAGGTTAACGGAATCGTTAAGTTCATCGGTTCAAGTGGGCTGAGTTGATCCTTCACGCCAAAAATCAACGCCAATCGCGGTGATTGAAATACCGACAAACAAATCGCCCGACATCGTTGGGTTTAAACGGGTCGATGAAACCGTCGCGATCGATCCGTTGGTAATAGCGGCAGTCCAGCACGTCTTCGGGTTGCTTTTGGCCGTCAATGGTTAAGTTGACGCGGTATTCCCAGTAGTGTTTGGCGCTGCGTTTGATGCGATCAATGCACACGTCATGATCGTTATAAAGACGACAGGTTAAGGGAGCCGCGTTCGCGATCGGGGCGTTCAAGGTCTGCAATCCGAAGGCGATCGTGACCCATAACAAGAGTCCTATCCCCGTTTTACAAAGCTTCTTTAAGATTGCCGTTAAGATTGGCGTTGCGATCCGTTCCTGGCGTATGGGCATATGGCGTTCCGACCTTACCCGTAATCGAGTCCCGGCGCTGGGATTTGGCGTATGGGGCAGATTGATCGTATTGAGAATAATGCTCGGGTTAAAGCTGTCTTCGGTCTCGTGATGCGATCGCGCACTCGGCATGGTTGTGTGATCTAGAGTTGAGGATGCTGATGGTTGGCGGTTGATGACCAGAGTGTTCTGATCCCCATCTAACCGTATCTAACCGTAACCGATTGTCCCGAGAGACGGGTTAAGACCTTGGAGTTTTTGCAATAGACACTTTTCTCTCTCGCAAGATACCGTAGAACCACGACAGACAACCGTCTCGTCAGTGACACCAGCCGTGTCAGCATCTACCGCTGACGTAACCGACAGACTGACGCAACCTTAGACCCACCCATGCCGCCGATACGTTCGAGCAATCAACCGCTATGAAAATTTTGGTCACGGGGGGAGCGGGCTTTCTCGGCTCTCACCTCATCGATCGACTGATGGAACAAGGACATGACGTCCTCTGTCTCGACAACTTCTTTACCGGTACAAAGCGAAATATTGATCGCTGGATGGATCACCATAATTTTGAATTGATCCGTCACGATATCACCGAGCCGATTCGCGTAGAGTGCGATCGGATCTATCATCTCGCCTGCCCTGCCTCGCCAGTTCACTACCAATACAACCCCGTCAAAACCATCAAAACCAACGTCCTCGGGACGCTAAATATGTTGGGTTTGGCCAAACGTGTCAAAGCGCGATTTCTGCTCGCCTCGACCTCAGAAGTTTACGGCGATCCGGATGTTCATCCGCAGCCGGAAGAATATCGCGGCAACGTTAACACGATCGGTATTCGCAGTTGCTACGACGAAGGTAAACGCGTCGCCGAAACCCTCGCCTTTGACTACCATCGTCAAAACGGCGTAGATATCCGCGTCATGCGTATCTTCAACACCTACGGCCCCCGGATGCTCGAAAACGACGGGCGAGTCGTCAGTAATTTTATTGTGCAGGCGCTGAAAGGCATCCCGCTCACGGTCTACGGCGACGGCAGCCAAACCCGGAGCTTTTGCTATGCGTCCGATCTGATCGAAGGCATGATGCGCCTGATGGAAAACGACGAACACCTTGGCCCGGTCAATATCGGCAATCCCGGCGAGTACACCATCCTCCAGTTGGCGGAAGCCATCCAGCGCATGGTCAATCCGGACGCCGAAATCGTGTACGAACCTCTGCCCGAAGACGACCCAACCCAACGCCAGCCGGACATCACCCGCGCCAAAACTTGGCTGGGGTGGGAGCCGACGATCGAGCTTAAAGAAGGACTAGAGAAAACGATCGCCGATTTCCGCGATCGCTTGATTGCAACATAAACTCAAAGCATACCGAGCGCCACGCCTACAAGAACCGTAGTAACGGTTACAGTCGGCGTGTATTTCAGGTCAATTGGCTCCGTGTTCTCGGTCTTCACTGTTTCTGCATGTCTCAAGCAGTATTGTCTAGCGATTGATCGATTAATCAAGTAATCAAGGATTGAGATACCTATGCGTGTTTGTGTTATTGGTACTGGCTACGTTGGTCTTGTAACGGGTGCTTGTCTCGCCTTCACGGGTCATCATGTGATTTGTGTGGACAACAACGAAGAAAAGGTCAAGATGATGCAGGCGGGTCGATCGCCTATCTACGAACCGGGCTTATCGGAAGTGATGACCAGCGCGATCGAGGCGGGAACACTTGAGTTCACCTCGGATCTCGCTTCGGGTGTCTCCCACGCCGACATTATGTTTATCGCTGTGGGTACGCCGCCGCTACCAACGGGCGAGAGCGATACACGCTATGTCGAAGCGGTAGCTCGCGGCATTGGCGAACATCTCACTGATGGCTACAAGGTCATCGTCAACAAGTCCACCGTGCCGATCGGCTCCGGTGACTGGGTGCGGATGATCGTCCTCGATGGGATTGCGGAGCGTAAGAAAGCCCAAGGCGACTCCAGTGAGATTGCTGCCGAATTTGACGTGGTCAGCAACCCCGAGTTTCTCCGCGAGGGATCAGCCATTTTTGATACGTTCAACCCCGATCGGATCGTCCTCGGTAGCAACAGCTCCCGCGCACTCGACCTGATGGAACAGCTCTATCAGCAGATCGTCACGCGCGAGCATGGCGATGACAAAACCCTGCCGCCGGTTCCTGTGGTCAAAACCGACCTCAACTCGGCAGAGATGATCAAATACGCGGCGAACTCGTTCCTCGCCACGAAGATCAGCTTCATTAACGAAGTCGCCAACATCTGCGATCGGGTCGGAGCCGACGTGACGCAGGTTGCCGCCGGAATCGGTCTCGACTCACGCATCGGTAACAAATTCCTGCAAGCGGGGATCGGCTGGGGCGGCTCCTGTTTCCCGAAAGATGTTTCGGCACTCGTGCATACCGCCGATGACTACGGCTACGATGCCCAGTTGCTCAAAGCAGCCGTAGACGTTAACAGCCGCCAGCGTTTGCTCGCACTCGAAAAACTCCAGCAAGAGTTGAAAATTCTCAAGGGGAAAGTCATCGGCTTACTGGGTCTCACCTTCAAGCCCGATACAGACGACATGCGCGATGCACCCTCGCTGCTGCTAATCGAAAACCTCAATCGTCTCGGCGCGAAGGTGAAAGCCTTTGACCCGATCGTCTCCCAAACGGGGATGCGGTTTGGCTTGACGGGGGTTGATGTGGAAACAGATCCCGAGCGCTTGGCCGATCATTGCGATGCGCTGGTGTTGGTGACGGACTGGAAGCAGTTCCTTGATCTCGACTACGGCAAAATGGCGAAGCTGATGAACAATCCGCTGATGATCGATGGTCGTAATTTCCTCGATCCAAGCGTCATTGCGACGGCGGGTATGCGTTATGTCGGCGTGGGTCGATCGGCGGGTAAGTAAAATCCGCAGGATCGTAAGTAACCCCAGACCGTAAAGCAACTTCAGACCTTTGAGATTTTAGAAACCTCAAAGGTCTTGCTCTTTGCGGTCTATTATGGTCAGTTCAATAAAAAACGAGACATATTGACTCTGTTCTGCTTGCTCGCAAACCGCGCTATTCGATGCACGAAGGCTACGCCAACGACTCCGCTCAACGCTCTCAGTCTGTTCTGAAAATGATTGAATTGACTATATAGAAAAAAACGATTTGCTTAGGACGTATAAAAAAAAGCTGAGAGCACTGAGCGGAGTCGAAGTGCGGTTTTCAACTTAGACGAGAGTGTCCTAATACAATCGGCTTATGCTATAAAATCGCTGAAATTTCCAAATTGAGAATTGCTGATGCTTGCGCGACAGGGGCGACATTGCTAGATTTTCTCTCAATATCAACAAAATGCGCCGCAGATCGGTTTGATCTACGACGCATTGTGATTAATATCGGAAATTGATTAGCTGCGATGACAGATGTTTCGCCGTCACGGCAGCCGGGTCAACCATTTACTGATTAACCGAGAACTTCTTTCGCTTTAGCAACCACGTTCTCAACCGTGAAGCCAAACTCTTGCATGAGCTTGTCTCCCGGAGCCGACGCGCCGAAGGTCTCGATCGAGACGCTCGCGCCACCAGCACCGACATACTTCGACCAGCCCATCGAGATACCCGCTTCCACCGAGAGACGCTTGGTCACCGCAGCAGGAAGCACCGACTCTTTGTACTCAGCCGATTGCTCGTCGAACACTTCCCAGCAGGGCAGCGACACGACGCGAACTTTCGTACCGTCTTCTGCGAGTTTCGCCGCTGCATCCACACAGAGACCCACTTCCGAGCCCGTGCCGATCAGGATGATATCCGGCGAATCGCAACCGCAGTCCACCGCGATGTATCCACCTTTAGCTCCGTTCTCGATGCTGCTGGCGGCGAGGTTGGGGACACCTTGGCGGGTGAAGGCGATTAGCGTCGGGCGGGTACGGTTTTCGACGGCGACTTTGTAGGCTGCCGAGCATTCGTTACCATCTGCCGGACGGAAGACCATCAGGTTAGGAATCGCACGCAGCGAGGCGATCGTTTCCACCGGTTGGTGGGTCGGGCCGTCTTCACCGAGGGCGATCGAGTCGTGGGTCATGACGTAGATGACGCCCGCTTCGGCCAGTGCCGAGAGACGGATCGCACCGCGCATGTAGTCCGCGAACACGAGGAAGGTGGCACAGTAGGGGATCAGACCCGAATTGTGGAGCAAAATGCCGTTGCAGATTGCGCCCATGGCGTGCTCGCGCACACCGAAGTGAATGTTGCGGTTTTCGTATGCGCCTTTCTGGAAGTCGCCGGAGCAGTGCAGCTCGGTGAGGTTCGAGTGGGTCAGGTCAGCCGAGCCACCGATCAATTCGGGGAGGTTCGGAGCCAGCGCATTGAGGGTATTTTCCGAATGCTTCCGGGTCGCCAGGGATTTATCGGCAGGGGTGAGGGTCGGGAGGTCTTTGTCCCAGCCTTCGGGGAGTTTGTTGTCGATGAGGCGTTGGAGTTCTGCGCCTTCTTCCGGGTACTTGGTTTTGTACTGTGCCAAGGCCGATTCCCATTCAGCTTCGAGGCTTGCACCGTTTTCGACGGCTTTCGTCAGGTAGTCGCGAACTTCCGAGGGAACCTCGAACGGCTCATAGCCCCAGCCAAGGTTTTCGCGGGTCAGTTTGATTTCAGCGTCACCGAGTGCTGCGCCGTGAACGCCAGCGGTGTCTTGCTTGTTGGGCGAACCGTAACCGATCAGGGTTGTGATCTTGATCATCGTCGGCTTGTCGGTGACGCTTTTCGCTTCTTCGATCGCAGCGGCGATCGCGTCGAGGTCGGTGTTGCCGTTTTCAACGTGAATCGTATGCCAGCCGTAGGCTTCAAAGCGCTTCGACACATCTTCGGTGAACGACACATCGGTCGAACCGTCGATCGAAATGTGGTTATCGTCGTAAAGCGCGATCAGTTTGCCGAGACCCCAGTGACCCGCCAGCGAGCAGGCTTCACCGGAGATGCCTTCCATGTTGCAGCCGTCGCCGAGGATAACGTAGGTGTAGTGGTCTACGACCGTAGCGTCAGGTTTGTTGAACTTCGCACCGAGATGCGCTTCGGCTAGCGCCAAACCGACACCGTTACAAATGCCTTGACCGAGGGGGCCGGTCGTGACTTCGATGCCCTTGGTCTCAAAGTTTTCGGGGTGTCCGGGTGTGCGCGAACCCCACTGACGGAATTGCTTGATGTCTTCGATCGTTACGCTGTCATACCCGAACAGGTGCAGCAGTGCGTATTGCAACATGCAGCCATGACCGGCAGAGAGGACGAAGCGATCGCGGTTAAACCAACTGGGGTTCTTCGGATTAAACCGCAGAAACTTATCCCAAAGGGTAAAAGCCATCGGAGCTGCACCCATCGGCAAACCGGGGTGGCCGGAGTTCGCCTTCTGGACGGCGTCGATCGCCAGAAAGCGAATCGCATTAATGCAAAGTTCTTCGACAGATTGGGTGGCGACAGCCATATCTAACTCTCTATGATTACAACGGTGGGGTGACAGCGTATCTCTCGCGAGACTTTGCCGGTGGGTGAGCGGGGTTTGACGGAACAGGGCGCGTGTGAGGGCATCCCGCGTTTCCGCCATACGGTTCGTAACAGACGATACGTTAAAGGCGATCGAGACACCAGACAATGACGCCACGATCGACCCCTAAGGATCAATTCAGCTAATCTTGACGTGTGGCGTAACTAAACGACGGTTAAAACTCGTACTCGCAAAGAATTGACACCATGATGCCACTAGGGGGATCGGGGGGCAAGACTTCGGATTGATCGAAATTATTTTCGATATGCTACGGGAAGGTGAAACGTTAATCCAAGTCATGGACGTACACCGCCTCATTATTCTTCCATGCTGAACCTTCCGGTCTTTGACTATAACCCCTTCCTGGTGGTTCTCTCTGTCGGTATCGCGACGTTTGCGGCCTATACCGCCTTTGATACGACCGAATGTGCAACCCAGGTTCGATCGCTAAAACGTCAGATCCTGTGGGCGGCACTCGGTGGGTTTACCTTGGGCGGCGGCATTTGGTCGATGCACTTTATCGGCATGTTGGCGCTCCACCTGGAGATTCCGGTACGCTACGACATTACGTTGACCCTGGCCTCCCTGGCGATCGCCGCTGTTGCCGCCGGGTTTGCCCTGTTTCAAGTCGCCCAGCCGGTGTGGAATCTGAGACACCAGGTCGCAGGCGCTGTGATCATGGGCAGCGCCGTCGCCATGATGCACTACGTCGGCATGGCCGCCATCCGCGTCCCGGCAACGATGGAGATGAACCACGGCATTGTTGCGGTCTCGATTGCGATCGCGATCGTCGCGTCTGGCGCTGCACAATGGATTTTGCGCCGGTTTGATCAGGTCAGTCAGGCTCGTGAACTCTGGCGCTGGTGCGCCTCCCTCGTGATGGGGTTAGCCGTCAGCACCATGCACTACACCGCCATGCTAGGCGTTCGCTTTATCCCTGACCCCCAGGCAACTCTCTCGATCGGTGACGGTCTCAATGCCAATCGTCTCGCGGAAATTGTCGGAGCTGGAACCCTGGTTTTTTGCGGTATCACCTTAGTGATCACCCTCAGTGAACGCCGTCGCGCACTTCAGGCCAGCCTACTAGAGCTACAAAGCGCCCAAATGCGGCTCATTCAAGCCGAAAAGCTCTCTAGCGTCGGTCAGCTTTCGGCGGGAATCTCCCACGAAATTAATAATCCTCTCGCCTTTCTCAGGGGCAATCTGGCCTACCTCGAACTAACCATCAGCGATTTGATCAGTATTTTGACTTTAGTCGGCCAGCACCCGAGCGATCAGCCGGATGCGATTACGGAAAAACTCGACGAAGTCGATTGGGAATTTGTACGCGAAGATTTACCGAAATCGATTCAGTCGATGCACAACGGCATCACGCGAATTCAAGATATCGTTAAATCTCTAGAAGTATTTTCGAGCTGCAACGAATCCGAAATCAAATCTGTCAACTTGTGCGCTCGCATTGACGATGCGGTAGCGCTATTATCCCAGCGGCTCGAAGCCAGCAGCGATCGCCCTGAAATCACCATCGAACGGCAATACGAAAAATTGCCAGAGTTTGAATGTTTATCGGGAGAAATGCTTCAGACTGTTTTTAGTTTGCTCGATAATGCGATCGATGCGATCGAGCAGCGTTGGAAAACCGGCGATCGTCAAATCGGCAACATTACGATCGCAACTCGAATGTTGGATAAAAAGAATATTCACTTAAGCATTACAGATAACGGTATCGGCTTCGATCCCAAACTTGAACCCCGACTATTTGAACCATTTTTCACGACGAAAGCACCCGGAAAAGGCACCGGCCTAGGACTCACATTAGCGCTCCAAACGATCCGGCAGCACGGCGGAACGATTAATTTAATGCCTGTGGTCACCGGCGCTCGGATTGAAATTTCCCTACCCGTTTACGAGATCGGTACACTCGCCTGCGATCTCCCCAGGCTTCCTCGCCCTAACCCATGACAATTAATAACAGGTGTGGCCGTCTCGTTTTTGATCGTGATCTTTTCCTTGCCGTAGCGTCCCCAGCAGCGTTGAGGCGATCGTGCAGCGTTGCAGCGTCGGGGCATTGTCCGAAGTCACCGTCACCCGGCCAAGACGCCCATTAATCCGACCGCGCTCATTAAACTCCACGTAATAGCGCCCGCTTCGGCTTGCAAAGGTCGTACCGTTCTCGATCGTAACCGGCGCTTGTATCCCCTCCCAAACTCGCGGTTCTGTGTCTTTACGATGAACAGACCACTCGATGCGATCGCCCCTTTCACGCATACTCGCCTGCCAATTTGATTTCGTCCGTAGCGATCGATTTTGCGCCTCTCGCATCGCCAGATGGAGACGCTCATTCACCACATTAACCGTTTGCCGATCGCGAAAAAGTTGCCATCCCGGCGCGACGATCGCCGTCAAAATTCCGACCATCACCACCACGATCGCCAGTTCTATTGTCGTAAATCCCGCCATAGACGGTTGTGTTTTTGAGATTAACAGATTTTGTTTTTTGTACGCTGTCGGTGATCGGAGAGAAGTGATTCGTAGCATCGAGAGACCCTGAAATTAGACGCATGAAATCTCTAAACCAACCTCAACATTGCGATTTAATCTAGACCACTATGTCGGCTGATTCATTCTGGAGAAAACGTCTGTAGATTAGCAATTTTTCTTAGTTAAGATCGACAGAGGAAATACGGAAAAAAGAAGAGGATATTTATGCTTCTTTTTGCAGTTTACAGGGCTTGCGAACTGACTTACTCACCGATCAGCGAGAAGCCTTGAATCTCGCGATCGCATGGCCATGAACCGCTATAGATTTCGATCGTTGGCGTCAGTTCTAACGCATGGAACCCCAGAATGAACCCAATAGAAAACTGATCCAATTCTGATCACGCCGTCTCGCCACATCTCGAAACCTTGACGCTCTGATCCTGCGGTCGATACACTGATAGCCGCTGTTGTCGTCTTCGCTCTCGCCCGCTTTTGGGGTGTTTTTTCTATGACCCATGCCACCGATCTCGACACCCTCGCTCGTTGGATGGCGTCGGACTTTACCAATCAGCAACAAGCCTTCGATAACCCGCCGATTTTTGCTCATGTCCGCGCCTGTATGCGTCCGCTGCCCGCTGGAATCCTCGATGGGATCACGCTATATCTTGAACAGGCGTACCAGTACAATCTCGATCGCCCGTATCGCACCCGCGTTCTCAATCTCAAGCTTGAAGACATTGATGGACAACAGCAGATCGTGATCGAGAACTATGCGCTCAGCGATCAAGAGGAATTTTTTGGGGCATCGCGCGATCGCGCACGGCTCGCATCGTTGACGGCGGCGCATCTGACGAAGCTACCCTGCTGCGATTTTCGGGTGACGTGGACGGGGGAGTGTTTTGAAGGAACCGTGGAGCCGGGGAATGCCTGTATGGTGGAACGCAATGGCAAAATGACGTATCTGCAAAGTACGTTTCAGGTACATGCCGATCGTTTTACGAGTTTGGATCGGGGCTACGATCCCGAGACAGAAGAGCGAGTTTGGGGCTCGATCGCGGGAGCCTTTGAGTTTGTGCGGGTTTCGAGTTTTGCGGATGAATTGAATACCGCGATCGAGACTTCCGAGGGCGATTCATAGATATTTTGAGCTGGTTTAAACAAGTTAGAAACGGAGCTGACGGGCAATTTCGCGCGTGACTTCTGCTGCGCCATAACGATTGAGATGGCTCGGATCTTCAAAGTAGCGATCGGACAGTGTGAAATCGAGATCGACTACCGTCACGTGACGGTATTGCTGGGCAATTCGCGCGAGAAATTGGCGAAACTCGCGCTCGGCGGCTGTCCGTGTTGGGTCGAGATAGCCCGTAGTTAGCGGCAGCGGCACGAGGATTAGCTCGATGCCCTGGGCTTGGGTAAAGTCCAGCAGGCGCTGGGTCGCTTCGCCCTGTTCGCCCGCTAGGGAAAAATTGGCGTAATCGCCGTCGTATCGACCCGCCACCGGGTTTCGATCGCGATAGTACCGATCGAATTGAAAGCGTGTCTCGATCGCGAGAAAACCATCCGCACGAATCGCACTCGACCCGTCGATATCGTCGGGCTGAATCGTGAGATCACCCCGTTTCAAAGCGCGATAACCGGGCGATTCGCGTAGGCTGCTATCCGTTCGATCCGGGCGTCCGCTGTTAAACGCACGCACGCCATCCGCCCAGATGATCCGGCGCGGTAGCTGATCGCTGGGCAAAACCTCCCGCACAAACCGATCCACCACCTGCGCCGTCGCTCCATTAATGCCTAAATTGAGCGATCGTACCGATCGCTGTCCTCGCTGTTCCAGCTCCTGCTGTAACGTCGTTGGATCGACACCCTGCAAGGCTCGCGAGCTGCCGACGATCGCGATTTCCGGCACACCCTCCGCCGCCACATGCGCCGCATAAAGCGCCAGCTTTTCATCGATCACGTCACTGCCAAACGTCCAGGAAACGCGATCGGACTCGCTCGCCTCCGCACGCTCAAAGGCATAGGCCGCCCCCGCCAGATATTCGCGCGTTTTCTTTTGCGCTAAAAGCCAACGCGGATCGTCGGTGGGGACGGACTGCATGGCATAGGCGGCTCGCGTCCACCACCGCGCCACCGCTTGCCAATCGCGGCTGACGCTGGCGGCTCCCGTTGCTTGCCATGCGGTGTATGCGGCCTGGATGCCTTGATCGTAGGCTGACGCTTGGTTGACTTGACTGACTTGATTGGCTGGAGGCAACCCGGCGCGATCGGCGGGCATACGTGTCTTTCCCCGCGTTAAATCCAGGGTCAAGCTGGCCAGTGGAACGCCGGATAACACCGATAGCACCAGCGCGATCAGGAATGCCGGTACGGTCGGTTTAAACATGGGGATGACGATCAATCAACAGCATCGAGAAAAAAACAAGGGGCAGCGAGGCGTTACCGATATTAATCGCATACGGGACATTCCGGCAGAAATTAAGATCAGCGGGCTCACGCATTGCCATACTGGCGTAACACCGATCGCTGTACCGCCAGCCACGATCGCCCGGTTGCCCGCGCCGCCCGTGCCACGTCCTCATACTCCGGCTGAATATTGACGATCGCCCCATCGCGATCACGCGCGATTTTGACCGAGATCGTTTGTCCGTCGAGGGCGATCGTCTCAAACTCCCGCGCCAGGATCGTCCGTGATTGTAGACGGTGACGAATGCCAAGGGTGGTGGTTTCGCGAAAAATAATGGTCTCGCAGGCGATCCGCAAATCTGGCGCACAAATGACCGTTAGTGCTAGCCCCGCGCGTGATTTTTTCATACCGATCGGCGTTGTAAGCACATCCAACGCGCCCGCTTCAAACAGACGATCGAACACATAGCCGATCGCCTGGGGGCTGAGATCGTCGATCTGAGTTTCGAGGACGGCAACGGTCTCGGACGTACCCAGGGATTGTGCGTCAAGTTCTGGGTTAGCGATCGACACCGCCGGGTCTGTCGCCGGGTCTATCACCGCGTCACCAACCCACAGGCGCAACGCATTCGGCAGGCTGAGATCGATCGTCCCCGCACCCCAACCGACGCGATCGAGCATCATCGCCGGTGGTTTGCCAAACCCTGCCGCCAACTCCACCATTAACGCCGCCCCCGTCGGTGTCACCAGCTCGCGATCGATACCATTGTCATACACCGGTACGCGACGCATCTGCCACAGCTTCAACACCGCCGGAACCGGAACAGGTAACCGACCATGTGCCGCCCACACCGTGCCACCGCCCGTCGGTAGCGCCGAACAATACACCGTTTCCACATCGAGCCAATCCAGACCGATGCACGTGCCGACGATATCGACGATCGCATCGAGGCCGCCGACTTCATGAAAATGGACGGCTTCGGGCGCAACGTTGTGAACTTCGCTTTCGGCTTGAGCTAAACGGCGAAACACGGCGAGGCTCCACCGCTGCACGCGATCGGGCAACTCTGCCGCTGTGATCATCGCCTCGATATCGGGTAGGGTTCGATCGTGCGTGTGGTGGTGGTGTTTGTCCGAATGGTCGTGTTTGTGATGATGATGCCCATGAGCGTGATGGGCATCATCATGTCCATGAGCGTGTTTATGATCACGGACATGATCGTGGTGGTGTTCGTCATGACGATGAGCCTGATCGTGGTGGTGGTCATGTTCCGGCTCGTGTTTATGGTCATGATCTGGCTCATGATTTTGCTCATGCTCTAGAGGGGGCAAAAGCTGTCCGCCTTCGCCTTCGGTTAAAAATGCATCAGATTCACGATCGCGTAAATCCACATGAACCTTGGTCGCCGCCTGATCGTTCTTTAAAACACGCTCAACCCGTAGACGGTACTGATCCGCGATGCCGAGCCGATCCAAACCCTGGCGCAACACCACGATCGGGACACCCGCATCCACCAGCGCCCCCAGACACATATCACCGGCAATCCCAGTTGGACAGTCGAGATAAACGATTTTTCCCATAGCCCGGTTGTTCTCATGAATGGATGGATTTTGATGAATTGAGATGAATTAGGTTTTAATCAACCAGAAATTGAGCTGAATTAACCTAAAAACGCGACGCAGTCACCGACGATCTACGCCTGCCCGAGTCCCGCAACGAACGATCGAATACGAGCCTCGATCGCGCCCCATTCCCGACGACGGACGAGATCGGCGGGAAACAATTCGCTCGACAGTGCCACCGCGATCGCGCCCGCCTCCAAATAGCCCGCCGCCGCTGTGATCGTAATGCCACCCGTGGGAATAAACGCCAGGTGGGGGAGCGGAGCCTGTAACGCTCGCAGATAGTCAACACCACCCACCGCAGCGATCGGAAAAAGTTTAATGGCGGTGGCTCCGGCGATATGTGCTCGGTGGATTTCAGTCGGAGTTAAGGCTCCGGGGATGCAGGGAATCGACGCCGATCGAGCCGCTGCGATCGTGGCGAGATCGGTGTGGGGCGAAAACAAAAATTGTGCGCCCGCTGCGATCGCTGCCCGAGCCTCGGCAGCGGACAAAATCGTCCCCGCACCAATATCACACTGGGAGAAATCCCGGCGTAGACTGGCGATCGTCTGCGCGGCGGTTTGCTCATCCCAGGCGATTTCTATCATGGTCAGCCCCGCAGCGATCGCCAAACGTGCCAGACGATCGCCCAGCTCAAACGAGTCGGATCGCACTAATGCGATCGCCCGCTGCTGACGTAAACGCTGCAACCATATCCGATCCGACGTTGCACCCTCGGTTCGTAAATTCGGCTGCATCAACGTGTTCGGAAAATGTGGACAAAGTATGAATGAGTGGCCGGATGAATGGCTCGATTGGGTTCAGGGTTGCGATCGTTCGTCGAAAAAACTTCGCTCACTTCGAGACAAAGTGAATCCACAGATCGCCGTCCGTCCCGCAAACATGTTGCATCATGCCGTAAGAATAGACCAGATTTTGACCGCTCACCGACGTGTCATAGCCCCACTCAAACCACTGGCCGCGCGGATCGTTGACAATCCAACCCTCGTTGCTATAGCCACGAATAACTACGATATGCCCCGCCTTGGTAAACCAACCGTGGGTGATGATCGGATTACCCGCTGCGAGCCAATCTTTCACCGCGCTCCAGCTTGCTTTCGGGTCGAAGCGATCGCTGTAGCCATACGCCTGAAACAGCTTGGCGAGATCGTGGGGGGACTGTCGTGCTAGCCCGCTTTTCTCGCAGTATTGAAACAGTTCATCTTCGAGCTGGATGCCCTGATTTAGTGCCGGACGCCCCAGGAAGGCCATACACATCGCCACACTAGTCACATTTGAAGTCGCTTCGGGCTTGTAAACATTATCGAGCTGCGAGAGATACGGAACCGGCAAATTCACCTGAGAGGGCGCGCCGGGCTTGGTCGTCGCGACCTGAGCCGCCGCCTGACCGCCAGGGTTGCGCCAAATCGTGGCAAACTCCGAATCGGTATCGAGCAGTTCGGGATTGGTGCGGCGGAGTTCCTGTTCAAGGTAGGCCAGCGCTTCGTCTTGCTGGGACAGCCCTTTGTAGTATTTCGCGACGTTAACGAGGGAAACGCTCATGGTGAGGGTGAGGAAGTGAAGGTGACAAGGATGGGGAGTACAGCGGAGGGGAAATGACAGACGTGACGATCGCGTTTTGAATCACGGCTTACATCACGGCCTGGAATTTCTGGACGACCGGCCAGAAGTGATCCCAACCGTTGAGACCACCGTTAACCGCACGGCGAACCCCTTGCCAGTCGTCTTCAAGGGCGCGTTCATCCACCGATCGCTCCCAGAAATATTCCACCAGAATTTTCGATGCGGCATCGGGATCGAGCGCCAGATCGGGATTACCCTCTAAGTCAATTCCGATTTTTTGACCGTAGTGGCGGTAGTTGGCGCGTCCGGTGATTTGCACAAAGCCGCGCCCGTGATAGCGCACCCCGTCACCCGGTTGGGTATTGCCCAAGTCCGATCGCCCTTCATACATATCGTGAAAGTAGCTATCGCCGCCCCATTCTCGGATGGGTTGGAAGCCATTCGTTTCAACGGAAATCGTCGCGAGCGCAGCAATCAGCGTCGGCTTATTCAGCATATTTTTGCCTTCGAGACCGGCGATTAGCGGCGGCAGATACATATCCACATCGCTGAGTTTTGCGCCCATCACCTGGGCTGCGGTTTCGTGGTCGATGAAGTCGTTTTTACCCGAGGCCATGCCGGGGACTTCCTTGGCGGTAAGCAGAGTATTGGCAAATTCGGGCGTGATGCGATCGCCCGGTAAATTAAACGCCTGAGCGAATTTCACCAGTGCGCCCTCGGTCTTGCGGCCATAGAGACCATCGGCCACATCGCGCAAAACTTTGAGGTCGATCAAGCGCTGCTGTACCTGCTTCGTGAGCGTCGTCACCTTCGCCACTTCCGAGAATGGCAGCGTGACACCACTATCGACCAGTGCTTTCAGGCTCGTCGGCAGAGTGGCCGGTTTCTTCGCCGGTGTGCTGGCGGGACTGGCTTTGGTTGCAGGTGCAGGCGCTTTCGAGCTGCTTGCAGTCGTCGCCGGAGCCGCAGCACTCGGGATACTTTGCCCCGGCTTGCCATCGACGTAGTGAATCCACAGATCGCCATCAGGGCCGCAGACATCCTTCATCATGGCGTAGGAGTAGACCAGATTTGCGCCGCTCTTTTGGGTGTCGTAGCCGTCCTTATGCCATTCTCCGTAGGGATCATGGACGATCCAGCCGCTGCTGTTATAGCCAATGATGCAAATGATGTGGCCGGACTGGGTAAACCAGCCGTGGGTGATGCAGGGCTTGCCGCGATCGACCCAGGCTTTCACTTCCGCCCATTTAGCGTCAGGCTGAAAGTCATCTTTATAGCCGTACTGAATCAACACCTTCCGCAGATCATCGGGCGAGTGCCGCGATAGCCCGTTGTTGATCATGTATTCGTACAGCTCATCTTCGAGCTGTTTGCCGCCGGACTGTTGCGGCTGCCCGAAGTAGGCCATGCACATCGAGACGGAGGTGACGTTACACGATCCGTGGGGGTTGTTCGTGTTGTCGAGTTGGGACAAAAACGGCACATTGAGATGCACCGATCCATCGGCTTTTTTCCAGGGGGTCGCGCTGGTGGTTTTGGCGGCGGGGGCTGGAACCGGGGTTTTCGCGGGTGGTGA
Organism: Geitlerinema sp. S16; assembly: GCA_011390275.1. Classification (GTDB taxonomy): domain Bacteria; phylum Cyanobacteriota; class Cyanobacteriia; order Cyanobacteriales; family Geitlerinemataceae; genus RDYZ01. The sequence continues at coordinate 76,517 of JAABST010000012.1, forward strand.
GACCGATTTGCTCGCCGGAGCGGGGGTTTTTGTCGGCGTTTTGGCGGCGGGGGCTGGAACCGGAGTTTTGGCGGCGGGAGCGGGAGTCTTCGCGACGGTTTTCCGGCTGACGGGTGCTTTGCCCGATCGCGTGCTGGTTTTACCGGACGATTTGGGCTGAGCCGCCTGCGCCGCCGCTTTGACGGCAGGAGTCGCGGCAGCTTCCTTGCGCCAGATCTGCATGAACATCGACCCATCGGCGAGCAAATCGGGACGCACCTGAGCGATTTGTTCCTGAAGCCTTTGCAGGGCTTTGGCTTGGTGCGGCTGATCCGTGTAGTATTTGGCGACGTTGACTAGGGAAATGCTCATGCGACGCTAACCGGGGATGTTTCCGATCGAGAATAAAACGGAGATGGAATAGCCGTGTGGCTGGCCGATCGCCGGGCGATCGACCCACGCTATCCGGGAAGGCAGGTGCTGATCGATGGGTAGCTCAACATCTCGATTAACCTGCTGTGTTCAGGTGAAACGGATGCTGGAACGTCGGCCAAATCTATCGGCCATACGACCATCGAAAAAATGCATTCTTTATCTTAGCCTGTTTATTCTCGTGGCCTACCGACGTTCGATATTGCGAAATGTGATGTTTCGTTAAAACCTCGTAGCGCAACCCTCTGGGTTACTTGCAGGCTAGAAGTTAGCGCTACGTTGAGGCCGTTTCAATTCAAGATTTCTGAGTCGCTGTGTTGCATGGCCTCAAACTGATCGGCATTGATGCAGCCGAGATCGTAGAGCGTGTGAGCAATTTGGGTTAGACCGAGGACAGAATGGGCGGTGTAGCCGTGGTTGGCGATGTGTTCGATCACGCCGCGCCCTTGGTCGATGAGCACGACGAGATCCGTCACGCGCAAGCCCGCTGATTCGAGCTTGCCGATGCCTTCGATGATGCTTTTGCCGGTGATGAGCGTGTCATCGACCACGGCGATCGTCTCGCCGGGATGAAATTCGCCCTCGATCGCGCGGCGTGTGCCGTGGGCTTTGACCTCCTTGCGGGGAAAAATCAGCGGATGTTCGAGCATGAGCGACAGACCCGTCGCGGTGGGCAGCGATCCGTAGGGAATCCCGGCAATGCGATCGAACTGCAACGTTTTGAGGATATCGGCGTAGGCATTCAGAACTGATTGGAAAAGGGTCGGGTTTGAAATAATTTGTCGGAGGTCGATGTAGTAGGGAAAAGTTTCCCCGGCGGCCTGGACGAAATCGCCGAAGAGGACGCAGCCGGAATCGTAAAGCTGGCGAATGAGGGCGCGTCGGGCGGGGAGAACTTGGGCGAGGATGTTGGCATCGAACGATCGCGGTGTGGCGATCGGTGCGTCCTGGGAAAACGCGATCGAAGAGCGGGTTTTGGCGGCGTGGATGCGTTGGTCACGATCGGCGTGTTTTGCCCGATTGCGAGCGATGCGCTCGATCGCGTCCACGTGTAAATTCAGCCGCGCCACCCGTAAATCCAGGTCATCGCAGCGCAGCCAATCCTGCGGCACGGGCAACAATAACCCACCGCCTTGATCATCCTGTCCCGCCCGTAGCAGCGCATCGAGATCACTGCCCTCGCTCCAAATACTCCGCGCTAGGATCAACCGCTCCGGCGCGATCGCCCGAATCGAGGCCAGCACCGCCGGATCGGACGTACCAACCTCCAGCGCCAGCCGATCGGCACTGCCCCAGCGCCGCGCCTCGCGGGTGACCTGCTGATAGAGCGGGCGATCGGGACTCGGATAATTTTGGATCGCCGTGGCGGACGGATTTGAGGTGTGGCAATTGACGAAAACGGCCTTGTCGGGATAGACGCCGAAGGGGATCAGCGCATCTTGACCGGCGTAGGGATCGAGGACGATCGCATCGACGTTCCAGCGTTCAAAGGCTAGCCGCGCCATCGCTGTGCCGGTGTTGAGGTCGCCGTGTTTCGCGTCGAGAATTACGGGAACGTGACAGGTATTCGCCGACGAATTCGACGCAGCGCCACAGGTGGAAATCTCCGCCAGGATCTCCTCCAGCAGCGTTAAACCCGGTGCGCCCAGGGCGAGATAAAAGCCGAGAGTGGGTTTATAAGCGCAGACGCGATCGTGGGTTTTTTCGATAATTTGTCGTAGCCACGCCCGCAAGTCGTCGATACGATAGTGGAAATATTCGCCAGACTCGTCACCACCGGGCATCATTTCCGGGTTGGGGTCAAGACCGATGACGAGACGGCTGCGATTGGTGGCGATCGCCTGTTGGAGTTTAGTGCGGAAGTTTACGGGCGGGGTCAACGGTAGAGCGCACGCGGGGCGGCAAATGTGAGGGTCATTGAGGTGAGATTTAGTTTACCGAGTGTTGGCGCTTCGGTGCGATCGAAGCTGGGGGAAACGATCCAGCTTTGCAAGGATTTCGAGGACATCGCCGGTTTAACCAATCCGTTACCGCCAATTCCTCTAACGCTGGATCGCCAAAGTTTACGAGTCCGTTACCGTTGCGCGATCGCCCAGCGGTTGGCGGCGATTGTCCATCAATCGCCCGTGGAATTAGCAACCCAGATTGCGACGGCTTGGAATCAGAATGATCGCGTCAATGGTCAGGCTCTCGCAACGATCGGCGTGCATCGTAGCGGCAGCCTCGATCTGGAATTGACCGACGCGGCGATCGCGACCTGGCTCGATGCCCTGTCTCAGATGCAAATTTCATCGCGATCTCGATCGCCATCACAGCCGGATCATCCCGACGGCAATCAACCTTTTGCGGTGTACTACGCCCTCGATCGCAGCCGGAGTCTCATCGCCGCCGCCGAACGGGAGGGCTGGTTTGATCGGCAAACGTTGGCGCAATATTGGCTGGACGATCGCGGTCAGCTCAGACTGTCGCTCACGGCTGAACGTCACGTCATCCTCAACCTGATGCAGGCCACCGACGCGATCGGCGATCGCCTTGAAACATCCTTCACGTCATCTCCCAAACCATCCACCAAACCATCTACCCCATCGAAACACCGCCAAGATCAGCAAAAAATAGCCGATCGCCTTGCTGCCGATTTTGAAACCCTCCACCGCCACAGCCGACCCTGGCACGCCCGTCATACCCACGACACCGCCACCGCCAGCGCTCGCCTGGGGCTACTCCTCAGCTATGCTCACACTCTACAAGCTGTTCTGATACCGTCATCCCAACTTGTTGGCGCAGCAGTTCCGTCGCGCTGGCTCCATCAACCGGACGCGAGAACCAATAGCCCTGGCCAAAATCACAGTTAAATTGCTCCAGCATCACGCGTTCGGCTTCGGTTTCGATGCCCTCCGCGACGGTTTCCATATTTAAATGATGGGCGAGCTGAACGATCGCATTGACGATCTCTTGGTTTTTCTCACCGGTGTCGATGTCGGTGACAAACGATCGATCCACCTTTAAAACATCCATCGGGAAGCGGTGTAGGTAGCTCAGGGAAGAATAGCCCGTGCCAAAGTCATCGATGCAAAGCGTGATCGATCGCTCGTGCAGAGCCTGCAAAGTTCGCACCGCCGTCGCCGGATTTTCCACGATCGCGCTTTCGGTGATTTCCAGCTTGAGCGATCGCGGCTGTAGCTTCGTGGCCGCCAAAATGCGATCAATTTCCGGCAGAAGATTCGATTGGGCAAGCTGTTTCGCCGAGAGATTCACCGCGACCGTCAGCGGGGCAAGATCCGGAAATTCGCTAAACATCTCCTTCCAGGTTTGAAGCTGCCGACAGGATTGCTCCAGTACCCAAGCGCCAATTTTGATAATGTCGCCGGTTTCTTCGGCGATCGGGATAAACTCGGCGGGTGAAATAAAGCCGCGATCGGGATGCTGCCAGCGCACGAGCGCCTCGAAACCGGCAATTTTGCCACTGCCCAAGACCACGATCGGCTGATAGAACACCTTGAGCTGTCCCGCCTCGATCGCCAGACGCAAATCAGTTTCGAGCTGCAAACGCGCCACCGCATCGGCGTGCATCTCGCGATCGAACACGCAATAGCAGCCCTTACCGGACTTTTTGGCGCGATACATCGCAATGTCCGCATCACGCAGCACATCCGACGGCTGGCCATAGTAGCCGATCGACTCGCTGCCGTGGGAAAGGATCTCCGGAAGCTGGCGACCGCTGCCGAGCGCAATGCCAATACTGACATTGGTAAACACATCGCGATCGAAAATCTCGAACGGGGTTTGCAGCGCCGACAGTACCCGATTCACCACCTTGGTCGCGTCCTGAAGCTGGAAGATATCTTCCAGCAGAATCGTAAACTCGTCCCCGCCTAACCGGGCTAGGGTGTCGCTCGGTCGGAGACACTGCTCCAGACGGCGGGCAATTTGCACCAACAGTAAATCACCGGCCAGGTGACCGAGACTGTCGTTCACCACCTTAAACCCGTCGAGATCAAGGAATAACACCGCAAACATAAAGCCGCCGCGCCGCTTCGATCGCTGGATCGTATGATTCAGTCGATCCGTAAACAGTGATCGATTCGGCAGGCTCGTCAGTTTGTCGTAGAACGCATTGTGGCGCAGTTGTTCTTCCGCTTCCTTAATATCGGTAATGTCGGTATCGATGCAGTCGAACCGTATGATGATGCCCTGTTCATTTTTGATCGGCGAGCAGCGACTGTACAACCAGCGCACATCGCCCGATGGCCGGACAATACGATATTCCAGATCCAACCGCTCCGATCGTCGGAGTAACTCGCGCTCGGCAGAAACACGCCCGCGATCCTCCGGATGAATGGTTTCTAGCCACAGCGCTGGATCACGATAGAACTCTTCGAGCGTCCGACCATAGACGGCTTCACCCGCTGGATTGAGATATAACGTGCGTCCGCTTTGGGCATCGATCGACCAGATCACCGCCTCCACCGACGACAGAATACTATCGAGGCGACGCTCACTCTCACGCAGTGCCGTCTCCGTTTTGACCAGATCCGTAATATCGTTTTGCGCCCCGATGAAATGGGTCAAGGTATGGTTGGCGTCGTGGATTGGCGCAATGTAAAGATTGTTCCAAAAGATCTGTCCATCGCGCCGGTAATTTTTCAGCAAGACATTACATTCGCGTCCTTCGACTAACGCCGATCGTAGCTCCTCTAGGGCATCACTTTGGGTCGTACTACCTTGTAAAAACCGGCAATTATGACCCAGCACTTCCGCCGCGCTATAGCCCGTAATTTTCTCAAATGCCGGATTGACATAAGTGATTGGATTGTCTGGCAAACGGGTATCCGCAATCACGATGCCCGTACTGGTCGAGGCGATCGCCTGTTCCATTAAGTGCAGCCATTCATCGCCCCGGTGACGCGCAAACGCCGCGCTGAGAACATTCGTGATCGCCTGTAAAAAGCTAATGTCATTCTCGGAAAACGTTCGCCGTGAGATCGAGTAGATACCCAGCACACCAAACGGTGCATCATGATCCCCTACGATCAGGCTGACCCCGGAGACCACCCGATGGTTATGCAGCATTGGGGGGCCACTAAACCGCGTCTCGACCAGAAAATCGTCAATCATGATCGGCTCGTCGAGATCCAAGGTGTAGCCGATCAGCGAATCGCTCCGAATCCCCACACAGGCCGTTCCGACCAACCCCGATCGCCAACCGACACCCGCTTGAAGGATCAGCGTTTGGCCGTTGGGCAACAGCTCAAACAAACTGCAATATTCCACATCCAACACCTCAACCAGCAGCTCCGCCGCACGCTGAGCCAACACTTCAGGGTTCGGGAAGCCCAGAGCCTCACGCCCAAGCTGCGCCGCCGCCGCCTGCTGAATCAACTGAGATTGCAGCCGATGATTGGTGCGATGCTGCTCCGTGATGTCTTGCACGATGCCAACCGCGCCATAGACTTCATCTTGATTTACGCGAAATGGACGCGCGTGATATTCCAGATAGCGCCCGCCCCAGAACACGAGCCAGCGCTGCTCGGTTCCCGACAGCACGCGCTGCAATGCCTGGAGACTTTCGGATTTAGGCTGGAGTTGCGTAAAGATATTGCGACCCCGAGCAATCACGGCATCCGAAGAGCCTGCCTGCAAGACTTCGCCCTGGCAAAACGTACATTCGCCACTGCGATCGATAAAAAAGACCGAAACGGGACTGAGCTGCAACGCCGATTCCAGCAGACTGTACTCACCTAGCGTTGACTCCAGTGCCGCTTGCGTCGCCTTAAATTCCGTTACATCTCTCGCCACAGCGTAGATCAAGCCAGACTGAGCATCCCGCCGCGCGGTCCACGACAGCCAGAGATAATCACCATCGATCGTGCGATAGCGATTGGAAAACTGGGCGAGGTCTTGCCCCGATAGCAGTTTTTGGAACGCCTGTAGGGTGGGCTCACGATCTTGCGGGTGTACAAAATCCAGGAACGGGCGTGTTAATAGCTCGTTTTGCTCGTATCCGAGACGCTGCCAGCGTGGATTGAGGTGGACAAAATGCCCATCGGGTTTCGCAACACAAAACAGATCGAGGGCTTCATCAAAAAAGTGATCGCGAATCAAATGGCCGCATGAGTTATTTTCCTGAGTCCAGATCGTGGCGAATCCGGCTTGCTCATGGGGGGTGACGTGAATCATGCAGCAACTGCCGGTATCAGGAACCCATATTTCCCAAGCAGAATGGCTATTTTGGGTCACGGCAGCATCGATCGCCAGGGTGAGCTGATCTCGAAACTCGGCTAATGTCGGTTCTTCCCAGGCACTATTGTTGGCAAAAATGGTTTGACCGATCGCGCAGGGTGGAGCGCCCCCAAACCAAAAAATCGAGGATGCCATCAGGCACACCCCGTGACGATCAACGATGACCCAGGTATCAAAGCCGTAGGAGGGTGCGGTCGGCAGAAACGCACTCCGCCTGGAGGCTAGCGGTCTTAAGATTTGAACGACTAAAACAAAAAAGAGACAGGCCGTACCGATGGTCAGCCGATTTGCGATTAAGCGAGACTCTGGCAGAATGGCCAAACTCCACAGTTCGATCACGCCAAATAACATCAGACTTCCACCCAAGGCCGCTACAACAATCGACATTCGTGCCATCCAGGGCGATTGTTGTAGCGGTCGTGGCTTGATAGAAGTTTTGATTTCCATGCGTTTGTAGCGTTCAGAGCGGATCTAAAAAAAGCGGTTCGTCTTGGTCAAGATACAGGTGTCAAAAGTATTCAATGCAGGCAATGATGCTGACGAAATTCGATCATGTTGCGTCTTGCGATCGCCCAAATCCCCGCAGAACAAAGCAGACGGCAAGTGCGATCCTTGAGCCAAAGGAGTTTTAGGGAATTTTGAAGTGCCTGGAACACAGCAGCACAGAGGATAACGATCGGCTGATCCTCTACAACGAATGGCCGGAACATTGTCTTAGACTTATACGGAGCCAATATCACCCAGAAGTGTCGGTATGCGGCGGCTGAGTGATGCGTAGATGCGTAATGTCAACAGCGCCCTCGTTGACGCCAGGAATCAGATTGGCCGTGGCAATTCTGACTTCGATAACGCTGACCCTTGAAGACGCTTCTTACCAGACGCTACACTATTGTATCTCTCGACACGAAATCCCGAATGAGCTTACCCATGTCTACGATTTCGATTGCTTGCTGAAACCTTAAAAGCTGAGGTAATCAGAGGGGCATCAGCAAGTGATTCAATGCAGAAAGCCACCCGTTAATCGAGTAGCTTTTTACTAATACCCCCAAGGGAATTCGAATCCCTGTCGCCTCCGTGAAAGGGAGGTGTCCTAGGCCTCTAGACGATGGGGGCCTGTGTTTTGTGTGGCGCTCTTTATTTGAGCGCCTTAATACGTTAGCTAAGTTTTTTTTGCATGTCAACACCTTTCTTGAAAAAAACTAAGAAAAATTTGCGGGGCTTTGACAGTAAGCCATGAGCAGCTTGGCACAGTGGGCGATCGCGCCGAGATGGGCGATTTCATAGCCGTGGGTATTTTGGGTGGGAAAGCTGAGGCAGGCGGCGCGGGCGACGTGGCCGAATTTCATGGCGATCGAGGCGTCACTGCCAAAGCCATCGAGGAGGGCAAGCTGTAAGGGCAGCTCGATCGCGGCGGCGGTGGTGCGCAGGTCGCGGTTTAGCCCTTCATCGTAAACGCCGTAACCATCCTGGGTTAAGAGGACGGGTTGATCGCCGTCGTCGATCGGGTATTCCGAGGACAGCGGGCAGATTTCCAGGGCGATCAGCGCTTCGAGTCGGGTGCGGTTGCTGAAGTAGAGCGCTCCGATCGCGCCGATTTCTTCCTTGGCGGAGGCGACGAGATAGACGGTGACCTCTGGGATACGAATTGTGCGGGCGAGTTCGAGCAGGATCGCGACGGAGGCTTTGTTATCGAGGGTGTAGCTGGCGATCCAATTTTTGAGGCGTAGCGGGGCTTTGCGGTGTTTGCCGACGACAGCGCGAGTGCCGGGACGAATGCCGATCGCGGCGAGTTCGTCGGCGCTGCATTGGGTCTCGACCCAGGCGTCTTCCCATGTGACAGGGCGATCGGTTTGCTGGGCTTTTTGGGGCGAGGCGTGAGACACGTGGCGCGATCCGAAGCTGAGGATGCCGGTGAGCGTGCCGTAATCGCCGATCAGGTCGATCGCGCCTTCGCCGTACACCCAGGGAAACGCACCGCCCAATTTACGTAAAATTACCCGTCCACCGTCTTCCACCTGTTTGACGATCGCGCCGATCTCGTCTTTATGCGCCGTAATCGCGATCGCTCGTTCCGGCTGCCGTCCCGCAATCTTGGCGATCACGTTCCCCGCTTCGTCCTGCCACACGTCCAGCCCCAGCGCCGCGAACTCGTCAAGCAACCAGCGATCGATCTCCGTTTCCACACCGCTCGGCGAATGGTGCATCACCAAGGTTTCGATCGCGGTGAACCAGCGATCGTAATCGGTTCCATTCGGGGACAGTGGATCGTGCATCTGACTCATGACGGTACGGATTGGGTCTACGAATTAGGGTTAGGGATTCGGTCTACGGGTTGACTTGACGGATTGAGGGTGCGATTGAACTGCCCGACATTCGAGAACGCTTGGAGAAAGCTTCGAGATCAAGATTCAATTGATTTTTAATTTCACTATCTTAGGCTTAAGCGTTCGTCTCTGCGGGATTTTTGACCCGTCAACAAAAATACTATTGATAAAGACTTGCATTAGTAAACGACTACCGCTAGTCTAGTGTTCACCTTGTCGCCAACCGATTAATCTGCTTTTTGGTCAAGATATCGCTGGCTGAACAGGTTCAGGGTTAAAGCCTAGGGCAATCAGCTCAATCCGCTGGACAGGTTGAAATCGATTGCAGATTCACTCAAAAATGTTTGCCATTCTCTAAACAGATTCTCGTTTACTAAACTCATGTTCAATACTGTTCGACGTTGGAAATATCAAGCTTTAGCGGTATGCAGCGCCCTGCTGGTCGTCGCCTGCTCTGCTGGAGATGTGACTCAGCCCGGATCTGGCGATTCAGCGACCGGTAGCGCTCCGGCCACGGAAGTTAATCTCTACTCCTCACGCCACTACGACACCGATCGCGCCCTCTACGACAACTTCACAGCCGAAACCGGCGTCAAAGTTAACCTGATCGAAGCCGGTGGCGACGAGTTGATCGAGCGGGTGCAAAGTGAAGGCGAAAATAGTCCGGCGGATGTGATCTTAACGGTGGATGCGGGTCGTCTCTGGCGGGCGCAGGAAGCCGGGATTTTTCAGCCGATCGAGTCTGAGGTTTTAACGACAGCCATTCCCGAAAATTTCCGCCAGCCCGATGGCTTGTGGTTTGGATTTTCGTCTCGCGCTCGCGTCATTGTCTACAACAAAGACAAGGTTGACCCGTCCGAACTTTCGACCTATGAAGCGCTCACCGATCCCAAGTGGAAAGGTCGCATCGCGATTCGATCGTCGAGCAATATGTACAATCAGTCGATGGTCGCATCGATGATTGAGACCGATGGTTTGGAAGCGACCGAAGCTTGGGCGAAGGGACTGGTGGCAAACTTTGCCCGCGAGCCGGAAGGCAACGATACCGATCAAATCAGCGCTGTAGCCGATGGTGTTGCTGATATTGCGATCGTCAATAGCTATTACGTAGCACGTCTCGCCAACTCGGATGATCCGACCGATCAAGAAGTCGCGAGCAAAGTCGGCATGTTTTTCCCGAATCAGGACGATCGCGGTACACATATCAACATTAGCGGCGGTGGTGTTGCCGTTCATGCTCCCCACCGCGAGAATGCGATCGCCTTCTTGGAATATCTCGCAAGCCCAGAAGCTCAAGCCTTATTCGCCGACGGTAATAACGAATTTCCGATCGTGGAAGGCACACCGCTCAACAATGACTATCTGAAACAATTTGTCGATCGCAAAGTTGATCCGGTTCACGCCGAAATCATCGGTAAGAATAATGCAGCGGCTTTGCAGTTGATGGATCGTGCTGGTTGGCGCTAGCTGCGATCGGGTTGACCATTCCTGATTGTTCAGCCCAGTTTTAAATTTCCCTCGTTATTGAACGCCCGTCTTTGACGGGCTTTTTTTATGTTGTTGTAGGGGCGTATGGCAATGCATTCGCTCAAAATGTTCCACCATTCTTTCCCGCCCTTAGACTCACGTCTTTCTAGCCTGTTCATCAAGCAAACACGCGATCAAACAACGGTATGGGCTAAATTCACCGAGACGGCAAGACCTGCTCGTGTTAGTTGTCCAAGACCGCATGATATCGCGTGGACAACGATCTTACATCAATCAAGAGCTTCCTCGCTCCTTAACCTCGGTTCGATTCAGGGCAAACGCATACTCCCCATTTTTCGCAACACGAGCCAGAAATTATTGCCTTGTTGCGAAAGTCTGGACATGGTTTGAGCGGCTCAATCGCTACAGCCCTGATTCTCTCGTTCGGGCAAAATTAGTATGCGTTTGCCCTGCGGTTCGATTGGTGTACTTTTTTTGTATACTAGGCATAAGCAAAAAAATTGATCTCTTGTTCGACTTGCGGGGACTGTACGTCGTGAAAGCAATTCAACTCCAACTATTTGAAGAATGTCGCAATATTAAGCAGCGAGCAGAAGAGTGCTGGCGAGAAACTGCAATACGTTCTTATAGATTTAAGTTTGTCGATTTGTTTTCTGGCATTGGCGGCTTCAGAATTCCTCTAGGAAACTTGGGTGGACAATGCGTAGGCTTTTCTGAAATAGATAGAGAAGCGATAAAAGTATATAGACAAAATTTTAGTGGAAAATCTGATCAAGATGAAATTGAACTAGGTGATATTACTCAGATCGAAACTCTACCATCAAATCTAGATCTAATTGTAGGTGGAGTCCCCTGCCAGCCATGGTCAGTTGCAGGAAAGTTAAAGGGATTTGACGATCCTCGTGGACAGCTATGGTTTGATACTATCCGGTTAATTAGAGAAGCAAAACCCAAAGCCTTTATCTTTGAAAATGTAAGAGGTCTTGCAAATCCAAGGAACAGGGTTCATCTAGAAAGAATTATTAGCGACCTACAAAATAAAAGTTATTGTGTAAAGTGGAAGGTTATAAATTCTTACGATTTTGGCGTCCCACAAAGTCGAGACAGAGTCTTTATCGTCGGGATCAGGAGAGATATAGCCAGATGTGATGCATACCGGTTCCCAGATCCAGTGCAGGATAAGCCAAAGCTTCGAGATGTAATTGACGATCTTAAATGTATCAAGATTCAAGATAAGGTAAAAATTGATCCGACTATTCTTTTTGGCGGTGGTATTCCCCCTTCAAGGAATCGTTTTCAAAAAGACGACGAACTCAACGACTTTTTCGTATTCTCCGATCTACGAAATGGTCATACAACCATACACTCCTGGGATATTGTCCAGACAAGTAGAAAAGAAAAAAATATCTGCTTAACACTACTAAGAAACAGAAGACGAAAACGTTACGGAATCAAAGATGGCAATCCTTTATCCTTGCAAGATTTTCGCGAACACCTCGACTTGGGCGATTGCGATATACAAAGTCTGGTAGCAAAGAACATACTAAGGGCGATCAATGTAGATGGAGAAGATAAATATGACTTTGTTAACTCAAAAAATAGCTCAGGAATTAACGGTATCTATCGAATTTTTCTTCCACAGTCAGACATGATACCAACCCTTACAGCTACTGGATCAAAGGACTATATTGCCACTGAAACCATACATTCCGATAATCCGGAAACATATAAACGTCTCTTCCTAGATGAAATTTACAATCCAGGAAGATTTCGTGCGGTCACTGCGAGAGATGCACGTAGTCTGCAAGGTTTTCCAGAGTGGTTTGAGATTCATGAAAAGGATCAAACTGCTAGAAAACAATTTGGCAATGCTGTATCTGTTCCCGTCGTGTTTTACATAGCAAAAAATCTAATCAGTATACTGAGTGAGGAGTGCTAACAATTGGGAGATTGACTATCTTGATAAAAGATATCTTTGAATTCAAGGTCAAAATTTTCCTCTCTCAATTCTGTGAATAACTCAAAAAAGGTTTGTGAAGTATTTTTATAACCTGAACAAAAGTCCCAGAATTCATCCTCGACGAAAATATCTAGTTCTAGATCTAAGTGTTGTGATATTTTTGTTTTCTGCTCGTCATACCAATTTCTTTTGTAGGGGTTAAATAAAAATGCAATCCGAGCTTCTAAGCTTACAGAAGGATCACGTGATAGTCGATATGAATACCAGTCTAGAAGCTGTCTACAATAACGTGGAAAATCTCCTGCATTTGGCTGGCCTGACTTTAAATCAAACATGTACTCTTTGTCATCTTTTTCTAACCAGAGATCAACACCATGCCCCTTTTTTTTGATCGGTAAAAACTGAGTGCCTTGAAAGCTTAAATCGTCTAAAATTTCGCGAATCTGTTTTAGACAGGTCTGTGTATCAACAAAGTTACCCTCAGCTCTTGAATTACATAGCTCATCGATCATATGTCGAAGATTATTGGGGAATGGGACGGGTGCTAATAACGGAATATCGATCACTTTAAATCCATTACGTCTTGCGAGTTCTTTTGCAATTTCTTCCCAAACAACTGTCCCCATACTCGTTTCTAATCCGCCGATTAGAGATCGAATACGTCTTTCTATAGGGAATAGTAAATCAAGAATATTATGTGTTGAAATACCGTTTAATAACTTTTTCTTGAAGTAACCTCGAATTGATTCGATCAATAACTCTTTTAAGCTGGACTTTAATTCTGTATCCATAACATGGGGGAGCGTGTTTGATAGAAGTATTTACGGCGATTGACACAATTTTTTACCAGCGGCATAACGATATCACCGCAAACTTATCTCTTAGATTAACTGTTGTGATCGAAGCTCATCAATATTGCCCTGTGTCAGGATTATTGCGCTACAGTTCCAGCGCTGCCATAGCTGCCTTAATCAAGCTAAAGAAATGGGGCTGTGATACCACCACTTCTTTCGCATCATCCCGGCTCGTTCCCAATAGTCCCGTTTTGCTACCCTTGACCACCGACAACACCTGACCGCGATCGTTGCGAATCCGTAGCTCACGCCCCCGATCGCCCGCATACAGCCCGCAATTATACGTGCGGGATTCGTGGCGAAACGAGGTGTGTTTGAGGCGTTTGGGTGATGCGGGCGCTGCGGGTGGTGATGTTTGGATCGGTGGTGTGGTGGATTGAGCGGGGCTAGGAGCTGGGGGTGCGGATGGTGGTGTCAATATGGGGGGAGGTGATGTATCGAGCGGTGTCGATGTCTCCTCGACGCGATCGGCGCAATCGAGCTGGCGATCGAGATTTATGCTCCGAGTTTTATCCGTGATCCGCACGCCCAACAACTCCAACTCGACGCTCACTTTGCCATTCCACTCATTCTCACGCAGCTTAAACGCCACATCCAGCGGCGACGGCAGCGGGCAATATTCCGCCCAGCCCCAGGCGATCGCCTTCAGGTCTCGCATTCCGGCAAGGGTGTCCTGTTGGAGCCGCAGTTTTAGGCCATCTTTCCCGACTTTGCTTTGCTCGGCGATCGTCACATTTGACGCCCAAAACACCGGATTGGCATTACCAATGCCACAGGGATGCAGGCGATCGATCTCGCGATATAAATCCAGATCAATTTCATCAAAAGCGGCTTCGGCGTCAATCTCGATCAGCGGTTTGAGATCCTCCGGTTTGAGGCAGTCGTGAGCAAACTGGCTCAGGCAATCGCGAAACGCCGTCAAATTTTCTCCCGCCATCGAAAAGCCGCCTGCCGCCGGATGTCCGCCATATTTTCCCAGCAGGTCACCGCAGGCATTCAGTCCCTCAAACACGTTAAATTCCGGGATACCCCGCGCCGAGCCGCGAATTTCCGTTTGTTCCGCGTCTTCATACGTCCCAATAAACACCGGCACACCGTAGCGCTCCACCAGCCGCGACGCCACAATCCCGATGACACCGTGATGCCATCCCGGCTGTACCACCACCAGCACCCGATCGCGCCGAATCTGCTCGATTCCGTAGGATTCACACCAGGCGATCGCCTCGGTCTGAATTTCGGAACACATCTCTTGGCGCTCCTTATTGGTCTGCTCGCACACCATCGCCTGTTCGAGCGCGACGCCCTCGTCATCGGTGGTCAGCAGTTCAATCACGGCTTTCGGATCACCGATCCGACCGATCGCATTAATGCGGGGGCCCAAACGAAAGCCGATCGCGTCGGGTTTCAGCGCTTTTTTACTACCAGAACCTGACACCTGGGTGAGGGCTTGGATGCCGGGGATCTGTGAGTGGGGGATGAGTTTTAAACCCTGCTGAACCCAACGCCGGTTAACACCCGTGAGGGGGGCAAGGTCGGCGATCGTTCCGAGGGTCAGCAGTTCGAGCATCGGCATTTCCAGCCTTTGCGTTTGGCCGTAGATTTCCGCCAGGGTCATCGCCAATAGGTACGCGACCCCGACACCGGCCATACCGCAATAGGGCGAGGCGGTGTCGATCATTTTCGGGTTGAGGATGGCGGAGGCGGGCGGGAGTTTGGCGGGGAGGTCGTGGTGGTCGGTGATGATCACGTCAAGACCGCGATCGCGGGCGTGCTTGATCGCATCGTAGGCGGCAATACCGTTATCGACCGTGATGATCAAACTGACGCCGTCGTCGGCAAGGCGATCGACGATACGTGAATTAATGCCGTAGCCGTCGTTCATCCGGCTGGGAATGGCGTAGTCGATGTCGGCGCTGAAACTACGGAGCGCCCGCAGCAGTAGCGCCGTGCTGGTCATGCCGTCGGCGTCGTAGTCGCCGCAAATGGCGATTTTTTGATTGGCGGTGATGGCGTCGTGAATTAGGTCGATCGCGATCGACAGGTCGGCAAAATCGTCGAGTGGGTCAGTGAGGTTGATACGATCGGGGTTAAGGAAGTGCTGGGCGCGATCGGCATCGCTGTGGCCGCGATTGTGGATAACGCGGGCGAGCAGAGCGGGGAGGCCGGTGGCGAGGCTAAGTTCGGCGATCGCCCAGCCCGGTGGGTCGGCAATCTGCCAACGTTGTTCGGGGATGTGGGGAGCTGGGCTGGGCATGGTTCGATTGGCTCGGGGTCGTCGTGTGTCTACGACGATCTTAGGCGGCGTTTTGAGTTACCGACAAGGGGGTCGTTTGTTGTTTGGCGGATCGGCTTATTTTGTTGCATGGTTCTGTTTGTCGTGATCTATGACGATCTTGGGCGGCGGTCTGATTTAGAGACACGCGCCGCGATCGTGTGGCCTCTAGACAAACTACGTAAATAAACCTAAGTGTTTACACTTAGGTGTTCTGGATGAAAAACTAGTTCCCGGTGACCACTCTCGAAAAAAATGTATTCCAAAGTACAAAAAGGTAGAGCACTTTGTTAGTCCTATCGGACATGAGCCACATGCTAGCTTCACAAAACAGTGTTTTTATGCAGTTTTTTCGGCTAGTTTTTTAAAGATTGGATGAAGTTACGGAGAAAGGATCGACTTTTCCTCAGTGGTGCTGTTACGTTTAGGCCATACGCAGAGAGAAGCATCACGGAACACCGGGTTGAAGTCTCTGAAGATCCTGAATTTTACGGACTCTCGATTTCGGAGAGCGAAAACCATGAAGAAACTACTCGTCGCGACTACATCTAGTCTTTTTGCTCTAAGCCTCAGTGCTGGGATGGCTCAAGCTGGTACAGCAGATTGTGCTTTGAGTGATGTCACCGCTAATCTGATCTCAGGCACGGTGGATGCTACAGCCTGCGTTGGAGAGCTAGAAATCGGTGATACTGAATGGGATTACAACAATGATGTCCTCGGAGATGGCAACCCGCTATTGAGCGAGCTTAATAACCTCTTTGATGTTAACTACGATTGGACGTTTGTTAATAAGGACGAAAATTCTGGTTCTAACGCAGGATTTGATGCATTCTCAACTACTAAGTCTGGAACTTGGAGCGTTGATAGCGCTTTGGATGGTCCGTTCGCGATCAGCCTCAAAGCCGGTACCGGCTTCTCGGTCTATCTGTTCGATAACTTAACCCAAGCCGTCTCCAGTGGAACATGGTCCACGCTTGGTATCGAAAATGATGGTGGTAAGCAACCGAATCTATCCCATATTTCTCTATTCAAAACGACGACAAGCACCTGCACAGACTGCGAGCCTAATCCCGTCCCCGAACCGGGTCTAGCGATCGGCCTTGGTGCAATGGCACTCGGCGCAATCAAAGCTCGCAAACGCGGCTAAGTTGTACAGCGCGACAGAAGATCTCTGAGTTAAGTACAAGGTGAAAACAAAGAGGGTTCCCAGGAATGGGAACCCTTTTTGTTGTTTTATAGCAAAAAACGATTTGGTTAGGACGTATAAAAAAAGCTGAGAGCACTGAGCGGAGTCGAAGTGCGGTTTTCAACTTAGACGAGAGTGTCCTAATACAATCGGCTTATCCTATATAGGACAGTCAAAACCCTATGGTGCAGGTGTTCCGCCTACTCGATCGCCAAGCCGATCGCCCCGATCGCATCCACGCCCTTAAACGTCGCCTCCAATAACACCACCTCCGAAAAATCCACATAGCGGACGATCGCCCCATCCAACACCGCCTGCGTCAGATCCGCCTCGCGTAACACCGTCTCCCACAGCCGCGCCGACGTTAAATTCGCCGAATACAAATACGCCCGCGATAAATTCGTCCCCGTCAAATCTGCCCCCACCAGCTCACTCTCTGACAACACCGCCCCCGACAAATCGGCAAACTCCAAATTCGCCCCCGACAAATCCGCCAGATTCAGGCTCGCCCCCGACAAATCCGCATCACCAAAATCCGCTCCGATCGCCAGCGCCCCCGTCAAGCTTGCCCCTGTCAGCGTCGCCCGATTCGCCCGCACCCCCGTCAGCGTCGCCCGACGTAAATTCGCCTCCCAGAGGAAACTATCCACCAGCCGCGCATTCGTAAAATTCGCCTCGA
Source organism: Geitlerinema sp. S16 (assembly GCA_011390275.1). Taxonomy (GTDB): domain Bacteria; phylum Cyanobacteriota; class Cyanobacteriia; order Cyanobacteriales; family Geitlerinemataceae; genus RDYZ01. The sequence goes on from JAABST010000012.1 coordinate 93,931, forward strand.
TCGCCGAAATACTATCCAGCCGCGCACTCTCGCCGCTCACGTCATTTAGCAGCGCCCCATCAAAAACCGCCTGCTGCAAATTCGCATAGCGCCAGTTCGCAAACGACAGCTTCGCGCCGGTGAAATCCACCCGCACGAAATCGCTTTCCCGCAGATTTACCCGCCCCATCAAGGCATAGCGAAAACTCGCATCCGTCGCATCCGCTTCAAGCCAGATGCTACCGCCCAGCTTCGCGCCATCGAACGAGGCTCGACGGGCATAGCTGGCGGAAAAGTCGGCGAGGGAAAAGTCGGCGCTGTCGGCGATCGCATTACGGAGGTCGGCGCGGCGGAAGATGGCGTTAATGCCGTCGGCGCGATCGAGTTCGGCGCGATCAAGAATCGCGTCGGTGAAGTTCGTATGGGTCAGCGTGGTTTCGCTGAGGATCGCGCCGGTAAGATTCGAGCCGGACAGATCCGCGCCGCTGAGGTCGGATTCGCGCAGGGTGACGCCCGCTAGGTCGAGATTGGACAGGTCGGCATCGGTTAGATTGCAGCGCACGCAAACGCCGGTCGCCGCCAAATCCCGCAGGTCGCGATCGCTGGCCGCCATTGCAGGCGCGAGGGTGGACATCAGTGGGGCGATCGCGCCTAGAAATGCCATCACCGTCGATCGTGTCACCATTTGCCCCAATCCCGCTAACTCTTGCATATTAATTACTTAACTTGAATCCTGATATGAGTTGATGTGAGTCTTGATTGAACCCTATCTGTGAATCCTATCTGTGAATACTGCGTATGAGGCTCGGCGATCGTGCCAATTCCCAGACACCTCAACCTTACTCATTCATATTGCGATAGGTCGCCACCGCCGACGGCGAGATACGGTTGAGATAGCGGAAAATCCAATATTTCATCACCGTATCGAGAATGACCGGAAAGGTCGCAATAAACAGAAAGTTAAACTGACGATTTTCGGCTAAACCAAAATGATTAAATATCCCTTCGAGAACAATTTCCCAGCCGTGGGGTGAGTGATACCCGACAAAAATATCGGTAAACAGAATAATAATAAAGGCCTTTGCGCTATCGCTTAAGCCGTAGACCAGATCATCGATAAAGGATTTGACGATCTCGACTTCACGCCGACTAACGATCAGCACAATACAAAAGGAGAACAGGGAAAACAGATCCGAAAAAACGTTTTCAACCGCATTTCCACTACGTGATTCAAATTCTTCGGCAATCTCAAATGCTTTCTCTTGAACCGCTTTTTCGCGTTCCTCGTCTGACAGCAACGGCGCACGACCAATCATCGCTTGGAATTGGATCATTTCTTCATAGTGACGCAGCTCCATAAAGGCTTCTTCTTCAAAGTCTTGATTGATGAAAACACTGTTTTTCTCTTCCCAGAAATTTTCATAAATCGGTTTGACGATAAGATTTTTTGAGACCTGATGCACGAGCAGCGGAATCAAAATGAGCATCAAGATAAACTTGAGCGAAATCACCGTTTTGCTTTTGGAGTCGCGAAACTTTGCGACCACATCTTCTTCGGCTTCTGGGTCTAGCTCGCGTCGAATCCGATCGAGCGTCCGCAAAATAGATCGCGGTAACAGACTCGCTGACCCCGAGAGCGATTCGACCTCTTTACTCCCATCCGCCCGCAACTGGGGCATCCCGGTTGATGATGTGCCCGACTTGCCGTCGATGCTCAGGAAGGACGATGGCGGGGAGGCGCTGGTGATGACGGTGACGGGTCGATCGAGGTCGCGGTAGCGCTTGAGGACGGTGTCGATGAAGCGTAGGCGATCGAGGATTTCGGCGAAATCGTAGTCTGGGGTGTAGCGATCGTCGGGGGAATATTCGTAGCCGCTGGCGTCGCTGGCTTCGAGGGGGATAGCGGGGAGAGAGCGTTCGTTGAGAAAATTCAGGGTCGATCGGCTGGCGTTAAATTCGGTGAGGCGACCCCGAACATCGTTGAGCAGACGATCGACTTCAGCGCGAAATTGCCCGAGTTCCAGACTGCTATATTGCGACGATCGGCGCGGGATCGGCTGGCCGTCAAAATAGCGCTGCTCGATTTGTTCGATTTGCTGGGCTGCGACGTAGGCGGCGTCGAGGGCGCGTTCGGGGGTTTTGCAATACCAGCGGTGCAGATTGTAGAGCGGTGCGAGAATGCCGCGCGAGCGATTGGAAGAGTTCATCGGATCAAGCTCGGTGCGGTAAGCGTGGGCGGAAGCGTGGATTGTGTTTCGGCACGTGAGAAGAAACGCAACGGGTTAGCTTTGATGGCTTAGTATGGTAGCAAATTTACGTTTTTTGTCCGGTATCGCTGTGAAATTGCGGACGTATTACCATTTTTTTCGCGGTCTCCACGGCGTTAATTTTCCGGCTTAGCGTCACGATCGCGCTCAAACATATCGAGATTCATTGCGTCACTTTCGGTTTGGCGCGGGCTGCGATCGTTAGATTGTGGGTCGGCTTGCGGGTCGGCTTGCGGGTCGGCCTGAGACGGGTCGAGCTGGGATGAATCGGTGGCGGGATCGCGGGGATCGCGCAAATTGCGTAAGGTCTCTTCGGAATTGCCAAAATCGATCTGATTTTCGGGGTTGGCACGGAGCCGATCGAGCGGCGAGAGCAACGGCTGGCGTAGATCGCTGTTGCGATCGAGTGCCGATCGTGAGCTGGGCGTGATCCCCAGGGTGGCACGCTCGCCGCCGACTTCGCGGATCAGATCAAGGACTTGCATGACGCGATCGTACTCAACGCTCGGGTTGGCATACAGCACGATCGGCTCATTCGGGCGAGTCTGCTGATGGCGTGCGAGCTGCGCGGCCAGGTCTTGGAAGCTAATCGGTTGAGTCTCGCGGTTGAGATAAATTTGACCACCGGCATCGATGCTAACCGGCAACATCTGGCTCATGAACGAGTCACCGGTGCTGGCCTGGGGCAGATTTTGCGTTAGGGCTTGCTGTCGCGTCAGGCCAACCGCGCCAAGAATAAAGAACGTCAAAATACAAAAAATGACGTCCATCAAGGGCAAGATTTCGATGCGGGCGTTATCAGCAGGGGTCTCGAAGTTGAGTTTCATATTGACCGGTTCATCGGTTACTGAGGCGGTTCGGACGGGGTTTTATCCGGGGTTTTATCTAGGGTTTCATCTTTGGCGATCGCGGCGATCGAACCTGCTGCCCACGCCTGACGGTACATCAGCTCTAGATCGTTCCCCGCCTTGCGAAAAATCCGTGCTTGGTTCGAGATAAACAGTTGGAACAGGCGGTAAAACGACAAACTGACGATCGCCACGATCAAGCCTGTGGCGGTACTGATCAGCGATTCGCCGATCCCCAGGGTAACGCCCGTCGTGGCCTGCGTTCCCAGATCGCTAATCTGGATTGAACTGAGGGATTCGATCAAGCCGGAGACCGTACCGAGCAAACCCAGCAGCGGCGCGATCGCGATCGTCCCTTCCAGCACCTTGTCCCCCCGTCGCATATTGGCTAGCTCATCATCCGCCGCCGCTTCGAGGGCAAGCTGAAACAACTCGGGAGCCGGTTGATCAAGCTTGAGCGCGGAAAAGAGAAACCGCCCGATCGGCTGTTCTCGTCCCTGGCGTGCCACCTCCTGCGCCGCCTTCCAATCGCGCGGAGCCGTTTCGAGAATCCGACTCACCACCTCGCGCTCTTTGAGCAAAACTTGCGACCAAAACCACAGCCGTTCCGCCACCGTTCCCACAGCCAGGATCGATAACAGCAGCAGCGGATACATCGTCAATCCGCCCTTTTCGAGCAACTCTCCAATATTCACGCAGTTTGGCTCCTCTCGGAATCGTTACAGACAAGACATTACGACATTTGGCGATCGTGTACATTCACGCCTGACAGGATGCGCTTGGTTAGACACATCGGACGGGGCGCAATGACAGACGGTTCGGTACTGTAGGATCGCCACACAGTACAGTCGATCGGTATTCACCGAGACCGAAACGGTTTGAGCGTTGGATTGTGCGCGGGTCGGAACTGATTGTAGCCAAGTTTTGATCCTGAATTCACAAAAACCACGGGGAAACCTTGGGTTTGCTTGGCTAGGGTGTATGAACCGGTGGCACTGATACGATGATTGGGTCTTTACTGTTTTGATCTTGTTTGATTTTGATACTGACGATATTGCCTCAGCCAATGCTGATTCAAAACATCCAGTATCCGTACGCTTTGCTCGTCCCCCTTTCGCGATCGCCCCTATCAATGCATCCCCACGCCTTCGATGATTGATTCACCGCGCAATGTTAATCGTCCCGCTGCTCACGATGCCTCGCTTGTTTTACCGTGGAAGCAAGCGTTTAAAGAGTGGCGGGGGATTTTGTTAGGAGGCCCCGTCACCGCCTTGATTGTGCTGCTGATCCGTGCCACGGGAGCATTACAACCGCTCGAATGGTTTTTGCTCGATCGCTTCTTTACCCTGCGACCTCTAGAGCCGATCGACGATCGCATCACGATCATTGGCCAAACCGAAAGCGACATCGCCCGCTATAACTCGCCGCTATCGGACGACACCTTAGCCGATCTCCTCGAAACGCTACTGGCCGCAGAACCTCGCGTAATCGGGATTGACTTTTATCGCAATGTTGCCGTTGAACCGGGCAAGGATCGCCTCGAAACGCTCTTTGCCGACGAAGAAAAAATCTTCGGCATCACGAAACGTATTGCCGACCTGAGCGGTACGCCGGTCGAACCCCATCCGATCCTGGCCGAAAATGGACGCATCGGCTCGAATGACATCCCGATCGATGCGGATGGCATTACCCGTCGCGGCCTCTTTTTTCTGATCGATCCCGACACGGGCAGCAGCACGTTCAGTCTGGCGGCCAATCTGGCCTGGACGTATCTGCTCGCAGAACCGGATGTGAACCCCAACAACCAGGTCAATCCGGACGAGTATCTTCAGCTCGGTCAGCGCCGATATTTCAAGCTATCACCCAATGCGGGGGGCTACGTCCGCGCCGATGCTGGAGGCTATCAGCTCATCATTAACTATCGCGGTCCTGCGGGCAGTTTCGAGATGTTGTCGGTGAGCGATCTGCTTGATGGCAAGTTTGACCCGGAGCAAATTCGCGATCGCATTATCCTCATCGGCCCCTTTGCCGATAGCTTGAACGACACCTTTGAGACGCCCTACAGCAGCAACCCGCTGGGTTCTCTGATCGCCTCGCCCGAGCGAATGTTCGGAGTCGAACTCCAGGCTCAGATTGCCAGCCAATTTATTAGTTCGGCGCTCGACGATCGCCCCGCGATCCGCGTTTGGTCTGATTCGGCTGAAGCGATCTGGATCGCGACCTGGACGATCGCCGGGGCAATTTTATTCTGGCGTATACGGCTCAAGCGTTGGACGCTGGCGGCTCCGGTAGCACTGGCGATCGGGGCTGCTTCTGTTGGCTTTCTCGTCTTTTTGTCGGGACTGTGGATTCCGGTGGCGCCCGTTTGGGTGGGGCTGGCAGCGATGTCGATCGTGATGACGAGCTACATCGCCCGCAATGAGCGCCAAGACCGAAAAATCATGATGCACCTGTTTGGCCGCCACGTGACACCCCAGGTTGCTGAGGAAATTTGGCGGCAGCGTGAACGGATCATGGAAGAGGGGCGCTTAGTGGGTCGGCGGGCAACGGCCACGGTGCTGTTTACCGATATCAAAAACTTCAGCACGATCGCCGAGGATCTCGATCCCGAGCCGCTGATGGAATGGCTCAACGAGTACATGGAAGGGATGGCCGAGGTGGTGTTAGAACACGGCGGCACGATCGATAAATTTATCGGCGATGCGGTGATGGCCGTATTTGGCGTGCCGATCCTGCGCGAAACCGAAGCCGAAATCGCCACCGATGCCGCCGATGCAGTCAGTTGTGCGATCGCGATGGGACGCCGTCTCGCCGATCTCAATCAAAAATGGCAAACAACGGGACAGCCCATCATCTCGATGCGTGCGGGGATTGCGACCGGACCGTTGGTTGTGGGTAGTCTTGGCAGTTCCCAGCGTGAGGATTACACGATTATTGGCGATAGCGTCAACGTTGCGGCACGGCTTGAAGGCTATGAAAAATCGATCGAGGGGGGAATTTGCCGCATTCTGATTGATGAAACGGCCTACAACTATATCCAGGGTAAATTTGCGACCAAGATGCTGGGGAGTGCGCTGCTCAAAGGACGCGGCAAGCCCGTCATGATTTATCAGGTGGAAGATCGCGTGCCAGATGAACCGACAGAGACTTAAACAACGTCTGAAAACGTCGGCTAGCGATCGCGATCGTGCGGGAGTCATGATCACCTTAACCGCCGGTTTCCTCCGGCTGTTCCGAAGCATTCGTCACGGCTTGCTAAAATCAAGACTTAGATTAAGAAATATAACAGCCGTATGAATCCCCTGTTGACCCTGGGTGCGATCGCCGCCGTCCCCGCGATCGGTCTCGCCGCCTACGTCCTGTTTCCGCGTAAATATCAATCCGCCGATTCCGTCGCCACCTCCTACGACGAATGGACAGACGACGGCATCCTCGAATTCTACTGGGGCGAACATATCCACCTCGGACACTATGGCTCGCCGCCGCAGCGTAAGGATTTTCTCGCCGCGAAAGCCGATTTTGTTCACGAGATGGTGCGCTGGGGCAAGCTTGATATGCTGCCGCGCGGGACGACGGTGCTGGATGTGGGCTGCGGCATTGGTGGGAGTAGCCGGATTTTGGCGCGGGATTTTGGCTTTGACGTGACGGGGATTACGATTAGCCCGCAACAGGTGGCGCGGGCGACGGAACTCACAGCCGAGGGGGTTACGGCTAAGTTTGCCGTCGATGATGCGATGGCGCTGTCGTTTCCCGATGCCAGTTTTGATGTGGTTTGGTCGATCGAGGCAGGCCCCCACATGCCGGACAAAGCCGTATTTGCCCGCGAGCTGCTGCGCGTCCTCAAACCGGGCGGCATCCTCGTCGTTGCCGACTGGAACCAACGCGACGATCGCCA
>JAABST010000013.1 GCA_011390275.1 Geitlerinema sp. S16
CTGGCGACTCGACTTGTAAGAGAGAACAGTGTCGTGATGCTGGAAGATTTGAATGTTTCAGGCATGGTCAAAAATCGCTGTTTAGCCAGGGCGATTAGTCGGGCTGGATGGCGGCAGCTCAGAACCCTGTGTGAAGCCAAGGCCAGCCTGATTCATGAACGAGAGGTGAGAATTATCAGTCGATGGGAACCTACTTCTCAAATATGTTCATGCTGCGGCGAGCGCTGGGGCAAGCTCGATCTCTCGATTCGGTCTGTGGTCTGTCTGAATTGTGGGACAGAACACGATCGGGACGTCAATGCGAGTATAAATATTTTGGCGGCTGGACAAGCCGACCTGAATGGGCAAACGTTAAGCCGTGTTAGACCCCAGTTTGGGGCAGTGGCTTGTTTGTCTACCCGTCAGGAGGCCAGGTAATGGTCAGACTGGGAATCCCCACGCCTTTAGGCTGGGGAGGATGTCAACGTTCCATTCTCAGACACAAAGATTCACCGATTCAGACCTACCTTGCTATACCCACCCAGATTTATCGAACCTTCTTTCAACATCAAATCGTTCAAAATCTAATTCAGGATGAACAGATTCGCCTGCTCATTTTCAACCCCGCTACCGAAACCATCGAACAATGGAAAGACTAACCCCGATCGAACTTCAACGCCAAGCCATTCAGGACACCCTGCAAGAACACTGCAAAATTGCGCTAGACTGCCGCGACACATTGCAATGTGACACGTTTATTACTAGCGACCCCGCCACCGATAACTACTTCATGATCGGCCTCGACCTCCCCCCCAAACCGCAAAAATACGGCGTCCTGATCCACCTGCGCCTCATCGACGGCAAAATCTGCATCGAAACCAACAACGTCGAAGACTTCATCGAAGACCTGATCGATCGCGGCATCCCTGAAGCAGACCTCATCACCACCCAGCGCGATCGCACCCCAGCCTTATAGGTTGCGGCACAACCCCCGATGACCTTCGCCAACGCTTCACCCCGTAACGCCCACAGACCTCTGAGGTTTCCAAAACCTCAGAGGTCTCACCCCCGCAACAACTACACCCGCACCATCCAGCCAAACTCATCCGCACGGCAACCCGTCTTAATCTCCGCCAACACCGTCGCCAACAACGACGCATAGGGACGATCGGCCACCGGTGGCAACGCGATCGTCAGATCATCATACTGAATACTCGCAATATGCGCGATCGTCGCCGCCGTCCCCGCACCGAACGCCTCCTGCAACTGACCCGCACGAAACGCCGCCGCAAGCTCATCGATCGCGATCGTCCGCTCCTCCACCTGCACCCCCAACGTCGGCAACAGCTTGATGATGCTATCCCGCGTAATCCCCGGCAAAATCGAACCGCTCAACTTCGGCGTCACCACCACATCATCGATCGTGAAAAACACATTCATCGTGCCGCACTCCTCGATATAGCGGTGTTCCTTGCCATCCAGCCACAGCACATTATCAAATCCCCGCGCCTTCGCCTCGCGATCGGCCAGCAAACTCGCCGCGTAATTCCCCGCCGCCTTCGCCGCCCCTGTACCGCCCGCAAACGCCCGCACATAATCCCGCGTCACCGTCAGCTTCACCGGCTCCGCATAATACGAACTCACCGGACAGGCAATAATCGCAAAGGTATAGCGCTCCGACGGACGCAGCCCCACCGACTCATCCGACGCAAAATAAATCGGACGTAAATAGAGCGCACTGCCCGTCTGGGTCGGAATCCAATCCGCATCCAGCTGCACCAGCTCTAGCAAACCATCGATAAACACCTCCTCTGGGATCGGCGGCATACACAACCGCGCCGCTGACTGGTTAATCCGCGCATGGTTGGCGTGGGGACGAAACAGCAGCGCCTCACCCGCCGCATTTTTATACGCCTTCATGCCCTCAAACACCGCCTGACCGTAATGCAACGCCGAGATTGACGGCGACATCGCCAGCGCACCATAGGGCTGGATCTTCACATCCTGCCACGCGCCCTCATCGTAGGTCGCCACCAACATGTGATCGGTAAACGTTCGCCCGAACTGCAAATTGTTGAGATCGATCGCAGCGAGCTTCGACTGAGCGGCTCGCTCGATCGCGATGGTATGCGTCCGGGCGGTCATGGTGTGTTCTTCCCACGTAACAAATGATTAGCGTTTCATTATCGCGCAAATTTTGCCGGTCTATCATCGAAAAACCCGGCTTCTCTGAAGAAACCGGGTTGCAGCCTCGGATAGATTTCAGTCGATTTCAGCCGATCTCAGCCGGTCTCAGCCGATCCGACTTCGAGTTACGCCTCGCCGCTGATGCCTTTGCCGAAGAACTTCGGCGGTGCGGCTAGGGTGTAGACCTCGGTTTCGTTGGCGATCGCCTGACGTAGATGTTTCGGCAAACTGACCATACCGCGCAAGGCCAGCCCGTCAAACATTTTCAGCTCGCCCTTGGTCGGGTCGATCTGCTCGCCCAGAATGCGATCGCTGCGATCGATCTCGGTTAAACAGTCCAACGACTGCGCCGACGCCAGCGCAAACCCCCAGGGCGCGGCATAGGTCGGCACGTAGGAGTTATAGGAAATCACGTGGGGGAACAGCGACGCCAGGGTATTGACAATGCGGGCGTGAAGTTGCAACTCTGCCGGAGCGACGGGGCCTGCCTGGACGACAAACGCACCGTTCGGACTGAGGACGCGCTGAACTTTGGCGAAATATTCCTTGGTGAACAGTTGGAACGAGGGGCCTTCCTCGATCGGGTCGGACAAATCCGAGATCACCACATCCCAGGTTTCATCCGTATCGTCGAGATACTTCAGCGCATCGCCAAACACCAGCTCGGCACGGGGATCATCAAATGCGCCCTGATGCATTTCTTCCAGGTGGGTTTGACACGCCTTGACCACGGCTTCATCGATGTCGATCATCACCGCACGTTTGACGCTTTTCCAGCGCAGCACTTCCCGCAGCGTCGCGCCTTCGCCACCGCCGAGGATCAGCACCCGTTCCGGCGCACCGTGGGCGATCGCGGCGGGATGCACCAGCGGCTCATGGTAAAGAAACTCATCGCCCGTGCAGGACTGCCATTTCCCGTCCAGCACCAGCGCCTTACCATAAGCGCCCGTTTCGACGATCTGCATTTCCTGATACGGCGTTTTTTCGTACGCCAACATTTGCGTTACGCCGTGGATGTAGAGATCCCAAGGGGTGATGTATTCCGTAATCCACAGATCGGCACGTAGTTCGCTGCCTGCCATTGCGGGGTCTTGCTCCTAATTAAATCGGCGATCGGCGGTCGGTCGGACGCGGGGGCGATCGCGCAAAATGCTTACTTACTGTAGGGGATCAAACACCGTTTTTTTGAGCGAGGCGGAATCTTTCAATCTGATCATGGTCGATCGGGGAAGCGGTGACCATTGGTGGCCTAGGAGTGGGACGGAGGGGTGAGGGTTTGCGGCAGCCCGTACACATGTAAATCCCGCTGGGGAAAGGGAATTTCGATTCCGGCTTCATCAAAACCCAGTTTAATCGCCTCATATAAACTGAGGGAGACGGGAAGGTAATCGATCGTTTTGACCCAAGGTCGCACGGCGAAATTCACACTACTATCGCCGAGTTCTAAAACTCCCACATCGGGTTTCGGTTGTTCCAGAACGCGCGGATCTTCGGAGAGAACCCGTTGAATCACGGTTTTCACCTGCTTGAGGTCGGCAGAGTAAGAAACCCCTACCACTAAATCCAGCCGTAAAACTCCGAGTGTTGAATAATTGGTAATGTGTTCATCCGTTAGCTTACTATTTGGAATAATCACGGTTTTATTATCCAAGGTATGAATAATAGTTGTCAGCATCTGGAGATCTTCCACATAGCCGGAAACACCGCTGATCTCAATCCAATCCCCCACACGGAAGGGTCGAAAAATAATGAGTAAAAGGCCAGCAGCGAAATTTGAAAGGGAGCCTTGGAGTGCTAACCCGATCGCGAGTCCCGTCGCACCAATCAGGGCAATCAGAGATGTAGTTTCAATTCCGAGTTGTCCTAAAATAGCCAGTACTACAAACGCCATCACGATGTAATAGCTGATGTTGCTCGCAAAGGCCACAATTGTCGGCTCAATGCTGGTTTTGCCTAGCGCCCGTTTAACGAAACGACGTAAAAATTGAGCGCCCCAACGCCCGACAAAGAAAATGGCAATGACGATAATAAGCTTGAGTCCAAGAGATACTCCGACCTCTTGCAGTTGTGCCAATAACCCACTGAACTGTTCTAATGATTTTCCCATCGCCAAACCCTGTCAAAAATTAGAATTAACTGTACCCTGAATGTCTAGCACCTCTCCCAAGCCCGATTCGCGCCCCAATCAACGCCACCCCCAAGCCCGAGAAGATAGCCTGGTGGTTCAGCAAATTTTGACGGGCGATCGCACAGATCTCAACCTAGCGGAACTGGCGCGGCTGCGAATTCGCTATCGGGGTTTTCCAGGGGCATACGACATTCAGGACAATCTCGATCGCGCCTTGGAGCGGTGGAATTTAACGGAAGAGGAGCTGTTTGAGCAAGCACGAGCCATCCATGCGAGTCAGCGAATCTATAAGGCGAAAACGAACAAAAAAGATGAGGAAGATTGGAGTTAACGGTTAAAAGGTTAACCCGTTGAAGTCGGGTTAGTAGGCGGCGGCGACGGGTGTACGGTGGGGCGTCAGCGTGCTGCAAAAGGCGCGGAATCCGGCAGCTTCGAGAGCGGCGATCGCCTGTTGAGCATCGGGGACGCGGAACTGAACGCCCAGGCGGACAAAATGGCATTGATGACCGGCGCGAATCATGCCAACCACGGAAATTTTATGGGTGTTTTTGCCGTCGGAGTCGCCACCCGTCTGGCGTAAAATCGTTTCCCGTAGACGGTGTTGCTGCTGGATGTCATTGGCGCGATCGGGGTCGATTTCGACAATTACCATCTGGGCACGCTCGACCGGTTCCACGTCATCGATGATGAGCTGGGTTTGATCGTCACGCCGATCGGCTTTGCCCCAGACAATTAAACGCGCATCCGCCTGGATATGCTCCTGAATTACGGCGTACGTCCGAGGGAAAATCACGCCCTCCGCCTGCCCCGTCAAATCTTCCAGTTCAACGATCGCCATACGATCGCCCTTTTTCGTAACGATCGGCTTAACGCTACTGAGCATGACGATCACGCTCAGGGTGGTTTTATCGGACTGTTCGGCCAGGTCACTGAGGCTAATGGGAGCAAGCAACCGCGATCGCGCCTGAATGGATTTCAGCGGGTGATCAGAGACATAGAAGCCCAGGAGTTCTTTTTCGAGGCGCAGTTTTTCCATCGACTCGAAATCGGCGCTCGGCGGAGCGCTCGGGGCTAGCTCGTGGGCATTATCAGCGGTGTCGCCTGCCTCGTCCGCACCGGCAACATCCCCGCTCCCGATCGCATCGAACAGATTGCCCTGACCGGACGCACGATCCTTGGCGCGACTTTGCGCCCAGTCGATCACGAATTCGAGATCGTGCATCAACTGATTCCGGTTGGGGTTGAGGCAATCGAACGCACCGCACTGAATCAGCGCTTCCAAGGCGCGACGGTTCACGGCGCGTAGGTCAACCCGATCGCAAAAATCCGCCAGCGATCGAAACTCACCATCCGCTTTGCGTGCATTTAAGAGGCAGTCGATCGCACCATCGCCCAAGTTCCGAATCGCCGACAGTCCAAACAGAATCTTGTTGCCATCGACCGGCGTGAAATCAATCTGCGATCGGTTGATGTGCGGCGATTCGACCTGAATATTCATATTCAGGCAGGTGGCGATATATTTCTGGACTTTGTCCTGAATACCGCTGTTTGCCGTCAGCAGCGCCGCCATGTACTCGACGGGGTAGTTGGCTTTCAGATACGCCGTCTGGTAGGTGACGTAGCCGTAGGCCATCGAGTGGGATTTATTGAAGCAGTTGGAGGCGACGCTGCCGTTCGCGAGTAAAAAATTGTGATCGCGCTCGACGCCGATGTCGTAAACGGGCTGAGGGGCGAGGCGTTGGCGGCTGATGATTTTGACCACGATCGCAGGGCGCGGCGAAACCGGCGGGAAAAGTGAGCGTTCTAGGTCTTATCCTATCGCTCTGCCATGAATTTCCCCAGACGATTCGCTCCACCGTGGTTCAGCCTTTGACACAAACCACTTGACGCAAGGTTGCGACAATTTCCACCAGATCCGCCTGCTGTGCCATGACCTGCTCGATCGGCTTGTAGGCCGCCGGGATTTCATCGAGCAAACCGGCATCCTTGCGGCATTCGATCCCCTCGGTTTGCGCGATGAGATCATCAAGCGAAAACGATCGCTTCGCCTTCGCCCGCGACATCAACCGCCCCGCCCCGTGGGAACAACTGCAAAAGCTTTCGAGGTTGCCCTTGCCTTTGACGATGAAAGATTTTGCGCCCATTGAGCCGGGGATGATGCCGTAGTCGTTTTCTCGGGCGCGAACGGCTCCCTTGCGCGTGACGTACACCTCTTCATCAAAATGCACTTCGCGTTCGGCGTAGTTATGGTGACAGTTGACCTCTAGTAACGGTTTGGACGGTTTGCCGCCACCGATCGCGCGATCGACGATCGCTTTGAGTCGTGCCATCATCACGATGCGATTGTGTCGCGCGTAGTCCTGTGCCCACTGCAAATCGTGCCAGTAGGCGTCGAATTCCGGCGTGTTACGGACGAAGTAGGCCAGGTCGCGATCGGGGAGGGGTGTATTGCTCAGTCTGGCGAGATTTTTCGCGGTCGAGATATGGCACTGGGCGAGCTTGTTGCCAATGTTGCGCGAGCCGGAATGCAGCATCAGCCAAACGCGATCGGTTTCATCCAAACAAACCTCGATGAAATGATTGCCACCACCGAGCGATCCCATTTGCGTTGCGGCCTTGTTGTGCAAATCCTGGACGCCTTTATGCAAATCCTTAAAACTGCGCCAGCCCTGCCAATTCTGCGCCGCTTTATCGGTTTTCTTGTTACTTTCAAAACCAACGGGGATCGCCGCTTCGATTTCCTTGCGAATCGTTTTTAATTTGCCGTCGAGCGACTCCGCCACGTAGGGCGTCAGAATCGCGCCCATGCCGCAACCAATATCAACCCCCACCGCCGCCGGGACGATCGCATCCTTCGTCGCCAGCACCGATCCCACCAGCGCCCCTTTGCCCAAATGCACATCTGGCATCAGCGACACATGCTTAAACACAAACGGCAAACTCGCGACGTTTTGCGCCATCTGGATCTCATCATGGCTCAGGTCGTGATTTGCCCAGGAATAGACGGGTTTTTCGGTTTTAAACGGAACTTCGGAGTAGGGCATTACGGCTGGCGTTTGAACACGTGACAGTCTCATTCGATATTAGACTTCCAATCTTGATTTCTGTTCCCGATCGAGAATCTTTAATACTTCTCAAATTTGTTGTTCGGAAAATTCTTTTTTACGCAGTGACTGAATGATAATTTTTCTATTGTCTTCTATTTTACTGGCATCCGTTTTCTGAACACTGTATTCTTCTACGTCTTGACTACTTTTAGAGATTCTTGAGATATGGTCTTCTATTTTGATAAGGACGTTTGTTTTAGAGATAGGTTGTCCAAAATTCATAGGCTATGTCGCGTATATGTCTTTCTGTGCAGTTAAGACTGATCGCGATCTTTGCTTAAGGGGTATGGGTCACAGCGGCATGGAGGAGGCGGACTTGCAGGTTATTGATGGGCTTGTCGATCGTCGTTTGAAGGATGCGATTAACGGTTTGGATAATTGATGTATTCATAGAGCTTGAGCAGCGCGAATACATTAGCTATCAGGAGAATGCTCAATTTTTTTCGCTTCCCACAATTTTTCGTCATGGTCAGAAAACGAAAATATAAATCCGACATATTCCGACATTGCTCACTGTTATCATGCGCAGCAAGTTAAGCCGTTAGATCGATTAAGTTCAGGATCAGAATTAAGGAAACAGAACCTTTGTCTTGTAACAGGATTAAACCTTCCACGGTTGGACTGTGATCAAATCCTTGTGCAGTGTGGCTTATGGCTCCTGATTCAGCTTTTTCTTCGGTATCGAGCTTGTCAAACTCAGGTGACTCGTTTTTCTGCGTCAATTCTCCACAGCCCTATGAAACTATCTACATTTTCCGCGCGATGTGCAGCATCGCTCCTGTTGGTAGCAGCCGCTCATGCGCCAGTTTCAGCTTCAACAGTCGTTGCCTCTGAGGCGCTTGCGTCGTCATCTATGGCGATCGAGCTGGCACAGGCTGCAACGACTGCAACGACAGACATCACGACGGTGTATCTGATTCAGGACGGTCAGCGATCGGAGATGCGCAAGCGGGCGGTTGATATTCGTGTCAGCAACAACCTGTTTATCGGCTTAGGGATTGTCCCGGCTCAGGTTCGTGCCGTGCTCAGTGGTGATACAGCACCCACTCGTTTGATTACACAAACACCCGCGTTTGAGGTGTTCATCCCATCAGATATGTATGCTCCTGACTTTATCTACGTTGCTAAGTTGAGCGAAAGACGGGGTCGGCGTCAGGTTTCGGTGGCGCGGATGAGTACGCTGACGGGCGATAACTCTGGTGGTATTCGCGAGAACGATCGAGTTGCGGTGTATCTGGAGGAGTTGCAAGAAGTAGAAGTTCAAGATCGAGATCGAAATCGAAGTTATACGCAGTATCGTGTTACGCCGGTAGAAGCTATGTCGTCGGGTGAGTATGCGCTCATGGTGTCGGAAAGCACATTAACTCCGTCGGCAACATCCGGTTTCTACGATTTTGGTGTTGATTAGGAATTGTGCGTCAGTACAACCAAGCATACTTTTTTACACATTCAGGACTTACGCAGAAATCCGACTTCTAAACGAGCCATCGTCTTTCTAACTTTTAGGACTATGTGAGAAGTCGGACTTCTCGCCTATTTTGCGTAAGTTCTATAGCAAAAAACGATTTGCTTAGGACTTATCAAAAAAAGCTGAGAGCACTGAGCGGAGTCGTTGGCGTAGCCTTTGCGAAGCAAATAGTGCGGTTTTCAAATTAGACGAGAGTGTCCTAACTTAATTGGCTTCTGCTATGTCATACGAAATCCGTTTCTGTATGGGGAAAATAAAAAACGCCTATGAGCACTGAGCGGAGTCGAAGTGCGGTGTCCAGCTAGAGCGACGATCTAAGATTATGCACAAGCGGATTTCGTATCAGAATCAAATCATGATCCATAAAAAACAGCCGAGCTTTATTCTTCAATAGCTCGGCTGTTTAGATGTATGACGTTGAATGAATTAAATCATTCAAGAAACTCATTCAAGAAACAACTATTGCACGCTCGAAAACGTACTCGACGCGATCGGCAAAGTGTTCAACACCAGCGAAACCGCCTGCATAAACATCGGATCTTCCGACGTACCCAATAGCTCCGGGTTGCGGCTCAAGAAAAGCTGCTGCGACGCCGTCAGATCCACGCGGATATCCGGTGTAATCCCGCGATGGCTGATATCCGTGCCATTTGGCGTGTAGTAGTGCGCCACCGTCACCGCTAGCCCCGAACCATCGGACAGAGAATTAACCGCCTGTACCAGCGCTTTGCCAAAGGTCTGAGTACCGATAATCGTGGCGCGATTGTTATCGCCCAACGCTCCGGCTAAGACTTCGCTTGCGCTTGCCGAGTTGCGATCGACCAGTACCGTTAAAGGTCGATCGCTCAACGCCGTATTCGTCGCCGCAAGATTTTCGACCTTGCCATCGCGATCAACCGTTTGGACGATCGTGCCGTCATTAATCCACATCCGCGCAATCTGCACGCTCACATCCAGCAGCCCGCCCGGATTACCCCGCAGATCCAGCACAAACGCCCGCACATTTTTCGCTTCAAGATCCTGAATCGCACGATACATCTGCTCGTGCGCGTGGGAACTGAACTCGGTTAAGCGGATATAGCCGATCGAGGTTCCATCTTCGATTTGGACGCTTTGCTCAACGGCAGGCACTTCGATATTCGCCCGCACCAGCGTAATCTCAAATTCGGCCTGCGATCCCCGTCGAATCGTCAGCGTGACCGGACTCCCCACCGGCCCACGAATAATCTGCGCCGCCTCATCGACGCTCATCCCTTGGGTGGATTGACCGTCAATACTCAAAATCAAGTCCCCCGTGCGTAACCCGGCTCGGATGGCCGGTGAATTCAGCAACGGTTCAACTACCGACAGCGCCGCGATCGAGGACTCCTCACGCAGCCGTAAACCGATCCCGGATAGTTCCCCCGTCGTTTGCGTATTGAGTGCCGCAAATTGAGTGGGATCAAGGAAGCGGGTGTAGGGATCATTCAGGCGAGCTAGGGCGCGACGCAAAGCCACGTAAGCGCGTTCTGGTGAGCTGTACTGTGGCGCAAGTAGCTCTTCACGGACGGCCAGCCAATCGGTTTGATTGAACGTGTCATCTACAAAATCGCGATTAACAATCTGCCATGCTTCGTCTAAAACGGCTTTGGGACTTGGTTCAAGTTCGGCATGAACGGCATCATTCGGGAGCGGAACCGTCAGGGTTACGGCTGCGGTCGTGAGACCGCCCAGGGCGAGAAAAACGGCGGCGGCGGCGCTTTTTAGCATCGAAGAATTGGGTTTCATGCAGCGGGGGGGCAAGGTGGCGATGAAAGGTAGCGCAACGATCGACCTCAAGCATTCGCGTTGGGGAACACGACGGAGGCGATCGGTGTGACGGAGCGCGTGATGAGAGAAAACGCTGGTAGGGGATCGAACCGAACAGGCCGAACAGAATGCAATGCAACCAAACAGACTGAGGCAGGACTTGGAATTAGTGGGCATTGATCCGCACTATTCGTAGACAGGTTTTGAGCTTGATACGTCTTGTGGAGCAGATAAGTGTAGAGCCATGAACGATCGCTCTGTCACTTGATTGAGAAGATCATTCCAGTACACGAGATTGATGCAGCGGATAAAAAACACGGAAGCTGATCAATCTTGCGAGAAATGAATTTCCTAGGACGATCGCATCACTGCGATCTCGCAATCGCTCTGACGGCAAGGCAGAGCTGTAAAATCCTCTATGAATTCAATGTATCAACTCTGAGACCGTTCGCCTAGGGTAGATCCAAGGATTGGGGTAAGAATTTCGGGGATCATCCAATTTTTTGGCTTTAATGGGCAATTTTCAGCCAAAAACCTTGCAAACTGTGTCGAAAATTATCGGTAATCATGAATGAGTTGTACGTGTCGTGGGACGAGTATCACGAGACGATCGAGCGGCTGGCGGCGACGATCGCCCGATCAGGCTGGTCATTTGACGCCATCGTCTGCATCGCTCGCGGCGGGATGCGGATCGGCGATATTTTCTCGCGGCTGTTCGATCGACCCTTGGCGATCATTTCCGCCACCTCCTATGGCGGCACGGACGGACGCGATCGGGGAACCCTGACGATCGCGGCCACCCTCACGACCACGGCTTGTCTTTCAGGCAATATTCTGCTGGTCGATGATCTCGTGGATTCGGGGACATCCCTACGTAAGGTGCAGCACTGGATCGAAACCTATGCCGATCAGCGTGACGAGCTAGGAGCGATCGCCGAAATTCGGACGGCGGTGCTGTGGTACAAGGCGCACTCCACGATCGAACCGGACTATTACGCCGACTATCTCCCGGCCAATCCTTGGATTCATCAACCCTTTGAACGCTACGAAACGCTCTCACCCCAAGATCTCAGCCCGTAGGGTGGGCACTGCCCACCACGATTAATCACGCTAACCTGCGCTAATTGCACCAATTGCGCGGAAAAATAGTCACTCTCGATCGATTGCCCGATCGGCGCGACGTTTCTCAAAGCGGAACAACCACGCCATCAACGCAAACGCCCCCACCTGTAACGCCAGATTCGGCACATCATGCGCCAGATCGCGACCCGCCAAGACCCGAAAGAAAAAGACAAACCCACCGATCGCCGCCGATGCTCCCAGCCCGCAATAGGCAAACAGCCGCAAACCTCGGTAGGGCGCTCTGGCCTCGGCGCGTAGGCGCTTGTACTTGTCCGGGTCGAGCTGAGAAGAAGGAGGCATAGTAGACACGGAGGCAGGTTCGTGGTCGATGCGGTCAGTCGAGATCAAATCAGTCGAGATCGAAAAAAGTGGCATCGTTTAGATTCTGGTATCGCACCACTTTGTCAGGACTCTACAACAAAAATGGGGGCAACCGTTAAGGCCGAATTTTCAAGCCAGTGAGGCTAAAACCAGTGCATTAATTTGCGATTATTTACGATCGCGACATTCGGCGGGTCTTTACTGGATATTTATTTGGTATTTACCATGCGTCCCCTGTAGACTGTATCTCTAATCAAATCGCATTGATACGCTGATTTGACCTGTTCACGTTGATGTAGAAAAGGCGATTATCCAGTCGTTCTACAGAGGTTTTCGCAGTGCAGTTGCAAAGAGTAGAAGCTCGTCGGGCCACCGGGGCTCACGCATTGATTGATAGTTTAAAGCGTCATGGCGTTCGTCATATTTTCGGGTATCCCGGTGGTGCAATTTTGCCCATTTATGACGAGCTTTATCGCGCTGAAGCAGAAGGCGGCATTCAGCACATTCTCGTTCGACACGAGCAAGGTGCATCCCATGCCGCTGACGGTTACGCCCGCGCCACCGGTCAGGTCGGTGTTTGTTTCGGCACATCTGGCCCTGGTGCGACTAACCTCGTCACGGGGATCGCGACCGCACACATGGACTCGATCCCGATGGTGATCGTGACCGGACAGGTTCCGCGTGCGGCGATCGGAACGGATGCGTTTCAGGAAACTGACATTTTCGGGATTACGCTGCCGATCGTCAAACATTCCTACGTCGTGCGCCAGCCGGAAGACATGTCGCGCATCGTCGCCGAAGCCTTCCATCTGGCGATCACGGGTCGCCCTGGTCCGGTTTTGATCGATATTCCGAAAGATGTCGGTACCGAAGAGTTTAATTATGTCCCCGTCGCGCCCGGTGATTTCACCATGCGGGGCTATCGTCCGACCGTTAAGGGCAACCCGCGCCAAATCGACCAGGCGATCAGCTTGATTCGTGAGGCCGCGCGTCCGTTGATGTATGTCGGTGGTGGTGCGATCGCGGCAGGAGCCCACGAAGAGCTTCAGGAACTCGCGGAGCATTTCAGCCTACCCGTCACCACAACCCTGATGGGTAAAGGCTCCTTCAATGAAAATCATCCCCTTTCGGTGGGGATGCTCGGGATGCACGGTACGGCTTACGCCAATTTCTCCGTGAGTGAGTGCGATTTGCTGATCGCGATCGGCGCTCGGTTTGACGATCGCGTCACCGGCAAGCTCGACGAATTCGCATCGCACGCCAAGGTTATTCACATTGATATCGACCCGGCGGAGGTGGGTAAAAACCGCGCCCCGGATGTGCCGATCGTCGGCGATGTGCGTCAGGTCTTGATGCACCTGCTCCGTAAAGTGAAGGAAGAGCGTATTCCCGCTCAAACCGAAATCACGCAAGCATGGCGCGATCGGATCGATCGCTGGCGCCAGGACTATCCCCTCCTGGTTCCCATCTATGAAGACACCGTGTCACCCCAATCGGTCATTGCCGAACTCACCAAGCAAGCACCCAACGCCTACTACACCACCGATGTCGGCCAGCACCAGATGTGGGCGGCGCAGTTTCTCAAAAATGGCCCTCGCCAGTGGATTTCCAGTGCAGGACTGGGAACGATGGGTTTCGGTCTTCCGGCGGCGATGGGTGCAAAAGTGGCGCTTCCCAATGAGGAAGTGATTTGCATCAGCGGCGATGGTAGCTTCCAGATGAACCTACAGGAGCTGGGAACCCTGGCTCAGTACGGGATCAATGTGAAAACCGTGATCCTCAATAACGGCTGGCAGGGGATGGTTCGCCAATGGCAAGAGGCGTTTTATGGTGAGCGCTACTCGTCCTCGAACATGGAGGTCGGGATGCCGGATGTGGAGCTGCTCTGCCAAGCCTACGGGCTGAAAGGCATGAAGGTTCGCCGTCCGGAGGAGATCAGCGAGGCGATCGCCACAATGTTGGCGCACGAAGGCCCCGTTGTGCTGGAGATCTACGTTCACAAAACCGAGAACTGCTACCCGATGATTGCACCCGGTAAAAATAACGCTCAGATGATTGGCATTCCCGATCGCCCGAGCGCTCCCCGCAATGACGTCATCCACTGTCCGAGCTGTAGCGCGGAAAATATATCGAGCAATACGTTTTGCCCGGAGTGTGGCTCCAAACTGTAAGCCATTCACACGGATGACACGGATTGCACGGACTAACGCCTCTGCTTTGACCCTCTAAACCCGTCAATTTTCATCGGCCATCCGCTTCATCGGGTGGCTTTTGCTATGCTAGGGCGCTTGAGGCTGTGGTGTGATCCACAAAAAACGCAGCGAATATGACACGATTGGGCATACTGAAGTAGCATTTTGCGTGCGTCTCGATTTTGAAAGATTGAGATCGATAACGTGTCCAACGGTGTATCCGACGATTTATCACGATCGTCAACCATTGCCCCCATACCATTCACTCGCACATCAGGCGAGGCAGTACGTACGACAGGAAACACTATGCTAGGCCGATTTATGCAGTGGTTAACCGAACGGATTCGCGGGCTGTTCATGACTCCCAAACCTCCGTCGAACCTGCTCGTACGCCCCACCCCTCCACTGTCCGATGCTGAGTGCGAAGCGTTCTTTTTTCAACTCCTCGACGGCGTGGCGACGGGCTGGGGATCGGGAGATATTCAACGTTTCTTTGCGGCGCTAGCCAATCGCGCCGATGAAGCTCGCTGGATTTCCTGGCTCAAGCACCTCGATGTCCGCCTCGAAACCGGCGAAGTTTTGCCAATGCCGATCGCTCAGCAGTTTGTCCGCTTTGGTGAAATTGCGTCAGGAACGATCGCTCAACGCGCTCTCGATATTGGTACGAATGCGATCGCCCGCGCTCCCAAAGCCTCAAAATCGAAATCTGAGCAATTCACCGCCGCCGATGGTGTTGCCAGCGACACGGACGCGACACAGACACCGATCTCGACGCGACCCATTTTAGACGGCGTGGACGACGATGGAGCCTCGACGAATCAGCCTCAAGCGGATCGTATGGAGACCACAGTGCTAGACGCGGCAGAGGCTCCTCCTGAGATCAGCGCAACCGCTCAGGAACTGGAAGCCTGGATCGAGCGCGGCCAAACCCAAGCCGATCGCCAAAAATTTGCCAGCTCGCTGCTGGCCTTTGACTGTGCTGTGGCGATCGATAGCAACAGTCGCGACGCCTGGATGTATCGCGGCGACGCTCTGGCGGAACTCAAGCGCACCAAAGAAGCGGTTAAATCTTACGAACGGGCGATCCAGATTGCCCCCAAAGCGGCTACCCTTTGGAGTCGTCTGGGCGATGTGCAGTATGAGCTTAAGCGCTATGCTCTCGCAATCCAAAGCTGGAAGCGAGCGCTTGAAATGAATGATCGTGATTCCCAAGCCTGGGCGAACCAGGGAATCGCCCAGGGTCTGGGTCTGGGGAATTGGACAGAGGCGATCGCCTGCTGGGAAAAAGCGGTCGAGATTGAGCCAGACAATTCCGATCTCTGGTTCCGTCTCGGGGTCGGTCACGGCGCTTTAGAAAACTGGGAGATGGCGATCGAAAAATGGGATCAGGCGCTAATCCACAATCCCAATTTTAAAGACGCTCTGGTGAATAAAGGCGTAGCTTTACAAAAAATCGGTCGTACGGAAGAGGCTGAAGCGGTTAATGCACAGATTCAAAATCTGGAAGCGGGAAACATGATCCCGATGCCAGAATCGCCCACAGAATCGGTATCGTCCGAAACGCCGATCGACGGGGATTCAACCGCTGAAACCGATGCGCTCGAAGCAGCGGAGGATTTCTTTGAGAAGGGATTGGAGCAGTACGAACAGCAGAACTTCCAAGCGGCGCAGCGCTTCTTCCAGCGATCGATCGAGCATCATCGTGATCCGATTACAGTCTTGCGCTACCAGGGGTTGACCTGGAAGGAACTCGGACAACGGGAAGATGCGATCGCCTGTTGGGATAAAGTCCTCGTCATAGAACCCGAAAATACCGAGCTAATGGCACTCAAGGCGCTGACATTGCAGGAACTCGAAGACTGGGAAGCAGCCAATACGGCCTGGGATCGAGTGGTTGAACTGTTGCCGGACAATCATGATGCCTGGATTCAAAAGGGCATCACGCTACAAAAATTGGGGCGTTACGAAGAGGCGATCGCCGCTAATAACCGCGCGATGGAGCGACCATAAAGACTCGTTCGGAAAGAAACCGAGGTTCTAGAATGACATGTCAAGGACACAAGCATCGTTATAGAACCCGGTCTCTCCCAAGCGGAAAAGAAAGCTAGCGCGTGAGCTGCTGCACCCACTCCAACTGACTGGTATCACGCACAATCAGAAAAATCCCCAGGCCAAACAGCAATAGCAAACCCGACTGCATCACACCGTCCTGGATATGCACCGGAACCGGCTTTCCGCGTAGCCCTTCCACGATCAAAAACGCCAACTGACCGCCATCAAGCGCCGGGAGCGGCAGGATATTGATGATCGCCAGGTTAATGCTAATTACGGCTGCAAATACCAGCAAATTGGTCGCATTATCTTCGGCAACCACCGCGCCCTGCTGCACAATTTTGACCGGGCTGGCGAGCTGCCCCGCCGTTTCACTAAAGTTCGTGACCAAGCGATAGAAACCGCCTGCTGTGCCGACAAAAATCGACTGGAAACGCTGGGCGCCGAGGGTGAAGATTTCGCCGATGCCGTTGGGCTGACGAAAGACGGGATCGCCATTTGGTGAAAGCTGTACGCCAATGCGACCCAGCCCTTCGCTGCTTTTTTCCGGGGTTGCCGTGAGCGTCAAGGTTTCGCTACCGCGTAGCACGTCCAAGACGATCGCCCGTTCCGGGCTGCGCTCGATCGCCATTTTGAGATCAATAATCGCGTTTTCGCTCGCCGGTAGCGCTTCGCCATCGATCGCAATAATCGTATCGCCCGACTTCATGCCCGCTTTTGCCGCCGGACTGTCCGTCGTCATCACCTGCGGAACGGTCACTCCGGGCTGATAGTTAAACCCTTCCGGTACACCCGTTGCGCCGACCTGCATTACCAGCACGACGTAGGCAAAGATCAGGTTGGCGATCACGCCCGCACTGATGACGATCGCGCGATCGAGTACCGGACGGTTACGCAACAGGTCGGGATCATCGGGCGGGATCGTACTGTCGGGATCATCATCCGGAAAACCGACAAATCCGCCCAGGGGAAACGCCCGCACGGCATATTCTGTTTTTTCGCCCTGATATTTCAGCAGGACGGGGCCGAAGCCAAGGGAAAACCGGTTGACGTGAATCCCCTGCAATCGAGCCGCGAGAAAGTGACCGAGTTCGTGAACGGCGATCAACAACGCCAGCACGGCGATTGCAGCCAAAACAGACATAAGTTACCTATGAAAAACTAGCGACGGGGAAACGAACAAAAGGGGCAGTGCTGTCACGCCATCGTGACCGTACCGTCCCTTATTCTAAAACGTTTTGTCGGAAGGCTGGGATCGCGGATCAGCCTGTGTTACGCATCCCGGCGGCGATGCCGTTGAGCGTCAGCAGTGCGCCGCGTAGCAGCTCGCTTTTGCTGTAGCGCGACTGAATCACGCCCGGTGTGGTGTTTGTGCCGTGGTTGCGTAGACGCTTGAGCAGGGCGACTTGGAGCAAACCGAGGGGGACGATCGTCGCGTTGCGCAGTTCGACCGATCGCTGCAAAGCCAGGTCACCGTCGAGCAGGCGCGTGTGACCGGAAATCGTCGAAACGAGCTGACAGGTGCGGTGATACTCATCCGAGATTTGGTTGAACAGCACCATGAAGCGATCAATATCCTCGGGGTTGGCAAGCTCGCGGAGATAATGCTCGGCGATTTGCAAATCCACCTTCGCAAGGGTCATTTCCACCTTAGAAATCACCATTTTAAAGAACGGCCATTTGAGGTAGAAATAGCGCAGCAGGCGTAGGTGTTCTTCCGGCTTTTCATCCATGAATTCCTGAATCGCCGTACCGACGCCGTACCAGGCCGGGAGCAAAAAGCGGGTTTGCGTCCAGCTAAAGACCCAGGGGATCGCCCGCAGGCTACCGATGTCCTTGGTGCCTTTTTTGCGGCGTGCCGGACGCGACGAGATTTGCAGTTGGCTGATCTCAGCGATCGGCGTGATTTGCATGAAAAAGTCAACGAAATCGGGCTGATCGTAAATCAGAGCGCGGTAGTGCGATCGCGACTTCATCGAAAGCTCTTCCATCAGCTCGTTCCAGGGGGCGATATCGTCGAAGCGCGTCCCCAGTAGACTGGATTGAATCACCGCTGAGGTCACGGTTTCCAGGTGATACATCGCCAAATCGGGCAGGCTGTACTTCGAGGCCAGCACTTCGCCCTGCTCGGTAATCTTGATGCGACCGTCGATCGTCTCGCCCGGTTGCGCCAAAATCGCCTCGTAGGCCGGGCCACCGCCACGACCGACAGAACCACCGCGACCATGAAAAATCCGCAGCTTCACGCCAAAGGGGTTAGCAACTTCTTGCAGGGCTTTTTGGGCTTTGTGGATTTCCCAGTTGCTGCTCAGAAAGCCCGAATCTTTGTTGCTATCGGAATAGCCCAGCATGACCTCTTGCAGCGCCACATCGGTTAGCTCGTGGATGTGTCCGCCGTCGAGCATCGATCGATAGAGCGGCAGCCCAAACAAATCTTTCATCACGCGCGGCGCACGCTTCAAGTCTTCCACCGTCTCGAACAGCGGTACAACCCGCAGCGTTCCGGTTCCCGTGGCGGGATCGTAAAGTCCAGCCTCCTTCGCCAGCAGCAGCACTTCGAGCAGGTCGCTGGCCTCCTGGCTCATGCTGATGATGTAGGTCTGGCACAGCTCCACGCCGAATTCCTGCTGGAGCAGGCGCACAATGCGGAACGTCTCGATCGTCTCGCGCGTGGTCTCCGAGAACGGCATTTCCGTCGGGGTCAGCGGTCGGCGCGTTTGTAGCTCGCTGGTCAACCAGGCGACCCGCTCGGCCTCGTCCATGTCGTTATAGGACTTGGGCAGAATTTGCAGGTAGTCGGCAATTTCGGAAATCGTATCGGAGTGACGCGAGGACTCCTGGCGAATGTCGAGATGCGCCAGGTTAAAGCCGAAAATCTCCACCTGGCAAATCAGCGTTTCCAGCTCGCTACAGCTCAGGCCGGTTTCTTCGAGGTTGCGCTGAATCAGTTGTAGCTCTCGCAGGAAATCAACGCCGGACTGGTAAATCGGCACCGACTGACGATCGGGCACTCTTTGTTTCCAGTCGTCTGCGTTAAACAGCGCCTGGTTGCGATCGCGGGTATTTTCCAGCCGCTTTTTAACGTAGGCCAGCTTGAGGCGATACGGCTCTTGACGATAGCGAATGGCTAGCTCGTCGTAAACATCGCTCATGTCGAGGCGATCCTGTTCCACTGACTCCAGCAGCTCGGGCAGCACTTCGCTCCAGTGCAGCGACAGACTGAGGGATTCGGTCAGATTATCAACCGCCGAGATGTACTTTTCGAGGACGAGATCGCGCTGATAGCAGGAGGTTCGCCAGGTGACTTGAGGCGTGACGGACGGGTTGCCATCGCGATCGGACCCGACCCAGGAGCCAAAACTGCAAAAGTTGTAGCTTGGTGGCTCTAACTCCGGAAAGACCGCCTTGAGGTTACGTTCAAAGCGCTGATAGAGCTTCGGTAACGCATCAAACAACACCTCCTTGAAGTAGTGCAGCGCGTACTCAACCTCATCAATCACCGTCGGCTTGAACTGGTGCAGCTCATCGGTACGCCACCACAGACGAATTTCTTCTGTCAGTTGCTCGGTCAACATGTCCGCCTCTAACGAAACGGCAGCACTGAGGTTGGTCATGCTGTCTTCCACGCGATCGAGCTGACGCAGAATTTTGGCAATGCTGCGCTGTTTGGCACGAATTGTCCGGCGGACGATTTCCGTCGGGTGAGCCGTGAACACGAGGCGAATGTCGAGGTGATCGAGCAGATTTTGGATCAGGCGAGGGGGAACGTTGAGGGTTTTGAGGGTGGGAAATAGCGATCCGAAGGTGGCTTGCACCGGGCGGGCGTCGGCATTGGGTTCGTTATCAACGACATTTTTGCCGTCGGCATCGGTTTCAATTTGTGAGATTGAATCCTCGGTGAACTTGAGTCGAGCGTTCGCACTCGCGCTACGTTGATCTTGCTGTTCGTAGTGCTGCTCAACGATGTTGATGAGCTGAAAGTACAGCGCGAAACCACGAGCCGCTCGAATTGCATCGTTCAGTTCGAGATTTTCGATCATGGCGATCGCGGGTGAATGACGCAAATCAACAATCTGACCGCCCGGCGCACCCGTCGTGGCATTAAGCTGCTTGAGCAGATCGACAAGATTTTGACCGCACTCCTGCTGCAAGACCGATTCCCACAGGTCTTCAATCAGCTTGATACGATGACGCAAGCGCAAGCTAGACGGCGATTCGGACGAAATGATGGGGCGTTCGGTGGTCTTTAATCGTGAACTCATTATGCGTCTTAGTAGGGGAGTGAGAGGAGTAGCAAGGAGGTGGCGACATCCCGGTCGAAAGATTGAGGACGAACAGCACTGCTCATCGATGGAATTGGTGTGATCAACAGACCTCTCTCCATACGCTTGTATGGTCTCGACACGGGCATACTGCGGTTTCTCTCTCGGGAGATGTCAGCAATCAAGCCTTCATGCTGTCGAGCCATTTTCAAAGAATGGGTGAGCCCAAGCTTGTTCATACTCGGATTGAACTGATGCCAAACTCTGTAGCCTGTTTTACCATTTGACCTTCGGATTGAAGGGACAGCAGTAGCAACGACAGGATTGTGCGAAGCAGAGTCAGACGAAAGAACAGCCTATTAAAAGCATGAGTCCAAGGATCGTCAGTCAGACATCACGCGATCGCCCGGTTAAGATAGGGCTGCTTTGGCTTGCCTCGGCAGGAGGACGGCAGCACTGATGACGGGGGATGATCTTAGGACTCCGAGGGGGGATTCGAGGGGAGATTCGAGGGGGCAATGTCCGGATTCGTCTGGGGCTGAGCCGGAGTTTGGTCGGGTAAATCGAGTACCGGAAGCCGATCGCCACGGAAAATAGTTTCGCTGGCCTCGCCCAGAGTTTCGACGGTTCGCGCGATCGCTCGCCCGCACCACAAACCCACAAGCACCGATCCCGTCGAAAGACTGAGTAGTAAATTGGCTGGAGTGGAAGACATCGATCCTTAAAAATCCTGAAGGGTGGATTGAATACATCGCGTGGCTAAGGCATGTTTTGATGGCGACGCCATGGGCGAAACAGCAAACAATACGAGACTAATATAGCGGTCTGATCGACGATGCCAAAATTATGATTCGTTGCTTCTTTCGGCGCATTCATTACAAAAACGTACAGGGAAACCTGACAGGGAGTCGGAATGCAGCTTAGAATTGACGCAACTTTGAAACCTCTAGGCGAAAAGGACGGTATTGGTGGTAGTGAATGTAGAGCGTCTCGTGGTGAATCGCGAATCCGGCCTCGCTAGCGAGTCGAACCTCCAGTATTGGGCGGATCGCGCGATCGCTGATGGCAATGTCCGGGCGATCGTGCGCCAGCGTGAGCAGACGATTCATGTCTGGTGCGAGGGAAGGCCATGCCCCAGTGCGGCTCAGATGACATCCGCATTTTCACAAGCAATTTATCAAAACCATGACTTGCCGATCGCCATATCGCTAGTGTCGCGCGTGGTGCTCTATGGCCGCAACGCCGATCCCCGATCGACGGTCGAGCAGGAACCCGAACTCGGCGCTTCACCCGAATGGACGGTGCGCCTCGAAATCCAGCCCCACCAGATCCAACCGGCAAAGGCATCA
The DNA here is from genome assembly GCA_011390275.1 of Geitlerinema sp. S16. Taxonomy (GTDB): domain Bacteria; phylum Cyanobacteriota; class Cyanobacteriia; order Cyanobacteriales; family Geitlerinemataceae; genus RDYZ01. The sequence continues at coordinate 21,956 of JAABST010000013.1, forward strand.
AGCCCCCCGCTTCACACCCAAGACGATTTAGTGCAGGTCATCGAACAAACGCTTGAGGGGATCGGTCAGAGTGTCGAGAATCTCAAAATTTCGATTCGCAATCTCGATCGCGGCGATGAACTGCGTGGCGGCGATGCCACGGACAAACGGCTGTGGATTCTGTGTGAATCGCACTACACGCCCGATCCAGCGAGGTTAGTGCGACCGATCGCGATGCGGTTGCGGGATCTCAACCTCAAAGGGTTCCGCGATGCGGTGCTGGTCGGCCAGGTGAGCGGCGAAACTGAACCCGAATGGGTGCTGCGGATCGATCTGACGCCGCCGGAGCAAATCATTCGCCGCTGGGCGCAGTGGGGTGATATTGCCGCGATCGCCCATCGCCTCGAACAACGTCTCACGCCGATCCACCTGCAAGTGTCGGCCATGCTGCGCGATTCGACCCTGCATATCGTGTGCAGCCCTGAGGGCGAACCGGCAACGAACACTCTCCATTTCCCCAGTCGTGACGACGTTCTGGCTCGAATCGAACCGGTGCTGTCCGATCTCTCGCCGCGCGGCATTCTCGGCACGACGGTCTACGGCCTCGATCGCCCCTATGAGGCAACTTTCCCCGTCCCGAGCGCCCCGCAGTGGGTCACCTGGCTCGATTTACCCGCGAAGCAATATCCAAGCCTAGAGGTCGCCTCGATCGATATGGCACGGGCGGGAAATCTGGACGCGATCGCCTTTTTGCTCGATCGTCTCCTCAATCCCGATTTGCACGAAAAACTGGCCACGGGTGGGCAGCACGTGGAAATTCGTCGGCAGCACGATTTGCTGCATATCGCCGTTGAAGCACCAATATCGCCCGATCGCGATCAAACCTGTGCCATCGTCGCGCGGCTCATCGAGCAAATCGAAACCACGGATCTTATCGGAGTGCGGCTCTACGGACGTCGCAGCGGTCAACGCCAGCCAGAATGGCATCACAGCTTGGAATTTCGATCCTCAGTCCTTCCGCAGGCCGAAACGACCCTCCGCGATACACCCGACCCCGACGCTGATCCCGACGCCAACCCTGCGACCCATGACGCGATCAACCCTGAGACCCGCGCGACACACACCACAACGCCAAAATTCTCCACACCCTTCGTCACCGCTCAGTCCGGACGCACCCAAGCTTCCCCCCTTCATGGAATTCGCCGTCTGCTCTGTTCGTCTGGCTTGATGACCGATCGCCCCAGTACACCCTCTTTTGAACCGGTTCGCCGTCCCCGCGCCAGTTTCAATACCGCCTTGATTTGGGGGGCGATCGGGGTGATGCTGACCGTCCAAACCGATTGGGTCACGAGTGAATTACTCGAACGTCAAACCACCCGTGATGCGCTCATCCGGGGATCGGCAACGGTTCAAGGGAACGACACGGGCAGCAATACGAGTGACCTCCAGCGTGATCCCGAGATCGTTCCATCGGAGGGGATGGCCGCTCCGATCGATCAAGATGCCAACGGGTTTGACGATCGCGAATTTACAGCTCCCCCGATCGCGGAGCCGACAGCGGGCGAACCCGCGATCGATCCGCGTAGCAACCAGCTCGCCACTGATGTCAAGGCAAACTTTCCGACGCTCAACAGCGATCAGATGGATCGCCAAATCGCCCTCTATGCCCAGTACATCGAAGATTTTGGCGTCCCCGACGTATTGATCGTCGGCAGCTCGCGAGCGCTGCGCGGTATCGATCCCTCCGCACTGGAAACGGCGCTAGTCGAAACCGGCCATCCAGAATTGCGGGCGTTTAACCTGGGTATTAATGGCGCAACGGCGCAGGTGGTCGAGGTGCTGCTCACCCAGGTGCTCGCCGCCGATCAGTTACCCAAACTGGTGATCTGGGCAGATGGCGCACGCGCCTTTAACAGCGGTCGCGAGGATCGTACCTATCAGGCGATCGCCCAGTCGCCTGGGTATGCCAGCATCCGCGACGGATTTCGCCCGATTGAAAGCACCGCCCCGGCGCTACCGTCCGATCTCGCGCCGTCCTTTTTTGATAGCTTTAGCCAGCGCTATCGCAACTTCAACGATCAACTGACGCGCGGATTTTCCGACCATTCCGCGACCTATGCCCAGCGCGATCGGCTCCGGGAAAACCTACGCGATTTTGCCATCGCCCGTCTCCAGCCCGAGAAAAACAGCAAGACCCTCGCTGATGCCTCTGCAACGAGCAGCCAGGAATTGGGCAATGCGGCGCTGTACCGCAACGGCTTTTTTGCGTTTGCCGATCGGTTCGCACCGTCGGAGTATTACGAGCGCTTTACCCGTGTGCCGGGAAGTTACGACTCGGATTATGACGCCTTTCAGCTACGCGGCATTCAGTCGATCTCGCTGACGAATATTGCCGATGTGTTGCGATCGCGCGAGATCAAGCTGGTTTTCATTAACTTGCCCCTGACCAAGACCTACCTCGACGAAACTCGCCGCAGCCACGAAAACACCTTTAGCGCCTACATGCTGCAAGCATCGCAAACGCTGGACTTTGCCTTCCGTGATTTTGGGCAGCTTTGGCCGGAGCAAAACGAATATTTCTCCGATCCGAGCCACCTAAATCGCTACGGAGCCGAAGCAGTCGCGATTCGCCTCGCCCAAAGCCCGATGATCCCCTGGGAAACGCTCGCCGATCGCGCCACCAAAACAGCGGCAACGCCATCACCCTAAGGCTTATGTAAACCCTTCGTTTTTCATCTTGCGGTGAGGTGCGACGCTAAGTCGTACCACTGGCGGTGATAATTCTTTTAGTATGGTTGGACGCGATCGCGTTTGCTGCGATCGTCCTGGTCTGATCATTTTTAAGATCAAGATCGCCTTGAATCGCACTTTCGATTTCTTCTTTAGATTTCTATGGCTCCCGCAGTTTCGATCGAACACCTCAAAAAAAGCTACGGCACGATCGAGGCCGTCAAAGATGTGTCGCTGACGATCGAGTCCGGCGAAATATTCGGCTTGCTCGGTCCCAACGGAGCCGGAAAAACCACAACGATTCGCTGTCTTTGCACTCTGGCGAATCCCGACAGCGGCACGATTACCGTCTCGGGCATCGACGCGATCGCCAATCCCCGCGCCGTTCGCAATCGCCTCGGCTACGTCGCCCAAGAGGTCGCCCTCGATAAAATTCTGACCGGGCGCGAAATGCTCGAACTTCAGGCGGCGCTATATCATTTGCCGCGCAAGGCGATCCCCGATCGCATCGCGCGGGCGATCGAGCTGCTGGGCTTAGAAGAGTTCATCGATCGCAAGACGGGCGCGTATTCCGGCGGGATGCGTCGCCGTCTCGATTTGGCGTCGGGGTTGCTGCATCAGCCGGATGTGTTGGTGTTGGATGAACCGACGGTGGGGCTGGATATCGATAGTCGCTTGGCGGTGTGGAATTTTCTGCGGCAACTGCGCGACGATGGCACGACGATCGTGCTGACGAGTCACTATCTCGAAGAGATCGACGCCCTGGCCGATCGCGTGGCGATTATCGATCGCGGCATGATCATCGCGAGCGGCACGCCGAATGAGCTAAAAAATACGATCGGCGGCGATCGGGTCACGCTCCGGATTCGCGAGTTCACCTCGGACGATGAGGCAAACACGGCGCAAACCGTGCTGGCGAATTTGGCGTTTGTGTCTGATATTGTCGTTAATGCTGCCCAGGGCAATTCGCTGAATCTGGTGGTTTCGGGTCAGGATAATGCGCTGTTGTCGATTCAGGAGGCGTTACGCGATCGGGGTTTACCGACGTTTAGCATTGCCCAGGCGCGTCCGAGTTTAGACGATGTTTATCTAGCAGCGACCGGTAAAACCTTGATGGATGCGGAGTTGGCGGCGGCGGGGACGCGGGATCTTAAGAAAGAGAAAAAGCAGGAAATGGCGGGAAAATAAGTTTTGTAGGGTGGGCATTGCCCACCACCACGGATACTGATGCTTGTGTTAAAAACTGGGCTTCTTTAAAAAGCAAAACCCAGTTTTTTGTTATTTTAATCGCAAATCAACAGGCTTAATTCGACGAATTCGCCTCGGTCAACTGACGCTCCTTATCCAGGCGACGCTTCCGCGCGTAAAGCTGAATCGTCACCGCCATCAGCACCACCAAACCGACCATCACCCACACCGTCGCATCCGTCGGCAAACTCGTCTTAAACACCGCCAACATCACGATCGCCACCAGCAACAGCGTCGGCAGCTCATTCATCGCCCGTAACTGCTTGCTATTCCATTTACAGGTTCCCGCCTCAAGCTGCTTGATCAAACGACCGCAGTAAATGTGATAGGCGATCAGCAGCGCCACAAACCCCAACTTCACGTGAATCCACCAGGATTTGAGCACATCCGGCTCCGTTGTGAGCAAACCGATCGCCATTGCGATCGTCACCAGCATCCCCGGCGTCGTGATGATGTTATACAGCCGCTTCTCCATAATCAGGTACTGATTTTTGAGAATACTTTGCGCCGGTTCCGGTTCGAGGTCAGCTTCGACGTGATAGATAAATAGCCGTACCAAATAAAACAGTCCGGCAAACCAAACAACGATACCGATCAGATGAAAGGCTTTATACCAGTAATAGGCCATGGGTTAAGTCGAAGATAATTAAAGAGAAAATAGTTAAGGGAGATGATTAGGGGTGCAGTACCCGAGAGTCGGTTGCTGTTTGATTCCTGTTTGATTTCTGTTTGATTTTGGACGATCGAGACCGCGAGGTTGTAATCAAGCGCTGACGATCCAGAATGAACGCGCGACGCTTTAGTTAGGATACAAAGCCCGGTTGGTTCGTGGGGAATTTGTTAAGCGGTGTTACGCGGTTTGATCCAACATCCCGAGTTAAAAATTGATATCGTTGCAAATAAAGTCTGTTTTGTAAAACTGGCCTCAATTGATGATCTGACGAAGAACTAATGTCTACCTGGTGCTAAAACGTTAGTATTTTTCCTGAGATTTTGTCTGAGGTTTTTCATGTCTTCAACACGCTTTTCTAAGATCGAGATTGCGATCATCGATAATCCCATTATCCTTCCCCCCGAGGTGAGTGTCCGTGACGCGATCGCGCAGGTCGTGGCGGACAATTCTAGTGCGACATTGGAATGGGGCGGGGATGATGTAGAGCGCGGATTTTCGGTCTCTAGGGGAAGTGAGCGATCGTGTTGTGTACTGGTGGTGGAAGAGCATCGGGCGATCGGTATCGTGACGGAACGTGACCTGATGGCGGCGGTTCTGCGTGCGGAAGCGCCAGACACGATTGCATTGCGTGAGGTGATGTCGCCCGCCTCCCTGACCTGGCACAGGGCGGACATTAACCAGCAGGCGGATTTACGCGCGATTTGGCAGCAGATGCGACAGCAGGGCGTGACGATCGTTCCTGTCCTCGACGATCGCGATCAACCCATTGGCATCATTTCGGAGACGAGCCTGCTCTATGCCCTCCAAGGGGATGCCCTCCATGAACCGTCCGATGTTGGTGGGGAGAGCGCCCTAAGGGAATATAGATCGGTGGATGAGGTGGATGAGCGAGGCGAGTCTAATGCAACCGAGGCGATCGATCCGCCGGATCGGGCTGTTCCTGACGCGATCGCGACATCCGCAACGATCGCCACCTGGCGCGAACATGCCGCTCGCTACCGCGCCCTTTTTGAAGATGCCCACGACGCCATTCTCATCGCCAATCTCGACGGCTATATTACCGACGTGAATTACCAGGCCGAAATCATGTTTGGCTATTCGCGTCAAGAGTTGATCGGGCTACACCAATCCGAATTGCATCCCCCAGAAGATTTTGACAACACATCGGCGGGTTTTCGGGAAGTGCTCCAAGAGAAGATTAAGACAGCTAAGAATATACGTATTTTATGTAAGAACAAACAAATTAAGTATGTTGATATTCGCAGTAAAATGATCCAACTTGGAGATCGCCCAATCATTCAAGGTATTTTTCATGAGGTTACACAGCAAAGCAGAATAGAAGAGACCTTACGAGTTTTAACGAAGCAAACAGAAGATAAGCAGGGAGAACAATTCTTTCTGGCTTTGGTGCAGGCGATCGCGCAGGCGCTGAGTGTTGACTATGTTTTTCTTGTGGAATTAACAGACGAGAACTTGACAACTCTCGCGATCTATTCTCAGGGGAAACTGCAATCTAATATGACTTACAGTCCCGAAAATTCTCCTTGTGAGTGTGTTTTAAAGCATGGGAGTTTTATTTGTAAATCCGGACTTCAACAGCGTTTCCCGAGCGATCAGCATCTCTTTAGAATGGCCGCAGAAAGCTATGTCGGCATTGCACTCCTTGATCAAAAGGGAGAGGCGATCGGGAACCTGTTTGTGATCAATAAAAAGCCCATGGAGAATACACAGTATATTCTTTCAATTCTGGGGGTTTTTGCAGCTCGTGCTGCTGCCGAGCTTGAGCGTCAACGCGCCAATAAGCAACTCGAAAAACTCAATCAAGATCTCGAAGAAACCCTCGTTAAACAAACACAAGAGCTACGTGAACGAGAACATTTTTTAAACACATTACTGAATCTTGAGGATTTCCCAATATCCATTTTTTGGAAAGACCGGAACTCCGTCTATTTTGGCTGTAATCGAGCATTTTTGCGTGATGCAAACTTAAATTCTCTTGATGAAGTTATTGGCAAAAATGACTATGAAATGCCGTGGAGATTGACAGATGCAGATAAATATCGCTTGGACGATCGCGAGGTAATAGACTCAAATTGCCCCAAGCTTGGCATTATTGAAACGCAAGCCCGAGCCGATGGTCGTCAAATTTGGGTAGAGACGAATAAGATACCCTTCCATGATCTCGATGGCAATGTCACGGGGGTCTTAGGACTGTACCAAGATATTACCGATCGCCAACAAGCAGAATACGAATTACAGCACATTTCAACGCGGCTAAACTTAGCAGTACAGTCGGCTCAGATTGGAATCTGGGAATGGAATATTAGCACCAATGTCCTTATTTGGGATGAGCAAATGTTTGCGCTATATGGAATGGAGAAGAGTCCAATGATATGTAACGCCTACGAAGTGTGGTTAAGCTGCATACATCCAGGAGATACTGAACAAACCAACAAGGCTACCCAACAGGCACTTGCGGGTCAGGCTGACTATGACATCGAATTTCGGATTGTGCGGCCTGATGGTGAAATACGCCTTTTGCAGGCTAATGCGATCGTTCAGCGTGATGCGGAGGGTCAGCCGATATGCATGATCGGTGTCAACTATGACATCACAGATCTGAAACGCACTGAACAGCAGCTCCGGCAAAAGCTCGAAACGATCAATGCAGCCGTTGAGAGCATTGCAATTATCCAGGATGATCGCTTTACTTTGATTAATCCTGCCCACATTAAACTGTTTGGTTATGACCAGGCCGATGAACTACTCGGCAAAAGCTGGAAAATACTGTACGAGCCTGACGAGATTGCTCGGTTCGAGCAGGATATTTTGCCGGTGCTCATGCGCGATCGGGTCTGGCAAGGCGAGGCGATCGGGCGACGCAAGGATGGCTCAACCTTTACTCAGGGTTTATCGCTCACCTTGTCTGAGGAGAACGCTCTCATTTGTATGTGCCGCGATATCACGGCGCGTAAGCAAGCCGAACAGCAATTACGCGATGCAAAAGAAACGGCTGAAGTCGCCGATCGCGCCAAAAGTAACTTCCTGGCGTTGATGAGCCACGAGATCCGCACACCGATTAATGGTGTTATTGGGTTGGCTTATCTCATGCAGCAAACCCAGCTTGACGACCAACAACAGGAATACCTGACCAATCTCAGTTATTCCGCTCAATCCCTCTCACAAATCGTTAACGATATCCTCGATTTTTCTAAAGTTGAAGCGGAAAAACTCAGCCTAGATACGATCAAATTTGAGCTAGACGAGGTTCTCGCTCGCCTCAAAGCCGTGCTTGCCCTCAAAGCAAGTGAAAAGCACCTCGATCTCCAGTTTGAGATTGGCGAAACGGTTCCCCGTTCCTTGGTCGGCGATCCGCTGCGTCTGGGACAAGTGGCGATCAACTTGGTCAGTAATGCCATTAAGTTCACCGATCGCGGCAGCGTCACGATCTGCATTGAGGAACGCGATCGTAACGACACCATCACCCGGCTACGATTCACGGTGCGTGATACCGGCATTGGCCTCACTCCAGCCCAAATCAAGACCCTGTTTGAGCCATTTACCCAAGTAGACCCGTCGGCCAGTCGCCTTCAGGGCGGCACAGGTTTAGGACTCACCATTTGTCAAAAACTCGTGGAACTGATGGGAGGCTCGATCGAGGTTCAGAGCGAACTCGGCAAAGGCAGTGCGTTTTTCTTTGAGCTGACGTTTGCATACGACGCGGCCAACGATCAATTGCAACAAAGCCAATTGCAACAAAATCAACTCCAACCAAGTCAATTGCAACAAAGTCTCGACCTAAACGAACAATGCGGTTACCGTGAAAACACTGGACATACGCACGCAGTAAATTCCTCTACGACACACCCCAAAGAGGAGCGGTCAGGCGAACCCAGTTCTATAGACCTCCGCCCCATGAAATATCCGCCCGCCTACTCCGTCCTAAAAGATGCTTCGGTCTTACTCGTCGAAGATAATGACGTGAACCAATTGGTTGCGCGAAAGGTGTTGGAGCAGTTTGGTATGAAGGTCGAGCTGGCGGTGAATGGTCGCAAGGCGATCGCCCAGGTCTTGCATCATCACTACGATCTCATCTTGATGGATATCCGAATGCCCGAAATGGACGGACTGGAAGCCACGCGCCAGATTCGCCGTCTCTCTCGGCTAGGCAATATACAAACGCAGTATCTCAAGACGGTTCCGATTATTGCCATGACGGCTCATGCCTTCAAGTCGGATCAGCAACGCAGTCTGGAAGCAGGCATGAACGACCATCTCAGCAAGCCGATCGATCCTGAGATCCTGTGCAAAACGCTCGTCGATTGGCTCAAGAAAAGTAGAGACTCTGACCCATCTCCGTCTCCATCACCGTCTTTCACTCGATCTGTCTCCCCCCAAGCGACGCTAACCCCGATCGCCTCGCCCACCCCGACACCGTCTCCGACGAGTCAGACCATTTTGTCAAACCCAAGCCTGACCATGCTGCCAGGTTTAGATGTTGCGGAGGGACTCGCTCGGGTCTATGACGATATCCAGCTCTATCAAGATCTGCTGAAGCTGTTTGATGAAATTTATCAGCCGTTCGCCTCGGATTTACGCACCGCCTTTCAGCAATGTGAGTATGGGCAAGTCATCCACCTCATTCACACCCTAAAAGGAGCCGCCGCCAATGTTTCGGCAATGGCCGTTATGACCCAATCCGAACAGGTTCTCCAGATGCTACGAACGCAAACGGATGGTCGTCCAACCCTTCAGTTTGAGTCGGACGAGATTGTCGAACTTTTACGATCGCTCGATTTGACCCTGTCTAGCATTGCCCATGCTGCCGATGTCCTTGCCGCCGGTTTCGATCCGTCTATATAAAGGCTGAAGCGCCTTTTCTGTAGGAATTACAGGGCAAGTTAAAGGGCAAGTTAAAGGGTGAATTACAGGGCAAACTATAGGGTTGGAGTAAAGAGCGGCAAGATCAGGGTGACGAAGTAGTAGACCAGGGGAGCCGTGAAAATATAGCTGTCGGTGCGATCGAGGATGCCGCCATGACCGGGAATCATTTGACCCGAATCTTTAACGCCCGCATCGCGTTTCATCAGCGATTCTGTCAGATCACCCACCAGGCTAGCGACACCAATAATGAGACCAAAGACAAGCCCCAGGGGTAGCCACATCGCCCAGCTCAAACCAAACGCGCCGATCGCGCCGACCAGGGTACTGCTCAGAATTCCAAACACAGCCCCTTCGACTGTTTTTTTCGGGCTGACCGCCGAGAGTCGGGTTTTACCAAAGCTTTTGCCAAAAAAATAGGCGCCGATATCCGCCGCCCAAATGCAGCAAAAGGCAAGTAGTGTCGTCAATAAGCCGGGGGTTAATAGAGTCGCGGTTTGGGCATCGACCAGACCCGAAATCGAAGTGCTGCTGGCGACCTCGATCGGTAGATTTAGATCAAGCTCGACCCGCAGGCGAATCCAGTAGCTCGGGAGTAGGCCACCATAAAACAGCCCCAGAATTGAGGTGGACATGTCCGCGATCGAGGCGAGTTTCGGTTGAAACAGGAGGTAGCAAAAGATCGCAGCACCGGCGATCGGGAAGGCCACACTCACAAACTTTGGAGCCAGCAAGGCACACAGCAAGAGAAGCTGCGTCGCCACCATGGTGCTTTTGATCGCGGGTTCAATACCCTTGGCTTGCACAAGCTGAAAATATTCTTGCTGGGCGAGGTAGGCCAGGAGGCCAATGCCGATCGCAAAGGCAATGCCGCCGAGGGAGAGGACAGAGATCGCCAGCACGATCGCAATGACGCCGCTAATGATACGAGTTACAGGCATAGGGGAAGAAGAAAAACACAGATGGCAAACGGTGGGAGTGAGCCACAGGGATTAGAGCATTAGAACGTCATGATCAACCGTCTAAGACCCACATAACGGCATGTCATTGGTGTGAAAGATCGGCAATGGCGTCTGCAAAATTGACATCCATGATCACAATCCCTCAACTTACGTTAATCGAAGAATAAGACGTTGCTAATAATTCTTTAAGATTGTTTTGGTTCTGACTCTTCATAAAGGGCAGCAAAGGTGCGGATCGGTGAAATCATTTGGATGAAAATTCGGAGCTGATCGCATCACCACGGGTCGCCGTTAGGGTCAGCCTTGGATTGTGATTGTGATCGTGGATCGTGAATCGTGAATCGTGAATCGTAAAACGTGTTTAATGAACAGCGTTTCAGCTTAGTTCAGCTTGGTTCCGCTGATGATAAAGATGGGATCGATCGCGGCAAGCGCTTGGTGTGTGCCGCGTCGTTCGAGCCGATTGATGGAGGCTTGTACGACATCCACATGACGAACTTGCAGTCGGGCGAATCCTTCGGAAATCGTGTACAACGCTTCGAGATTATTCGCGGTCGCAACGATGCGGCCTGATTCGGCGAGGTGTTCCCAGGCGGCGTCGAGAATGGAGCCGATCGCACGGCTGCTTTCAACGCAAATCCGTGTGGGTTGATCCGATCGCTCCTGCAAACAATCCGGCGCATTGCCCTCAATCACTTCGACGTTTTCCAGCTCAAAACGGCTGCAATTGGTCTCAATCAGCGCGACCACATCCGGATCACGCTCGAAGGCCACCACTCGACCCGCCGGACACAGCAACGCACTCTCGACCACGATCGTCCCTGTCCCTGCGCCGATGTCCCACAGCCGCGAATCCGCCCGTAGCTGGAGCTGCGACAGGATCATCAGCCGGATTTCACGCTGCGTGATCGGGATACCGGGCGATCGTTCAAATAGACGATCGGGAATGCCGGGGGTGACGTAGGGCCAGAGGGTGGAGGGCATAGGAGAAGAGATTAACCGGTGGTGCTGCAACCTAGAGGAGTCTGCGTTTGCCGTGATCTTTAAGATAGAGATTCGAGATGGGGATTCTCAAATCAGGGTAGAGTATCTAGGGATTTTCTTGCCACCGCCTACGTTGCGATCGGCGATTATCCTGACCCATAAATAAGCGTTTCGAGTTAATCGGGATCGTCTCCCACCACCACGATGTTAAGAGCTGGAATCGTCGGATTACCCAACGTTGGCAAGTCCACGTTGTTCAACGCCCTCGTTGCGAATATTGCAGCGCAGGCGGCGAATTTCCCATTTTGCACGATCGAGCCGAATGTCGGGGTCGTGGCGGTTCCTGACGATCGCCTCGCGGTCTTGTCGGAGATTTCCAAGTCGGCGAGCGTCGTGCCGACCCGGATGGAGTTTGTTGATATTGCCGGACTGGTGGCGGGAGCGAGCAAGGGCGAAGGTCTCGGCAATCAGTTTTTGGCGAATATCCGTGAGGTGGACGCGATCGTCCATGTGGTGCGCTGCTTCGATGACGACGATATTATTCACGTGTCCGGCTCCGTTGATCCGATCCGCGATATCGAAATCATCGATCTCGAACTGGGTTTGTCCGACCTGGCTCAGATCGAACGCCGAATCGATCGCGCCCGCAAGCAAGCCCGCAACAGCAAAGACGCCCAGGCCGAAGTTGAAGTGCTGGAACGGCTGGTCGCAGTGCTGAATGAGGGACAACCGGCGCGATCGGTTGAGCTGACCGAAGACGAAGAGCTATTGATCAAAAACCTCGGCTTACTCACGCGCAAGCCGATTATCTACGCCACCAACGTCTCCGAGGATGACCTTGCCGAGGGGAACGCCTGGGTGACCAGCGTCCGTGAGCTAGCCGCGACCCAAAATGCCCAAGTGGTGATCGTTTCAGCCCAGGTCGAAGCCGAACTGGTGGATCTGAGCGAGGACGATCGCAAAGATTTCCTCGAAGCCCTCGGCGTCGAAGAAGGCGGCTTAAAATCGCTGATTAAAGCCACCTACGAACTGCTCGGCTTGCGCACCTACCTGACCACCGGCGAACAGGAAACCCGCGCCTGGACAATCCACGCAGGCATGACCGCCCCCCAAGCCGCAGGCGTGATTCACACCGACTTCGAGCGCGGCTTCATTCGAGCGGAAACGGTGGCCTATGCAGACTTGGTCGAGCATGGATCGATGAATGCGGCTAAGGAAAAAGGCTTGGTGCGGAGTGAAGGCAAAGAGTACATTGTCAAGGAAGGGGATGTGATGCTGTTCCGCTTTAACGTCTAGGTAGCCCAAGTCGAAAAAAAGCTGCAACGCACCGAGATGAGTCGCGCCAGTAGGGCACTTCCCACCACGATCAGCCTGCGCATCCGTATCCGTGATGGTGGGCAATGCCCACCCTACAAAACTTTCGGCTGATTTTTGGCTTAAAGATTTAGCCCCCACTGGTGAAACATTATGGCAAGCGAGCTAACACTGATTGTCGATATGGTCACTGTGCTGGGTGCGGCGACCGTAGGCGGTTATATCGCCAACCGGCTCCGACAGCCGACGCTTTTGGGCTATCTTCTCGGAGGGGTGGCGATCGGTCCGGCGGGGTTGCGCTTGGTCGCGACGACGGGCGATATCCAGGTGATGTCTGAAATCGGGGTGGCGTTGCTGCTGTTTTCCCTTGGGGTAGAATTTTCGTTTAAAGATCTGTTGCGGGTTAGAAAGATCGCCTTTGGTGGGGGAGCGTTACAGATCCTCCTGACGATCGCCCTCGGAGCCGAATTGGCCTACGCGACGGGTTGGGTGGATTCGTTCCCGCCCGCCATTTTTCTGGGAGCGGTGCTGTCGCTCTCGTCTACGGCGGTGGTACTCAAGAGCTTGATTGAGCGGAACGAAGTGCGGACGCCTCACGGTCAGGTGATGCTGGCGATGCTGGTCGTGCAGGATTTGGGCTTGGGGGTAATGCTGGCGGTGTTGCCTGCGCTGACGCAGCCCGCTGATACGATCGCGATGGCGGTGGTGACGGCCTGCCTCAAGGCGATCGCCTTTTTGGGTGTGGCGCTGATGGCCGGTCGGTGGCTGATCCCGCCGTTGGTGCGATCGCTGGCTCGTAGCGGATCGCAGGAGCTGTTCTTGCTGGGTATTCTTGTCCTGTGCCTGGGGATTGCGCTGCTGACCTCGGCGCTGGGTCTCGGGATTGCGATGGGGGCATTTGTCGCGGGGCTGACGGTCTCGAATGTGGAATATGCCGACCACGCGCTCGATCGCATTTTGCCAATGCGCGATGTCTTTGCCACACTGTTTTTTGCCTCGATCGGCGTGCTGATCGACCCCAGTTTTTTGCTGGCGAATATCTGGAGCTTGGCGGGACTGGTGGCGGTGGCGATGCTGGGCAAGGCGGTGATCGTCGGGGGCGTGGTCAAAGGATTTGGCTATTCCCTCCGCACGGCGATCACGGTGGGGCTGGGCATTAATCAGATCGGAGAATTTTCCTTTGTGCTGGCCGGAGTCGCCCAAGCGCAAGGACTGTTTTCGGAGGAACTCTATGGATTAACCGTCGGCACAACCGCCGCAACGCTGCTGATCACGCCGTTTTTACTCAAAGCCACCCCGGACTTACTGCGCTGGCTGGAAAAATCCCCCTTCTTCAATTCGTTCTTGTCCATCAGTCCCGAACCCGAGATCGTGGATTTCGAGAAACCACCCATCGATCGCGTGGTGGTCGCCGGGTTCGGTCGGGTGGGACAAACCCTGGTGCGAATGCTGTATTTCCAGGGGTATCAAATCCTGGTGATCGATAACGACGAAGCGCGGCTGCAAACCCTACGCGATCGGCGCATCCCCTACATTTTTGGTGACGCCTCCAGTCGGCTCGTCCTTGAAAAAGCCGATCTCGACAGCGCCAAGGGACTGGCGATCGCCTTGCCCGATCCTTTCGCAACCCGCCTGACGCTCAAACGCGCCCTGAGTCTTGCGCCCGACCTCGATGTCACCGTCCGCGCCCACGCCAAGGACGAGATTGACATTCTCTATCAGCTCGGCGCTCAGGAAGTCGTGCAGCCTGAATTTGAAGCGTCGCTGGAAATGGGCGCTCATATGCTGCTCAAATTTGGCGATTCAACCTACGCGGTGCAGCAGGTCGTTAACCGCTATCGCCGGGGACGCTATCGGGATATCCAGCCGGAGCGATCGCAATATTGGGGCGATGATGCGAACATGGAAGCCGCTGTGGAGGGTTTTGAACGGCATTGGTACATGATCGCCGCGAATTCGCCGCTGTTGGGTCATAGTTTGGCGCAGGCGAATGTCCGTCGTCGCACGGGTGCAACGGTGATGGCCTTTGAGCGCGGCAAAAAGCTCTTTCGTTACCCGACCGGTGACTATATCTTCGAGGCGAACGATCGGCTACTCGTAATCGGCAACTCCGATGAACACACAACGTTTAAATCCTTACTGCTTGGTTTGCGATCGTCAGATTCGGCCTAACCAAACGAGCCTTTTTTTGAATCAATTCGCTACGATTGGTGAAATGTACAAAAAATATTTCAAATGACAGAACGTTTAGACACTCATGCTCAAGCCTTGGATGAGTTTCTAGACTCATCTGAGGTATTTGATCTGAATAATTGCGATCGCGAACCGATTCATCGTCCCGGCTTAATTCAGCCCTATGGCTTGCTGCTTGCACTAGACGAACCCGATCTACACATCCGCCAGGTCAGCCGTAATGCAAACGAGATTGTGGCGATCGCCCCGCACGATTTGCTCGATCGTCCCCTCGCCGAATTCATCGACACTGACAGTATCACCGCGATTCAGGGCTGTCTCGATCGCAGCTTCGAGCATATCAACCCCCTGCCACTCACCTTTACCGGCGGACAGGGCGATCGCCAACCCTTCAACGGCATCGTCCATCGTGCGCCCAGCGGTGAAGTCGTCTTAGAACTCGAACCCTTCGTCGCGACGAAGCAACACAGCTTTTTCCAATTTCATCGCCAGATCAAAGACACCCTGATCGCCCTGCAAGCAACGCGCAATCTGGACGAGCTATGTAATCTAATCGTGGCAGAGGTCAAACGCTTGACGGATTTCGATCGCGTCATGGTTTACCGGTTTAACGACAAAGGCGACGGTTTCGTCATCGCTGAAGCCAAAACGCCAGAATTGGAACCCTTTCTCGGACTGAGCTATCCCGCAACGGATATTCCCCGACAGGCGAAATATCTCTACACGCAAAATTGGTTGCGCCTCATCCCCGACTTCGGTTATCAGGCGAGCGAGCTGGTGAGCGCTCCCCACACTGAGGCGACGGACGCAGCGGAACCCGCCCCCCGATCGCCGCTCGATATGAGCCTATCGGTGCTGCGATCGGTGTCGCCGCTGCACATCGAATACATGCAAAACATGGGCGTGACGGCCTCAATGAGCATCTCCCTACTGCAAGACGGCCAGCTCTGGGGGCTAATTGCCTGTCATCATCACAGCCCGAAATTTGTCCCCTACGAACTGAGGACGGTGTGCGAATTTCTCGGGCAGTTAATGTCTACGGAAATCACCAACAAAGAGGCCAATGACAATCTCGACTATCAACTTCGCCTCAAAGATATTCAGCATCAGTTGATCGATCGGCTGGCCGGAGCGACTGACTTTGTGGCGGCACTGGTCGCCGATACCGATTTGCTGTTGACGCTGACCGGAGCCGCAGGAGCGATCATTTGTGACGGTGACGATCGAGTCGTCATCGGTCAAACCCCGGACGAAGACACCGTTATCGCGATTTTGGATTGGTTGCCGACTCAATTGGAGCGCGATGTCTTCGCGGCCCAGGCGCTACCGAGCGTCTATCCCGAGGCGATCGTCGATCCCCAGGTGGCGAGCGGTCTGTTGGCGATGGCAATCTCGACGATTCAAAATCGTTACGTGCTGTGGTTTCGCCCCGAGGTGCTGCAAACCGTGACCTGGGCGGGTAAACCCAATAAAGACGAACGCATCGAGCCGGATGGCACAAAAACCCTGCGGCCACGCACGTCCTTTGAGGCATGGCAAGAAACCGTACGGGGAACCTCGATTCCTTGGTTGCCGTGCGAAGTCAATGGCGCGATCGAACTGCGACAGGCGATCGTTGATATCGTCCTGCGTCAAGCCGACGCCCTCACCCACATTAATCAAGACCTCCAGCGCAGCAACACTGAGCTAGACGCCTTCGCCTACATCGCCTCCCACGACCTCAAAGAACCCCTACGCGGCATTCACAACTACGCCACCTTTTTGCTCGAAGACTACGGCGAAATCCTGGCCGGAGATGGAACCGACAAGCTCAATACCCTGGTGCGCCTGACCGAACGCATGGAGTTGTTGATTGAATCACTGCTGAAATTTTCGCGTCTGGGTCGCCAGGATTTGCAAATGGAGCCGATCGATCTCAACGCGATGCTTAGCGAGACGATTACGATGTTTCGGATGAATCCGGAATGGGAAGGCTGCGAGATCCGCATTACCCCGAACTTGCCGATCGTCTGGGGCGATCGGAGCCTGATAGATGAAATCTTGACGAATCTGATTTCCAACGGCTTCAAATACAACAATCAGTCCAAAAAATGGGTTGAAGTGGGATATTGTCCCGAAATTCCAGCGGGAGGCTCACACCCTGCCGATTATGTAACGCTGTACGTGCGTGATAATGGTATTGGTATTCGAGACAAACATCTCGACTCGATCTTCCGTATTTTTAAACGCCTGCACGCTCCTGGAAAATATGGCGGTGGCTCCGGTGCAGGATTGACGATCGTCCGTAAAATTGTTGAGCGCCACGGTGGAACAATTCGCGTTGAGTCTCTCTACGGTCAAGGTACGACCTTTTTGGTGACGCTTCCCGTGCGCGATCAAACACCGCTCGACCCGTAACCGACTTCTATGCCGAACGTGCTCACTTCTCCCTGGGATCATCCTTCCCAACCCCTAATTTTGATTGTGGAGGATAGTGACGAAGATTTCTACACGCTTCTGCGTGCCGTCGATCAAGTTAATGCTGAGATTTCATCGTCCTATAGTTTTCTCAGATTAGAAGATGGTGATGAAGCGATTGATTATCTACTGCGACAGGGCGATTACGCTGGACTCGACACCCCACAACCGATCGCAATGTTGCTCGATCTAAACCTACCTGGAACCGATGGACGTGAGGTCATTCAAGAGGTGAAGCAACAGGATGACCTACGAGCATTGCCGATTATTGTGCTAACAACATCTCGCAACACGATCGATATTGAATGCTGCTATCGCTACGGAGCCAATAGCTACCTGCTCAAACCTATGGGCAGTGAAAAAATTCAAACAACGGTTCAGATGTTGTTTCAATACTGGTTCAATCTCGCCATATTGCCCAGCCAAGGCTAAGGCGATAAGCCCTAATCATGAACAAAGAAACTGACGATCGGCGGTGGCGACCATTCACGCTGGGCGATACTGGAGGTGGGTTTGACCATCGCGCAAAACTCCCGACTGACCGACGCCTCGCGCTCACTAAGCCTGGAAATATGGCACGCGAATCGTTCAGATGTGGAGCTTCTGTTCCGTTTGACGATTGGTCAACATCCGCTTAATTACAGAAATAGTATGATCAAATGAACAAGCTATGCCGGAGTCAAGAGTATATTGAGTTCAGTTTACTTTGAGCAAAATTTCGTCTCTGATCTCAACTTATAGGAGCTATCCGGAGCCTTGATCTATGCCATCTAGATACGATGAAATTTCGGTTTTAATTATTGATGATTCTGAGGTCGATCGCTTAACCTACAAGCGCTTTCTTCAGTCCGATTTCGATCGCAGCTATGGTTTTATCGAAGCCGATACTCTGGAGGAGGGGTTGGAGCTGTGGGCGACGGAACGTATCGATTTGGTTTTGGTTGATATTAATCTTCCCGACGGGAGTGGACTCGAATTTCTAGCCGCCATTGCGACCCATTATCATGATGGCCGCTTGCCTGCGATCGTACTCACAGGACAGGGGGACGAACGTACTGCGGTGCAGGCGATGAAGCTTGGGGCAGGTGACTATTTGGTCAAGGGGGATGTGAATGCTCTGTCCCTCTGCACCTGCGTAAATCAGGTCTGCGATCGCACCGTTTTGAGTCGTCGTCTGGAGCGATCGCAGCAGCAAAACCTACTCATTTCCGAGATTGCTTTAAACATCCGCCAGTTTTTCGATCTCGATGATGTCCTCACGGCGACCGTCAACGAAGTGCGTCGTTTTCTCGCCGCCGATCGGGTCGTGATCTATCAATTTGCCCCCGACATGAGCGGCACGATCGTCGCAGAATCAATCATTGCTCCCTGGCCATCTTCATTAAATACCGTGATCGAAGACACCTGCTTTCAAACCAATGGCGGCACGGATTATCTCCAGGGTAAAACCTGCGTGATCTCGGATATCTACAATGCAAATTTAACGGAATGTCACCGCAAACTGCTCGAACGCTTGCAGGTGCGGGCAAGTCTGGTCGATCCCATTCTGCTGCCCAGCACCACCGATCAGCCCCTGTGGGGTTTGCTCATTGTTCATCAATGCGGTCGCCCGCGCTACTGGGCTGAGACGGATATTCATTTCCTTCAGCAGCTTTCGGTACAGGCGACGCTGGCCATCCAACAAGCCGAGCTGTATCGATCGCAACAGAATCTCAACACGTCCTTAGAGGCGGAAAAAGAAGCCGCAGAGTACGCCAACCGCGCGAAAAGCGAATTTCTCGCGTTGATGAGCCATGAAATTCGGACGCCGATGAATGGGGTCTTAGGACTCTCGCATTTGGCCTTACAAACCAACCTGGACGATCAGCAACGCGACTATCTCACCAAAATCCAAAGCTCCGCTCAGTCGCTGCTCCAAATCATTAACGATATTCTTGATTTTTCCAAAATCGAAGCCGGAAAGCTCGAACTGGAATCCGTCGAATTTTCGATCGACGATATTCTCAAAAATATCAACAATATCCTGTCCTTTAAGGCAACCGATAAACAGCTTGAGCTGGTGTTTCATATCAGTGATGAAGTGCCGACTCGTCTCCTAGGCGACCCGTTACGCCTCGGTCAGATTCTGATGAATTTAGCCAGTAATGCCCTCAAGTTTACGGAAACGGGTGGGGTACAAATTAGCATCGATGTGATCGATCGGACGGACGATCACGTACAGCTACGATTCGCGGTCTGCGATACGGGCATCGGGCTGACGGCTCAGCAAATGGAAACACTGTTCGAGGCGTTCACCCAAGGCGATGTGTCCACCAGCCGTCAACATAGCGGTACGGGCTTGGGTTTGGCGATCTGTAAGCGTCTGGTGAATTTAATGGGCGGCACGATCGAGGTGGAAAGCCAGGTCGGGCAGGGCAGTACTTTCAGCTTCATCATTGAGCAACATTACGTCCCGGATATCTCCAACTATTGCCCATCCCCCATTCCCGATTTACGCGGTCTCAAGGCGCTGATCGTCGAGGACAATCCGCTATCTCGGGAAGCTCTGGAAAATCTCCTGCGATCGTTTTCCTTTCAGGTGACGACTGTTGACTCTGGCGAAGCGGCGATCACCTGTCTATCGCAAATTAAAGTGTCAGATTTATTTGATCTGATCATTGTTGATTTGAATATGCCAGGACTTGATGGCATCGAAACCATCCAACAGATCAAAACTCAATTTCAGTTAGCGAATATTCCGCACATCCTGATGGTGACGACCTCTAACCGAGGAAACGTCCGCCAGCGAGCTTTGGAGGTGGGCATCGAAGCCATCCTGTATAAACCCATCAGCCGATCCCAGCTCTTTGACGCTATCTTGGAAGCCTTTCGAGGGGATGATATTCCGGAGCAGATGGCGCTCGCCGATTCTTCCTCGCTCCAAACGGCATTACTCGCGATTTCTGGCGCGAGGGTTTTGGTGGTCGAAGATAATGCCGTCAATCAGCAGATTGCGATCGAGCTGCTCAGTAGCGTCGGGATTATCACCGATATTGCTGAAGATGGCGAACGCGCGATCGCGAAGATGCAGGAGCAGCACTACGATCTGGTGCTGATGGACATTCGGATGCCGAAAATTGACGGGCTAGAGGCCACACGTCGGATTCGACGCTTGGCGAAACATGGCCACGTCGAAGCGGAGCGGTTTGCGACGACTCCGATCGTGGCGATGACCGCCCATGCCATGACGGACGATCGAGAAAAAAGCTTAACGGCGGGCATGAATGGTCATGTGGCGAAACCGGTTGTGCCGGATGAGCTATTTGCCACACTCATTCGCTGGATTGCACCGCGATCGACGGGCAATCCCGCCGATCAATCCTATTTGCCGTCGGCTTCTGGATCTTCCCCCGCCTCTGGATCTGGATCTAAATCTGAGATACCCGATTACAGCGTACTCTTGCTATCACAACTGGATATCAACACGGGTCTCAGCCGGATGAATGGAAATTGGGATGCTTATCTCAAACTCCTGAAGCGGTTTCAGGCCGTACACTCCGCTTCCGATCGCTCGATCCAGCAGGCGATCGAGGCCAACAATCAGGATCAGGCGTTGTACCTCGTGCATACGCTCAAAGGATCTGCCGGTAATATTGGAGCTAACGGGGTGCATCAAGCGGCCGATCGCCTAGAGTGCCGCATTCAAAACCATGATGATGATCCGGAAACCCTAATCCTCGCCGGTCAAGCCCTGAAGCGTTTACTGGACAATCTCCAAGCCGACATCACGATCGTACTGGAAGCCTTTACCGACCCCCCAAACCGCGAGTCTTCTCCTGATGGCGCTGATTCTGATAACACTGCACTTGCATCGGTTTCTCTAGCGATCGAAACGGCTCAACTTGCCGCCGAAATCGCTAAAATCGATGAGCTGCTCGATTGCGATCTCGCCGAAGCCATGGCTTGCATCAATGCCTTGAAACTCCAGGTCTCTGGTACTCCACTACATGCGACGATCGAGAGTTTGGATGACTATTTAGCTGAATTTGACACGGATGGAGCCAGAATCGTGCTGGAAAAGATTACGGTTATGTTTGATCAAGAGATTTAGAGATTTTAGTCGTCTTAGTCAAGCCAGCCAGCGATCGGCCAATTCAGAGTTTCATGGAGCGCACTCATCTCGGTCAAGATGCAAAACCCTCTTACCCCCCCTGTTTCCAAACCTAAAATCCTGATTGTCGATGACAGTTCCGACAACTTACAGGTGTTGCTACAAATCCTCAAGGCGGATTACGCGATCGTGGCCGCGACCACAGGGACAAAAGCATTGCAAATGGCGAGGAGGCAACCCGTCCCAGACTTAATTGTGCTGGATGTTGTAATGCCCAACATGGATGGCTATGAGGTTTGCAAACAGCTCAAAGCAAACTCAACCACAAAACATATTCCCGTGATTTTTGTGACGGGTTTAAACGAGGCCAGCAATGAAGCCGACGGCTTTGCCTTCGGTGCGGTGGACTACATCACCAAGCCGCTCAACCCCGCTGTGGTCAAAGCACGCATCCATAACCACCTATTTTTACGACAACAGAACAAAACGCTCCAGACTCAGAATGCAGAACTGTTGCGAGCCGATCGCCTAAAAGATGAGTTTTTAGCCAAGATGAGCTACGAGCTGCGCACACCGCTGCATATTATTTTAGGTATGAACGAAGTGCTGCAAGAGGAGCTTTTAGGGAAGTTGAAAGCACAGCAATCTCAGGCGATCGCCAACATCAATAACAGTGCATTACACCTGCTAGAGTTGCTCAATGATGTGGTGGAATTATCCAAAATAAGTTCAGGTCACACTGGGCTAGAGCTTGCTCCAAGCGAAATTATGTCGATCTGTGACTATAGTTTGGCCTTTATTCGACCACAGACCTACCACAAAAAAATCCGACTCTCGACTCAGCTTGACCAAGATTTACCTCAAATCATTATCGATGAGCGCCTGATTCAGCAGACATTAATTAACCTGCTCAATAATGCGGTGAAGTATACGCCTGAAGGCGGAAAAATTGCGATCAAAGTTTGTAAAGTAACAGGAGAGAGACCACCTTCTAATGTTGCTGAATGGCTGCATATTTCAGTTACGAATACCGGCGAGGGTCTGCCAGCCGAAACCATCAAACGATTAAATCAAGCCTTGAACCAAGGGTATAATTCTCTCGATCCAGAACAGGTTGGGATTAGTTTCGGATTGGCTTTGGTTAAAAGCGTGCTGGACTTACACGGTGGTCACTTAACGATTACAAGTGAGATCGGGCTTGGCAGTTGTTTTGCGATCGAGTTGCCCTATGCGACGCCTGCTTCGCTACCCATGACGACGGCGAAACTTCAGGTGGTTCAATCGAAAGCAGCTAGCGCTCAGCGTAACCTGGCACCTCGGATTTTGGTGGTCGAAGATAATGACATCGAACAGGAAACCATGACGATCTATCTCCAAGCGCAAGGGTATCGTGTGTTCCCTGCGAGTAACGGCAACATGGCGATCAAGCAGGTGCAGATCCATCGCCCCAATCTCGTCCTCATGGATATCCAAATGCCGGTGATGGACGGGCTGGAGGCGATGCGGACGATTCGCAGGCAGGAGGATTGTGCGCAAATGCCGATCATTGCGTTGACGGGGTTGGCGATGCAGGGCGATCGCGATCGATGCCTTGAGGCCGGAGCCACGGACTACATCAGTAAACCCGCACCGTTGAAGGAGTTACATATAAAAATTCAGCGCCTATTAGGGAGTCCGGCGATCAATATCAGTTCGATTTGAGCCAATTAGCTAGGTCAAGATCGATCCGCCCATCAGCGTCAAAAATCGCGTTTCAACTTCCTGAGCCAAGAGCGGCGATCGCGCCAACTCTGGATCGGCCTCGATCGTCCGTTCCGCCATCGTTCGCGCCAAAATCAACGCCTCGCGATCGTCCACCAAACTCGCCAGCGCAAAATCCGGTAAACCCGACTGCCGCGTCCCCAACACCTCACCCGGCCCCCGTAACTGCATGTCCATTTCCGCCAAATAAAACCCATCCTGCGACTCCTCCATCACCTTCAGCCGTTGCTGGGCATCATCCGACGCCTTCGGCTTCGTCATCAGCAAACAAAATGACTTGTCCGCGCCCCGCCCAACCCGTCCGCGTAACTGGTGGAGCTGCGACAGACCAAAGCGTTCGGCATGTTCGATCAGCATCACCGACGCATTCGGCACGTCTACCCCCACCTCGATCACCGTCGTTGACACCAAAATCTGCGTCGCATTCGTCCGAAACGCCTCGATCGCCGCGTCCTTTTCCGCCGAACTCATGCGCCCATGAAGTAACCCAAGCTGAAAGTCTGGGAACACCTGCTGGAGCCGATCGTGTTCTTCGATCGCCGATCGTAAGTCCAGCTTTTCCGACTCCTCCACCAGTGGTAATACCACATAGGTCTGGCGTCCCTGCGCCACCTCCCGACGAATCAGCTCGTAGGCTTGCTGCCGTTCCTTCGCCGTTAACACCGTGGTTTGGATCGGCTTACGACCCGGTGGTAACTCATCGATCTGGCTCACATCTAGATCGCCGTGCAGCGTTAACGCCAGGGTGCGCGGAATCGGCGTCGCCGTCATCGACAGCACATGACAGACGCCGTTTTCGCCCTTATTTTGCAGCTTTGCCCGCTGCTGCACACCAAAGCGGTGTTGCTCATCGATCACGCTTAAACCGAGACGGTGAAATTTGACTTTATCTTGGATCAGCGCGTGGGTTCCCACCAGGACGGGCAATTCGCCGGTTTCGAGCTGGCGGTGGAGCGATCGGCGTTTCGCCGTCCCCACCGACCCCGTCAGCAACTCCACCGGTAAATTAAGCTGAGTCAGCCAATCCGCGAGCTTGCGGTAGTGTTGTTCCGCCAGAACTTCCGTCGGCGCCATCAACGCCGCCTGATAGCCAGACTGGATCGCCGCTAAAATTGCCACCACCGCCACCACCGTTTTACCCGCTCCCACATCACCCTGCACCAGACGATTCATCGGCGACGGTTTGGTTAAATCGGCCAGGATTTCATCAATCACGCGCTGTTGTGCCTTCGTCATGCTGAAGGGCAACAGCGCATAAAACCGCTCAATCAGCTCGCCGCGCGTGGTGAGTACCGCCGATCGCGCCATCACCTGCCCCGCTTGTTCTGCCTGACCCCGACGCAGCTCCTGACGCCGCTTCAGCAAGCCTAACTGTAAATAGAAAAACTCATCGAACACCAGCCGTTTGCGGGCGCGGCTGAGGGCTTCGCGATCGTCAGGGAAGTGGATTTGGGCGATCGCGGTCGGTAACTCGATCAGGTCGCACTCGTGACGCAATTCCACCGGTAGCGGATCGCGCAAGCTTGCCGCTGTGGGCAACACCGCCGCGATCGTCCGCCGCACCAAATCTGCCCCCACGCCCTCGGTCAGCGGATACACCGGCAACAGCCGCCCGATGTGCATCGACTCGATTTCGCCGTAGGCATCGTCGAGCAATTCCAGCTCTGGCGAATCCAGCGTTAGGCCATATTTATTCCCTTTAACAATACCCGAAGCCGCTACGATCGCGCCTTTGGGATACTTCGATCGTTGGGCGTATTGCCATTTTGTAGAATAGCGATGTCCGGCATAAAACCGGCTTAGTTTTAACTTGCCAGTTTCGTCACTAATCGTCATTTGCATAACGGTTAGGCTGCGGTTTTTACTACTATCAAAAAAGCCGAATCGGTCAACCCGGCCAATAATCGTCACGGTGTCGCCGACGTGGAGATCTTTGATTTTGACCTGGCGAGCGTAGTCGATGTGGTCGCGGGGAAAGTAGTAGAGCAGGTCGCGGACGACGTGGAGGCCGAGGCGGGCGAGCCGATCGCGATTATGAGGCCCGACGCCTTTGATATACGTAAGTTCGTCGTTGAGTGGGTAGGTTTTGGTGTCGTTGGGGGCGACGGATTTGGCGCGGACAGCTTTGCCTGGTTTTTCCCCTTCATCGCTATAAATGCCGCCATTTTCGCCGGTTTGGCTGGCCTGCTGTTTTTTGCGTTCTAGCTCTCGCTGTTTTGCCCAATAGCCGTCAACTTGGCGCTGGGATTGAAGTATCGTTCGGCGGGCGTCGGCGACGAGCTGTTGGCGTTTGGCGGTGGTGAGGCTGTCGTAGTTGTGGAAGCGATCGGCGAGGGTGTGCCAGCGATCGCGATCGTGGTCAGTGAGTCCTGCGGCGGGTTCGGCGAAGCAGCTCGCGAGGAAGGCGTTAAAGCGTGACGATCGACCCATCAGGTTGCCGAAGCCGGTTTCGGCTTCGATGCTGAGGGCTTTTTGCCAGCGTGGCCAGTCGGGTTGGGGGGTTGGGTCGGGGGTGGCGCGATCGGTCACGGGGATCGGAACGGTGTGGGGCTACTAGCCATCATAAGTGTCATCGTCAAGTCGATCACCACTCGGTGGATGCCAGCCAGCCAAAATCCAAAACCGCCTTGCGTTCACGATCCAGCCGTCATTGTGGCGATCGTCGTTGACGTCTAGGCGATCGCATGTCACTCGTCCCCTTGCTGTCCGACCATAAATTCGTAAGCTATCCGCTGACCAACAAAAAAGCTCATTCCAAAATTCGCACCTTGGATTGAATAGCTGGATTTTGGATTATTACGCATTCTCTAGATTCGATAATTAATATTTTTAGCGTGAATATAGAGTGAAAGGAGATTGTCTATCTTTATTTTTTGGACAGAGAAAAATCATCAAAAATACCTTCTCAGAGCTGTTATTTAATAAATAAGTTATAGACAATACCAATGAGTGCCAGAACTAACAGTATGTGAATTAATCCACCACCAATACTAAGAGAAAATCCGAGTAGCCAGAGTATAATAAGTACACCAACAACAGCCCAAATGAGACTAAACATCTGTTTGATTCCTATTCGATTAAAGCATTAATTTCAAACTTGTATGAATGGCGACCAATCTCATAACGTATGGATTGATCGCCATAAAGTTTGACTAATTAATCAACCGCTTTTTTAACTTCATCCTTTGCGTCTTCAACAGTATGCTGAATCTCGGCTTGCGCCTGCTTACGCTTTCCTTCTGCCTGATCCTTTGGATCACCAGAAAGATTGCCAAGACTTTCCTGTGTTTTCCCTTCAATATCTTTGGCTGTTGCCTTGGCTCGATCTTTTAAACCCATGACTATCTCCTTGCATAACTTACAAAGTTATGAATAAAAAACTCGACATCAAATTAAACTTTGATATTCTCACTATAGCCGATATTTTATTAATGGACTCTACTATTGGGCAATCAACAGAAATAATTTATAATTCCAAAATCTCCATATTTAGTATGCAATAATAAGTGATCATTTAGCCTAATTGACAGGCAAGACCTGAGATTAAAGTGGCTCAAAACACTGCTATGTAAGGATTTCATTAGTATAAGAGCAAAAATCAAAGATGGCCTTAACCCAACTTAGGGTCAATAAATTTTGTCTTTGTACTGAGACAGCAGTGATACAAGGTCTAGTTTGTCGCGGGTGGTATTGGTGGATTAAAATAGGTTGAGTTGAGTCAGTCAAGTGACTATTTGCCATCTCAGAAGGCTTCCTATCTTCAGAGTGAGAACTTTTGCTAGAAGACTCTTTGTACCGAAAGTCCATAGATTTTAGCAGGCAGTTTCAGTAGTATGATTGACGATCGCGCAGCATTTAGGCGATTGAAAATATAGGCTACAGCCTTGCTTCTCCCGCTAGAGTATCGTCAATTAAACGTTCCAGTTTCGCTCTTGGCAAGGGTTTAAGACTCTCGCTGTTTTACTAGATTCGGCACTAAATTGTGTATTCTCAACAAGGATTTCACAACTAAGTTAGACGGCACTCTCGAAGAACATTACAGCCGTTTAAAAAAATCAACCCTGATCAAAAAAAATTGATCGCCCTGATATCCAGCTTGTATCTCTGATTTTTGTTCGTTCACCTCCTCTACGGGGAGACATATCATGTCCGATAACAATCACGTGATGATGCAGTATTTCCACTGGTATACACCGAGCGACGGTAGCCTGTGGAAGCAAGTCGAGGAGAAAGCAGAGGAACTCGCCGCTGTCGGGATTTCTGCTCTCTGGCTACCTCCGGCTTACAAAGGAAACAGCGGCGGTTTGGACATGGGGTACGGTGTTTACGACCTTTTTGACTTAGGCGAATTCGACCAAAAAGGATCGGTACGTACGAAGTACGGCACGAAAGATGAGTACATCCGCGCGATCGAGATCGCCCATGAATTCGGCATCAATATCTACGCCGATGTCGTGTTTAATCACAAAATGGGCGCTGATCAGGCGGAAGATGTCGAAGCCACGCCGATGAGCATGAACGATCGCTATCAATCCCTCGGCGATCGACAAACCATCCAAGCCTGGACGAATTTCACATTTCCTGGCCGCAAGGGTAAATATTCGACGCTGGAATGGCACTGGTGGCATTTCAGCGCCATAGATTACAACTCTTATGACGATCAGCCGGATACCATTTACCTGTTTCAAGACAAATCCTTCAATGACAACGTCGATTTAGAGCACGGCAACTACGACTACCTCATGGGCTGCGATATTGATATTCAACATCCCGAAGTGCAGGGAGAATTGAAATACTGGGGTGAGTGGTATTACGACACAACGAAAATCGACGGGTTTCGATTCGATGCGGTCAAACACGTGTCAGGGAACTTCTTTGCGGAATGGCTCGAACACATGCGCTATCACGCCAAAGCCGACCTGTTTGCCGTGGGCGAATATTGGTCTTACGAAATCGAGGCACTCCACAATTTTGTGACGTTAACTCAGGGGAAAGTCAGTCTTTTTGATGTGCCGCTCCAACGGAATTTTCACCTTGCCAGCCAACAAAGTGAAAATTACGACCTCAGCCAAATTTTTGAGGGAACCCTCACCCAAGGCCAATCAACCCTCGCCGTCACCTTTGTGGGAAATCAAGACACTCAACCGCTCCAGTCCTTGGAGTCTGTGGTCGAGTCGTGGTTTAAGCCCCTAGCCTACGCGCTGATTTTGCTGCGTGAAGCGGGCTACCCCTGTATTTTCTATCCTGACTATTACGGCGCTCACTACAAGGACTACGGCAAGGATGGGAACGAGTACGAAATCTGGATGGACAGCTATCAGTGGCTGCTCGATAAGTTTCTCTTCGTCCGCAAAACCTATGCCTACGGCGATCAGTACGACTATTTCGACCATCCCAATACGATCGGCTGGACGCGCCTCGGCACGGAAGAATGTCCCGGCGGGATCGCCGTCGTACTCAGCAATAGCGGCGACGGCTGGAAGTCAATGGAGACGGGATCGCCCAAAACGACCTACACCGACATCACCGAACACATTAAGGAGACAATTACCACCGACGATCGCGGCTGGGCGGAATTCCGCTGTAATGGCGGGTCGGTTTCGGTGTGGGTTCCGCAAGGCTGAGTCCGAAACGCACTACATCAATCTAAAGCGACGATCGAGCATCGAACTCATCCCCGAGTCTGAGCCACCTCGCACGGCTTCGGCAGAGCAGGAACCGACGATCCCTGCACCACGAGTTCGACCCCATTCGATCCCAAATTCCAGGCCGTCGCCTCGATCGCCTCCACGGTCTCCACCGACGACACCAGAGGCTGACCACCTGAGCGCGTGACGGAAGCATTCGAGGCGATCGGCTCCACCAGTGGAAACGTGACCCCAAAGGGCTGATCGGGAGCGGTCGGAGGCGCATCTTGCGACGCAAACACAAACCGATTTCCCCGTTGCACCGCCGCACACCGATCGACGATCGAGGGCGGCAAGGCAAAATCGGCGGAGAGACTCAAGAGTCCCGCGCTCACCGTATCGACCTCAGGCGTCGTCAACTGCACAACGCCGCGAAACTGCGAACCCAGAGCAGATGTGGCGGTAATGTCGCTCTCCGGCGTCAGAAACAGACGAAATTCTGTGCCAAAAATGCCCTCAGCAGCGATCGCCACCCGTCCCCCAAAACCAAACAGGGCATTTGCAGTAATGTCGCTGTTTTCCAGCGCGGTCAGGGTATCGGTGGCAATGGTGATGTTGCCACCATTGGTGGATAGAGAATCGGTGGCGATCGTGGCTTGGTCGCGCAGGCGTAAGTCGCGATGGTTGAGGATAATGTTTCCACCAGCTCCAATCTGGCTAGAGGCGACGATCGTCGCTCCATCAAGGGTCAGACGATCGCTATTCAGGATGACGCTGCCCGCATTGCCCAAACCCTCGCCATTGACCTGAATCGTTGCTCCCTGTTGAATCCGCAAATCGGGCGTAGAGATGTTGATGTTGCCTCCTGACCCCGTGGCGGTCGAGAAATTAACACCACCGGAGTTTGCTGTGATTCTGGAACGCCCTGATGCGGAAGCATGGCCGCTCAGTTCCACGAGATCACTCGCGGCGATCGTCACTGCACCGCCCTGACCACCCCCTTTGGTGGACGCGGAAATTTCCGCGCCGTTCGCGAGACTTAAACGCGCGGTGACAATCTCAATACTTCCCGCCGGAGCATCGCTAAATGTATCGCTGGTGATGGCGCTGCTAAACGGATTTAGCTCTGTTCCTTCGGCCAGGATCTCGATCGACTCTGTTGCCTCAATTCGCACCAGTCCCCCGGCTCCTCCCACGTCTAAAGCCACATCCGTCAGCACCGCACCGCTCTGGGAGACAATTTCCGCATCCCGTTCAATCCGCAGGCGATCGGTGTAAATCATTGCCGCACCACTCGCACCGGTGGAGCCGATCGTATTTAGCAAAACACCACCGGGTACAAATGCGCCCACCGGTGTTCCGCTTAACAAAATATCCGCAGCATGGAGCGTCACGTTACCGCCCTGCTGCGGTGTAAAGGTCGTGGAGGCGAGAAAGCTACCGTCTATAAGGTTGAGCGTTGGGGTGGTGATATCTAGGTCGCCAATTGCGCCCGAGGAGCCAAACGCACCGATCGTTGAGATACTCGATCCAGATAGATTGATCGCATCTCGCGCCACGATCGCGATCGGGCCGCCCGCGCCGTCCCCAAAGGTAGATGAGAGCAGGAACGACCCATCGGAGAAATCGATTTGCCCTGCGGCGATCGAAACGGAACCCGCATCACCCTGATCTGCCGTACCTGAAAAAATCCCCCCAAAGCGAAGATCTGGGGGGAGCTGGCCGGTCAATGCACCCCCCACATACACCTGTTGCAGCATTTCGTACCCCAGCCCCGAGGCGGTCAGCCGATCGCCGATCTGGAGCTGGATGTCGCCCGCGCGACCGCGCCCGAAGGTCATGCTCGACAGCCATGATCCACCCGAAAGGCTGAGATCGTTCGCCACCACGCGCAGCCCTGCGCCATCTTGTTCGCCCAAAGTATCGGCAATCAGTGCCGATCCGGCGGTCAGCGCGATCTGATCGCCCGACACCACCAGCACGCCACCCCCATCACCCGCTGTACTCACGATCGCGTTTTGTAAATTAATCTCGCCCGTTAGCGCTCCCTGGAAGTTACCCGCCTCCGCGATTAGGCCAACATCTCCCGATCGTGCCACCAGGGCGATCGTCCCGCCCGGAGCGGATAACTGCGCCTCAGATAGCGTCAGATTTGCCCCGGCCAAGCGTAGGGTTTCCCCGATCAGGACGGCCATGTCTCCCGAAATGCCTAGCGTTCCGAATTCGCTGAGTCCGAGGCCGATCGGGGCGGAGACAGTAAGCAATTGACGATCGGGCGGCGTGGTCGATAGCCAGCGGCTGCCATCTTCAAATAATACCGAGTTGGCGGTACTTAAGGTTAAAGAGCCTGACACATCCACCTGCGCGGTGTCTCCCCAGCGAATTCCGTTGGGATTGAGCAAAAATAGGTTGGCGCTGCTGCGTAGCGTTCCGGCGATCGTGCTGCTGTTAGAACCCGTGACGCGAGCAAACACGTTGGCCACGTCAGGCACAGTCTCAAAGTTGGCGCTGGTGTCGGGCGCGATGTTGAACTCGATAAAGCTATGAAACAGGTTCGAGCCGCGTTGTGTCCCCCCAGTGATCGATAGGGTTGAGGCATTGCCCGAACCGGGAACGATCGTCGAGGCGTCGGGTAAGCTCGCATCTGGCACAATTTGCCCGTGGGCGGGGACGCGAATCGCACCTAAAACGACAATCCAGACAAATCCGATACCGGCTGTAAACCCTTGCTTCAGAACGAATTGCAGGGTGGAATAGGGCGATCGAGCTGGGCGTTTTAATCGAGGCGAAGCGTCTTCTCGGAATGATGTTGTTAACTGACTTACCGGGCGATCAATCCATTGGAATTCCATAGTTTTTCAACGTAGAAGTATCGATCACCGGATCTGAAATACTTCCATGATAATCATTGAAAATGATGCTTTTTCCTGATTTCAGCGCGGATTGCGCTCAAGACGGGCTTGGGGTGGGTCACCGATTCAGACGACCGCTATGCCCCACAGAATCAGGATGAGAGCAAAACCAGAGCGAAACCAGAGCGACAACACCCGGATACAATGAACCCTGTGGTTCTCAGCCGTGTCCTAAATCTATGTCAACCGTGCCCGACTCCCCGTTTTCGCCTGAAGAAATTGCATCTGAAGGCATCAAACCCGACGAATATAACGAAATCGTCGATCGCCTTGGGCGACATCCCAACAAAGCCGAGCTGGGGATGTTCGGCGTGATGTGGTCAGAACACTGCTGCTATAAAAACTCGCGGCCTTTGTTGAGCCAGTTTCCGACGACAGGCGATCGCGTTCTGGTCGGCCCCGGCGAAAATGCGGGCGTCGTGGACTTCGGCGACGGTATCCGCCTCGCGTTTAAGATCGAATCGCACAATCATCCGTCGGCGATCGAGCCGTTCCAGGGCGCAGCCACCGGTGTTGGCGGCATTTTGCGCGACATCTTCACGATGGGCGCCCGCCCGATCGCCGCGCTCAATTCACTGCGCTTCGGTCATCTCGAAGACGCCCGCAACCGCCGAATTTTTCAAGGCGTAGTTGATGGGATCGCCACGTACGGGAATTGTTTTGGTGTGCCGACCGTCGGCGGTGAGGTGTACTTCGACCCGGCCTATAGCGGTAACCCGCTGGTGAATGCGATGGCGATCGGGCTGATGGAAACCGATGAGATCGTCAAATCCGGCGCGTCCGGTATCGGCAATCCCGTGATTTATGTCGGCTCCACCACCGGGCGCGACGGCATGGGCGGCGCGAGTTTCGCCAGCGCCGAGCTAACCGATGACTCGATGGACGATCGCCCTGCCGTCCAGGTCGGTGATCCGTTCCTCGAAAAATGCCTGGTCGAAGCCTGCCTCGAAGCCTTCAAAACCGGCGCGGTGGTGGCCGCGCAAGACATGGGCGCAGCGGGTCTGACCTGCTCCACGTCGGAAATGGCCGCTAACGGTGGTGTCGGCATCGAGCTTGATCTCGATAAGATCCCGTCGCGGGAAACGGGCATGGTTCCCTACGAATATTTGCTGTCGGAATCCCAGGAACGGATGCTGTTTGTGGGCGCGAAGGGTCGCGAGCAAGAACTGATCGATATTTTTGAGAATTGGGGTTTACAAGCGGTGGTCGCCGGTCGCGTGGTGGAGGAACCGGTGGTGCGGATTCTCTGGCATGGCGAAGTGGCAGCGAATATCCCCGCGTCGGCGCTGACGAGCAATACGCCGCTGTATAAACGTGAAGTGATGGTCGAGCCGCCGGAGTATGCCCAAACTGCGTGGGCGTGGTCGGTGGATTCGCTGCCCGACGCCAGTGCTACGGGAATCACGATCGCCGATCAAACCCAAACCTGGAGCGACGTGCTCCTGACCCTGCTCGACACCCCGAGCCTCGCCTCGAAACGCTGGGTTTACCGCCAGTATGACCACCAGGTGCAAAACAACACCGTTCTGGTTCCCGGTGGTGGTGACGCGGCGGTGATTCGCTTGCGATCGGTTCTCGGTGGCGCGGAGTCTGAAACCCAACGCGGCTGTGCGGCGACGGTGGATTGCAATTCGCGCTATGTCTATCTCGATCCCCACGAAGGCGCAAAATACGTGGTGGCGGAAGCGGCACGGAACCTAAGCTGCGTCGGAGCCGAACCGGTGGCCGTGACCGATAACCTTAATTTTGGTAGCCCTGAAAAGCCGATCGGCTATTGGCAACTCGCATCGGCCTGCGCCGGTTTGTCCGAGGCTTGCACCGCCTTTAACACCCCGGTCACCGGTGGTAATGTTTCGCTCTACAACGAAACCCTCGACTCCACCGGCAAACCGACACCGATCTATCCGACACCGGTGGTCGGCATGGTTGGCCTAGTCGAAGATGTGGCGAAAGTCGTCGGTCAGGCATTTCAAAGCGAAGGCGACGTGATTTATCTACTCGGTGCCAAGCAAGTGCCGACCCTGGGCGCGTCGGAATATCTGGCGACGATTCACGGCACGATCGCCGGAAAACCGCCGCGCGTAGACTACGACGCCGAACTCGCAGTACAGGCCGCCTGTCGTACGGGGATTCGTTCCGGCTGGGTTCGATCGGCGCATGATTGCGCGGAGGGCGGTCTGGCGGTGGCGATCGCGGAGTCGTGCATCGCGGGCGGCATCGGCGCGAGCGTGGATGTGGCGAATGTCGCTAGCGGCGATCGCGTTGATGCGTTGCTGTTTGGCGAAACCGGGGCGCGGATTGTCGTGTCGGTGGCACGATCAAATGTGGCGACCTGGGAAGCGTTTTTAACGGAAAACCTGGGCGAAAACTGGTGTGAACTTGGTACGGTTCATGGTTCACAGCTAATCATCGAGAATCACGATACGGTGGTGATCGATGCAGATCTGACCACGATCGCTGATCGCTTTAACACCGCGATCGAACGGCGTTTGTAGGATTGCAGCGACAGGTTGCAGCGTTGGGCGCAGGGCAATGCGACCCAACGCGAGCCATTTATTTTTGTCTTTGTTTTAATCGAGTCAAGCCAAACCATTACCGATCGCCATGACTGAAACCATTTCGACCGATCGCGCTATCTCGACAAATCTTAGCCAAGACTGGGATCTGTCCGATTTATATGCTGGACTCGACGACCCCAAAATTGACGCCGATCTCGCCGAACTTCAAGCTCGATCCAGCGAATTTCGTTTGACCTATCGCGGCAATGTTGCGATGTTGGGCGCGGGCGAAATTGCCGAAGCGTTGCAACAGCTCGAAGCGATCGGGCAAAAAACCGATTACATCGTCGCCTATCCGATGTTGACGTTTTCGGCGAATACCCGCAATGAACAGGCGAAACAGGTGCAAGATCGCCTCCTCGAAGCGGCCACGGATTTGGAAAATCTGCTGCTGTTTTTCGAGCTAGAGTTGAAAAATATCAGCGTCGAACGGCTGACCAAACTGCAAGCGAATCCCGCCCTCGCCGACTATCACCACTACCTCCACCGGATCGCTATTGACCGCCCACATAAGCTATCTGAAGACGTTGAACAAACCCGCAATAAAGACAGCCTCACGGGTCGTCAAGCCTTTGTACAACTGCGATCGGTGCATCTCGGCGAGCAGGAATATTCCCCGGTCACCCGCGCGGATGGCAGCAGCGCCACCACCGACGCCGAACTCAGTGCCCTGCTCTACGACGCCGACCCCGATCGTCGTCTCGCCGCCTACACCTCGGTGCGCGATGTCCTCCAGGAACACAATTCGCTTTACAGCTACATTCTCAACAGCGTCCTGCAAGACCACCGGCTCGAAAGCCAGATGCGATCGCACAATTCGACCCTGCATAAACAGCTCGTCGCCGATGAAGTCACCGAGTCGGTGTTTCGCGCCATTATGGACGGTACACACCAGCGCTTCGATCTGTTCCAGCGCTACTACCGCATCAAAAGCAACGCCCTCAGTCAGCCGATCCGGATTTGCGATCTTTACGCTCCGTGGAGTACCGAACCGACACCCGCGATCGCCTATGACACCGGTGTCGCGACCCTGCTCGATGCCCTGACCCAGTTCGATGTTAATTACGCCCGCCGTGCGGAAGAATTTTTCCTGAATAATTGGGTTGATGCCAAGGTGCGACCCGGTAAGCGCGGCGGTGCATTTTGCGCCTACTATCACGGGAAACACAGCTATCTGCTGATGTCTTACACCGAGGATTACAACTCGCTGTTTACCCTGGCGCACGAGATGGGGCATGGGCTGCATTTTGCCTGGATTGACGATCGCCAAACGTTTTTTAATAGCAATCCGCCCCTGGTGAGCGCTGAGGTAGCCTCCACCTTTAACGAGCTGCTGTTGCTGGATTATTTGCTCGATCGGGCAGGCGACGATCCCGCCCTGCGTCGCGCTTTGCTCACCCAACATATCGAAGATCTGCTCAATCTGATCTTCCGCCAAAGCACGATCAGCCGCCTGGAACTGGCGCTGAATGAACGTGCCGCCAGTGGTACGATCACCCGCGATTTCGTCAACACCACCTGGCGCGACCTCTACGCCGAACTTTGCGGCGACAGTGTCGAACTGCTCGACGCCCATCAATACGACTGGGCGCGGATCGGTCACATCTACTTCAAGCCGTTCTATTGCTACCAGTACACCGCCTCTAGCCTCGTCAGTCTCGCGTGCTACCAGCAGTATCAAAAGCAAGGTAAGAATTTTATTCCGGGTTATTTTGATCTGCTCGCGTCCGGTGGCT
The DNA here is from genome assembly GCA_011390275.1 of Geitlerinema sp. S16. Lineage (GTDB taxonomy): Bacteria > Cyanobacteriota > Cyanobacteriia > Cyanobacteriales > Geitlerinemataceae > RDYZ01. The sequence continues at coordinate 58,061 of JAABST010000013.1, forward strand.
CCGCGAATCAGTTTGAGTTGTTGCGGCAACACGTGGGCGTGGATCTGGAGGATACGGCGACGATCGTCAATGCGCTGAAGTACATCGAGCAGCGACTCGATGAGCTAGAAGCTACGCTGTAGTGCTGATAGCAAATCCTGGTCAGTGCCGGTTTATGAGTCTATATCCTTGGGCGGAACTCAGGCTACATTGGACGTAAAGCATGAGAGGCTAACATACCCATTGACTTGCACGTCTTTGGAATACTGAGCCTCTGGGGTGTTATTAGCCATCTCGACCCTGCTATTTGGTATGTTTTTATGCAGTCTGTTCGCTTATTTCCGTCACACATCACCCGTCTATTCTCGTCGCTAATCGATCGCCTGTTTCCCAAAATATGGCAACCGTTAATGACGCTCGCCATTTTGGGCGTGACGATCGCGGCGATTATTCTGGGTTCCATCCAACAAGGCGTCGCGATCGAGTTCACCCCGCCCGATCGCAACGCCCCCGGTCGCGTGATCATCGATGGCGGTGGCGCACGCTTTAGCGCCGATAGTTTGCCGAGTCGTGGCGTACCGTCCCAGCCGATCGATGGTGGTGGCGCACGCTTCAGCGATTTTGACTTAACGATCACAGGCGAACGATCAATCACATCGGACGGTATGGAATGCCCCGTTACGGCCTTAATTCCCGCTGCAAATTCTGGCCTGACTCTGTCGCCCTATCCACGTTTCTTTTTCCATATGCCGCCTTATCCCGGTGCGTCAGTCGCGTTTCGTTTAGAAACCGAGACCGGCGATCTGGTCTACGCGACTCAGTTTGTACCCGAAGCGCGTGACGGAACCTACGATATTGCCCTGCCCAACACGTCGAATTTGCCACCGCTGGAAGTTGGCGTGATGTACCGCTGGACGTTTGAGATTCCCGAACAGGATTTGATGCTGTCAGGGGGGATTCTGCGCGGCGAGGCTTCGACGGAGTTTGCGGCGGAACTAGAGGCGGCCTACCCGATCCAGCGTGTTCGCTTGTTAGCAGAAACTGGGATCTGGTTTGATGCCATCAGCGAGGCGGCTGATCTCGTGCGTGGCGATCGCAGTCGTCCTGCTTACCAGCGATTGTGGAGTGAACTGCTTCAATCGGTTGATCTTCAGAAGATTGGCGATCGACCTCTACTGTAAGCCTGCGATTCTTGCGATTTCTGCAATTCAACGCCGGTCATGACCCGTGATCGGCTGATATGGCTCCATAGAGGGTGGTGCGCTGCATCGCTGGACGCCCGATCGACCCGATCGCGGCGATCAGATCCGCCGGGGATTGACACGTACCGCCTTTCGCTCCGGCCATCGACGTGATGTGCTCCTCCATCAATGTGCCGCCAATATCGTTACAGCCCCAGCGCAACGCTTCGATCGCGCCGTCTAGTCCCAGCTTGACCCAGCTCGGCTGATGATTGACGATCGTCGTCCCAAAAAATAATCGCGCCACCGCCGTCAATAACAGCGAATCGGCCAACACGGGCTGATCGCGCCCGACCCGTTTGCGTAACGGAGCCGGAGCCTGTTCACCAATGAACGGCAGCAGGATAAATTCACTAATGCGAGCGGGATAGTCGCGCTCGATCGCTCGTTGCTGGAGCGATCGAACCCGCTCATAATGCCGGATTTGCTGCTCCGGTGTTTCGATGTGACCGCAGAGCATTGTGCTGGTAGTGGGAACCCCCAACCGCAGCGCCGTTTCAACGACTTCGATCCAGGTGGCTGCGTTTAGCTTCTCCGGGCAAATCACCCGCCGCACGTCGTCATCCAGCACCTCCGCCGCCGTCCCCGGCAGCGAATCAACCCCCGCTTCCGCCAGCGCTTCGATCACCGCCGCCAAGCTCAGGCCATCTTCACGGGCGATGAATTCCACCTCCTGGGGTGAAAAGGCGTGGAGGTGAAGCTGTGGAAATGCCTGTTTCAGCTCAATGACGATCGCCCGGTAATAATCCAAGCTCGAACCGTTCAGCTTGGCTTCGGGATTGAGACCACCCTGCATACAAATTTCGGTAGCGTTACGCGCGACAGCGTCGGCGGCTTTGGTGACGATCGTCTCGCGATCGAGCCAGTAGGCATCCGCATCACCGGCATCGCGACGAAAGGCGCAAAAGCTACAGTGCTGCTCGCAAATATTGGTGAAGTTGATGTTGCGGTTGATTACGTAGGTGACGGTATCACCGACGAGGTGCTGTCGCAGGCGATCAGCGGCGTCGCGAATGGTGGCGATCGCCTCGGGATCGGTTTGTCGCAGTAGAAAGAGCGCATCTTCGGGCGAGAGTTTATCCGCAGGCGCGATCGCCCGTTCCAGCCGTATTTGCAGATCGTCAAGAGTTTGGGAAGAGAGCATCATAACGTCGGTATTGTGAGGGTTATCGTCAGCCGGTCAGAGGATGAGTGATGAGTTAGAGTGATGAGCTGACAAACGCTGAAGCGCTTTGGAGTAGGACGTATTCGGGAGTATTTAGGATTAAGGTCGCTGTTCAATCGAGGCTGTAACCCACGCGCAGGTTTTAGGGCGTGTCATCCATTAATCGTAGAACCTCGATCGGGCAAGCTGTTGAACGCCCGACCCAACACAAAAACAGGAGATGTAACCCTTGCTGGGTCAACGCTAGAAATTTAATTAATGACAGCCCCTAGCTTGAGCTGCGATCGCCCAGATCTCCCCGCAGGTAAACATCGAGATCCAGCTTGGCCTGTTCGACCGAAAAGACATGCAGACTAAAATCCTCAGACAGTGCCTGACACACCCGACTCCCGCGTACGCTGTTTCCTTTGGAGTCGAGCCGTGGCGAAAACGTACCGATGCCCAGTTTATTGGGTGAAACGGCTGTGATGCCGCCACCCACGCCGCTTTTGGCCGGTATGCCAATGTGATACGCCCACTCGCCAGAATAGTCGTACATCCCGCAGGTCAGCATGACGCTAATCACGTCTTTGACATACTGGCTGTCGATCGCCCGTACGCCCGTCACCGGATTCACGCCACCATTGGCCAAGGTCGCCGCCATCATCGCCAAATCGTGAGCATTGACCAGGATGGCGCACTGTTGAAAGTATAAATCGAGGGTTTCATCGATACGCGGGGTTACCATGCCAAAATTCAGCATGAGATAGGCGATCGCGCGGTTGCGATGTCCCGTCGTTTTTTCCGAGAGAAACACCGGCACATTGATGTCATGCGATCGCCCCGTGTAGCGCTCAAACATATCGAGCATTCGCTTCAGCCGCTCGACTGCATCTTTGCCCTGCACGAGATCCGTCGTGGCGATCGCCCCGGCATTCACCATCGGATTATAAGGACGATTGGTAACTTCATCGAGGACGATCGCGTTAAACGCTTCACCCGTCGGCTCGACACTCACGCGACGATTGACATATTCGCGGCCACAATCTTCCAGCGCTAGCCCGTACACAAACGCCTTGGCGATCGACTGAATCGTAAACAGTTGGCGACTGTCGCCCACCTCGAAACATTGCCCATCTTTCGTGACCACACAGAGGCCAAACCACTCCGGTTTTGCGAGCGCTAGCTCAGGAATGTAGTCCGCGACTTTGCCATCGTCGATCGCGGCATAGCGTTGGTGTACATCGCGAAGATAGGCGTCAAACAATGGTGAATCCGCATCCATCAGAAAACCAACTACACCGCACGAGCAATTTTAAAGACGCTGGCTCGCTGACCTGACAAATCGATCTCAGCTTGAGTGAGAACACTCACGATATCGATATCGTCGGTTTTGAGCGCTTCGTGACGCAAAAACTCTTCCGAACCCATTTCACCGTTCAAGAACGATTTCGCTGAGATGAGAATATCCGTGAGCGACCCAAAACCAATGCCTTTGACGATAAACGTCGCGATCGGCGAATTTTTGAGGTCATAGGCCGATTCTTGCGTGCGCCCTTTGCTGAGCAGTTCCAGCACGTTGGCCTCACGCTCGTTGCGGGGCTTCGAGTCGAGGTGAGAGAGATCGGGCAAAAAGTGTTCTAGAGCCGGAGTTTGGACGCCCGCTTCTGGGAATTCGCCCATCATGGTCGAGATGTGGACGTTGCGACCCAGACGATAGGAGAGCGCTTCGATAATGGCGATCGTGATGAGTTTGATGCCCAAATAGAGCTGTGCCGTTTCGAGGTTGTTTTGGGTGTTGCTAAGTAGAGTTTGATAAATCGAGTCTTCCGGCTCGTGTTTATATTGTGAAAAGACCACTTCTGGCTTGAGGAAGTTAATAAATCCTTCCATTTTCTGGATTGATCGTCGATAGCCGCGCACTGTGTAGGAATTTGCACCAATCAGCTCGTGATTGGTCTCGGGAAGTAAATTCCAGGTGTTATCGAGAAATTCGGCGGGGTTTTCGAGGGCAAAGTTTTCCACGTCGCGATTGGCGAGCCGTACCGATCGCTTCACGGTATCAACAATCTCGATCTCGCTCATCCCCAGGTCAAACTGTTCGTTAGCCATGACAATATTGTAATGGAGATCATCGCAGGCGGTACGGCCATTGTGAGCCGCGCCCCGAAACGGAATGGTCGCTTCAATGCACGCCGCAATCTGGGTTAGGTGCATCCACGACAAAAACGGCTGCATGACCTTCACGGCAATTACAGCGCTCAGAAATTCGTTTTGGCCGCGAAATGGATCGAGCTTTTGGCCGCAGGCAAAGCCAAAAATCGTGCAAACCAGATCGAATTCGCGATCGTGATCGCACTCATCCTCTTCAAAGATCGAAAGCTGGCCGTTGACTTCGCAGATGTGCGGTGAGATGTAGCGGCTAATGTTGAGATTGATGCCGCCATCGACCTGGACATAGACCAAATCGTGGAACAGCGCCGCCAGCACTTCGATTGGATCGCCCGAGCCACCCACCTCAAAAATATGTGAAGGAGTATGAAAGTGTCGCCACTGGCCACTCATAGTTTGAATGATCAAGTCGGAGATCGCCTCAAGATCGGAGCGGTCAGCAGTCGTGCCGAGTTGCTCAAGCGAACCTGCAAGGCCATCTAAACACTTTTTGTAAGCAACTTTTAGATCCATCAAACTCGCTGGTGTTTTCCCTGATGCGGTGCTTTATTTACGAACTGTGGTTGATCGCTATGCTCTCCTTGCAAGCATAGCTTGAAGTCTTACGTTTTGGGGGTAGTGACTGACCCCGCAGCTCGTAAAACTTGCCGCGCGATGTTGGAGGGGTTTGGTGTCGTGCTCGATCGCTCTAGAGTCGGCGTTCTAACGGGTTACATGATACGAGAGGGTTGGTTCATTGCTTTGGGGGAAGGCGTATTGGCGATCGCGATCATTACGAAATCACCGCCAATTTAGCTCAAAACGTCAATATTTCCGCATATTTATCCGCATATTCTGCGTATCTATACGCTGTGCCGCCTTGGTATCGATTCGTGCAAGAGGTCTACTGATCGGAGGCTGAGATTACACCGAGATTAAAGGCCGTTTCGCGAAGACCGGGGTGAGCTTACAGCGTATTCTGGTTCGAGTGAGTGTGAATGTTTGCTTGATTCGCCTCCATCGTTAACCTTTTTTGCCCGCTATGCCCTTCGACTCGTCATCTCGATCCGCGTCATTTTCGTGGCTGAATACCAGCATCGCGATCGCTATTGTCCTGGGAATTGCCTTTCGTTTCTATAACCTGGGGCTCAAGGTGTATTGGTTTGACGAGACGATGACCTCACTCCGGATCTCCGGCTGGAACCAAGCCGAATGGGTCGTCGCTGCCTTCAATGGTCAACCGACCTTAGCGGGCGATTTTGTCGCGACCTATCAATATCCAGATCCAGATTTACCCTGGTCGGAAACGATTAGCGCCCTAGCAACCCATCCGGAACACTCCCCGCTTTATTACGTGGCGGTGCGGCTGTGGTGCGCGATCGTCCCCCATACCGTCGGGTTTGTCCGCCAACTCTCGGCCTGGATTAGCTTGCTATTGCTGCCGCTGACCTACTGGCTGGCTCGCGAGCTGTTTGAACAGCCGCGTGTGGCGCAGATTGCGACCGGGCTAGCAGCGATCTCGCCGGTGTACATGCACTACGCCCAGGAAGCTCGCGAGTATAGCCTGTGGCCGGTCGCGATTTTATATTCGAGCGCAACCCTCTTGCGGGCGATCGGACCGCATCGCCCAACGCTTCGTCCTGCCCGCTGGACATCGCGCTGGCCGTGGTGGTTGGCCTATGCCGCCGGGGTCGCGCTTTTGCTCTATGCCCATCCCTTTAGCGCGTTCGTGCTGCTCGCCCACGGAATTTACGTGCTATCGATCGCATTCACGCGTCATCAACTTCAGCCCCTTGGAGCCTATCTCACCGCTTCGATTCTGGGCGTGCTGGCGTTTACCCCGTGGCTGTGGGTCGTCTGGCAAAATTTCTCCGATTTTCTCGAAAACACCCAGCACACCACCGAACCGCTGAGAACACCGCTGCCCCTATATTGGGGCTTGAATCTCAGTCGAATTTTCCTGGATTTCAATCAGGGAACCAGTCCGCTTAATCCCACGCTGTACATTTTTCTCGGGATCACGATCGCCTCGCTGGTGTCCCTTTGGTGGAACGAACGCCGATCGACGGTCGTTTTTTTGCTGGCTCTCATGGGGGTCATGGCGCTGGGGCTGATGGTTCCCGATATTTTGAACGGTGGCCGCCGATCGCACAATATTCGCTACTTCATGCCCTGCATCATCGGTTTACAGCTCTCGGTTGCCGCCTGGTTAAACCATCATCTCGTCATGCGGCGCGTCGCAGCGCGGACGTTGCGGCATTGGCGTAACGGCACGATCGCCCTGTTGGCAGTGGGCGTGCTATCGATCGCGGTCAGCTCCCAAATGGAAAACTGGTGGACGAAAAGCGCTTCCAAAAGCAAATATCATCCGCAGATCGCACGGGTGGTGAATGCGGCGCGTTTGGGAATTGATCTAGGCGATACGGACGATCTGGCCGATCGCGAACGTTCCCGCTTAATCAAGGCGATCGCTGCCGCCACTCAGGCCGAAGCCAGCGGCACAAACTCAAACTCAGATCCAAACCCAGCCCGCCAGATCGCGATCATTAGTGACGAAATGTCCGGCCAAATTCTATCGCTCTCGCATTTACTCAACCCAAACATCGCCTTGATTTTGACCCCGGCGGGAATCGCGCCCGCGATCTCGCCCGACTACGATCGCGTGTTTATCTATCGATCCTCCGAAGCGCTTCAAGCGGCGATCGGCATACGCGATCAAGCTGAAATCGTCCCCGTGATGAAGTGGCTCAGTGAGGCCGTCAAACCATCCACCCCGCCAACTTCAAGTCCAGGCTAGGCGGCTATATTTTCAAATCTCAAATCTCAAATTTCAAATTTCAGATCTCAAATCGTTCGCTTACGGTTCGCGCCATCCGTTTGTCGGTATTCCTTTAAGCAACGTGGGTACGCGCTTGCTTGTTGTCATTCACGCTATTTACGCGATCGGGAGCCAATGCCGTCAGAGCGCGATCGTTCATATCGTGTTCAAAGTGATGATCCAAAAGACTGAGCAACACCTCTGAATCGATCGGCTTACCCAAAAAATCGGTCGCGCCCGTCATGGTCGATCGGAGTCGCACAATCATGTCACTGCGACTCGTCAGGATGACAATCGGCGTCGTCTCGAACATCTTCACCCGTCGCAATTGCTTACATAGCTCATAGCCACCAATCACGGGCATCACGAGATCAAGCAAAATAAACTGGGGTCGATGCTCCATCAACTGTGAGACCGCCTGAAACGGGTCGGAAATGGCTAAACAGCGATACCCGGCATCCGTCACGATCTGTTGCACTTGGTGGCACACCTCGACGCTATCGTCGATACAGGCAATCAGCGGCGCATAGGACTGCACCGTGGCCGGAGAGGTGCTATTGCGATCGAGAAAATAGGACGGTACCGGCAAGTCAGGCAAATCTCGAAACGTCAGCCAGCCCTGTTGCAAAAAGTAGCGCAAAATGCGCGTTGTAATGGCCAGCGGTGCGGGCGAAATCAGCGCCAAATCCCAAAAGGTATGTTTGCCATTGAGCAAATCTCTGACACTCGCAAACACACTGATGTTTTGCCCATGAATACAAGGCTCTTTCGTGATCAGCGGCGCACCATTCATATAGTCGAAATTCAGCCCGAGGCTAACCCACTGCTTGTATAGCCGCATGGCCTCAATAAAAATCGTGTCGATTTTGAGGTGATCGATCCAGAATCCGAGCGACTCTGCTTGGGCGGTAGCCGGTGTCGCTTGCCAATGCCAGGTCAGACCTACGCTCGACACGATCGCAAAGATAATTTCCCGCAGGCTGACCAGCGAAACCGCAATGCCTCGATCGACCGTCAGGCGATCATCTTCGATCGCGGCAGCCAGCAAATGATATTCCCAGGGTTGCTTCAACTCGAACGTCAAATTTTGGACATCCAGCCCCGGCGCTCCAATCTGTAGCGATCGATTCCAGCGCCGCATCCGGTGATGCGATCCGGTGGCATAGATGCATTGACCCGCATCAAAAAATAGATACCAGCGATGAGGAGGGCAGACAATGCTTAAACGCCCCGTGGCTTGCTGCTGCCATATATCGGTCAATATCTGTTTGAAATGCCACCCATTCGACGTTTGCTTAGAGTTCAGTTCTGGGTTTGTGGCGTTAGAGTCCAAAATGTCAGAGTCCAAAGCAGGTATATGGTGAGGCGCTGTATTCGATGTCGCGGTGATGGAAATAAAGTTCATTACAATGTGCCTGCTTGTAACGGCAGTGGATTCATGTGGTATGCCTTCCCAAAAAACACAGTTTGACAATCAAGTAATGATTCATCTAGCTAATGTTAAACATCGGATTCATCAGGAAAATATCCCAACAAGAGTGAATGAAAATTGGGAGCATCCCACTTTTGCAACTTGACATCGCAAATTGATACTTGCACATCAATTAATTTTCGGAACTCATTGCAAATGTGGCTTTTGAGAGCTTTCAATAAGCCTGAGATTATTGAGATTTGCATAAGTGGGATGCTCCCTGAAAATTGAATCAGAATTGAGGAATAGCCGTGATCATTAATAATTTCAAAAAGTATGCTATCCAAGCACGAGAAACCAACACTCTTTAATTATCTTTAGTCTTTTTCATCAGCTTAAGGTGAATCTCCAGGTCTTTTCTTTAGGTTTGACACTGAATGATGTCGATATATTAAGTTTTTAATCGTGCTTGCCTCTTCAAATTTAGCGTTGATTGATGGCCGTTTACTGTCTAAAAATCTGGTTGTCGGTTGATTGTTAAAGACCGTGTCTCCGGGCATAGAATCGGGGCTTAGTCTTTGTCTCCCAAGACTTACAGCCGAACGTGAATAGAAACGAACTTTAAAGAATCGCTTAGGATGTGAGTACGGTACGATCGCTCCGATCAACCGTTCTGCCGTACGTGTCATCTTGTGGTCATGAATAAGCTCAAGGATCAATTCGCTCGGGTGGGTCGCCTGCTCTTCGGGACTGAGACCCGTGAAATCTTCGTCGCTGCGACGCAGCGATTGCTGGCGATCGTGGGGGAAACGCTGCGCCTCGGCTGGATGTTGTTTTGCCTGACCTTCCTGATCTTTATTTGGGGTGGCGCAGCAACACGCCGAGCCGTAGACGCGATCGCAACGCTGCCCGAACGTCTCGCCGAGCGGGCAGAACGCGCCGAGCTAGCGAAACGTCAGCCCAAGGAAAAAATCGACCTCATGGCTTCGACCAAACAAGCCCTATCCGCCGTTGGTACAAATGGCGCGGCGATCGCGATCGCTAAGGCAAAATCTCAGCTCGGTATCGACGCCGACCCGGCGATCCTGAAGCCCGACACCGATCAAAACGTGTCTTGAGGCTTAACGAAATAGAGGTTTGGGATCAAGTAGAGGTTCGGGATCAAGTTCAGAATTAAGCTTGGGATCAAAATATCAAAATAAACGTTCAACGTTAGTGCGGCGAAAGACGCTCGATCGGCTCAGTTTGGCCGATCGGTTTACCATAAAGGGCGATAGACCCCCAACATTGCGACGCCTTCACCGGCCTCGTCGTCTTCGTCCTCTCCCCCCGGCATTTCGACCGGTTTAACCGTCCTCCGCATGTCCGCAACCACCCCCGATCCCTCGACCGCCATCCCGGCGCGTGAAAGCAATTTCCTCGCGAATAATCCCCATCTCAGTTCCCCCGAACTGAACGACTTCACGACGGGATTCGACGATCGCAACCCGCCCGATCCCGCCGGGATCGATACCTGCGTTCACTGCGGCTTTTGCCTCTCGACCTGCCCGAGCTACCGCGTCCTCGGCACTGAGATGGACTCACCTCGGGGGCGGATTTACCTGATGGAGACGATCGCCAAAGAACGCGGCGACCTCGTCCCCGAAACGGCGGCGCATTTCGATAGCTGCCTCGGTTGCTTTGCCTGCGTCACCGCCTGCCCGTCCGGCGTTCCCTACGACAAACTGATCGGCGCGACCCGCAACCAAGTCGAGCGCAACGTTCCGCGCACCTTGCCCGATCGCCTGATTCGCGGCCTGACGTTTAATCTTTTTCCCTACCCCGATCGCCTACGTCAGCTCGTCTGGCCGCTCTGGTTCTATCAGAAATCAGGGCTGCAAACTTTGCTGCGATCGAGCGGCATTCTCGCGAAACTCTGGCCGCAACTGGCCTCAATGGAGTCGAGCTTACCGGCGATCGATCTCGACGACGTACGCAGTCGTTTCCCCGACACGATCCCCGCCCAGGGCGAGACGCGCTACCGGGTCGGGATGCTGCTGGGCTGCGTGCAACAGCTCTTTTTCCATCCGGTAAATGCTGCGACGGCGCGGGTGTTGACAGCGAACGGGTGCGAGGTGGTCGTGCCACCGGATCAGGGCTGTTGTGGCGCATTGCCTGCCCACCAGGGTCAGGAGGAGCAAGCCAAGACGATCGCCCGCGAAATGATCGAGCGGTTTGAGGCGGTGGGGTTTGATCATCTCGATGCGATCGTGATTAACGCGGCGGGCTGCGGCCACACGCTGAAGGAGTACGGCCACATTTTGCGCGATGATCCGCAGTATGCCGATCGGGCGATCGCCTTTGCTGCGAAGGTGAAGGACATTCACGAATGGCTCGTCGAAATTGGTTTAACGGTCAGCCTCAAACCAATTTCAACTGCAACTCTACCGATGGTCTATCAAGACGCCTGCCACCTGATCCACGGCCAGAAAATTTCTAGCCCACCGCGTCAGCTTTTAGCGCAAATCCCCAATGTGCGACTGTATGAGCCGGTGGATGCGGCGCTGTGTTGTGGTAGCGCCGGGGTCTACAGCATTTTTCAGCCGGATGTGTCGGCAGAATTGGGACGGCAAAAGGTGCGAAATCTCAAAGCAACGGGAGCGGAGGTGATCGCGTCGCCAAATCCGGGTTGTGCGTTGCAAATTCGCAAGCATTTGGCAACCTCGGCGATCGGTGAAGCCACCTCGGAGCCGGTGATTTTGCATCCGATCGAATTGCTCGATCGATCCATCCTCGGACAGAGTTTAGAGAGTTAAGTAGGCCAAGATCATCAACCGTGATTTCAGACCTTTGAGGTTTTGGAAACCTCAAAGGTCTCGCCACCTGCGATCCATCCAATTTTTTGACCCATTTCATCGATGTTCAATCAATCTGAAACACATCCCGATCGCATTCACCTACACGGAATTCGTAGCTATGGCTACACTGGTTTTTTAGCGGAAGAAAAAGTGCTCGGTCAATGGTTTTCAGTGGATCTTACTCTGGAGGTTGATTTACAACCCGCCGGACAAAGCGACGATTTACAAGATACGGTAGATTACCGAGCGGCGATCGAAATCGTTAAAACCACGATTAAAACCGAACGCTTTGACTTGGTAGAACGCCTTGCCCAGGCGATCGCCGAGCGACTTCTACAACTCGATCGTCAACGACTCAAGGCGGTCAATGTAAAGTTAACCAAAGAAGCTGCCCCAATTCCTGATTTTGGTGGTGAAATCATCATCAATATCTACCGAACCCATGCTGATAGCGAATCCTAGCGGGCGTTCAGATGCCGTCTATTTAACGAGTTTATGTTGCTTATACCTTGCGGGATGTTGCCTAGCCAGTTGCTAACAGCGACGCCCGCCGGATCATCTTTCAATCTGAAAGATGCGATGTTTGCGTACACAATTATTGCGATTTTCCTCTTACTTGGACGCGCCATTCGCCAGAATATTTCGATTCTTAAATCGCTTTATATTCCCAGCTCGATCGTTGCCGGAGTGATTGCCCTGGCGTTAGGCCCTGAAATTCTCGGGCGCGTGGTCAACGACGCTTCACCCGTTGCTGATATTGGTATTTTTTCAGACCCGATTCGTACCGTTTGGAAAGAATCACCGGGCGTATTTATTAACGTCGTTTTTGCCGCGTTATTCCTCGGTGAAACGATTCCGAGTCCACGTAATATTTGGCAAAAAGCTGCCCCCCAGGTGGCCTTTGGTCAGATCTTGGCCTGGGGTCAGTATGTGGTGGGGATGTTGGTGACGATCGCGGTACTCGTGCCGGTGTTTAAAATGTCGCCACTGGCGGGAGCGTTGATCGAAGTAGCCTTTGAAGGTGGACACGGCACGGCGGCGGGGATGGCCGATACGTTCACGAAACTGGGATTCCCAGAAGGCGGCGACCTGGCGCTCGGCTTGGCGACGGTGGGGATCGTCTCCGGGATTGTGGTCGGGATTATTTTGGCGAACTGGGGACGCCGCAAGGGGTATATCGCAGCGCAGAAACCGAAAGCGGAAGGCAGCGCGGCGGGGGATGTGGCCACGGAAGCCCAGGGCGGTCATGGTCATCATGGAGAACATCCCGACACGATCGCGACGCGGGCGCGGCTGAATCGAGACCTGTTGATCGACCCGATTTCGCTGAATGTGGGGTTTGTCGGCTTGGCGATCGCGATCGGCTGGGTGCTGCTGTATCTGCTCGGTCAGCTCGAAGCGTTGACCTGGGGACGGACGGGCTTTGTGATTGCGGAATATGTGCCGCTGTTCCCGATGGCGCTGATTGGCGGGATCGTGCTGCAAATCATCATGGTGCGCCTGCGTCTTGACCCGCTAATCGAACGCCCCCTAATGGAGCGCATCGCCGGGATCGCTCTTGATGCAACGATCGTCACCGCCTTAGCCTCTTTGTCGTTGGCGGCGATCGGCTCGAATCTCGCGCCGTTTTTCATTCTGTCGATCGTCGGGATCGCCTGGAATGTGTTCGCGTTTATTGTGATCGGGCCGCGTGTGTTGCCGAGCTACTGGTTTGAGCGTGGCATCGGTGATCTGGGTCAGTCGATGGGCGTTACGGCGACCGGAATTTTATTGTTACGGATGGTTGATCCGGATAACGAATCGGGCGCGTTTGAAAGTTTTGCTTATAAACAGTTATTTTTCGAGCCGATCGTCGGCGGCGGGCTGTTCACGGCAGCGGCTCCGGCCTTGATCGATCGGTTTGGAACCTGGGGCATGTTGGCATTAACGGCGGGCTTGCTGGTTTTTTGGCTAATCTTTGGCGTGTTTAATTTCCGTAAAACCGTTCAAGCTACGGCGAATTAACAGCGCAGAACCAGTAGGGTGGGCATTGCCCACCTTGCAGACTAAGCCCATTAAGCGATTGTTAAACACAGAATTGCGCCTTTAACGCACGTGCAGAATTCGCGAGCATTAACCGATCGCGTCCCGTAAGGCATTTTGCGTCGTCGCCGCGATCGCCTGGTCGGTCGCCTTCGGCAGATGGTAATACTTACCGCCCGCCCGCTCGGCCAGCTCCTTGGCAAATCCCGTCGAAACAAACTGCCGCTCGGAATTAATCACCAAAAACTGAATTCCAAGGCCGCGAATTTTGGCCGCAATTTCCAGCATTTCCGCCTTCATATCCGGCTTTTCACCCTCGGGCATGGGTTCACCCAGTGATCGCGCCAGGGGAATATTCCCGCGTCCATCGGTAATCGCCACGATCACCGTCTGGCCGACATCGCCCGACTTTTTCGCATTCATACACACCCGCACCGCCTGGGTTAACCCGTGCGCCAATGGCGAACCGCCACCACAGGCCATCGTCTCCAGCCGGTTTCGTGCCATCGAAATCGATCGCGTCGGCGGTAACAACACCTCCGCCTGTTCACCCCGAAACGGGATCAGCGCAATCTGATCACGACTCTGGTACGCCTCATTCAAAAGCTGAATCACCGCACCCTTCGCCGCCTGCATCCGGTTCAGCGCCATCGATCCCGACGCATCCACCAAGAACACCACCAGCGCCCCGGCTTTACGCGCGAGACGTTTTTCGCGCAAGTCCACCTGCTCGACGATGACGTTACGTCCCGGTGTGCGTAGGCGGCGGCTTTTTTGGTAAGGAGCGGCGGCTCGCAGCGTCGCATCCACGGCGATCCGGCGCACCTTACCGCGTGGCAACATCGGCTTGATGTAACGCCCGCGATCCTGGGAAAAAATCAGCCCACGACTACCCGAGTTACCACTGCGCTGCATCGTTTGCGCGAACAGCATCACGTCATCGTCCAGAATCACACCCTCGGGATCAAACAAAAACTCCTCGGGTAAATCCGGCACGGACTCATCTTCTGGCGGTTCATTGTCTTCGTCGTTATCGTCGTCCTCGTTGTCGTCGTTATTTTGCGGATCGTCTTCGTCGTCGTCTTCGCTGGGCGGCGGTGGCGGCGGTGGCGGTTGCTGGTCGTCGTCTGGTGGGGTTTGGATTACCGTCGCGCGAGGCACGATCACCAGTTCGACGGCGGTACGGAGGTCGTCGGCGTTGACCTCGGTGCGACCATCGAGGGCGGCGGAGGCTTTGGCGACGCGAATGGCGAACAATTCGGCGCGGTGTCCCTGCACAGCGCCGCGAATCGCTTCGGTCACGAGGTATTCGATTTGCTCCGGCTTGACGGTGACATCCTTGAGCCACTCTCGCGCGAGCAAGATTTGCGTTTTCAAACCGTCGAGATCGTCATCAAACAGTTTGAGGAAATCCTGGGGCGATCGCGTGTAGTCGAGGACGCGATCGACGGCGGCGACCCGCTCATCGAGGCCAAGGATGCGATCGGCGGAGAGCGTAATCGCAATGCGATCGAGCAGATGTTCGCGCAGGGGGCCTTCTGCCGGGTTATAGGTCGCGATCAGCAGCGGACGGCAGGGATGTTGAAAGCTAATGCCCTCGCGTTCGATCAGGTTTCGGCCTTCGGTGAGGACGCTTAACAGGAGGTTAGAAATCTGATCATCAAGTAGGTTGATTTCATCGACGTACAGCACGCCGCGATTGGCCTGAGCCAACAGTCCGGGCTGAAACACCGGCTCACCCTGACGCACCGATTGTTCCACGTCCACCGAACCGATCAGCCGGTCTTCGGTGGCATTGAGGGGAATTTGGATAAACGGAGCCGGGATCACCTGGGTGGGGATCTCAGTGTCGCTGTCACTGCTGCTATTGCTAGAGTTGCCGTAGAGTTCGAGGGCGCGATCGTCCCAGTTTTCCGGTGTGCTGGGGTCGCAGTTGCTGATCGAGTCGCGTACAACTTCGATCGGGGGGAGCAGCGAGTGAATCGCCCGCGCCATGACGGATTTCGCCGTGCCGCGTCGTCCGGCGATCGCGACACCACCAAGACCCGGATCGACGGCGGACAGCAACAGCGCCAGCTTGATCGATTCCTGGCCGATGATGGCCGCCAGGGGGAAATTTGTCAGATTCGGTTCGGACGTTAGCGCGGACATATAGATAGCCGTCAGGGAATATGAAACGGGTTTATTAAACGTCTATCGATCGTACTACGGGATCGAGACGGGCGGGGCGATCGCTCCTCATTCCCGCACCAGCCGAAAGCCAAACAAAATATGTCGCGATTCGGGCGATCGCGTGTGCCGATAGGCGGCGCGACAAAATCCGGTTGTTTAGTCTGCATTCCGTTCCAACATAGGCCAGACTGACGCAAACTATCAAAACCGGTAGGAGCCTCCGGCCAACCTTCTGCCAACCTTAAAGCTCACTTGCGTCAGACACCATCAATAGTTCCGCGAGCGCAGATTCATCGGCGAGATCGGCATCGGAGTAGCCCAAAGCAATCACGGTATCGTATTGACTGGGGTGAATGGCGATCACGTTGAGTAATCCCTGAAGTTCCTCGTTTGAGTGGAGCGGCATCAGTTCTTTCAGGTAGGGCTGATAGCGATAGAGCTGATAGCCGATCGCGCGTAGAGTGTTCGCAACAGCCAAGTTACTTCCCTTCGATCCCGCAATATTTTCGTAAAGAATCGTCGGCTGAAACACAGCCATCATCTTGCTCGCACCTGCCAAAATATCCAGCTCATGACCCTCAGCATCGAGCTTAATAAAATCGACTCGCGATAGGTTTTCGCGGAACATCAGCTCGTCAAGGGTGATGCAGTTGATGGTCTGAGCGTGAGCGGGATCAGCGTCGCTGTCCGGAATAATTTCGTTGAGTTCGCTGGCGGAGTAGATTTGCAGAGACGCCATGCCAGAGCGGGAACTGGCCGCACCTTGATAAATTTTCACACAGTCAAATTGATTGAGCTGCTTCGTTTCGTGGAGGCAGTTGACGCAGGGTGCGTAAGGCTCGATCGCAATCACGCGCCCCTGAGATCCAACCTGCTGGGCGGCGCTAAAGGTATAGACACCGACGTTAGCGCCGATATCGAGGACGGTCATACCGGGCTTGAGCCAAATTCGCCAAAATTCCATTTCCCGCTCAAACCAATCGCCCTGCGCTAGCAAGACGCTGGTCACGATGCTTTTGAAGCTGGGTTCTACGGCGAGGGCGCAGTGATCGTATTCCACATAGGTCAGCGGGCTGTCGAGATCCACCTCTGTCCAGCGCCATTCTGGGGAGGGTTCGCTGGAGGGAAGCTGACAGGCGCAGGCGATCGTCTTCCAGAGGTCGGCATTTTTGAGGTCGCCGCGATCGCGATAGGCCAGGGACAGTGCCTGCAAAATTTCCGGCGCGGCGGGATCGCACTGTTGAGCGCGGTGCAGATACAGCAAGCCTTCGGCCTGTCGATTTTGAAGTTTGGAGATGCCGAGGGCGAGATTGGTGCGGGGTGCTTCGGGAAATAGTCCTGACGCAAGTTCAAGCCAGCGCAAGCCGTGGGGATTGTAAAAAACGGGTTGCGTGAAAACGAGGGTTTTTGCCAAAAAGAGGAGCGCTTGACGGTGGGCGGAAGTGGCGCGAAATAGCTCGCTGATCGTCGCTTCTCGTAGGGCGCGATCGAACAAGGGCGGCAGATAAATCAGGCCGATCGGCTCGCCAGGATCTTCCGGCGCATAGTAGGCCGCTTGGAGAACATCAATTAGCGCATTGTAGGCCAGCTCTTCCGCGTCGCGGCTTTCTCCGGTGAGGTAAAACGTCAGCGCCAGGTGTGCCGCACAGAGGGGATGTTGATATTGCTCAAATCCCGTGCCAAGGGCTTCGATCGCCAAGTTGAGCAGCATTTTGCGCTCACTGTCATCCTCGGAATTTTCGGCCTCAATTAGCGCAATCACTGCAAAGTTATTGAGATCCAGCGCAATTTGGGGATCGTCCCAACACACATCCTGAACGGAGTGGGTGATCGCGACTTCAAATTCTTGACGGACGATCGTGGGGCAGATGTCCTCAAGGTAATTGAAGTAAAAATCGAGGGGGGAGGAACTCTTGTCAGGGGTCATGAATGGCGATCAAATCAAGTGGAGGAGCGATGGAAAGCAGAGACCAGTTGAGACATACAAACAGGCTTTAGGTCAATGAGAATCATGACCTGAGCGTTAGATGCTGATGCTGACGCATTCAGGTAAATCCAGATCTAAATCGTCTAGATCTAGATCCAGATTGCAAAGATTACGGCGATCGTCAGTTGGAAGTGGTAAAGCTGGAAGTGGTGAAGTTAGAGCTAGTGAGAGTCCATCCCGATCGCGCCGTTTTCTCGCAAAGTCGGAACTCCCAGTCACTCAAATCACGCTCAAAATGCGGATGCTGCAATCCACTTTTCCAAAGAATGGCCGCATCGTCACCATTGGCGTAATAACCCTTACGACAACCGGCGTGCTGAAAGCCAATCTTTTCATAGAGGGCGATCGCGGCGTGATTTTGGCTGCTCACTTCCAGCGTTGCACGAGTGAGACCGCGTTGATGCGCCGCAACGAACAGACCGTACATGAGCCATTCTCCCAGTCCCTGACGGCGATACTGGGGATGGACGCCCAGGATCGTGATGTGGGCTTCATCGAGGATCGCCCATACGCAACCGTAGCCGATGGAGATCGGTGCATCCGTATGTCCATCCGTCGGTATGTTAGAGCGATTCGTGATGGATCGATCGGTCGATTGCTCCCTGTTCCTCTCCGGTTGTAGCAGCAAAATATCGCTATTGGGGCTGTCGAGTTCACGGGCATAGGTCTCGCGACTCCAGAGCTGGCCGAAGCACTGGCGATCGAGTTCCACGAGCTGATCGAGATCGGCGATTGTGGCGGGGACGAGCTGGAGCGATTGATCGGAGTCGATCGGGGCGTCCGGCGAAGGCTCAGGCCGTAAGGATGGCGGTGGGGAATCGAACATGCTAGAGGATGTACCGGTGCAAGCAGAGCAGGCGAGAGCAGAGGGTCATGATGTCAATGGTTGAGTATGGGATTGCTTGAATATGGGATTGGTTCAACACTGCTCAAAACTAGCGTACTGAT
Source organism: Geitlerinema sp. S16 (assembly GCA_011390275.1). Classification (GTDB taxonomy): domain Bacteria; phylum Cyanobacteriota; class Cyanobacteriia; order Cyanobacteriales; family Geitlerinemataceae; genus RDYZ01. The sequence goes on from JAABST010000013.1 coordinate 76,771, forward strand.
TTTGGCGTACTGATTTTGGCTGATTTTGGCTGATCTTGGTGTACTGACTTTACTGACCTCAAGGATGAGCAACAGGCAGGATAAGGGACGTTTTGCCATCGAGTTGAGCTGCGATCAAACCGTCAACCGCACACGAAACGCAGGCTCGTTTTGAATGCAGCGGCAAGCCACGCAAAAAAATACAGGCATGGATTGTAGACTAGGTTTTACAGACGATCGCGTGTTCTACACGCTTAATAGATCCGCTAAAAGATCGACACCAACTTCATTCATCTCAGCAAGAGTTGCAATCAAAGGCAAACGACGGTCTGTCTCTTTTTAGCGCTCACCCGCATTCAGGCTTCCAACCCGAGGCCACGGCCAAACGTGAGTTGGCTTGTGCCACGTTAGCTCAGACCGTAGCTCAGACTTTGCCGATGATGATCCTGCGGATAGTTCCTGTCTATCTTGCCCGATCGAATTTCGCTTTTGCGTTTACGATTCAACAACTCGCGAGCCCGACGCTCGATCAATCACGAACCCATAATGGTTGCTACCTCCCCGACTGCTTCCCCGACCGAAACCTATAATTCGTCCGATACCTCCGGTCAGCGCTACGTGATCACCAGCGATCGCCCGCTGTCGGAACGATCGCCCAACCAAGAACTGCTCCCAATCTCGGCTCGTGTGAACGAATCCGACCACCTCGAAATCGGTGGCTGCGATGTGGTCGAACTGGTTCAGCGCTTCGGTTCGCCGCTATACATTCTCGATGAGCAAGGTTTACGCAGCGCCTGCCGCCATTACCGCGACGCCCTCGCCCAGCATTATCCTGGTGAAGCGCTGGCCGTGTTTGCCTCGAAGGCGTGGAGCTGTCAAGCTGTAGCGGCGATCGTCGCCAGCGAAGGGCTGGGAACCGACGTGGTTAGCGGCTGTGAGCTGCAAACCTCGCTGATCGCCGGAGTCAGCCCCGATCGCATCGTCTTTCATGGCAATAACAAATCCCGCGCGGAACTCGAACAGGCGATCGCCGCCGGTGTCACTGTCATCGTCGATAACTGGCTCGAACTCGAAACCCTCGCAAGCTTGACGGTCGATCGCCCCGAACCGCTTCCCGTGATGGTGCGCTTCACCCCCGGCATCGAATGCCACACCCACGAATACATCCAAACCGGCCACATCGACAGCAAATTTGGCTTCGATCCCGATCGCATGGGCGCGGTCTTTGAATTTCTCTCGAAAACTCCGAGCCTGACCTGTACCGGTCTCCACGCTCACATCGGCTCGCAAATCTTCGAGACTCAGCCCCACGTTGACCTGCCTCACGTCATGGTCGGCTGGTTAAAACTGGCGCGGGAGTACGGCCTACCGGTGAATACGCTGAACGTTGGCGGCGGCCTCGGCATTCGCTACACCGAACACGACGATCCGCCGAGTATCGACGCCTGGGTCAAAACCGTGGCTGCGTCGATGCAGGCCGCGTGTCAGGCGGCGGGTATTGATGAGCTGCCTCGCCTGATGTGCGAACCGGGTCGATCACTGATCGGTTCCTCCTGCATCACGGCCTACACGGTCGGCTCCCAAAAAGACATCCCCGGAATGCGTCACTACATCACCGTCGATGGCGGCATGTCCGACAATCCGCGTCCGATCACCTACCAATCGGTCTATCGCGCAGCCGTGGCAAACAAGATGAGTACACCGGCAGGCGAAACCGTGACGATCGCCGGGAAACACTGCGAATCGGGCGATGTGGTCATCAAAGACGCACAAATCGCCAGCACCCAACCGGGTGATGTCCTGATTGTGATGGCCACCGGCGCGTATAACTACAGTATGGCGTCCAACTACAATCGCATTGCCCGTCCAGCGGCGATTTTGGTCAGTGACGGCGAAGCGAATGTCATCATTGCTCGCGAAACGAACGAAGATCTGATGCGCTTCGATCGCTTGCCTGCTCGCCTGCTGGCTTAAGATGCTTGACAAAAGGCTATTGGCGTAAGGTTCGCAATGATTTAGATCAACGAACTATCGCCACACCGAGATCGGGTCGCGACACGAACCACATTGGGTCGATGGTCGTCTCGGTCTCAGGTCTTCCCCCGATGCCGCCCTGATCGTTAACCCGCACAAGCTCCAGACTTCGCGGTGTTGAATCGAGGCTCGTACGCAATCAACCGTCAAGATTCACCTGTGCCCAGACTGCTAATCGTTGCCTATTCAGCCCGTGATCGGCTCGCAATCTGGCTCAATCGTCCCGCAATTTTCTAGGAGAACCCAGGCTCTGATGGTGTCCGTGCAATCGTTGACCCAGCTATGGCATCACGTTCTCGTTACGCGCCTCGGGCAGCACCTTGGAACAGCGATCGATATTAGCCTTGTTCTGGGGCTGGTATACGCTGTGACGGTCGTAGCGACAGAGCGACGCACGGTTTGGATGGTGCAGGGTTTGGCGCTGTGTGTGCTCGCTTCGGCGATCAGTCACGCCTTGAATTTAACGCTCTTGTATTTGGTTTTAGACAAAGTCTCGATCGTGGCCTCGGTTAGTTTTGCGATCGCGCTTCAGTCGGAAACGCGACAGTTTCTCGAACGCCTGGGACGTGGCGATTTTCAAGCCTTATTCCAGCCCGCCACCCCGCGACGCGAACAGTCAAATTCGACCCTGGACGAAATTGTCGAAGCCGTCCGCAAGCTCTCGCAAAATCGCACGGGCGCGTTACTGCTGCTGGAAACCGATTCTCCGATCGATGAGCGCGATCTCTCCGTTCCAGGCGTGAAACTGAACGCGGACGTCTCGCGGGAACTGTTACAAACGATTTTTCAAACCTCGACGCCCCTGCACGATGGCGCGGTTTGGATTCGCGATTCGCGGGTGATCTCAGCGGGATCGATCTTGCCGCTCTCCGATCGTACCGCCTCCCGTCAGCTCGGCACGCGCCACCGCGCCGCGATGGGCATCACGGAGCGGATTCCGAAATGCATCTGCATCGTCGTCTCGGAAGAGACGGGATCAATCTCGGTCGCGGAACGTGGCGTACTCAACCGCCCGTTAACCAGCACGACCCTACGCGAGATTTTAGAGGAGCGTTTTACCGTTAGTGTGGAAAGTGAGGCCGCAACGCCACGCTTACGGCAGCTCGGAAAACAGCTTGCCTTTGGTGGATTTAGCGCGATCGCCAAGCTGTGGAAGCGAACACCCGCGATTAAGAATATGGATAAGGAGGATTGACCGATGGTGATTCGATCTGATTTGAGCTTGTACCGTCGGAGGTTAGGCCAAGGCTGGGGAGCGAGCTGGATGGTGAGTCAGGTCTTGATAAGTTTGGCGATCGCGCTTCCCGCCGGAGCGATCCCGAGCCGCCTGATCATCCCCATGTTGCCCGATCTGCCCCAGCCCGTCCCCGTCCTGCCCAACTCTGAGCTGCCCGAGCTAGACTGCTCCGTTATTTCGGACACGTCCTTTTACGGCCACTTGCCCTACAGCGAAGCCGATCGCGCCGATCTCGTGTCCGTCGGGTACGGTATCTCGATGCAGCGCGATGCCGCCGCAAGTTTTGAACAGTTGCGCAGTGCCGCCGCGATCGATGGCGTCAGCCTTGTGCCGCTGTCGGGGTTTCGGAGCGTCGTGATTCAAACCGATCTGTTCTACGGGGTTGCCGCCGATCGCGGTCAAACGCCCGCCCAACGCGCCCTCGTCTCTGCTCCCCCCGGCCATAGCGAACACCACACGGGCTACACGATCGACATCGGCGACGGATCTGCCACCTGGGCGGATCTCAGCGTCAGTTTTGCCTCCACTAGTGCCGGTCGCTGGTTAGCGGCCAATGCGGCCAGCTTTGGGTTTGAGCTGTCGTTTCCCCCGAATCATGCCTGTGTCAGCTATGAGCCGTGGCATTGGCGCTGGGTTGGGGACGATCGCAGTCGGGAAATCTTCGATACGGCGCGACGTTACGACGCCCAAACGGGGATCAATCGCGATCGCTAATATTGCAGGTTTGGCACACGAACGAGATTGAGACACTCTCAAACTGTTACGATCTCAAACTTTTCCGATGTTTTTCCGATGTTAAGGACGTATCCGCCCCTTCGCTTGATAGATTGAGGATGATGCTTGATGTCCTCTTGCCCCCCATTTCCCATGACGACGACGGCTTCCGCGATTGTCTTCACCGATCTCGATGGCACGCTGCTAAACGCGCATGACTATCGCTACGATGCGGCGATCCCCGTGCTAGAACGCCTCAAATCTCTCGGTGTGCCGGTGATCCCCGTTACCAGTAAAACCCGCGCGGAGGTCGAGGTCTTGCGATCGGCGATCGGGTTGAGCGATCCATTTGTGGTTGAAAACGGGAGCGGGATTTTTATTGAAGCGGCGGACGATCGCTTTCCGCTGGATACCGATTTGCAAATGGAGGGCTATCGGGTCGTGCAGTTGGGCAGCAGTTACCGTGACGCTCGCGATCGGGTGGCGCAGTTGGGAAAAGAGTTAGGCGTGAAGCTGTGCGGCTTTGGCGATCTTAAACCCGAGGATCTGTATGGTATTACCGGTCTGGCGATCGAGGATGCAAAACGCGCCCAAACCCGAGACTTCACCGAACCGTTTATGGTTCCGTCCAGCGTGAGCAGCAACGCGATTACAGCGGCGGCAACTGCCCTTGGATTTCGGGTCGTGGTCGGCGATCGCTTTGCCCACGCGATCGATCCGCGATCGGGCAAAGGGATCGCTGTCAAAACCTTGATTGATCTCTACCGATCGCCCACCGAAAATCTGACGATCATTGGTCTTGGCAACAGTCCCAACGATCTGGAAATGCTGGACGTGGTGGCACATCCGATCATCATTCCCACCAAGACGGGTCTACCCCATCCCGATTTGACCGATCGCGGTTGGCCGATCGCAAAACAACACGGGAGCGCGGGCTGGGCAACTGCGATCGAGACCATTTTGAATGATCTCGGGCTAGCGGCGTAGCTGGTCGCCGGGTTAAGGGGTTGATGGGTTGGTGGTTGATGGGTTGATAAAAAGACCAATAATTAAACCATTCAAACCAAACCATTCACACAACAACGGCGATCGCGTGCCAGAGATCAATAAATCATCTCGCGCGATCGCCGCTGCGGTTCTTTTATGCGATTCAAGCTGACACATTCAGCCTGATGACCTTCGAGAGCTGATCATTAGTGTTCTAGATAATGTAGGCCGTCTGATATGCCCACGTAATAAGGGCACCAATTCCACCAAGAATCAAGAGCGAGGACAGCACGATCAAAATCGGGCTATCTGCGCCGGGGAATTTCATGATGCCGCGATTGAGGTCGGTCATGATGTGATATTTCACTCCGAACGGAGCGTTGAGGGAGTTACTAAGATCGTAGCAAGGACACAACAGTGTTGACGCGATCGGGCGCTGCGATGTTTCAGTGCCGAGCGCAAATCGTTTCGTAGTGTACTATGGTCGATGCGCAAGATTCAGGTTCAAATGCAACCGGTCATGATTTGATCGCGGAGCGGCCAAACAAAAGCCATTTCTCTAACCTATTCGCCAGACTACGGCGGGTCGGAGACTCAACAATTCGACCGCAATTGTCATCCAAAACCGTCCTATTTTTCGGTATCGGGTATGGCGAAATGCAACCCCGGCTCATAACGTTCATAGTTATTAAATGTTCAATTGCCGATATTTAGTTTGAAGCTTCGCTTAAAATCTCCCGCTTAGACGTTCTCGTTTGACGTGTGCCGCTTGAAATTTCCCGCTTGAAATCTCCCGCTTAAGACCTCTCTTGAACCTTTGAATTAGACTGAAATTAGACACGATCTCCGATTGAGTCGCCAGCACTACATTGACTCAATCCCAATGCAAACTTCCCCAAACGTTTCTACACGCCCCCTCCTGACTCTTTCATGACGAATAAACCGACGATCGCAATCTCCCACCTCGGCTGCGAAAAAAACCGTATCGACACCGAACACATGCTCGGTCTCCTTGTCCAGGCCGGGTACGCCGTCGATACCGATGAAGATACTGCCGACTACGCGATCGTTAACACCTGTAGCTTCATCCAGGCCGCTCGCGAAGAATCCGTGCGCACCCTCGTCGAACTCGCCGAGCAAAAGAAAAAAATCGTGATCACGGGCTGTATGGCGCAGCACTTTAAAGATGAACTATTAGACGAATTGCCTGAAGCGGTGGCCGTGGTCGGAACAGGCGACTATAACCAGATCGTTAGCGTGATCGAACGGGCGGAAACCGGCGAGCGCGTCAGCCAAGTTTCGGATAATCCGACTTATATTGCGGACGAAAATACGCCACGCTACCGCACCACAACCGAAGGCGTGGCCTACCTACGTGTTGCGGAAGGCTGCGATTATCGCTGCGCTTTTTGCATTATTCCCCACCTGCGCGGTGACCAACGATCGCGGACGATCGAGTCGATCGTGGCCGAAGCTGAACAGCTCGCGGCTGAAGGCGTCCAGGAGCTGGTTTTGATCTCGCAAATCACCACCAATTACGGTCTCGATCTCTACGGTAAGCCGTCGCTCGAAAAGCTGCTCCACGCCCTCGGCAAAGTTGATGTGCCGTGGATTCGGATGCACTACACCTATCCCACCGGCCTGACTCAGCCCGTGATCGAGGCGATTCGCGATACGCCCAACGTCTTGCCCTATCTAGATTTGCCGTTACAGCACTCGCACCCGGACATTCTCAAATCGATGAACCGTCCGTGGCAAGGGCGCGTCAACGATGACATCGTCGATCGCCTCAAAGCAGAGCTGCCCGACGCGGTCATGCGTACCACGTTTATCGTCGGCTTCCCCGGTGAAACCGATGAACATTTCGCCCACCTCGAAGCTTTCATCCGCCGCCATGAGTTCGACCATGTGGGGGTGTTTACCTTCTCGCCAGAAGATGGAACCCCAGCGGCGGAGATGGAAGAAAACTTCGTGCCGCAGGAAATCATGGATGAACGACGCGATCGCCTGATGGAAATTCAGCAGGAGATTTCGGCGCGACGCAACCGGATGCAAATCGGTCAGGTGGTGGATGTCTTAATTGAGCAGGAAAATCCGCGTAAGGGCGAGTCGATCGGGCGATCGGCTCGGTTTGCGCCGGAGGTTGATGGTGTCGTCTATGTCGAAGGATCGGCGCGGCTCGGATCGCTTGTACCGGTGCTGATTGTCGATGCGGATGAATACGATCTGTTCGGACGGATCGCGACGGCGGCGGATCTGAAGACACACGCGATCGCTTCCGCCGGATAGCGACCTGGGGACGAAAGTCGCGGAACGATCGCTGGGTTGACGTGTGGCCTCATTTCAGGCGATTATGCTTGACTGACCGGTGAGAAACTGGCGGCGGAGCTTAATTAAGCTTCGTTTCAGTCTCCTGTTTCTGGCGCAGACTTATGCTAACTTTGCGCCAAGAGACCACCGCAAAAACATCATCCGTTTGGAGATAAACCGTTGAGCCTACAACGACAAGCGAACCTCAATCCGTCACGCGAGGAAATGGGTGACTACGTCGCCGACCTCCAGCTCCACATGACGCTACAGGCACGAAAATTAGTCCCGAATTTAAACACGGCGGTTGATACACGCACTCAACTGTTGCAGGATACGCAGGCTGAAGCGGAAAAGTACGTTTCGCGTCAGTGGAGCCTTTAGGGTTGAGCCTGATCGTTTTGAGCTTTTGAGGTTTTAGAGTCTGGGCGTTGACGGTTCGTTAAGCGAGCGAAAACCTTGAACATGTTCAGGACTATAGTCATAAAAAAGCGGCGTACATAATACGCCGCTTTTTTATGGCTGTTTGGTTTACGGGCTAGAACATCAGCCCCGAAAACGTATCGCCGATCGCCCGATCGCGTCCTTCGTCCGGCACGCCGATCGCCACGATCGACCCCGTACTTAACCGCATCACATCCCGTAGATCGTCCTGTACACTCAGACCTCCCGCCGTCCGAAATCGGTGGCTCCGTACTACCGTCAGATCATGACGGTTCGATACCTCCAAAATCGCCACATCGGGGCGATCGGTTACCGACACTAGCACCTTCACCTCCAGCCCGATCGACTCCAGCGCCGTCTCAAACGCCTGTAGAATCTCCGGCGTCGGAACTGTTGCACAGATGTAGACGATCGCCAGCTCTGCCCCGGAAAACTCCGCGATCGTCTGGCCAAACCGCACCGACTCGATCGCCGCTGCGGCCAGATTTTCCAGCGCCACCACCACCGTCTTAAACTCGCGCGGGTCGGCCTGCAATGCCGCGATCGCCAGCGGACACGGCGTTGACCAGAGCAGTGCATCCACCGTATTCCCCATGAGTCGCGCCGATACGCTCGTCGTCTCATGCCAGCCCATGACGATCCAATCCGCGTTGTACTCATAGGCTACGTGGGTGATCCCCGTCGCCGCGTCACGTTCGAGGCGCGACACCCGCTGGATCGCCAAGTCAAACGATGACCCGAGTTCTTCGGCGCGATCGAGCAACTGCCGATCGCGCATCAGCGAATGTTGCGCGAGCGCATTTGAGAGCGGCATATTCGCCACCGTCACCGCCACCGGTACAAACGTCCCCGATCGCGCGAGTGCAATTCCCAACAGGCTGAGATAGTCCACATGGCTCGGATTTTTTAACGCCACGATCGCCGTCACCGGACGATTTGACAGCAAACAAGACTCCTCGGTCGCCGTCGGCAAATCCGTCGCCGATGTCACCGATGCCAATTTACCGCCATAGTGCGCCGTCGCGATCGGTCCCAACACCGACGTCACCACCATCATGACGATTACCGCATTAAATACCTTTGGCTCGATCACCCCAGCACCCAGCGCCGCAAATGCCGCCGCTAAGGTTGCCGCCACCTGCGGAATCGACAGCGACCACATCAGCCCCATTTCCATCCAGGTATAGCGAAAGAACACCTTCGCCAACAGCGTTGCCAAAAACTTACTGGCCAGCAAGCCCAACACCAGCGTTACCGTAAACGTTAGCTCCTCGGTTAGCGCTTCCGTAAACCCTTTGAGATCGAGCAGTACGCCGATATTGATAAAGAAAAACGGGATAAACAGCGTCCCCCCGACAAACTCGATTTTTTCTTCGACGGGACTGCGACCCACTACGTCATTCACCGCCAACCCGGCCAAAAATGCACCAATAATCGACTCCGTTTCCAGCAGTTGCGCCCCTACCGAGGCCAAAAATACCGCCAGCAGCACAAACAAAAACTGATTGCTTTCCTCGTTCCCCGTTCGACGAAAATACTCCTTACCCAGGGTATCGAGACCAAACAAGACGATCGCGGCATAAAGACCCAGCGCGATTAACTTGCCGATCAAACTGCTCACGGAAAACTCGCCGCTATTAACCGACAAACACACCGCCAACACCAGCAGCGCTGCAATATCGGTAAAAATCGTCGCCCCCACCGTCACCGTCACTGCTTCGTTTCGCGCGACGCCCAACCGGGTGGCAATTGGGTAGCCCAGCAGCGTATGGGAGGCCAGCAGCGAACCAATCAAAATCGACGTGAGCCAGCTCATCTGAAAAGCTAGCCCGATCGCCGTGCCTGCGATCAGCGGAACCAGAAACGTCAGGACGCCAAACCCCAGCGCCTGATTTTGCTTGCGGCGAAAATCCGCCAGATTAATTTCAAGCCCCGCGACAAACATCAGATAAATCTTACCGATATCCGATAGCAGTTTCATCGTGTCGCTTTGGGCATCCAGCCAGCCCAGACCCTCGGCTCCGAGGGCTAACCCCGCGACGAGCAGCCCCACCGAACCGGGCAGGCGCAGCTTCTCGAACAGTGACGGCACAATCAGCGAAACCAGCAGCAGAATCGTAAACGATGTCAAAGGACTGTCTAACAGCATCGCGAAATCTCCCTAGGGATGAACCCATAAGAAAGAGACGTTGTTTACAGCGTCTCTTTCGGCAACCGTTTGTTATTTAACCTGAGCTAACGCGAGCCAACATCTGTCACGTCGGAAGCTCAACCCCATCTCGAAACCACGAGCGATCGAAACTATGAGAGTGCCGATGTTCGACCTTCGTTGAGCTGTTCCGCCGTGAGGTGACCGTTTTCCAGCATCCAGGTGTTGGCGGATTCGAGTGCTGATTGGCGGCTAGTCAACCAGCAGTCTTCTGGTACAAGCGTTCCCACCTGGAGCTTGCCCAAGCGTTTACGTACAGCGTCCGTTGCGCCCACAATGTAAATCCGGCGTCCGAGTTCCCAGGCTTCTTTGACCGCAGATTCGAGCGCCATGGCTGACGTAACACCGAGCCAAGGCACATCGCTCAGGTCGAGCATCAGGACTTCGTAGTTGTCGATCGCATTGTGTTCACGAGCGATCGCCTTAGCCACACCGAAGATCATCGGGCCGCTGAGGTGGAAAAGCAGGATGTGACCTTCGGTACGTTCGAGCAGCGCTTTTTCGGTATCGCTAAAGGCGATCGCGTCATCCACGTCGGTAATCGCCTGAATTGTCCGAACTTCTTTCGATCGCAGTTCAGTCAAGCGGCTGATGGTCAGGACGTTCGCAATAAAGACGCCGATCCCCACGGCTGCAATCAGATCAACAAACACCGTCAACACAATCACGAGATAGGTGATCGCTGCACCTTTCCACGACACCTGATGGATGCGCTTGAGGAAGTTCCAGTCAATAATGTCAAAACCGACTTTGATGGCAATACCGGCAAGCACCGCCAGCGGCACATTGGTGAGCAGTGGGCCAATCCAAAGCACCACCGTCAGCAACACCAGGGCGCGAGTGATACCCGACACCGCCGTACGGCCACCGGTTTGAATATTCACCACCGTACCCATCGTCGCGCCAGCACCGGGCAAACCGCCGCAAAGACCGGAGAAGATATTTCCAAGACCTTGACCGATCAGCTCTTTGTCTGAATCGTGCTGAGTGCGCGTCAGGCTATCAGCCACGGTTGAGGTGAGTAGCGCGTCAATGCAGCCCAGCAAACCCAGCACAGCACCGTCCACCAACATCTTGCGAATTAGGCTCGGTTCCATCATGGGCAAGTGCAGCGTCGGCAAACCGAGGGGAATTTCACCAATGCGGCGAATATCCGTATCGCCAAAAAGGGTCGTCGAAACGATGGTTCCGGCGACGAGTGCGAGCAACTGTGGCGGACACCAGCGACGCCACGCCGACGGCATGAAGACGATCGCCAGAATCGTACCGCCTCCGAGGATCAGCTCGGGCATGTTCACCGTCGAGACAAATTCCGGCAGCGCCTGAATGTTGGCCAAGATGCCACCCTTCGCTGCGGCATGACCGAGCAGCGGTGGAAGCTGAATGATCAGCAGAATCGCCCCAATCCCGGACATAAAGCCCGAAATGACGGTGTAGGGCATCATCGTCACGTACTGGCCGAGACGCAATAGACCAAACAGGATTTGAAAAGCACCCGCGATCATGACGACCGTGAAGGCGAGGGATAAAGCGATGCCCGGATCATCGGGATAAAGCTTTGTCAGGCTCATAACGATCGCCGTCATCACCACCGTCATCGGCCCGGTCGGCTCGGAAATTAGCGTTGCTGTGCCACCAAACAGCGCTGCGACGAACCCAATACACACGGCTCCGTAGAGTCCGGCTTCGGCTCCAACCCCGGTCGCGACCCCGAAGGCCAGCGCCATCGGCAACGAGACGATCGCAGCCGTGACACCACCAAAAATATCGCCCCGCAAGTGGCGGGTACTCATGTGATTAAAAATACCTGAGGCTGGAATCATAACAGTTATTCGTATTGGTTCAGAACGATAAAAAAAGAAAGATGATAGCCTTATAACTATGGAAAGACTAGCATTAGTTCATTCGATTGGATACATTTTTTCAAAAAGTGACTGTTTGAAAAAACGAAACAATCACAGCCCAAGCATCGGTTAGGGTCAAGAGTGAACGCCTGCGTCGGAAAATCGCTGCGAGTTTATACGGTTTAATGGTCGTCGATCAAGGAGGTTGGAGACGTGCGTCCAACGCTGCATCAGTTAGAAGTGTTTTGTGAAGTGGCTCATCGGGGGAGTTTTACCCGTGCGGCAGAGCATTTGTCAATTTCACAGCCGACGGTTTCCGGTCAGATTAAGCAGTTGGCTCAAACCGTGGGTTTGCCGCTGTTCGAGCAGATTGGCCGCAGGCTATTTTTGACGGAAGCGGGGGAGGCATTGTTGGCATCGAGTCGTGAGATGTTCGATAGTCTCGATCGCTTTCAGATGATGATCGATGACTTTCAGGGCAAAAAACGCGGCAAGCTCCAGATCGCGGTGGTGACGACCGCGCAGTACATCGTGCCACGTTTGCTGGGCGAATTTTGTCAGGCGTATCCCGATGTAGATGTGTCGCTTCAGGTGACCAACCATGCCTGCCTGATCGAGCGCATGGAAGACAACCGCGATGATCTCTACATCATCAGTCATCCGCCGTCTCATATTGATCTAGAGCTAGAGCCGTTTATTGATAATTCCCTGGTGGTGGTCACGTCCCGATCGCACCCGTTGGCTCAGCGTTCTACGGGGACAAAGCTGCCGATTCGTAAGCTAGCGGAAGCAGAATTTGTGATGCGCGAGGCGGGTTCGGGGACGCGACGGGCGATCGAGCGGCATTTTGCCAAGCACGGAATTACGAATGTCTGTGTGCGCTTGGAGTTGAGCAGTAACGAGGCGATTACTCAGGCGGTGGCGGGTGGTCTCGGGGTGACGATTTTGTCGCGTCACTGTTTGGAGTCGGTGACGATGCATCCTGATTTGGTGCAGCTTGAGGTGACTCATTTCCCGATTCCGGGTCAGTGGTATGTGGCGCACCTGCACGGTAAACAGCTTTCGATCGTGGCGAAGTCGTTCCGCGATCAATTGCTGGCGATGCGGTTGATTCCGGCGTAGTGGTTTGACGATCGTGATCCACTCAATGAACTATTCCCTGGGCTATCGATCGTATGCGCGTCCGTTTCGGCGTCCGCTGACCACGGCTCATGGGGTATGGTCGGTGCGTGAGGGGATCATTATTGAGCTGCGATCGTCGTTGGCGTCGCGGAGTTCATCCGATCCAGATGGGGGTGATCCAGACGCAAGGAATTCAGACGCGAGGAATCCGTCAGAATCCGGTGTTGTCGTTGGCTATGGCGAAATTGCGCCGCTGCCGTGGTTTGGGAGCGAGACCCAAGCGGAGGCGCTGGATTTTTGTCGATCCTGTTCTGGCACGATCAACGATGTGGCGATCGATACGATTCCCGATTGCTTTCCCGCCTGTCAGTTCGCCTTCGAGTCGGCTCGTACCGCCTTGCGCTTGGCTCAATTACCTCACTTTCCCCCGCCCAAACCGCCCAAACCGCTGCTGATTTGTCACCTCCTCCCCGCCGGTCAAGCCAGCCTCACGGCCATCGACGCCCTGGCGCAAAGCCTTAAGCATCACAGGGATCATACCTACCGTCACACGTATAAATGGAAGATCGGCACGGCCTCAATCGACCACGAATTTAATATTTTTCAAGCATTACTGGAAAAACTGCCCACCGGGTCAAAGCTGCGCCTTGATGCAAACGGCGGGCTGAATGCCGATCAAGCCGATCGTTGGCTGGCGGCTTGCGATCGGATTAATCAGCACTTAGGAAATAACAATTCCACGATCGAATTTATCGAACAACCCCTACCACCATCCCAATGGCACGATCTCGTTCGACTAAGCCAAACATTTACAACACCGATCGCCCTCGACGAATCGATCGCCAGCCTCACCCAACTTCGCGCCGCTCAGACCAGCGGCTGGCGTGGAATTTACGTGATCAAACCCGCGATCGTCGGGTCACCGCAACGGCTGCGATCGTTCTGTCGCGAACATCAACTCGACACCGTATTTTCCTCGGTGTTCGAGACCGCGATCGGGCGTGATGCGGGTTTACAGCTCGCACAGGAATTGCAAACCCGCGATCGAGCTGTTGGCTATGGGCTGGATGATTGGCTGATGCCATAACCCCGGCTTTGTCGCGGTGTATGGCCATATAAAGCTTGAATTGTGGTGTCCGTCGGATTGGTGACGGTTTGTTGTGGGCATTTGTCACCAATCCGACAGCATCAACTGTTTAGCGTGCGCTAACCGGCGTCGGATACGGGGTCGTCAGCCGATCGAGCTGCTTCACCAGCAAGCTCAGGAAGAGGCCAACATCCGTCACCACTCCGGTAGACTCGACCGAGCCGCGATCGCTCAGTTTCGTCACCACCGCCGGGTTGATATCGACGCAAATCATCTTCACGCCTGACGGTGTCATATTGCCGACTCCGATCGAGTGCAACATCGTCGAAAGCATCAAGATCGCATCCGTGCCCTCAAGCAAGTTCGAGTACGCAGTTTGCGCCTCGATCAGATCCATGATCGTGTCCGGTAGCGGGCCATCATCACGAATCGAACCGGCGAGCACAAACGGCACGTCATTTTTAACGCACTCGTACATCACACCACTAGGGATGACTCCCGCTTCGACCGCGTTGGCGATACTGCCATGACGACGGATCAAATTGATCGCGTTGAGGTGGTGACGGTGACCGCCACGCACAGCGACGCCGCGTTTCATGTCCACGCCTAAGGACGTACCCAGCATCGATTGTTCAATGTCGTGTACCGCGATCGCATTGCCACCGAGGAGACCTTGAACATAACCGTTGCGGATCAGCCACGACAGATGTTCCGCGCCGCCGGTATGAATCACCACCGGGCCAGCGGTGATCACGGTTTTGCCGCCACGATCGCGGATTTGGCGCAATTCCCACGCCACTTGATCGACGACCAGCTCAACCCGGCGCTCACTCGAAACGCCCGACGACATGAAGCTGAACTCGCCCGATCGCGATTCGCGCGACTCGGGTTTACGAACGGTACGAATACCGCTGATCCCCGTCACGACTTTTTCGCCTAGCTCCAGATCACGCAAGAGCTTACAGCGGGCAACGACACCATCTGCCGTTTCCGACACCGCGATCGCGCCATCCATGCGTTGACCCTGGATGCGAATCCAATCGCCATTGACGCGAATTTCCGTCGGGTAAATCGTCGTGACGTAAAAATCATCCGGCGACACACCCGCCATTTCGACCGGCGTTAGCGCGGCATCTTTTTCATCCTGCGGACGCGCTTCCGCACCCAGATCAATCAGTTGCGCGACGATTTCTTCGAGAATGCCTTGGAAAGCAGCGGAAATACGAATCTCTGCGGTCGAAATACTTTGACGCTGTTTACCCAGATCAAAGCGTAGGACTTGGAAACTGCCGCCGCCCTCTTGAATCAAATCGAGAGCGCGATCAATCAATCCCGTATCGAGCAGGTGACCCCGTAAAGTCACGGTTTGGCTGACGACCGAATCGTTGGCCGAGACCTGCGGGTCGATCGGCTCAGTTGTACGCAGGGTCAAGCACTTGGCCGCGCCGCCCGCCTTGAGGAATTCCGTCAGCGGCGTTTCGAGTACCGTAAACCCTGCGGCTTCGAGCTTACCCTTGAGGCGATCGCTCGCCTTATTCATCACCACAATATTGCCAACATTGACCGTATTGCAGGCGAAGTTGACGGCATCCGGCTCTTCGATGACGATGCGTTTTTCGTCCGGCACGCGCATTTCGATAATTCGGTTCGAGTAAAAGTCAAACGCAGGCGGGTAGTACATCAAGTAACCACCCTGTAACGGACAGAAGCAGGTATCGAGATGGTAGAACCGATCGTCCACCAACTGAAGCGACAAGACTTCGATATCCAGCCACTTGGCAAGATAGGGATGCGCGTCGAGTTCAGAGCGGAAACCATAACCCGCCCACAGCCAGCGACCTTCTCGATCGAGCAGCGCATCGCCTGCACCTTCAAACGGCAGATCCTGAGGCAGCTCGAAGACTTGGAAACCGTTTTCCTCAAACCAGGCTTTGAAATGGGGTTCCTCGCCTTGGCGCTCCGGGTGGTAAAAACGACTCACAACGGCTTTATCACCGAGGACAAGACCGGCATTAGCCGTAAAGACCATATCCGGCCAGCCCTTCTGCGGCGGAACCAGTTCAACCGTCGCGTGCTGTTTCAAAATTTCGTGCAGCCCACCCCATTGCTCGACAGCACGTTCCTGCGAGGATTTATGGATGTTGCCTTCCATCCACGGGTTGATCACGTAGTCCACGTCGTAGTGGTCGGGGGCGCACATCAGAATGCGAATCGGCTCGGTCATGACAAAGAATGCTGTGGTGTAAGGCTCGACGGGAACATCGACCCAGAAGCAGACGATCGGTTAGGTCTACTTTGGGACAACTGAACGCGATCGCGGCAAAAACTTGCCCTTATGTTAATGATCGCAGACAGCTCACCATCCTAGTACGAGTCCCGAACCGGAATGGAGTCTTTTGTTTTGATATCTTGACTTTACTGGAGAAGTAGAACGGGTCGTAAGCTGCTAGCACTATATTTTTTGAGAGCGATTTTAGGTCGAGATCCCGTTGGTCGAGCCTGTAATTATTCGCAGTCATAATGCCAGAAGTTTCCGGGTATCCTGTATTTCTTATTGAGTTTAAGGGGATGGATTTACAATAAAAGCTTGTTATTGTAAATCCAGTCTCGGTATTTTTAACTAAAATTTGAGCAAATTGGTCTTGCAATCATGCTGAAAGTCGTTGTTGGTCACAGTAATGATCCAGATTCGGAAGAGGCGATCGCTGATGTCTTGACGCAGTGTCAGGAACAGCTCGCAGGATTGCGGCCTCAAGCAGGCATCCTCCTGGCGGCTGTGGACTTTGAGTATGAACAACTCCTAGAGGCGATCGAGCAGACCTACCCCGGCCTGGAGCTGATCGGCGGCACGACCGACGGCGAGATTTCCTCGGTGATGGGATTTGAGCAGGATTCGATCGCGCTGATGCTGTTTAGCTCCGATGTGGTGACTATTCAGGCCGGGATCGGTCAGCAAGTTTCTCTGGATGAAGCAGCGGCGGCGGATACGGCGATCGCGATGGCACTCGGGGATCGTCAGCTCGACGAGATTCAATTTGCGATCGCCCTGCCCGAAAGCTTAACGGCAAGCGCCGTTGTCGTCTTGAAGGCATTGGAACACTCACTCAAGGGCAGCGTTCCCGTTTTTGGTGGCTTGACCGCTGATCAATGGCGATTTAAACGCACCCATCAATTTTATAAAACCGAAGTCTATACCGACGCGCTGCCCGTGCTGCTTTTTTCCGGCGCGATTGCCTTTGGCTACGGTGTTGCGAGCGGCTGGCAGCCGATCGGCAAAACGGGAACCGTGACCAAGGTCTCGAATAATATTGTGTACGAAATTGATGGCCGTCCGGCGATCGAATTCTATCAAAACTACCTCGGCAACCGTTCTCCGTCTCTGGAATATCCCCTAGCCGTATACGAAGAAGCGAATACCCCGTTTTATCTGCGAGCCACGAGTGGTAGCGATCGTATCGAAGACGGCTACATTACCTTTTTTGGTGATATCCCAGAAGGTGCCACCGTACAGCTCACCGAAGCCAACCGTAGCGAAATTTTGTCCGCTTCGGAACTCTCGATCAAAAAGGCGATTGAGCGTTTTCCCACAACGTCTACTCCCCAGGGAGCGCTATATTTTTCCTGTTGCGCTCGCCGCCAAATTTTAGGCAGTCACACCGGCGAAGAATACAACATCGCCCAAGCCTGCCAGGACAAGCCCATTCCGGGAATGGGATTTTATACGAATGGTGAAATTTCACCATTGTTTGAGACCAAAGAGCGCGTTTGTTTTCACAATGAAACCTTTGTCACCTTGCTGTTTGGTGAAGTCTAATATCCTCCTCTCCCTTGCGTGCATAGCCACAAAATATAGAAAACTATGATGAATGACGATGTAGATGTATACGCCAAAGCCACCGTCACCACAATATCGACTGAGGAACTAGAGGCACGCCTAAAAGCACTCGAACGAGAAAACCGCATTCTACAAAAGCAGCTTAAACGTTCCTACGCCGATCGCGAGCAGCTAGAGGCAGCAACCGATCGAAAAGAAACTCTCTTACGCAATGCCCTGGATGAATTGCAGGCATCCCAAGCTTCGCTGGAAGAACGCCAAGCTGCTCTCAATAAGTTGCAACGTGCCCAGGCGCAGCTTGTCCAAACCGAAAAGATGTCGAGCCTGGGTCAACTGGTCGCCGGACTCGCCCACGAAATTAACAACCCGATTAATTTTATCTACGGCAACCTAAAACATTTGCAAGATTATGCCGGAGATCTCAGTACGGGGACAAAAAATGAAATGCTTACCCTGTAAGCTTTTTAGCCCATATTTGTAACACTACAGAGTTCTAT
>JAABST010000014.1 GCA_011390275.1 Geitlerinema sp. S16
CAGCCTTCCAGTAACGTTTGATTTGGTTTGTCTTGTAAATACTGGCAACAATTACCGGGCGAGTCGAGGAGTAAACGATCGCCCGTAGAAGGTAAGTGCGGCCATTCGGGAATTGAAATTGAGACTGGTAAATTTGTTTGTTCGGCGCTTCATCTAAAACCTGCTGCGGACATTCCAACAATTGCTCAACAAATGATGCTGGAATGTTGCGGCTAGCGATCCGCTCTTGAGCGTGTTTGGAGAGCTGGAATTTCATAGCTCGATCGTAGCGCACAGACTCCCCGCGATCGCAAACCAAACTATCCTACACATCCAGAACCTTGATCGAAACAACCTACCCCCGCTCCGTACGATCGCATCCTGACCGACGATCGGAGACCGATCCGGATTCGCCGGTATGAATCGTGTGTCTCGTGGGCATTGATCGTGGTGGGCAATGCCCTACCGGAGCGATCGGAGCTTAGTTTCGAGTCTCCCGATCGAACCGATCGATCGCCGCCTGATAAATCGCCTCATTCGCCTGCACAGATTTCGCTAAATCCACGATCGGCGCAGGATAATCCACCCCGATCGTCACACCGCACCGCTGCTGTGCCGCACGATCGAGCATCCACGGCTGATGCACAAACTTCGCCGAAACCCGTGCCAAATCCGGCAACCAATACTTAACGTACTCACCCTGCGGGTCATAATCCTTCGACTGCTTCGGAATATTGAAATAGCGAAAACCCCGCGCATCATTGCCCACCCCGGCGGTGTAATTCCAGTTGCCCCAATTGCTGCACACGTCGTAATCCAACAATTGCGACTCAAACCACTCCGCCCCCATTCGCCAGTCAATCCCCAGATTTTTCGTGAGGAAACTCGCCACATTCTGCCGCCCACGATTGGACATAAAACCCGTGAGCAACAGTTCGCGCATATTGGCATCGATCAGCGGATAGCCCGTCTGTCCCGATCGCCACGCCTCAAAACGCGGCCAATCCTGCTTCCAGGCGATCGACAAACCCCGCAACCCTGATCGGTAAAACACGCGATCGCCGTGCTGGGCGCAGACAAAGCGAAAATAATCACGCCAGAGCAGCTCAAACACCAGCCAGTAGGTCGAATCATTTTGAACGCGATCGGCTTCGTAGGCTTGGACTTGCTCGAAAATGTAGCGCGGCGAGAGACAACCCAAGGCCAGCCAGGGCGAAAATTTCGAGGAATAATCTGCGCCCAACATGCCGTTACGGGTTTGCTTGTACGATCGCAGCCAATCGGCGTCCCAAAAGTAATCCTGAAGTCGCGCTTGGCCTGCTGTTTCTCCCCCACGAAAGGTCAGCACACCACGCGGATCGGGTGTAACCAGCTCAAGGCCGAAATCGGCGAGTTGCGGCAGGTCGCCGGGATCGATCGCAGGCAACGGCGGCAGGTGCGTGGGAGCCGGAAATGCTTGATTGATCGGGCGATCGTGTTCGACTTGCTTGCGAAATTTCGTGAACAGGTCGGGCAACTGGGCGATCGGGAACGGCAGATCCTTGGGATGGTAGAGCGTTGCACCCCAAACGGTGGTGATCGTGACCTGGCGATCGCGCAAAGCCTGCATGACCAAGCTTTCGACGGCTTTTTCTTCCGAGGTCACCTCTTCTTGAAAATACACCGCATCGATCGCCAATTCCTCCACCAACACTGGGATCACCTCCTCCGGGAACCCGCGCCGCACCACCAAATCCGACCCCAGCGATCGCAACGACGCCCGCAAATCCGCGACACTTTCCAGCAAAAACTGCGCCCGGAATGACCCCGTTTTCGGGAAACCGAACGCAGTTTTACCAAACTGTCGCGGATCAAAGCAGTACAGCGGAATAATCTCCGCGCCAGTGGCGATCGCGCGGTGGAGATCTTCGCGATCGTGCAGGCGTAGATCGTTGCGCTGCCACAGCAGAATACGTTGGGAAGTCACAGGATTTTAGGGTGCAGATTTGGAATGACGAACTTTACAAAGCTTAATGATTGAATTCCAAGAATTCAATCTTGCCTAACAATCCAGCCCTACATTTTGAGTCCCTTGCCCTTCAAATCACTGTCCATGACGTGGGATCGCCGTCTGCTGGGAAAATCAGGGCTTGGATGCGATCGCATCTTCGATTAATTTTGTAGTGATGACGTCAATTAACGCGCATTTTTTATCGGTCTCGCAAGGTGTGACATGGTTTTGTGGCTGGCTGCTAATGCGGCATTATTCGCGATCGCCTATCTCCTCGGTTCGACGCCGACGGGCTATTGGGTGACGTATCGTTTGGCGGGGTTTGATATTCGCCGTCACGGCTCGAAGTCTACCGGTGCGACCAATGTGTTGCGCGTGTTGGGGAAAAAGCCCGCGTTGTTTGTGTTTATCGTCGATATTCTCAAGGCGGTGTTGGCGATCGCGATCGTGCGCTGGGTCTATGCCACGCCGGAGTTACGGGCGATCGTGCCGTCGGGCTTGGTGGCGCAGGATTGGCAAGCCTGGATCGAAACGTTGGCGGGGATCTGGGCGATCGTGGGTCATACCTATTCGCTGTGGCTGCTGGTGGGGCCGGGTCGTGATCCGGAGTTGACCAGCGGCGGTAAGGCGGTCGCGAGTAGTTTGGGGGTGTTGTTGGCGTTGTCGTGGCCGGTTGGGTTGGCGACGTTTGGGGCGTTTGCGTCGGTGTTGGCGATGTCGCGGATCGTCTCGTTGGGGTCGATCGTGGCGGGGGTGTTCGTGGCGGTGTTGATGCCGCTGAGTGGTCAGCCGTTGCCGTACTGTTTGTTTGCGGCGATCGCGGGGCTGTATGTGGTGGTGCGTCACCGGGCGAATATTGCGCGGCTGCGGGCGGGTACGGAGCCACGTATCGGCGAGAAGGCGGCGGAAACGGTTTCGGAGCCGGTTTCGGAGCCGATCGCGGAGACACCGCCGGAGCCGCTGGGTTCTTAGGTTGCGCGGCGTTTAGGGTTTGAGGGAGAGGATGAGCCGATCGAGGTCGGCTCGGAGGCGTTGAATCTCGATCGCCTGTTGGCTGTTGGCGACTTGGCGATCGCTGAATTTTCGGCGCTCGGTTTGAATTTGGAGATCGATATAGTCGTAGGTTTCCTCGATAAATTGATCGCGCTGTTGCCAAATTTGCTGCTCGACTTTTTTGGCAATTTGCGTAAATTGGCGCTCGATTTCGGCCTTGGCCTCTCGTGCTGTGTCAGCTTGTTTCTTTTGTTGAGCCATGTCGCTGATTTCGAGGGCGATCATCAAAAATCCGAGTAGTGGGCCAACAAATCTCGCCGCATTACCTAAATTTTTAGCAACTTTAATCGCACCAAATGGCTTGAATTTAAAACCGACAAATTTACCAACACTATAAACTGTGCGATGGAGTGAGCTGCCTGCAACGTCGATCGTGCGTAGGGTTGCACTGCCCGATCGAGCCGTTCCCAAGGTGCTGCGTGTTGCTAGTTTTGCGACATTGACACCGGCGGACGCACCGAGTTCTTGCAATGATTGCATTTGTTGTTGCAAGCGTTGAAAATCAAAACCGGGCGGTAGTCGCGAGGTATCAAATTCAACGTCTGGATCGAGGATGGGAATAAAGCCCGATAAAAATTGACTGCTTAAAACCTCTTGAATATCTTCGTGTAGTGCTGCGCTGGCTTCTTCGGTTTGACGTTGTAACCCCATTTCGAGTTCATTCCAAATTTGTTCGAGTTCGAGTTCGACTCGCTTCTGTCGGTATTGCAAATCAGCTTCATCTTTTATTTCAGGTAGATCGTCCGCAAAACCGATTCCCGCTGCTCGGACTTTTTCGGTGACCTCTAACGAAATTCGCTTGACGGCTAACTGAAAACGACTGCGCCCGTCGCGTAATGTTTTCGAGGCTCGGTTGAGCGCTGCGTTAAACATTTCATCCTGTTGTGGTTGGCTAACAAACCACTGTTCAGCATTTTCCGCATAGCCCAGGACGCGACGTATGGGGGTATCGAGTTGGGCAAGTTTATCGCGTTCTTTAACAAATTGATCGAGCGCTTGAATAAACTCCTCAAATCGGCTTAGTTCAATTAATTCGGGTTCGTCTTCATCGATGCCTTCACAGTAGTCTTTTGCATCGAAAAAGCACACCGTAAAATCGTCTAGTTTATGAGGATGGAGCGCTTTTATCATACTGGCGCGATAGTTGGCAATTTTAACGTCATCATCGCCTGCTTCGGCGCTGAGTTTGTTAAACACCAGCATCATTTTGTGGCTGTAGTGTTTATCGTAGGCGAGCTTTTTAAAGTGGCCGATTATGCGATCGTCGAGCAGCATGTGGGTGGTGCAAAAGACGAGCAGATCGGAGCGATCAATTTCGCTATAGGTGACGTCATCATGGTCGGCGCGATCAGTGCCGATTCCGGGTGTGTCGAGGAGTTCGATGCCCTTCCAGGAGTAGGGTGTGGCTTTGTCGGTGGTGATGTCGGCGCCGATGTGGATGTTGCGCTTACTGGTGAGGGCGGAGATGATGGTGGATTTTCCGGCGCTGTATTGGCCGATGAAGGCGACGCGCAGGATGGGGGTTTTGCGGATGGCTTCGGATTCTTGGCGGAGGTGGTTGCGATAGGCTTGGGCTTCGGGACGATCGCAGGATTGAAGAACGCGATCGAAGCGATCAAGAATGTTATCGAATTGGGTATAGATTTCGGTGAAGTTAGGGTTTTTTAGCATGGTTTTAGCGTTGTTTGAGTGTGGAAAGTTTAGGATTATCTGGAGAATTGAACGTCAACGCCGAGGATTTGGCTGCACTCGGTTTGACGTTGTTTTGCTGGAGGTTGGGTAATGTTTTGAGTGAGCTGGATCTGGAGTTTTCCGGGGTTGCGTTGAACGGTTTTGATGGTTCGATCGAGGCGAGTTTGATCGAGGGGTTCGCGGTTTTGGTTGCACCAGTCGTAGATTCGGAGGCTAACGCTGCGATCGAGGGTTTGGATAGGTGCTTTGAGATTGCTCGATGTTGTATTGAGGCTCAATTCTGCCTGTTCTAGACTCTCGATCGTATTTTTGAAATACTTACTGGTTTTGAGTTCGAGTAAGTCGATCATTTTTTTGAAGTGTTTTTGAAGTTCTTCAATACTTGCTTGTTGGCTCTGCTTGACGGTTGATCGTAACTCTAACTCGATCTTTTGACAGGCTTCTTGTTGTCGTTGCTCTTTACTTTTGAAAAAGCTAGAAATGATACCAGCGGCAGCTCCGATTATACCCACTACTACTGGATTGAGGAACATTACGATTGAGGCTCCAGTCAGCAAAATACCTCCTGCCCTTGTGAAAAATTGGAAGTCAAATCCTGCTTCTTTTCCAGAGAAACCAATCCCTCGATGGTAAAACTGATCTTCAAAACGAAGATCTTGAGTAATTTCTTCTAAAATATCCTGCATTTTTTGCTTACAGTTAGCCTTGAGCAGCTCTGTTGTTGACTCAAGCTTTTGCTGTAGTCGTATCTTAGACTCCAGGAGATTTTGCCAAGATTTTTGCTGGCGAAACTGATCCTCTTCCCAGTGATTTCGCGCAAAACTTGGGATTGCATTGAAAACCGCTTGATAATCGGCAGCAACCTCTGTTTCAATCTGATCAATCATATCGATGCGTATTTGCTCAATCTGGCGGATAAACGTTTTCGCCTTTGTGCGTAACGTCTGAGCTGTATCGCGATACCGATCGCGTTGCGCCTCAATCTCATTCCGATACGGCACAAGCGAAACCGCCGTTTCCCCGATAATCGTCTGCGACGCGATCAACGTCCCATAATTCACGATCGCCCCCTCAACCCAATCCAAAAACGACTGAATCCGACTCGCCCGATAAAGCTGACTGCATAACTCGCGATCGTCCTCCTGTCGTGCCAACTGCGCCGCCAACAACATCACCGGCAACACCACGATCGACTCACTCGTATAATGCTCCCGCGCATACCGCAAAATTCGCGATTTGTGACCCTCAATGTCATCCCCCGACATTAACTTATCTGGGTTTTTTAGGAATAACTTACGCCGCGTTGAACTCGTCAGATCCTTCTGCACATTCAGCAAAATCAAGAGCGGCTTCGTCTTGTCCTTGAGCTTGCCTAAAAACGCAAACTCCGACTCCTGAATGCTATCGTCCACCATCACATAACAAATCAGATCCGCCCCATCCACCGCCTTCAGCGCCTCCGCCTCATCCGTCTCACCACCCGCCGCCGCAATCCCCGGCGTATCCACCAGACAAACCCCATTCCCCAACTCGTATCGCTTATTTTCCCGCGTCGTTCGTTGCTGTCCCGTCCCGATCCCGTCGTAACCACTACCGAGCAACGTCGCAAATAACGTACTTTTGCCCGCCTTCGTCCGCCCCATCATCGCTAACGTGAAATGCCCGATCGCATCACGCTTACATTTCAAAATGGTGCGTAAATTTTCCAGATCCTGCGTGCGCGTCCGTTCCAGCTTGTCGTACAGTTCCGCCATCTGTTTCGCCGCCGCTTGCTTGACGCTGGTTTTCCCTTGCCCAACCTTCTCCAACTCCTTCGCCCGCTGACCCAGATCCCGCGTCAGCGTCGCAAATGCCTTCGCCACCGGCTCCAATTCTTGTCGCGTCCAGTCGTAATCCTCGCGGGCGATCGTCGTGTTACGGGCGATCGCTTTCACGATCTGCGGACTGTCGAGCAGCGCACCCGTGGGTAACTCGATCAACGTTTCAGCCTGGGGTTGCGCGGGTTCTGTCGTCTGCGGCACTGTGGATGATGTCGCCGTTGTTGCCGGATGCGTTACCGTCCGTGGGGTTGCGTTCGTTTGGGTAATTGACTGGAGTTGAGCCGGTGTTAGATCCAACTCCAAATGACTCGCCAGCGTTGACGCGATCGGGTTGGAATACTGACGTAACGTCGTGAGCGCCTGCCCTAACGTCGGTGTGGTCTCCCAGATTTCATCCAAATGACCGATCGGCCACTGCCACAACAACAGGGTCAATAACACCGCTTGACGCTGGGCAATCATCACACCAGCATCCGGTGGATTGGTCTCAAGGCGAATTTCCGTGCGGCGCAGGATGGCGACCAAAGCTGCTGCTAATCCCTCACGTTCAGTCACCGAAACTTGGGGAGCGACTCGATCGAGTGCCAACGCTGCGGGTGCTGGTGTGAGAAAAACCTGTTCCAACTCGGTAATTTCCGTCCTACTACACCCTTGCGCTAGCGCCGCGAGCAACGATCTCGACCATTGCAATTGACTGCGATCGTGCGCCAAAAGATGAGCGAGAACAAAGAGTTCTGGAGCCAAGACAGGAGAAATAGACATATCCGACAAGATAGGCTGACGATACAAGCACACTTCTGACAGTGCTCTGAGCGTCTACTAAAATGGATTAACCCGAACCCAAATTTAGGTTGATAAAATCAAGTTAAATAGATACCCAATGCTGATAATACCGCAAGTCATCAAGCTAATAAAGATCGTTAAAAGCTGAGGCTTTAAAACCTTTCGCAGAATGATCATTTCTGGCAAAGAAAGTGCCGTAACTGCCATCGTGAAGGCTAGGACTGTCCCCAAAGGCAAACCTTTATTGACCAACGCTTCTGTAATCGGCATGACCCCCGCAACATTGGCATACAACGGTACTCCCAAAATCACAGCGATCGGTACTGCAAAGGGATTGCCCTCCCCCGCCAATCGAGTGACTAAGGCTGTCGGGACATAACCATGAATCGCGGCACCGATCGCAATCCCCACAACGATGTAAATCCAGACAGATTGGAGAATATCACGAGACTGAAACCAACCCTGCTGTAAACGATGCTTCCAGGAGAGAGGTTCAGAGGATACAACCTCGATCGCGAATTCTCCCGAATGCGCTGCTTGCAACTCCCAAATGAACGGCTCAACCCATTTTTCAAGCTTTAATGTGCCAATAATAAAGCCCGCAACGATCGCCAAACTAACCCCAAAACCAACGTAAAGAAGGGTGACTTTAAACCCAAACAAACCCCAAATTAAAATAACAGCAACCTCATTCACCATTGGCGCAGAAATTAGGTAAGAAAATGTCACACCAAGGGGAACACCAACCTCTAGAAAGCCAATGAACAAGGGAACCGCAGAACAGGAACAAAAGGGCGTAAAAATGCCCACGATCGCCGCAAGAATATTTCCCAGCAACGTGTATTGATTGGCTAACCAGCTTCGGATAATTTCGGGTTGAAAATAACTCTGAAGCGTGCCAACTATAAAGCTAATAACAACTAGCAAGGTTACGACTTTGGGTGCATCGTAAAGGAAAAAATGTAGGCTAGCACCCAGATGGGATTGAAGTGAAAGCCCCAGTAGGTGAGTGACAATTTGGGTTGCTAGCCAATCAAAGGGATAAAACGGATCAAACATCATGACTCACGCTGTCTTTATTTTTGTAATAAACGCTGAATTTCCTGCGGAGTCATCACTTTTCCTTTCGCAACAACTTTGCCATCGATGACTAGAGCCGGTGTGCTCAAAATGCCCCGCTTGGCAATCTCGATCGGATCGGTGATATGCAAAACCTCTGCATCCAAACTTAGGTTTGCTAGCGCTGTTTTGGTATTGGCTTCAAGCTGTTGACATTTTTTGCAGCCGGTTCCGAGCACTTCGATTTTGCCTAAATCCATGACAATATAACCTTGTACTGATATAACTCTGATTGTAGTTTAGCTGGATTGATGAATCAAAAATCAATCTAGTCGTAAAACGTAAAATGTAATACCAAATCCGGATCACGAAGTAGCAGTTACCGATGAGCACTGAGCGGAGTCGAAGTGCGGGTTTGGACTCAAAACGATCCATGCAATTATGCGTCTCACTGAACCGGATTTCGTCTAAAACTTCGTGTGTGGAACAGCGGCGATCGCGCTCAATTCATGCTCAATTCACGCTCAAATTTTGAAAAAAACGGCACGATCGCGCATCACTTCCAGTATGGTAGTCTGGACTTGAACGAAGCCCGGTTCGCACTCCCTTTGGTTTGAACTTTGGTTTAAACTCAGCGTCTGGGGCTTGGGAATGCCCGCATCTTGAACTTCCCGTTCGTCGTTTCTTCGCTTCACGTTTGCGGCTCAAGTCCCGGCAAATCCCGGCTTACACTCCTGTTCAGCTTCTTGTTTTACGTTTTTTTCGGCACTGAAGTTTAAATATGTTTTTGTTGGTCAATACTCTGATGAATTCGTTCGAGCAATCGAGTCCACCCTGAACTAGGGGATCGGTTAATCGCTCACCTCTATACATTCGTCACTGTCTGCGATCGAGCTGATCACAGACAACGCTTGAGTCCTGAACAATCCCAGGTATTGTGAATCTGAAAAACTTTAAACGAGACTGGCTTTCCAATGTGAAGGCTGATATTTTGTCGGGTGCGGTCGTTGGACTGGCGCTGATTCCCGAGGCGATCGCCTTCTCGATCATTGCGGGCGTCGATCCCAAAGTGGGGCTTTATGCCTCGTTTATCATCACTGTGATGACGGCTTTCTTTGGTGGTAGACCCGCCTCGATTTCAGCCGCGACGGGTGCAATGGCGTTGCTGATGATTGATTTGGTCAAACTGCACGGACTTCAGTATCTGCTCGCCGCCACGGTTTTGACGGGCATTTTTCAAGTTTTATTTGGCCTCTGCAAACTGGGTCGCCAAATGCGCTACGTGCCACGGGCGGTCATGCTGGGCTACATCAACGCCTTGGCCGTGTTGATCTTTCTGGCGCAACTTCCACAACTGTTGGGGAAACCGCCGATCGTCTACCTCCTAACGGCGCTGTCCCTGGCGATTATTTACCTTTTGCCACGCTTTACCCAGGTGATCCCCTCGCCTCTGGTGGCGTTGGGCGTGATGACCTTAGCCACGATCGCCCTCAAACTCGACGTACCGACCGTTGGCGATATGGGTCAACTGCCCACAACACTCCCAGTGTTTGCCGTGCCGCAGGTTCCGCTCACGCTGGCTACCCTGAAAATTATCCTGCCGTATTCCCTAACGTTGGCACTGGTCGGGCTGTTGGCGTCCTTTCTGACGGCTGCGTTAGTCGATGAACTCACCGACACGACCAGCGATAAAAATCAGGAGGCGCAAGGCCAAGGACTCGCGAACATTGTCTCGGCCTTTTTTGGGGGCATGGCGGGCTGTGGCATGATCGGCCAGTCTGTGATCAATGTGCAGTCTGGAGGCCGGACGCGGTTGTCTACGTTGGCGGCTGGATTGCTGCTGCTGTTTGCCATTTTGGGCTTGCAGGATTGGGTGCGGCAAATGCCGATGGCGGTTCTGGTTGCCATCATGTTCATGGTGTCGATCGGGACGTTTCGCTGGTCGTCGTTTCGGCGTATTCGTCGCGTTCCCGTCAGCGAGACGATCGTTATGCTGGCGACGATGGGGGTCGCGATTTTTACCCGCAACTTTGCCTTAGGAGTCGCGACGGGAATCGTCCTCAGTACCGTCTTTTTTACGAACAAGATCGCCCAGCTCGTTACCGTGCGGCGTCGCTCGGAGGACGAGGGCAGTCACCACATCTATGACGTGTCGGGACATATTTTCTTCCTGTCGAAGGAAGAGTTTTTTGATGGTTTTGATTTTCGCGAGGCGATCGATCGCGTCACAATCAACCTGAGTCAGGCGCACCTTTGGGATCAAGGATCGGTCGAAATGGTCGATCGTGTGATTTTCAAATTTCGGCGGCTGGGAGCTGAGGTGCAATTGGTCGGCTTGAACGCATCCAGCACCGCATTAGCGCAAAACCTTGGCCTACAATCCATCGTTTTGGACGATGAACCCTTGACCCCGTTCGCGACTCAGACGAGGAAACTCCCGTGAAACGCATCCTGTTATGTACCGATGGTTCGACGTTTGCTTCTAGTAGCTACCAGTACGGCGCTTGGTTGGCGCGACGTTTGGACGCAGCGATCGATGTGTTGCACGTGTCTGATGTGCGTCGCCAAGCCCAAGCCGAAGCCACCAATCTCAGCGGCAGTATTGGCATTGATGCTGCCGATCGCCTACTTCAGGAACTCGTCAACCTCGAACACCAAAAAGCACGATTGGAGTATCAGCACGCCAAACTCATGCTCCAGTCCGCTGTTACCACCCTCCAAGCCCAGGGAATCGACACCGTGAAAACCCAACACAAGACGGGGTATTTCGTTGATGTTTTATCAGAACTCGAAGCGATCGCCGATCTCGTGGTACTGGGCAAACGAGGCACATCCGCCGAAGCCGCTTCTGGACATTTGGGCGCGAACTTAGAGCGAATTATTCGAGCCAGCCACAAGCCCTGCCTCGTGACCTCACGGCAGTTTAAGCCGATCGAGCGGGTACTGCTAGCCTACGATGGAAGCCCGATCGCCCAAAAAGCGCTCGAATTTGTGATCACCTCACCGCTATTCCAGGGGTTGACATTACACATCCTCAAAGTCACCCCGGATGACACCACCACCACCCGAGCGCGATCGCGCCTGGACGCAGCTCAACAGCAGGCTCAGGCTCATGGTTTTGATCCCGTGTGTCAGCTTGTTATGGGCAACCCGGAAACGGCGATCTCAACCTACGTGACAGACCAGAACATCGACCTTTTGGCGATCGGCGCCTATGGACATCGCCGCATCCGCCACCTGATCATCGGCAGCACAACCGCACAAATCCTGCGTAGCAGCCATATCCCCGTTTTTGTCTTTCGTTAACTTCGGTTTGGCCTGCGATCAACAAGCCCATTTCGAGTTTTTAATGGGCCGATTTCAAGTGGCTTGAATTGGCTCGATACGACCCATCCATGGATGAGTTGTGTGAGTCGGTTTCAGAGCTTGAGATCATACAGCCCGACGATTTATGCAATTCTTACTCAACCCTATGGCCGTCACCAATCGCCTCAACTTTTACAATCTGAAAGGGGATATCCTCGGCGGTTTAACCGCTGCCGTTGTCGCTCTACCCCTCGCCCTCGCCCTGGGAATCGCCTCCGGAGCGGGAGCTTCCGCTGGATTATGGGGTGCCATTTTAGTCGGCTTTTTTGCGGCATTATTTGGCGGAACTCCCAGCCTAATCTCCGAACCGACGGGACCGATGACGGTCATCGTGACGGCGGTGATCGCCGAAACAACAGCTAGCGATCCCGAAAATGGCCTAGCTTTAGCCTTCACCGTAATTATGCTTGCGGGTGTTTTCCAGATTCTTTTGGGTCTGCTTAAGCTGGGACGCTACATCACAATGTTGCCCTACAACGTGATCTCCGGGTTCATGAGTGGTATCGGGATCATCTTGATCTTCATGCAGATTGCACCGTTTTTGGGTCAAGAAACTCCGTCTGGTGGCGTGCTGAAGGTCATCCAAAAACTACCTCAGCTTGTGATGGGTCTCGATCCGATCGAAGCTGGACTCGGGGTGTTGACGATCGCGATTTTATTTTTCTATCCCCGTCGGTGGAAAAAGCTTGTGCCGCCACAGTTGGTGGCACTGGTCGCAGTGAGTTTAATTTCGCTGGTGTTCCTCCGAGATTTCGATATTCGTACGATCTCGACGATCGGTGAAATCACACCCGGCCTGCCAGACTTTCAAGTCCCAACCTTCAATTCGAACAGTTGGCGGTTAATTGTCGTCAATGCCTTGATCTTGGGCATTGTAGGTTCGATCGACTGTCTGCTGACCTGTCTGGTCGCCGATAGCTTGACTCGAACGGAACACCGCTCCAATCAAGAGCTGATCGGTCAAGGAATTGCCAATATCATCACGGGACTGTGTGGCGGGATCGCCGGTTCGGGCGCAACGACAGCAACTGTGGTCAATATTCAGGCCGGGGGACGAACCGCACTTTCCGGGATCAGTCGTGCGCTCATCCTCATGATTGTCGTTCTGTGGGCTGCGCCGCTGACATCTGGGATTCCGTTGGCTGTACTGGCGGGGATCGTACTCAAAGTTGGGATCGATATTATTGACTGGGGATTCTTGAAGCGGGCGCACAAGCTGTCTTGGAAAGCGGCTGGAATTGTCTACAGTGTGATTATCTTGACGGTGTTCGTTGATCTGATGGTGGCGGTTGCCGTTGGTGTATTTGTCGCCAATATCCTGACGATTGCGCGTCTTGAAGAGATGCAAACTCAGTCCGTAAAAGCGATTACCGACGATGATGACCAAATCGTTCTATCCGACGCCGAAAAGCAAATTCTGGATGCAGCTCAGGGTCGCGTCTTGCTCTTTCATCTGAGCGGCCCGATGATTTTTGGAGTCGCCAAGGCGATCGCCCGCGAACATGGTGCAATCACCGGCTACGACGTGCTGATTGTCGATTTGACGGAAGTTCCCGTTCTGGGGATCACGTCCGCTCTCGCGATCGAAAATGCGATCGAAGAGGCACTCGATGTCGGCCACGAAGTCATCATCGTGGGTACAACGGGCAAGATCCGACACCGCTTGGAGAAATTGGGCATTAAAGGAAAAATCCCGAATGACAACTGGATGGACGATCGTTTATCTGCGCTCCAGCTTGGCTTGCATACTGTAGAACAGAAACAGGCCGAACTTCGATGAGTGCTTGATCTGAGCTTCCATCTCCTGCCGGGCTGGGGTGACATGTAGCGGTCACGTTATGTTAAGGAAAGAAAACAATTTTGTCGCCAAAGAGACCCCAAGAGCCAAAAGAATTTGTTACATCTATGGCAGACTAAGCGCTGTTACCGTGGAATGCTCTCAGCCTTGAAATAATCAGAGGCTCATCAAACCCGTGTCAACGCCTGAAATCCCCAGCATAGAAGGGTTTTCTTGCGGATGTCAGCACGACCTTAGCCTAATTCACTCAGCACGCGATCGCCACTTTCGGGCGAGTCATCGCAAATAGGGACTGATTATTTTATGGAGAAAATCAGCATGGATTGTCGGAACGTTCAATTTTGTGACAGCGCTTCTGCGGTCGATTTTCAACAGCTCAAAGCATTGTTTGAGTGCTCGGCTTTTTGGGCAGCAGAACGCAGCATGGATGATATGCGAATTGCGATCGAGCATAGCAATCCGGTCATTACCGCCTGGGATGACGATCGGCTGATCGGCTTTACGCGAGCAACGTCCGACGGTATTTTTCGCGCCACGATCTGGGATGTGGTAATCCATTGCGACTATCAAGGCTTGGGTCTAGGTCGCAAGCTGGTTGAAACATTGCTCGGTCACCCCATCATGAACCGAGTCGAGCGCGTATATCTCATGACGACCAATCAGCAGAAGTTTTACGAGCGGATTGGCTTCGTGGAAAATTCCACAACGACGATGCTGCTGGAACAGTCGCCGATCGATACCCTCAGCGTGACCTCGATCGCGGACGATCGCGGCCTCACTGCCGTCGCTGCCGAACACTAACGCTCATCGCCCGATCAGCCGACACAGCCGACACTTACGACGCGACCGATCGCGGCATCCAAAACCGCAGACGTGAGATCGTCGGCTGATCGGGGTTGAGCAAAACGGGTAGATCGAGGCCGCCGCCAAGGAGTTCGAGCAAGAGTTGATTAAGGGTAAGCCGCAGACTTGGCGATAGGGTAAATGGTGGTAAGGCTTGCTTAAATGCGTCGCGGTCTGTCGCCGTATGGCGTTCAAAAAAGTCGATCGGATCGCCAAAATCAGCGGACGTTAGGGCAGAATCCAGTAAAAACTCAACGGTATCGGCCTGGGTTTTACAGGTGAGCTGGACGCTCGCATCGCGACTGCGGCCTAGATCGATCGCCAACTCCAACAAGTCAATCACGATCGACACCATCAAATCCTTATCCGTCGCGATCGCCACATCCGGATCGTCGATTTCTAACTTAAAACTAACGCTGTAGTTCGCGGCTTCTAGCTCGATCGGCTCACAAACGCAGCGCGATAGCTGATCCAGCGTCAGCGACTGAATTTTTGGCGGGCGTCGTCCGGCTTCAATACGTGAGACGAGCAGCAACGAATCGAGCATATGCACGAGTTTTAGCGCGGCCTTATTCGCTTCTTGAATAAAGTCATGCTCTTCTTCAACATCTTCGCAAAGGTCTTCGAGCACAAGCTGATGACTGCCGATGATGCCGCTTAGGGGCGATCGCAGCTCGTGGGAAATCCGGGCGAGGAAGTGAGACTTAAACTGTGCTTCCCGCTGGGCGAGCCGGTAATTTCGCTGTAATTCATGATTTTCGGCGATCGTGGCTTCGATCTGCTGGCGGAGGATTGGATCGTCGATACTGTCGAGGTCGATCGCGTTGAGGTTCACGGACATAATGACGGTGGAGTAGATCAGGCTCGGACAATTTCGCAGTCCAGCCGGAGTCAAGACGCAAATATGAGAGATATATCGGCGATCGGGTATCGGCGATCAGGGCGCGTGGCCGCTAATTCAGCCCGATGGTTCGCATTTGGCCAAAATCGGCGTCCGGTTCAATCCTGATAGCAATGCCACGCGCGAGGTTTGAGCGATTTAGAGCTGACGTTCCAGCATAGCCTGAAAGTCATCGTAGGGCTTGGCTCCGACGATCGTCTCGACCAATTCGCCATCTTTAAAAAACATCACCGCCGGGATGCTTTTAATGCCGAACCGTTTGGCAACGGGTTTATTGGCATCGAGATCGAGCTTGAGGACTTTGGCGAGATCAGCGTACTCGTCCGCCAACTGGTCAATCAGCGGCGCGATCACTTTGCACGGACCGCACCAGGTGGCGGTACAGTCCACGACGAGGATCGATTCTGAGGCTAGCAGCGAGTCGAACTCCGCTTCGTCTTGAATAAAGGCGGCTGTTCCCATATTTTCAAATCTCTTATTTTTTATAGTTCGCTAATCGTTAGCGATGTTCAGCGATTATCCCGTATCGCTTTTACCTGATGCTGGACTCGTCGTTAAACTTATCGCGGTTAAGCCTGATTAATACAACTCCCAACGCCGATCGGCTTGATATTTGACGATAATCGGTCGCGCCAAGCGATTGACCTCAACCGTTTGCCCTTGGACATCCTTCGGTAGGGCAAACATGGCGGGCAGCGCCGCCGCATTTAAAAATCGTGTCGGTACATCGATCGCCAAACTCGCCGGGTCGATCGTGTGATCACTGGCCAGCACAAACCCCCAAGGGCCAAAACTGGGAACACTGACCGTGTAGGGAGCCGTGATAAATTCGGCAGCTTTCAGCGTTGTTTCCACACAGGCAAAGGCTCGCGGCGCAAAAAATGGGCTGGAGGCTTGGGTGACAAATACCCCGTTGGGCGCAAGGCGCGATCGCAGGCGTTGATAAAACCCTTCGGAATACAGCTTGGCGATGACGTTGCGATCGGGGTCTGGAAAATCGGCGATGATCGTGTCGAATTGTTCGTTGAGCTTGGGCGCGATCGAAAAAGCATCGCCGTAGCGGATCTCGACGCGCGGATCATCGAAAGATTGGCCGTGCAGTTTGGATAAAAGTGGATAGCGACGCGCCAGTTTGACGATCGCCGGGTCGAGTTCGAGCAACAGGACTCGATCCACCGATGACCATTTCAGAATTTCCCGCAGCGCCAAACCGTCGCCCGCCCCCATCAACAGCACATGCTTCGGGTTGCCCGTTGGGGTTCCTGAGGCGGCTAAGGCTGGATGGATCAGCGCTTCGTGATAGCGGTATTCGTCGATCGTCGAAAATTGCAGCTCACCATCGATATAGAGCCGCGCATCTTGACTGCCGCGTGTCAGGACGATGCGCTGATACGGCGTTTGGATGCGGGAGACGATCGGCGCGTTGTACAGCGTATTTTCGAGCAGGTTGCCCAGCGGCACACTCAACGGCGCGATCGCCCACAGGATCGCGGCAATGATCAAACCCCACCAGCGCCAGCGCCGCATCGAAGGGAACGACTGCCCGATCGCGAAGACCATCAGCGCCGGGAGCGATCCCAGCATCACCGCCGTGGGAAACATGCCAAACACCGGTAGCAGCAGCACGGGACAGGCGATCGATCCAAATAATGCGCCGACATAATCCAATGCCAAAATTCGCGCCAGGGAATCTTTGAGGCCGCGATCGCGCTCGATAATGCGCGTCAACAGCGGCACTTCCAAACCGGCCAAGGTTCCCAAAATCATCGTCACCAAAATCAGCCCCAGCCACAGGGATTGATCGAGCACAAACAGGCCAAACAAGCCGAGGGGGAGTAGGGCGCTCAGGGGCGCGATCGCCAGTTCGACTTGGACGAATCGCGTGAGCAGGTGCGCCGCGCGGGCGGTTTCGGCGGAGGCGGAGGTTTTCGGATTGCCGGGATTATTGGGATTGATCGATGGCTCGTCATCACTCAAAATGAACTGACTCAGGTAGGAACCGAGTCCCATCGCCGCCAGAAATCCACCCACCGCCACGCCATAGGACAGCGCCTGATTGCCGACCAGATAGCTGGCCAGCGTTCCCAGTAGCAGCTCGATCGCCAAACCGCAAGCCGACGACACCGCCGCCGCGAGCAGCAAAACATTACACTGACGCTCACTGAGGAGCGGAGCGGACGGGGGTTCGATCGGTGGATCGGAATCGTCGAGCGGGGCGATCGCGCGGTACGGAGTGGAGGGAGAATCGTTCGGCGTCAAGGGTTTGAGGGCTGATAGGGGATCGGCGATCGGGCAGGCTGAGGAGGGGAATTGGTGCAAACGTGGTGTTGACCCTATTTACCCCCGGCTCCGGGGCCACCACCGCGAAATGTGCCGTATTCTGTGCGGGTAGGGCTGTAGAGCCAGAGACCACGGGAATAGTAGCCGGAGGTGGTTGTGCCGTAACGCGGGCGATAGGTCGATTCGGACTGACGCAGACTGAGGGCGGATTTTTGCGAGTAACCCAGCCAAATCGCCCAGATGGCAATTCCAAGGGTTGTCGCGGTCAGGAGTCGGGCAAACCAGGGCATCATAATTGCAAGCTGGAATCTAAGGTATTGAAGGACACAGAAAATAGGGTTAGCGGATCGATTCGTCAGGAAAAACCCACGCCGGGATTTTCGTTCAAGTCGTCGTCATCGTTGGGCGGGGTTTGGAGCGGGATTTGGGGCAAACCGTCAGTTCGTGATGACTTGAGATCATCATCGAAATCGTCAAGGACTGCGATCGCAACATTGTCGATATCTGTCACCTCCACCCGACCCGATGTTTTCGCGCCATCAAACACCGTGATCGTGGTGCGATCGACCGACGCATCGGGCATCACCTCCACATAAAACCCGTACGACCCTTTTTTTAACAGACGAAAATAGGCATTCAGCTCACTTTTTTTGACATCTTCCCCAGCGATACGGGGCATCACGGTATAGGTATGCCGATAGAGATCTTCGCCGTCAGCATTGCGAACCCAGAGCTTGGGGCTAAGGGTCAGCGGTGTCGTTTCATCCGAAATGATTTCGAGCCGCAGATGCACCAAACTCAGCGATCCGCCGAGGGTTCCCCGCGCCCCCACATCACTATCCGGGATCGTCTTAAAGATGGCTTTGCGACCACAGCCCGACTGGATCAGACTGCCCGAAATCCAGGTCAATACAGCCGTCACAATCCAGCCCCACAGCAGCGGAGTTCGATAGACGACACCAGTGCTGGCTTCGACCTCGATCGGAACGGGAGTCTCGATCTCCTGGCCGCTGGTGGTCGTATAGTCAAGCACCGACACCGCTAGGGTGAGCGTCTCGCTGGTTTGCGCTTTGACATCCAGACCTGCATCAAGATCCTTTTCTGACCAGGTTCCCGACTCGCCGCCCTCGCTCCACGTCCCGGATTCAGACCAGGCTTCTTTCATCGCAGACGTGACAATGTTGCCCTGACTGTCGAGCAAAATCAGCTCGTAGGTGACCCAGTGATTGGAAGGGATCTTCGCCTCTGCCTTGATCCGCATCGCGCCGATCGCACTGGGCTTTAAGGTCAGAGGACCGACTTCTTCGTACTCTTCTGCATCCGGCTCAACGGATACGGTCTTACGGATTTGCGTTTGACCCATAAACCAGGAGGCCAGGAGGGCCATGCTGATTAAGCCGAAAGTGAACCAGCGCAAGAAGATGGCCGGTTCGATAAATTTCCGGGTGCTGTAGGTTTTGGTGGCGCTCATGATCGTAGCGATCGACAGGTTAAATCGACAGGTTAAATAGGGGGAATAGGTTCAGTATCGAAGCCGCATCGAAGTCGAGTCGATCTCAATTTCAGGATGAACCGTTGCTGATGCCATCATAACCAACCGATTTTGCTGACCCTGTGGATCGGTGTTTTGGGGTGATGCCTGGGTGTTGCCCGGTCAAACGTTGCCGAACGCCGCGCGGCAGAGATCGCGGAACCGATCGCCCCGTTCCTCGAAGCTATTGAACTGGTCAAAGCTGGCACAGGCGGGCGACAGCAACACGGTTTTTGCCTCCAGCTTGATCGCCAATTCCGCCGATCGCGGCACGGCGCGTTCCAGCGTTTCGATACACTCGTAACGACCGTAGCCTATCTCTGTTAAGCGTTGGGCAAAGGCATCGCTGGCCTTGCCGATCAGCAACACATAGGCCGCCCGATCGGCGATCGCATCCATCCAGGCCGTATCGTTTCCCTCTTTAATCGATCCGCCCGCGATCAAAATGGCGGGAGCTTCTACCGACGTTAGCCCGACCTCCGCCGCGTCATAATTCGTCGCCTTGCTGTCGTTGACAAACCGCACGCCGCGCCACGTGCCGATCGCCTCCAGCCGATGCGCCACACCGGGGAAATCTGCCACCGCCGCCGCGATCGCCTCGGGTTAAAGCTGGGCAAGCCGTGCCGCCGCGATCGCGAGCAGTAAATTTTGCTGGTTGTGCGCTCCAGGCATATCCAAAGCCGCGACCTCAACGATTTTGACACCCTCAACGTAGACCCAGCCGGAATCGATATAGGCGTAGGGAGTGATGCCGTCTAATGCATCTTTGCCGTGTACCGACGTCCAGTAGGCATCGCGATCCCAGTCCTCGCGGTGGGCGTACAGCGCTGGATCGTCACCGTTTAAAACTCGATATTTCGATCGCGTCAACAGTGTCGCTTTGATGGCGTAGTAGTTTTCGAGGGTGTAGTGGCGATTGAGATGGTCGGGGGTGAAGGTCGTCCAAATGCCGATCGTGGGAGCCAGCGCGATCGAGGATTCGATCTGATAGCTGCTGAGTTCGGCGATCGTCCAGTCGATTTGACGATCGGGTGGATTATCGGGATTGTTTACCAAAGCCAGCTCGCAGGCCGCGAAACCGATGTTGCCGCAGGCGGGAGCGTTGAGGCCACACCGCTGAAAAATGGCGGCAGTCAGAGCCGTGGTGGTGGTTTTGCCGTTCGTGCCGGTGATGCCAATCCAGGGGCGATCGCCGAGGGTTTGCCATGCCAGTTCCATCTCGCCCAGGGTTTCGACGCCGCGCGATCGAGCGGCTTCCAGGGCGGGCAAATTCCAGGGAACGCCGGGACTCACGATCAATTTTTCAGTTTCGGGAAAGGCTTCTAGCGTAAAACTGGTGTCGAGATGGACGGTGATGCCCTCCGCTTCGAGGGTTTGTCGCTGCGCTTCGAGCTGATCGCCCGTACCCCGATCGCTCAGTTCGACCGTATAACCGCGTTGAACAAGCAGGCGAGCGGCGGCAATGCCGGATTTTCCGAGGCCGATAACGTGAGCGTAGGTCATGGCAAATCGTGTCGAACAGGATGCTGAACGGAAAGGTGGACGAGGGCGGGAAATCGCGAAACGCGATCGAAAGCCTACCCATCATAAAATGAGGGCGCGTTTACCTCATGAGTTGTTGCCGTTACGCGGTTACTGCCTCACAAATTTAGAGTTTGGGGCGAAGGTACACGACCCGTTTGACTCGACATTCTCTTTAGATTAGGACTGGTTGTACGTCCGTATGGCGACCCTCCCACCGCTACGCCAACAAGAACTTGAACGCCTGGTTGCAAAATTTGATCTCGATCCGGTAGCGGCTCGGCTCGATTGGGCGCTGCTGGATCTGGCGTTAACCCATTCCAGCGCGTCCGCGACGGAAAATTACGAACAGCTTGAATTTGTCGGTGATGCGGTGGTGCGGCTGGCAGCGGCGCGGTTCCTGTGGGAAAACTACGCCGATCGCCCCGTTGGCGAGTTTGCCGCGATTCGATCGATCCTGGTGAGCGATCGCGTTTTGGCGGAAATCGCGGATAGCTATAACCTGCAACGCTATCTCCGGGTACGCGGCGGCACGCGCAACGATCGCACCGCCACCGCGCCCTTATTGGCGGATGCGATGGAAGCGACGATCGCGGCGCTGTATTTGCCGACGAGCGATCTCGGCGTAGTGCGATCGTGGCTTGATCCGCAGTTCGCGCCCCGGACGGAGGCGATCCTGAGCGATCCGGCGCGTCAAAACTACAAGGCCGCGTTACAGGAGTGGACACAGGGTCATCTGAAATGTTTGCCGATTTATGAGGTCGAGGAGTCGAATGTGGAGCATGGCAGCGAGGAGCGTTTTTCGGCGCGGATTTTGGTGAATGGTGAAGCGTGGGGTGAGGGAAAAGGGCGATCGCGCAAGTTGGCGCAGCAGGCAGCCGCGCGGGTGGCGTTTCAGCAATATTGCCAAGCGCCCTAATGGTTCGAGCGATCGTTGCTGGGTGTTGAGAAGTCGGACTTTCCGACTTCTTGAGTGGACAACTATTTTGAGTTAAGACTTTGCAAGGCGCGAGCTTGAAGCGGAATTGAGAGCGAACATCACCAAATGTTTCGGAAAACCGAGTGCCGATGACTGATGTAACTACATTGGGAGCAGCGATCCGTCGCGAATAATGACTTGACCATGCTCCGATTCTTCCCAATGTCTTCCTCCTTGATTCGGTACATCTCATGGAACTCACCAGCATCGTCCTCAGCCAAGAATTTGAAGGGCAGTTTTACGACTTTGGTATTGCGACCACCGCTGCGGACAGCTTTTTCTATCGCGACTTGAATGCTGCCCAAGCCGCAGAACTCAGCAGTTCCAGCGGTATGGACGTCATCGTCCTACTCGCCGGGGACGACGCCGCTACCGACGACAGCAGCAGCCGGATTTATTTCGGCAACACGGGCAACGACACGATCGACGGCGCGGACGGCAACGACACGATCGCCGCCGGGCAAGGCAATGACGTTGTGATCGGCGGCAACGGCGACGATGTTCTAGCCGGGAACCTTGGCAGCGACACGATTAGCGGCGGGCTAGGTAACGACGTGGTCTTTGGCGGCCAGGGCAACGATGCGATCGACGGCGGTAGTGGCAGCGATTTACTCTCGGGCGATCTCGGGGATGACACCTTGACCGGTGGTAGTGGGTTTGATGTGTTGACCGGCGGTGATGGTCGCGATCGCTTCGTGCTGGAGGTGGGCAACAATCTCGATACGATCACCGACTTCATTAGCGGCGTAGACATTCTGCAATTACCCGCTGGCGTCAGCTTTAACGATCTAACCTTCTCGGCTACCAGCGGCAATACCCTGATTCAAACCACCTCGGGAGAATCGATCGCCCTGCTGCAAGGCATCTCCCCCGCGACGATCAGCGCCGCAAATTTCGTCACGGCGGGCGAAGCCGCACCGATCTCCACCACCCTCGACGCCTTTGAAGCGGAAGTTCTCGACCTCACCAACCAATTTCGCCAGTCCAACAGCGTCGGCACACTCACCGCCAACGCCAACCTCTCGCAAGCCGCCGAAACCCACAGCCAAAACATGGCCGACCTCGACTTTTTTAGCCACACCGGCCAAGACGGATCGAGTGCGAGCGATCGGGCGATCGCGGCGGGCTACGGCTCAACCTTCGTCGGCGAAAATATCGGCGTTGGTTACAGCACCCCCGCGAGCGTCGTCCAGGGCTGGATCGATAGCCCCGGCCATCGCGCCAACCTGCTCAATGCTAGCTATACCAAACTCGGGGTCGGCTACGTTTTCCTCGCTGAGGATACGGGGAATGAAAATTGGAACCATTATTGGACGCAGGTTTTCGGCTAGGTCGATAACGCGGTGATTCGTCCTGGGGAAATATTGCGAATCTCGTGCTTGATGCAAATTTGCGATCGATGATTCATCCGGCAGCCATTGCGGTTCCCGCGATCCAACCTGTTAAGCTTGAGAGCGGCGAAATGATACCGCACGCGATCGCCAGGATCATTAACTGATCGCCCGCGTTTGCGTTACGATCGCCGCAATCTCGATCGCCCCAAGGATGAAAGCAGCTATGGATTGGCACGCGGAAGACGCTCGCGCGTTAGGCGAACTGGATCGTGAACTGAGCGATCTAGACCGATCGCCCTCGGAGTACTACATCGTTCGCCAAGCGATTTTTGAAACTGCCGATCTCGAATACGGTTCACTGATCCAGTTTTCCGAGAATGCCTTGCAATCAGGGGCGGCAGCCCTAGCAGCGCGGACGACGATCGTCACCGACATGCCGATGGTACAGGTCGGCATCGCGCCCAAACTTCAGCGCACCTTTTCCAATCCGGTCTACTGCGGCATCGAAGCCCTGACCCGACCGCAGCGCCAAAAAACCCAAGCCGCCTGGGGCGTCGAAACCTTAGCGCGTCGCTATCCCGAAGCGATTTTTGTCCTGGGACAGTCCAGCAGCGCCCTCGCGAGCCTGATTGAAACGATCGAAAACGAAGATGTGAACCCAGCCCTGGTGATCGCCACGCCGTCGGGTTTTATGGGCGGCGATGTGCTTAAAGAGCGGCTGAACGATGCCCGTGTGCCGCACATTCGTAGCGCAGGCCGCAAGGGATCGGCGATCGTTGCCGTTGCGATTTTCAATGCTTTGCTGGATCTCGCATGGCAAGCCTACGCCCACGGCGAAAATCCGCTGGATGAAAGTGCGCTCGATTTGCGCTAAGTCCGCAGATCGCAAATTCCGCAGATAAAACCGAAGCTTGTACAATTGGTACGCGCGAATCGGGGTAGAAGTCCCGATCGCCCCGCGAAACCGGAACGATCGCGCTATTGTCATAATCTTTTGAGTCGGAGCCGCAAACCATGGCGATCGCCGTTGGTGTCATTCAAGCGCTGGGATTTCCCGGCACCCTCGCCGCCGCAGATGCAATGGTGAAACGCGGGCGTGTCACGCTCGTCTTTTTCGATAAGGCGGAGCGGGCAGAATTTATGGTCGTCATTCGCGGCCCCGTTTCGGACGTAAAAACCGCGATGGCAGCCGGAATCGAGGCGGTGGAAAACACCTACGGCGCTGTTTTGTGTCAACACTATACGATTCCCAACCCGCCGGACAATGTGGTGTCCGTCTTGCCGCTTGGTTTCACGCCGGAAAGCGAACCGTTTCGGGTCATGCCCGGTTAAGTCGCGATCTCACGGGATTTCAACTTAATGTGTACTGCGATCAAAGTTTGGTATTGGTGTCATCAAGGTTAACCAGGACTTCCAACACCCCTTGCGTCAGTCCTGTTAACTTTGAGATCGCGCTTTTATCCTGTATTAATCCCAATAATACGAAATCTGGTTCTGTATGAGAAAAATATAAAAACATCTATGAGCACTGAGCGGAGTCGAAGTGCGGTGTCCAGCTAGAGCGACGATCCAAGATTATGCACAAGCGGATTTCGTATGACTTAACCTTAAGAATAACTAGAGTTAACCTTGATTTAACTTGCTAGAAAATAGGAGGAAGGCTGAAATTCATTTTAATCGTAGTCAATCACCGCTATTTTGCTTACTCATCTCTTGAAATCATGACGCTGCCTTCGCTTGTAACCTCGATCGGTCGTTCAGGCTGAACAGATTGCAGCTTAAGGGTTTAGATTTTATTCCTCGGAGAAATTTCGAGATGTAGATCGGTTTCGCTTTGATCGATGAGTTTGTAAATTAATCATCTAATCATCAAACAATTATCAAATATGGGAATTCGATCGATAGAATAAGTCTGTCTTTGTTCGAGCCATAACGTTAATGGGGCAAAGCAAATGCCTTTCATCAACGCCTTAACCTAATTCCTCGATCAATCACCATCCGCTTCACACTATTTCCTTCGATACATGTTAGCCATTGATGCCAATGTGACCCCAACGTCCTCTGAACTTGGACGTCCGAAGCGAGTCCTCGTCGTTGAAGATGAAGAA
The DNA here is from genome assembly GCA_011390275.1 of Geitlerinema sp. S16. Lineage (GTDB taxonomy): Bacteria > Cyanobacteriota > Cyanobacteriia > Cyanobacteriales > Geitlerinemataceae > RDYZ01. The sequence continues at coordinate 25,038 of JAABST010000014.1, forward strand.
CTCATCCGAGAAATGGTTGAACTTGCACTCCAGGACGAGGGCTATCGCGTTACAGCCGTCGATAATGGGCGCGATGCCATCAATCGTCTCAGCGCGGAAGCTCAGGGGAGCGATCGATCCTTTGATCTCATCGTCCTCGATGTCATGCTGCCGCACATTAACGGCCTCGACCTGTGCCGTCTTCTACGTCAGCAGGGCAATCCGATTCCAATCCTGGTTCTCAGCGCCAAAGCCAGCGAAACTGATCGCGTTCTCGGTCTCGAAGTCGGTGCGGATGACTACCTCTGCAAACCCTTTGGGATGCGTGAACTGGTTGCCCGCTGTCGGGCGCTGCTGCGTCGAGCGAAATCCGATAAGGATAACCCGCTGGAGGTGGTGGAATTTGAAGGCATTCAGGTTTATCCGCAACAGTGCCGCGTGGTGGTGCGCGGTGAAGAAGTCAATCTAGCCCCGAAGGAATTCCGGCTGTTGGAGTTGTTTACCCAATCGCCGCGCCGTGTTTGGTCGCGTGAACAGCTACTCGATCAAATTTGGGGATTTGACTTTGTCGGGGATAGCAAAACGGTTGATGTGCATATCCGTTGGCTGCGGGAAAAAATTGAAATTGATCCGAGCAGTCCGCAATATATTATTACGGTGCGAGGGTTTGGCTACCGTCTTGGCTAGGGCTAAAAATATCCGATCATGATATAGCAGAAACCGATTGTATTAGGACACTCTCATTCAAGCTAAAAACCGCACTTCGACTCCGCTCAGTGCTGTTCAGCTTTTTTTTGATACGTCCTAACCCAATCGTTTTTTGCTATACATCTCTCTAAATGATGAATCGCCATAGATTGCCCCACATTAGATGCCGATGAATGAAGTGTTTTTTCTGTGTCTTGGGCTGGGACTGGGAATGGCGATCGCAGGCTTACAGCGCTTGAAATTTGAGAGATCGCTGCAACGGCTTCAAAACCCCTTTCCGGCTGATATCAAAACGACGCAGCTTCCATCGCTATGGAAACTGCGTCGCGGCATATCTTGGCTGGAAGAAAACAATACTCGGCTTTCGCTTGAGATGGAATGTTGGCGAGCTGCGTTCGAGATGGCTCCGATCGGCTATTTACAGGTGGATCGCGATAATTATCTCCAGCGATCGAATGCAGCGGCTCGATCCATTTTTGGGCTGTCGGATCAGGTTACAACGACTCCCCGCTTATTGCTGGAGCTGGTGCGATCGTATGAACTCGATCGCCTGATCGAAAAAACGCGCAAAACCCAGGAAGCACAAATTCGATTTTGGACGTTTTATCCCACCAGTGCCAACGTGACGGAAATTGAGCGCTGCCAACCGCTAGCACTGTGCGGCAGGAGCGTTGTTTTGCCCAACGGAGATATTGGGGTTTGGCTCGAAAATCAGCAAGAAATCATCGAGCTGAAGGGGTCGCGCGATCGGTGGGTGGCCGATCTGGCGCATGAGCTGCGCACTCCGCTCACGTCGATTAGGCTGGTCGCCGAAACCCTCGAACAGCGGCTTGATGGAACGATGTACACCTGGGCAAAACGCCTAGTGGCGGAAACCGATCGTCTGATCTCCCTGGTTCAAGATTGGCTGGATCTCACGAAGTTGGATACCGATCATTTTCTGGGGCATCAGCCATTTTCGCTGGCGGATCTCATTGATGATGTCTGGGTCACCCTAGAGCCGATCGCCCACCGCCGGGGCATTTCGCTTGCGTTCCAGGATCGCGGAACGTTCACGACCGAGGGCAACCGCGATCAAATGTTTCGGGTCTTTCTCAACCTGATTGATAACGCGATTCAGTACAGCCCAGACCATCAATCGATTTCCGTAACGATCGCCCCGATCGACCTGGCCAACCCGATCCACTCGCCCAACTCTCCGGCGCAGCCCCCTGAATCCTCGACGATCGCGCCCGCGATCAACACAGCCAACCCAGCCGACCACATTGTCATCGATATTATTGATTCGGGATCGGGTTTTAGTGAGGAGGATCTACCCCACGTGTTTGAGCGGCTGTATCGTGGCGATCGCTCTCGTGTACGGGTCGCGGCTCGTCCCGGTGATCCCCCGGCGCGTCACACCAGCGGTAGCGGTCTCGGCTTGGCGATCGTTGAGCAGATTATTCACGCGCATCATGGCACGGTCACGGCTCGGAATATGCCGGAGGGGACGGGAGCTTGGTTACAGGTTATTTTGCCGAGGTCGAAACGGGGTGATTGAGACGGGAATACACCACCATTAATTGCCACGAAGACGGGCGATCGCAGCGGCGAGATTGTGCCGCGATCGGGCTTCAAACCGGGCGAGACCGATATCGGAATGAAAGAGCCGATCGCGATCGAGAAACGATCGCAACACGGCTAAACGCCCGACGCGAAACGTTTCATCAGAGACAAAACCGTATTCATCGCGAATGGCGGCTTCATACTGAGCAAACACCGGAGCCGAAGCCGCCAGGATTGACAGGTCAATGTCTAACATCAAGGCGCGATCGCGGTCTGGATTTTGACTCGGGTTATTTGAGTGATTCGGGTTGCGAGGAAAATCACGACGCGACGTGCCGGTGTGATCTTCAGGTTCCCCAGATGGCTCACGGCGGTGCTGCGTGGCCAAAATTGCCGACACCACCCACGATCGCCAGTCTGCCCGCACCTGCCACCGCTGTAACAGCGCCTCCGCCCAGCGTGCCGATCGCGCTTCATTGTCCGCACGTTGGGGAACATACACCGCATCGTGTAGCCAGATCGCGAACTCTACGGCGGCTGGATGGTGCAAATCCGATCGCAACTCTTGGCATAGCGTCAGGCACGCTTCGATATGGCGGCGATCGTGGTACACCCGCCAGGGTTGGCGATAGGCGCGATTCAGCGCGTGAAACGTCGCGATCGCTTCCGTGTGATATTGCTCAGCAACACCGATCGCCACCACACAATCGAGCCAAGCATCAAGCTGAAATTGCACGTAAACCTCACTTCGCGCGAACGGTCTAAAGTGAGACATTCTCACCCTTAGGACTTCTAACAGCCCTTGCATAAATCCTGTTTGCGTAAGTTCTGATCCTGAAAGATCCACGGGATTCGCGCAATAGCCGATAATCTATGCGCATCACTCCATCCTTTTACCCTTTCCCTTTACCCCGTGACCCGCTCGCCCTTTTCTCACACCTCGGCCACCTCCTCAAATCCGGCTCTCCTCACCGCGATCGGTCTTGCGATCGTCGCCACCATCGCCCTGATCTACCGCCTCGGCAGCATTGGCCTGATCGACGAAACAGAGCCACTCTTTGCCGAAGCCGCACGACAAATGGTCGAAACCGGCAACTGGATTACGCCCTACTACAACGACGTTACGCGCTTTGATAAGCCGCCGCTGGTGTATTGGCTGATGGCGATCGGCTATCGCCTGGTGGGCGTGAATGAATGGATGGCGCGGCTCCCGTCGGCGATCGCTGCGATCGGGCTGATGACGCTGGTGTGCCTCGTCGTCGTGCGCTGCGTGCCGCGATCGCGATCGCCCCAAGGCTACCTAAAACCCTGGTTTGCGGGCGGTCTGGCCGGAGCCATTACGGTGCTGAATTTGCATACCTTGGTGTGGGGACGGACGGGGGTGTCCGATATGCTGCTGTCCGGCTGTATGGGCGGCGCTATGCTGGCGTTTTTCATGGGTTACCGCGCGTTAGAGTGGGACGAAATTCTGCGCGGCGATCGAGTCCCGGGTGGATTCTTCGGTGACTCCGGTGAGCGTTCTCAGGTGGCCTTTGCGCCGCGATCAGCGCGGGCGTGGTTCGGGCTGTTCTATGTTCTCCTGGCGCTGGCCGTGCTGACGAAAGGCCCCGTCGGTCTGGCGTTACCGGGATTAATCATTGTTCCGTTTTTGCTGATCGTTGGACGCTTGAGATCAACGCTGCGATCGATGGGGATCTGGTGGGGAATTCCGCTGTTTCTGGCGATCGTTGTGCCGTGGTTTGTCCTCGTAATTGCGGAAAATGGTCAGGTCTATATCGACAGCTTTTTTGGCTATCACAACGTCGCCCGCTTTACGAGCGTGGTTAATCGTCATAGCGCCCCCTGGTATTTTTATCTGATCGTGATCGGTTTCGGCTTTTTTCCCTGGTCAGCCTATCTACCCGCTGCGATCGCCCAATTTCACCCGTGGCATGTCGCGGCATGGCGTCGCGCCTCGCGATCGCAACAGCTTCCCCTATTTGCGCTGTGCTGGCTGGTGGGCATCTTCCTGTTCTTCTCCCTGGCCGTGACGAAACTGCCGAGCTACGTCCTGCCCCTGATGCCCGCCGGGGCAATCCTTGTCGCGATCGTCCTGGCCGATGCCACCTTTGGCGCAAGCTCGATCGCGCTTAACCCGTCGGAGATCGACGCACCACGATCGCCATCGCGCTGGTTAAACGTTGGGCATGGAGCCAGCATCGTGCTGTGGCTGGGCTGGACGATTGTCCTGTGGACGATCCCCCTGTGGTACACCTACGATCCCGCCGTGCCCAAGATCGATCGCCAGTTGATCGAGTCGGGCGTCTGTCAAGGTGTGGGTATCGGTTTGGCGTTGATTACGCTGGCGATCATGCTCATAGCGTTGTTCCGTCGTTCCTGGATCGGCAGCGCCCAGGTCATCGGCTTTTGTTTGTTTACGATCGTCAGTTTTCATCCGCTCCTGAACGAGATCGATCGCCTGCGTCAACTGCCCATCCGTGACATCGCCAGCCAAATCCAGGCGATTCGCCAGCCCAATGAACCCGTTGCGCTACTGGGCTTTGAGAAACCATCGTTGGTGTTTTATCTGCGGGATCCGGTGATTTTCCTCGATCGCACCTCCACAACGCGCGACTGGATCGACTGCCTCACACCCAACACCTCCGCGCTACTGATCACCGATGAAAAACGTCAGGAAGAACTCGAACTCCCGCCCGATCGCCTCACTGCCATCAGCGAACACCAACGGTATCGCCTCGCTCGCGTCGAGGCTCCGGCTCAAACCCCGGCTCAAACCTCGCGAAACTGCGCACAGCCTCACGAACTCTAAGTGTTAAATTTGATACAGATCCAGATTCCGTCAACTCGCTGTCCCCGGCTTGGCGATCAACTCATCGGCATCCGACGCTAGTCGTCTCCCTAAGCGTGATCAAAACCCATTAACCTGGGGATCATTAACGTGGGCAGTTTTGCCGAGAATGGGCGATCGCTCCGCAAGCAAAAATCGTGCAACTCTGGCTTCGGGTCGGCCATCTAGTAATCTGACCTCGCTCAGGCTTGCAACAATTCTTTACGACCGCTACAACTAAAGAACGTAACGAAATATTAAAAGCGTAAAATCAGAACATAACCATCGCTTGTTTCCCGCCTTGATTGATTGGCTCGATCGCGAGCCACACATCACCCCACCACCGCACCGCAACCGGCCTGATGACCCAACCTTTTCTCGAACGCATCAAACAAGACCTCAAGAGCGACCTGATTGCGGGTCTGCTCCTGATCATTCCCCTTGCGACCACCATTTGGCTGACGGTCGCCATTTCCCGCTGGGTGATCGAGTTTCTGACCCGCATTCCCAAGCAGCTCAATCCCTTTGATGGCTTCGATCCGCTGCTGGTGGGTGTGTTGAACCTTGTGGTGGGCTTGGCCGTCCCAGTCTTGAGCATCCTGTTGATCGGCCTGATGGCTCGTAATATTGTCGGTCGCTGGCTGTTCGACCTCAGCGAGAATATCGTCCAGGCGATTCCGCTGGCTGGGTCGATTTACAAAACCCTGAAGCAACTGCTGTCAACGCTTCTGAAAGACAGTGGAAATAAATTTCGCCGGGTGGTGCTGATTGAGTATCCTCGCCAAGGTCTCTGGGCGCTGGCCTTCGTGACGGGAACGATCGCCACGCAAATTCAGGCCAAAGTTGACGCGCCGATGTTGAGCGTATTTGTGCCGACGACACCCAACCCAACGACGGGCTGGTATGCGATCGTGCCGGAAGACCAAGCGATCGAAGTCGATGTTTCGATCGAGGATGCGTTCAAGATTTTGATCTCCGGCGGCATTGTCAGTCCGGCGGACACGCCCCAGCGCAGCGAAGCTACGCAGCGCCGCCCAACGCTTGAAAGTCTGCTAGCGAAAAATAACGGAGTCGAGGTCTCGCGGAACGACGTCCAGTACGGCCTTGAAGAAGCGGTCGCGATCGAAGTTGAAGAGGATCGATCGCCCGTCTAATCCGGCTTTCTAGAATTCGGATTAATGCAAAACCCGCTTACGATGCATACTGCAACACTTCCGATCGCGTGAGGCGAATCTGCGCCAGGGCGAACACCGCCGGAATAATCCGACCATAGTTTGTGGCGATCGCCCGCCAGCCAATATCCGCAAACAGCCACGCCCAGAGCAACGGACTGACCGCTGCGAATACCGTGCGCGTCGTGGCATAACGCGCGGTATTGATTGCCATACCCCGTTGCGCCATCTGCATCGCCACGAACCCCTGAAACTGGGTCGCCGCTGCCGCTCCTCCCTTAAGGCTTTCCTTCGCCAACTGATGCCGCGCAAACTGCACTGCAAACTGTCGCGCGATTTGGTTCAAGACGAGCGGTTTAATCACTGCGCTAACGGCGATCGCGCTGCTGCCGCCGACCAGCCAGCGCATCGGATCGCGCTGTACGGATAGCGGCAACGGTTGCGCGTAGTCAGATTGGGCGAGAGCCGTTTGAATCCGTTGGGTTAAGATAGCGCGATCGCTTCCCGGTAAACGTTTCCAGGCTTGGCCGAGAAGGTGCAGGAAAATATCGGTTTCAATGTCCACCGTGTTCGCCGTGTCGGAATAGGTCACGTGCAAATACTGGCAAATCCGAATTAAGACATCGCGATAGGACATATCGCGCGTCTGGCCGCGTAGTACAGTCACACCATCGGCGGCGAGATAGCAAAACCGGGTTTCGAGGTCATCAAGCCAGCGATGTCGGTTGCGGCTTTGGATTTCGATCGGGTGAGGCGTATTGAAATAGTCGAGCGGGTTAAAACGCGGCTGAAATAATAGCTGCGTCAAATCTTGTAGTTCTTCTTCGGTTGCGAGTTCGAGTGCGGTTCTGAAATCTTCCACGCGTATTTCCCCAGGTCGGCTAAATCGGCTCGATCGGCTAAATCGGCCACATCTGCATGTTTCCCGACTCATCGTTGATGTTGATCGGATCGATACGCAATCATACGCAATCCATTCAATCAAGGATTCAGAACGTCTACATTTCGCCCCAGCGATCGTGATTGGATCACGCTTGCCAACGAGCGAATTCGTATCGGCTCGATCGTCGTTCGTATGCAGTCGAATTTTAACCTCTTTTTTTTATTGCCTTGCCGCGATCTCCCATCGTTAAAGCCGAACCAATCCTCCGAAAATCATCTGAACATCATCAGGGGAATCGTTCGAGACATCAAGCGACACGCCTTCTAAGATCTCTACTGCATCCGTTCCAGACCGGCTCTCAAGCTTGAAAAATCACGCAGACCCGTTATCCAACGACCTCAACACGGTAGAGTGATCGACGATATCAAACGATATCTAGATCAAGATTTATCTAAACTCTCTCAATTCAATCAACTCCGTCCATTCACTAATCAGGAAATTCACCATGAGCGCTGATCCCGTTACCGTTATGAAACAGCAAGTCGGCAAAGCGGCTGCCGATCGCGTCAAATCCGGATCGATCGTCGGCCTCGGAACCGGCTCGACCACGGCCTACGCGATTCAGTACATCGGTGAACGTCTCGCCTCAGGCGATCTGACCGACATTAAAGGCGTCCCGACATCGTTCCAGGCGACCGTATTGGCCAAAGAATACGGCATCCCCCTAACGACCCTCGACGAAATCGATCACATGGACGTGGCGATCGATGGTGCGGACGAAGTCGATCCCGATAAGCAGCTAATCAAAGGCGGCGGCGCAGCCCACACGCGCGAGAAAATTGTTGATTCCCTCGCCGACGAATTTATCATCGTGGTCGATAGCTCAAAGCTGGTCAAGAAGCTGGGAACGACGTTTTTATTGCCAGTGGAAGTGATCCCCATGGCCGTCACACCTGTGATGCGAGCGATCGAAGCGCTCGGCGGTCAACCGACGTTACGGATGGGCGTGAAAAAAGCCGGTCCGGTCGTGACCGACGAGGGTAACTTGGTCGTCGATGTGAAATTTGAGTCGGGAATTGATCATCCCGCCGAACTGGAAAAAGTATTAAACAATATTCCGGGCGTGCTGGAAAATGGCCTCTTTATCAACGTGGCAGACACCGTCTTGATCGGCGAAATTATCGACGGTCAGCCCTCCGTTCGGGAAATGTAACACTCTGTGTTCTCTCCGCCATCGGGTGATATGAACGAAACGCGCCGCCAGCGGTGATAATCGATTCGTCATTGAGTCCCGATCGGCGTCCCGTCCGAGGGGCTGATTCCCCGATTATTACGCCCCCCGAATCTATGAATCTCAGCGAACTCGCCCAACAACGACAACACATCATCGATCGCTATGGCGAGTGGACGAACCACAATTTACGTTTGCCGGACGGCTCCTACACGATCGGCCCCGAACTGCCGAAGGTGATTACCCTGCCCGACGGTAGCCAAACCCAGGAAAAATCGAACGTTGAAGCCAAGCTACAACGTTTTCTTCAGGCCATTTCTGACCTCTGTGGCGGTGATTTTTCCAGCCTACGCATTCTCGATCTCGCCTGTCTCGAAGGACTCTACGGTCTCGAATTGGCGATGCAGGGCGCACAGGTGGTCGGGATCGAAGGTCGCGAAAGTAACTTGGCTAAAGCACGGTTTACCGCCGAGGCTTGGGGGTTAGAGAATATTGAATTTTTCTGCGACGACGTGCGTAATCTTGACCCTGAGACCTATGGCACGTTTGATGTGGTGCTGTGTCTCGGCATCTTTTACCATCTCGACGCGCCAGACATCTTTAAATTTATGGCGGATATCCATCGCGTCACGCGACAGATGGCGATCGTGGATACGCACGTCAGCTTTACGCCGGAGCGATCGTATGACTACGAGGGTCGCACCTATTGGGGACGCGACTACGGCGAGGATCACACCGCGTGGGGGTCGATCGGCAATGAAAAAAGCGCGTGGCTTACACGGGCATCGCTATTCGAGCTAATGGCTGACGTCGGCTTTAGCTCCGTATATGAGTGTCACCAACCCCTTGTCATGAAATTTGAACAGTTGCGTCATCGAGGCCAGATTGATCGATCGACCTTCATCGGGCGCAAAGGCACGCCCGTTACGCTGAAATCCACCGCAGAAAGTCATACACGCGAACGCTTTCCCGAAATCCCTCAAGCCTAAGCACTCGCAAACCATGGCTTAATCTGCCGGGATCGACCCTTAATCCGAACCTCGAAGCAAGCTACATGAACGGGTTACTCGCATCGGTATCATCCCCACCACCTGCGGGGCTGCGAGTCTCTTCCCCGCTGGCTGTTTCAAAGGGATTATCCGGCGCGGGGCTTTCTGGTGTCGGTTCAGGGGTCGCCGCAGGGGTCGATGTCGGCTTTTTAGGAGCAGCAGCGGACGGCGTGGGGGCGCCACTGAGAGGCGGTGACGTTTGCGCTTTTTGGGTCTTGGACTTGGCTAAATTTTCGAGATCCGAGAGCAATTCCGCCAACTCATCGTCTTCCTCAAAGACCGATCCCGCTGCTTTGGCTGACTCTTCGGCTGCACGCTGCGGCCCAAATAGATCATCGAGCTGGGCGGGTTGCTCTTCCTCTGGTGGCGGCGCTGATGCTGAAGTATCGGCAGCTTGAGACACCTTGGGAGCGCCCGTCTGCGGTGCCGTACTTCCCAAGCTGGGCGGATTCTTGCCTTGGTAGATTTCTGAGCCGATCGCAAAGAGCGCCTGCTGATACTTATCCAGTGCGGCTCGTGCTGTTTCTAGATCGTCGCTGACCATGACCTCGCGCAGAATCTGACCTTTTTCCTCCACATCAACTTTCATTTCCTCGCGCACCATGTCGGCATTGTGCTTGAGGGTATCTTCGTAGTTGTAAAACAGCGCTTCGGCCTGGTTGCGTAGCTCGATGAGGGCACGCTGACGAGTATCACGATCGGCGTTGGCTTCCGCCTCCTGACGCATTTGTTCAATCTCGCTGGCGCTGAGGCCACCCGTATTTGAGATTTGAATACTCTGAGCGCGGCCAGTGCCTTTATCCCGTGCCGACACGTTCAAAATGCCGTTGGCGTCGATCTCGAACGACACCTCGATCTGCGGGATGCCACGCGGTGCGGGCGGAATGCCCATCAGGGTAAAGCTGCCGAGACTCTTGTTGTCGCTGGCCAAGGCTCGCTCACCCTGGAGAACATGGACTTCCACCGACGTTTGACCGTCCGTCGCGGTCGAAAACATCTGCGATTTGCTCGTCGGAATCGTTGTATTGCGTTCGATCACTTTCGTGAAAACCTCGCCGAGCGTTTCGATCCCCAGCGAAAGGGGGGTGACATCCAGGAGCAGGACATCTTGAACTTCGCCGCCCAGCACACCGGCCTGAATGGTGGCTCCCGTCGCGACCGCTTCATCGGGGTTGACTGATCGATCGAGAGTTCGACCGCCAAAATAGTTAGAGATCGCCGCCTGAACCGCCGGAATTCGGGTTGAGCCGCCGACCAAAATAATCCGATCGATCTCTTCGGGCATTAGACCCGAATCCTGCAACGCGCTTTCCACCGGGCCGATCGTGCTATCCACCAAGGACTGCGTCAGCTCCTCGAATTGAGACCGCGTAAAGTCCACCTCTAGATGTTTCGGCCCCGTTTCATCCGCTGTGATAAATGGCAGATTAATCGACGTGGATTGAGCACCCGACAATTCAATTTTGGCTTTTTCAGCGGCTTCGCGAATCCGCTGCAAAGCCATCTTGTCGCCGGACAGATCAATATTGGTCTGGCTCGTGAATTCTGACACCAGCCAGCCCAGGACGGCATTGTCAAAGTCATCACCACCAAGGTGATTGTTGCCCGCCGTGGACTTGACTTCAAAAATACCGTCGCCAAGCTGCATGACGGAAACGTCAAACGTGCCGCCCCCTAGGTCAAAGACCAGGACGGTTTGCTCGGTGTCTTGCTTATCGAGACCGTAGGCCAACGCCGCAGAGGTCGGCTCGTTGATGATCCGCAAAACCTCTAGCCCTGCGATCGTACCGGCATCTTTGGTGGCCTGCCGTTGACCATCGGTAAAGTAGGCCGGAACCGTAATCACCGCTTGAGTGACCGGCTCACTGAGATACGCTTCTGCATCTTGCTTGAGCTTCTGCAAAATCATCGCCGAGATTTCCTGCGGCGTATGGCGAACGCCGCGAATCTCCACGTCAACCGTATCGTCGCGCCCGAGGATGCAGGTATAGGGAACATGCGATCGCTCGGATTCAGTTTCATCCCAACGCCGCCCAATAAAGCGCTTAATGCTGAAAACGGTGTTCTCAGCATTGGTTACAGCCTGACGCTTGGCAAGTTGACCGACGAGTCGATCGCCATTCTTGCCGAAGCCGACCATACTCGGAGTGGTGCGCCCACCTTCTGAGTTGGCAATCACGACGGGCTTACCACCTTCTAGCACTGCTACGCAGCTATTTGTCGTGCCGAGGTCGATTCCGATGACTTTGCCCATGAGCTTGAATACTGCCTGGGGGGTGAGACTGAAGAGGACATTGTGAGCGAAATTATCCGATCGCGACACTTGCTTGCGTGACGATCCTCAATAAAGTCGAAGCGTCAGGGCAGAGGCGCGTGAGCGACCATCAATAAGCTGATTCTAGATTCATACTAGGGCATTCAACTCTACCGATTGGGATAAACCTTGCGGAGGTTCCGTAAGGCTCTAGCTATTTATGCTAACCCGAGTATCCCGAATGAGGACGGATTACCGCAAACTCTATCCCACAGAGCAAGGCTAATGCCCAGACAAGATATCGATACGAGATGCGAATACAAGCCCATGCAAATCGAAGCAATCTCGAATACTTCTCGCATCGGTTCGTAACGACAATCCTTAACGAAATCCATTCATGAGCGAGTTAGCTAGATCAAGGCACGGACACGCCTTTGACGGCTCAGTCGAGAAACTGTGAGGCCATGCTAGAGGGGGTGTCCGTATTGGCCTCCATGAACGACGATGCGGCTTGTGTGACGAGGAAGATAAATCACGCTCGATTTACTCAGAAATCTCACTGTTTGCAACTTCAGGAGCTTCGCCCGGTACAAAATCCGGAGCCGTCGCAACTTTGACCATGGCATGACGCAAGACGCGATCGCCCATGACATAACCGCGCATGAGTTCCTCCAATACAGTTCCATCGGCATGTTCATCCGTTTGCTCACGCATCACCGCCTCATGCAGGTTCGGGTCAAAAATTTCCCCTTCCGGACGCATCGCCGCAACTCCAAGGCGCTTCAGCGCTTCAACAAGCTGCTTGTACACGCTTTGATAGCTTTTGTGGATGGTCATTTCGCCATCATTTTGCGGCTTGATGTGAGCGCGGGCTCGCTCAAAGTTATCAACAACGGGCAGTAGCTCCTTAATCGAGTTGCACTTCGACTGCTCCTCCAGGTCTTGCTTTTCTTTTTGAGTCCGTTTGCGAAAATTCTCAAAATCAGCCGCAAGACGGGTGTACTGCGCCTTAAATTCCTCAAGCTGTGCCTGAGCGATTTCAGCGGTGGTCTTCAGCGCTTCAAGCGCTTCTAGAGGAGCTTCAGCTTGAGCTTCCTGAGCCGCTTCGGTCGCAGCCTCAGCTTCCGCGACCAGGGGATCGATCGCGTCTTGAACCGGAATCGTATCGGTATCCATGCCCGCATTGGGTTGCGCTACGTCTGCGCTCGATGCGGCATCCGCTGCCGACGTATCTGCGTCTAGCTGTTTTTCGTCTTCAATCATCGTTCGCATTCCTTCCAGGGGGTGCTGTAGCTACAACGAGATCTTAAAGGCTGACGACAACAAGTGGCGAGGTGAGCCACTAAAGCAAAAGCAATGCCTTGATCTGGCATCATTTTTTTTGTCCGGCTTGCATCACTCTACGCCGCACAATCATGACCTTCAACATCTTCGATGAGACACGTCTCGGCCTCGATCGAGGCCAAGACGTTTAACACCATAACCTAATCAATTATTTAGACGATCGCAGTTGGCCTCAAATCCCAAATAAATTGCGTAGAATTTCGTAAGCTACACTTGAAGACGAGTGACGAATGCAACCGCTTCACGTTTGTCACAGCAACGCTTGCCATCTGATGCGCCTCGATCGCGACCTACTGCTGCAACCCCTCGCCATGACCAATACCTCTTCCAGTGCGTCTCAATCCTCCAAAGCCCGTCGATCGCTGGTAGTTCAGACGAACTTTTCGCCCTTCGGTAACAAACTGATCCGAGCGGGTCATGTGAGTCCGGAACAGATGAACCAAGCCCAGAAAGAGTGTCGGCGCACCGGCCAACCACTCACCGAGGTGATTGAACAAATCACGGGAAAGCAGCTACCGCCAGATTTAGTCCTCCAGTACAAACGACAGCAACTCTTTGAGCTGAAAATTTTGCACGGTGTAGATTCGTTTGATCCCGATGTGGCCGATATGAAGCCCGGTCACATGAACGCATTGCTCGACGCTGTGCCGGTTGATACCTGCCGACGGTATAGCTGCCTGCCGCTGGATCGATCGGGTGATCATGTCTCGGTGGCGATGGTCGATCCCGATAATCTTGAGGCTCAGGACGAACTCCGCCGGATTCTGCGCAGCCAAGATCTTCAGCTCGTGCGTCGCGTCATTTCCCTCGAAGATTTTCAGCAGACCATTTCGCTATACCTTGACGAACAAGTTAAGCGTGAAGCGGCATTACAGGCACGCGAAGCCGACGAAAAGAATACGATTTCCGTTGAAGATTTTAGTGCTTCTAGTGGGGAAGATGGTGAATTAGAGGAAGCGCCTCCAGAAGCGCAAGACCTAGAGGAAGAGGGCGACGCTAACGATAAAAGCGTGGTTAGCCTGGTCAATAAAATTTTGCGGAAAGCCCTGAGCGACGGGGTCTCCGACATTCACGTCGAGCCGCAGGAAGAGTATCTACAAATTCGGATGCGGAAAGATGGCATCTTGTCGGAGCCATTCCCGCGCTTACCGAAGCAAATTGTCTCGGCGATTACGTCGCGCTTCAAGATCATCGCGGATATGGACATTGCCGAACGTCGGCAAGCCCAAGATGGTCGGATTCGTCGCATGTTTCAGGGGCGTGCGGTCGATTTTCGCGTTAACTCGCTTCCCAGCCGCTACGGCGAAAAAATTGTTCTTCGGATTCTCGATAACTCGTCAACTCAGCTCGGTCTTGACAAACTGATCACCGACGAAGAGACCCTAGCCAAGGTTCGCGATATTGCGAGCCGTCCCTTTGGCCTCATTCTTGTGACCGGGCCGACGGGTTCCGGTAAATCCACAACGCTTTACTCCGTGCTGGCCGAGCGCAATGATCCCGGCGTCAATATCAGTACCGCAGAAGATCCGATCGAGTATGCGCTACCCGGCATTACTCAGTGTCAGGTGATTCGCGAAAAGGATCTAACTTTTGCCAATATCCTGCGGGCATTCTTGCGGCAAGACCCGGACATCCTACTGGTGGGTGAAACGCGAGATAAAGAAACGGCTAAAACCGCGATCGAAGCGGCGCTAACCGGTCACTTGGTTTTAACCACACTCCACACCAATGATGCTGCCGGGGCGATCGCCCGTCTCGACGAAATGGGCGTCGAACCCTTCATGGTTTCAGGAGCATTGCTTGGCGTCTTAGCTCAGCGCTTGATGCGTCGCGTCTGTAGCGAATGCCGGATGCCGTGTCAGCCCAGTGAAGACGAACTGTCGCGCTACGGTATGCGTTTTAAAGAAGAGGTCGATTCAACCTTCTACGAAGCCAAGGTTATACCGCCGCAGGAACGGAAAGAGTTGGCCGCATCAGGCGAACTTTGTGAAAAGTGCAACGGCATTGGCTACAAAGGACGGGTCGGGGTCTATGAGTTTCTCCAAAACTCCGAGGAAGTTACCGCTTTGATTAACGCGGGTGCGCCAACGGAGCGGGTGGCGGAAAAGGCCGTAGAGCAAGGAATGACGACCCTGTTGTCCTACAGCCTCAAGCTAGCACGTCAAGGGTTAACCACCTTTGAAGAGGTGGATCGGGTGACTTTTACCGATACAGGACTCGAAGCTGAGATGAAAGCGAAGCGCAAAAGTTCGCTCACCTGTAAAACCTGCAATGCAGGCTTACATCCCGACTGGATGGAGTGTTTGTATTGCATGACACCCCGATTCGAGGATTGAGGTCTGCGATCAACATCCACGCTATTTTGGGTAAGCTTGAACTGAGCAACCTTAGGCTAGTCAATCGACTGAAGTTAATGTGAAACCGAACGTAATCTAGCGGATCACGGGTCAAACATTCTGATCGGTCATGCAACGGACAAGCTCTATTTTTGCCAATGCAGCGCTAATACAGCGCCCATATAGCGATCCCTTAACCTGTCGATCATCCAATCAGTCAATATTGGGAATGCTGTTGACCAGCGCCGACACATTCTAAATTCTGGACAATCTGACAATGTCTTAATTTCCCTGTCGCTGGCGATCGAATAGACCCCTAGGAGAACCGTATTCATGGATTTTGTAATCGAAGATGTCATGGAGTCGCTTGTCGAGCAAGGTGGTTCCGACATGCACATTCAGGCGGGTGCGCCGATTTTCTTCCGCATTAGCGGTAAACTCACGCCACAAAACCAATTTGGTGAATCGCTTGCTCCGGATGAATGCCAGCGGCTGATCTTTAGCATGTTGAACAACAACCAGCGGAAAGATCTGGAACAAAACTGGGAGCTAGATTGTGCGTACGGGGTGAAAGGGCTATCGCGGTTTCGCGTGAATGTCTATCGCGAGCGTGGTTGTTTTGCCGCCTGTTTGCGAGCCTTGGCATCGGAGATTCCCAACTTTGATAAGTTGGGCGTACCTGAGATTATGCGTGATCTGGCCATGCGTCCTCGCGGTATGGTGCTGATTACGGGGCAAACCGGATCGGGCAAAACCACCACAATGGCCGCCATTCTCGATTTGATTAACCGCACGCGATCGGAACATATTCTCACGGTGGAAGACCCGATCGAATACGTTTTCCCCAATATCAAAAGCCTGTTTCACCAACGCCAGAAGGGTGAAGATACCAAAAGTTTTGCCAATGCGCTAAAAGCAGCGTTGCGCGAAGATCCCGACATTATCCTTGTGGGGGAAATGCGCGACCTAGAAACGATTTCTCTGGCCATCTCCGCCGCAGAAACCGGTCACCTCGTCTTCGGAACCCTACACACGAACTCAGCATCGGCCACGATCGACCGGATGCTCGATGTCTTCCCTCCGATTCAGCAACCCCAAATTCGCGCTCAAATGGGTACATCTCTCGTTGGGGTCTGCTCCCAAAACCTCCTGAAAAAAGTCGGTGGTGGCCGTTGCGCAGCTCACGAAATTATGGTGAACTCCTCGGCGATCGGTAACCTCATCCGGGAAGGCAAAACCACCCAGATCTACTCTTCGATTCAGATGGGATCAAAAATGGGGATGCAGACGATGGAAATGTGTCTTGCACGCTTGGTGAATGAAGGCAAGGTCACCTACGAAGATGCGATGGCCAAAACCTCTAAAATTGAGGAATTGGCTCGTTTGGTTGATCCGCGCATCCTCAAAGGTGGTCAGCCCAGTGCGCCAGCAAAGGCCAAACGCTAGCTTATTAGCCGATTTTATAACCCATGGCATGACTCCTCTGTCGCTAACTTACGGCAGAACTTAGCGACAGAGGAAGATCTCGCAGAAAGATCTCGCAATTAACGCGATCAATTTACAACAGATTACGCGGACATCGACTTCGATTGATTCCCATCCTGCCCTCGTCTCACCTTTCAACGTTTCCCTCGATTCGCCCGATCGTCACACACACCGATAATCTGCTCTATGACTAGTGCCTTCCCGAAAGAAGAAAAGAAAGGGTTTGATTTTGAGGCGCTGGAAGAGAATATCAGCGCTGCCCTATCCAGTATTACAGTCAAAGACCGTGCGGTCTTTTCGCGTCAGTTTGCCGCGATGTTTAACGCCGGGGTCGGTATGATGCGCTGTCTGGCGGTACTGACGGATCAGTGCGGCAATGCCAAACTCAAGAAAGCATTAAAGGCGATTAGCGCCGAGGTGGAACAAGGGGGGAGCTTGGCGGAGGCGATGGCAAAACATCCGGACTGTTTCGATAAGCTTTACGTCAGTATGGTGGCGGCGGGAGAACTCGGGGGTGTGCTAGATGAGGTGCTGAACCGGCTCGCGATTTTGATGGAAAAATCCGCCAAAATTCAAAATGAGCTGAAGTCGGCGCTGTCCTATCCGCAAACGGTGGGCGGGATTGCGGTCGTGATTTTTCTGGGGATGACGATTTTCCTGTTGCCGACGTTTACCGCGATTTTCGACCAGCTTGATGCGGAACTGCCGATGTTCACTCAGGTGATGATGAACATCAGTTTCTTTTTGCGGGGGCCGGTGATGCCAGCGGAAAATCCTGAAGCGGAGAGCTGGCTAGAGCTGCAAAATTTTGGGATTGTCTTTTTTGTGGCGGGCTTGATCGGTGTCGGCTTTGCGATCGCCACCTACTACAAAACCCCGGTGGGTCGCTTCCAAATTGATGCGCTACTGCTGAAAGCGCCGATTTTTGGTGACCTCATCGAAAAAAGTGCCGTCGCGAGTTTCTGCAATGTGTTCGGGACGCTAACGCGATCGGGCGTGCCGATTCTGAACTCGATGGAGATTGTGCGAGATACTGCCGGTAATGAGGTGATTGCCGACGCGATCGACTATGCCCGTGCTCAGATTCAGGAGGGCGGGAGCATTAGCGAAGCGTTCCGCGAGAAAGGGGTGATGCCTGCCCTGGCGATTCAGATGATGGCGATCGGGGAAGAAACGGGGGAACTCGACAAGATGTTGGGCAAGGTCGGCGAGTTTTACGAGGATGAAGTCGAGCAGGCGATTAAAGGTCTGACGAGTATGCTCGAACCGCTGATGATTGTGGTCATTGGCGGCATGGTCGGATCGATTTTGCTGTCGATGTATCTGCCGATGTTCTCGGTGATGGATAGTATCGGTTAGATCTTTTAATAGATCTTTTAAGTTTTTACTGACGAGTATTGCCCGAAAATAATTGTCCATCTCAGAAGTCCGACTTTTTGAATAAGTAGGACTTCTCGGACTTCTCGCCACCCCCAGGAACTTATAAGATGACTGCCCCAATTACCGTCGATCGCATCACCCTACACAATCAGGATCTGGCGATCGATGCCTACCTCGCCCGCCCGACCGCTCCCGGTTCCTATCCCGGCATTATCGTCTTCCAAGAAATTTTCGGTGTGAATGCCCACATCCGCGATGTGGTCGATCGTCTGGCGCGGGAGGGCTATATGGCGATTGCTCCAGCGTTGTATCAGCGCAGTCAGCCCGGTTTTGAGGTGGGCTACACCGCTGACGATATGGCGATCGGTCGCCAGTATAAGGACGCAACCCGCGCCGAGGAACTGATCGGCGATACCCGCGCGGCGATCGCCCAGCTCGAAACGATCGACGGCTATAACGGCAACCTGGGCGCGATCGGCTTCTGCTTTGGTGGCCACGTCGCCTACCTAATCGCAACGCTCCCCGAGATTAAGGCGACCGCTTCGTTTTACGGAGCAGGCATCCCGGTCTTTTGCCCCGGCGAAGCTGACCCAACTATTACCCGCACCCCACAGATTCAGGGCGAAATCTACTGCTTTTTTGGCATGGCCGATCCGCTGATCCCCGCTGAACAAAATGCTGCGGTTGAGGCGGCATTAAAACAAGCCCAGATTAACCACCGAGTTTTTCGCTATCCCGATGTTAATCATGGTTTTTTCTGCGATCGGCGTGACAGTTATAACGCCGAAGCTGCCAAAGCGGCCTGGAATGAGGTCAAGACCCTCTTTGGACAGTTGCAATAACGTATTCGATGAGAATTTAATCTGTCCTGTGGATACTGAATCTAGTTTGATGTCTGTATTAAGTCAGACAACAACTTGAACCAATGCAGTGAACAAATTGGATATAGTTGAATGGCGTGGCCTTAACGGCTCGCTCCGATTGGTGCGGCTTCGTCTCACCCCTGGAACGTCCACCGCAGCACCGATCGCGATCGCCTGCTTATTTTTACCCGATCTCCGCCATTCATGACACGAGAATTAGCGTTTTCTGCTGACGATTTTGCCAAAGCACTCGAAGGGCAGAACTACAATTACGAAGAAGGCCAAATCGTTACTGGCAAAGTGTGCGAACACGACACGCAGGGGGTTTATGTTGATATCGCAGGCAAGTGTCCTGGATTTCTGCCGCTTAAAGAAATTGTACCGACACCCAGCGGCGATCTCGCTGATGTCTTACCCCTGGGCTTAGAACGTGAGTATGCGATCGTCCGTGGCGCGAATGCCGACGGTCAAGTAACGCTATCGATTCGCCAGCTTGAACTCGATCGCATCTGGGAGAACATGGCCGATCGCCAAGCCTCGGGCGCAACGATTAACGCCCAAGTCACCGGAACCAACCGGGGCGGCGTCGTCGTCGATGCGGACTCGATTCGCGGTTTTATTCCGCGATCGCACCTCCTTCGTAGCGACAATATGGAAGCGTTGGTGGGTCAAACTCTCACCGTTACGGTTCTAGAAGTCAATCCTGAGAAACAAAAGCTCGTCCTCTCCCATCGTTTGGCTGAACGCGCCAACTGCATGAGCAATCTTCAAGAGGGCGGCCTGTTTACGGGAACCGTTGTCAGCATCAAACCATACGGTGCATTCGTCGATCTGGGTGGTGTCACCGGGCTGCTGCACGCACGGCAGATTAGCCAAAAACGCCCCAATGATGTGGAAGACGTCTTGAGCGTTGGTCAAGAAATCAAAGTCATTATTGGCGAGATCGACGAGTGGGAACAGAAAATTTCGCTCGTGACCAAAACCCTCGAAACCTATCCGGGTGAAATTCTCGAAAAGTTCGATGCGGTGATGGAAGCAGCGGAAGAACGCTGGGCGGCGGCGAAGGAAGCCAAGGGTGAAACGGTGAACAAACCGGAAGCACCAGTAACCAAAGCCTAGAATCAACCGACGAGAGCCGTTAGCAAAGATCGATTGGGTGAGGACACCCTCATCTAATCGATCTTTGCTATAGCAAAAAACGATTTGCTTAGGACGTATCAAAAAAAGCTGAGAGCACTGAGCGGAGTCGTTGGCGTAGCCTTTGCGAAGCAAATAGTGCGGTTTTCAACTTAGACAAGAGTGTCCTAATTTAACCGGCTTCTGCTATGTACAAACCCTAATCGCGGACAAACACCGTCCCGTCCGGTTTGTCGATCAGCGTGATGCCCTGAGCTTTCAGATCATCACGAATCCGATCGGCCTCGGCAAAATTGCGATCAGCTCGTGCCTGCTTGCGTTGCGCGATCAAATCCTCGATCGCCGCATCCGTCAAACCGTCATCATTTCCCGTCTCCGCCGCAAAGGTCGCCGTCAAGCCCAACACCCCCGCCAGTTCCACCAGCGTCGTCCACTGGTGACACAATTCTTCCACTGGTGTCGTCAGCGCTTCCCCGTGAACCAGCAAATTCCCCGCACGCCGTAGATCCTTCGCCAGTTCAAACAAAATTGCCAACGCCGCCGATGAATTGAAATCATCGTCCATCGCCGATCGAAATTTATCGACCACCTCCGACAACGGTTCCACCGTGGCCGAGGATTCGACATCCCAGCCCAGCGTTCCACCAAAGCGATCGCCAAACGTTAAGCCATCATTAAACGTCTGCCAGCCACTCGTTGCCGACACGATCGCCTCGTCGGTGAAGTCCAGCGGTTTGCGATACTGCGCTTGCAAGATAAACAGGCGAATCACCATCGGCTCGACCGTTTCAAGCAAATCGCGAATCGTGGTGAAATTGCCGAGGGATTTCGACATTTTTTCGCCGTTGACGCGCACCATGCCGTTGTGCGCCCAGTAGGTCGCTAGGGGCTTACCCGTCGCACCTTCCGATTGGGCGATTTCGTTTTCGTGGTGTGGAAACACCAGATCGCCACCGCCGCCGTGAATGTCGATCGAGTCGCCGAGACGCGATCGGATCATCGCCGAACATTCAACATGCCAGCCCGGACGACCCTGACCCCAGGGCGATTCCCAAAACGGTTCGCTCGGTTTCGCTGCTTTCCAGAGGGCAAAGTCAAAGGGGTGACGCTTCTTCGGTTCGCCCGACCCGGCATCCACCCGACCGCTCGCCCCGGACTGCATCTGATCTTCGGTGCGACCCGACAGCTTGCCGTAGCTCGGAAACTTCTGGACGGCGTAGTACACGTCGCCACCGGAGGCGTAGGCCAGGTCGCGATCGATCAAAGTTTGGATGAGATCGCAGATTTGCGGGATATGCTCCGTGACACGAGGATAGTCGTCGGCGTCTTTGACATTTAAGCGACGTAAATCTTCAAAGTAGCTGGCGATATAGGTTTCGGAGACCTCGGCCATCGATCGATCTTCAGCGATCGCGCGATTGAGAATTTTATCGTCGATGTCGGTGAAGTTTTGGACGTACTGCACGTCGTAGCCGCGCCAGATCAGGTAGCGCCGCGCGGTATCCCAGGTGATATACGATCGCGCGTGTCCCAGATGGCAATGGTCATACACTGTGACGCCGCAGCAGTACATCTTGACCGTTCCCGGCTCGATCGGGGTGAAGGTCTCTTTCTGGCGGGTTTGCGTGTTGTAGATAACGAGGGACATGGAAGCGGGGGTGACGTCGGTAGCGTTTATGGTAAGCGGTTTGGCAGCGCTTTTAAGAATATCTTCGATCGTGCGACACTCGCGCGAATTCAAGACCTGAGTAACGCAACCATCTTGCTTGCTCACAAGCTAGACGCTTATGCCACGCGGCTTAAAACGGGTGAGAACAGATAAAGATTTAGTGTCCAGTAGGGTGGGCAATGCCCACCACGATCAACCAGCGAATAAGTATCCGTCTACAACTTTAAGTTTCATTGCATCGATCGCTTGCCTTGAGAGTCGCATTGAGATCCGTTAAATCGGTCAGATCTGGCTCGATTTCTGGTATTGGAGTTCGGCGCGATTCAAACCAACGCACGGCGGCAAAAATTAAGGCGATCGTCACCAACGCCCAGAAGCCAAACTGGGCGATCGCTTCTAGCAACTGTTCCAGCGGAACAATCTGACCCACGGTAAACGCCAGAGTCACGATGACGAACGCCCAGACGATCGCCCCTGCCGAATTACATAGAAAAAAGCGACCGTACGGCATCCCCGAAATTCCGGCTAGAGGCCCCGCAAAAATGCGCAGCAACGCGATAAAACGACCAAAAAAGACGGCTTTATCTGCATTCGCGCTAAATTGCGCTCTGACCATCTCCAAACGCGCCGTTTCCACATGAAACAGCTTCGCCACTCGCAAAATCAACGACCAACCGCCCCACTTCCCCAGCCAGTAGCCAAAGTTGTCGCCCACGATCGCCCCGGCGATCGCGCAGCTCAACACCCCTTGATACTTCAGCTCGCCCTCGCCCGCCAGAAAACCACCGACCACCGTAATCGTTTCGCCGGGAATTGGGATACCCGCATTTTCGAGCGATATCCCAAGAAAAACCGCCCAGTAACCGTATTGACGCGCTATTTCTTCAATGAAGTCGAGCGAGATCGGCTCTGTCATGCTATTTGGAGTGTGAAAAATGTGATGCGGCTGCGGAGAGCGAAGCGCCTAATTTGCGAGGCTGCCTCTCGAATTATAGAAGTGTTCGTGAAGAACATGTTGCGAATTGACAATTAAATTCGCTGAATTTCAAAAAAATATGATGTTTTGCGGGTTCATCCCAAAGCAAGTTCATTCCAAGACGAGTTCGATCAACATTGACCGGTGTAGGGAACTCACTGTGCTGTTAGCAACTCGGAAAAAACAAGGCCAAATTTAAAGAGCAAAAAATAACCTTAAACAATGCTCTCTAGCGCCGGTTTAACTGAATTATAGGTATAGCTAAAGCCCGCTTCGAGAGCTTTTCGGGGCAAGACCTGCTGACCTTGTAACACCACTTGCGCCCCTTCACCTAGCAGCAGTTCCAGGGCGAATGGCGGCACGGGCAACCAGGACGGACGATGCATTACGTCGCCAAGGGTTTGGCATAGCGCCGACATGCGGACGGGGTTAGGCGCAGTGGCGTTATAGGCTCCTACATAGCGATCGTCGGTGAGAGCGGCCAGGATTAGCCCAACCACATCGTCGATGTGAATCCAGGAAAACCACTGCTGACCGGAGCCGATCGGTCCACCCGCGAACATCTGGAACGGCATCAGCATTTTGCTAATCGCGCCACCATTCCCCAAGACAATCCCGAATCGCAAAATCGCGAGGCGAGTGCCGCAGTCTTTGACTTTGCTGGCTTCCTGTTCCCAAGCTTCGCACACGCTCGCGAGGAAATCGCGCCCCGAAGCGCTGGCTTCATCAAAGGTTTCGGTTTCGCTGGTTCCGTAGTAGCCGATCGCCGAGGCATTCACCAGTACCGCCGGTTTTTCCTCCGCTTTCGCGATCGCCTCGACTAACGTTCGGGTTGTCAGTTGGCGACTTTCAAAAATTTCGTGCTTCCACTCCGGCGACCAACGTCGATCGATCGGCGCACCGGCCAAGTTCACCACCGCGTCACAGCCCGAGATTTTCGCCTGCCAGTCACCGGACTGCTTCGGGGTATACGGCACAATCTCTAGGCTGGGATATTCCGCCGAGGGAAAGCGCGATCGAGCGTGAGCCAGCTCGCGGGTGAGGATGACGAGGCTGTGGTTGTCCTGGCGGAGACGTTGAACCAAACGTTGTCCAACAAATCCAGTAGCTCCGGCGATCGCGACTTTCATGGGGGTACTAACAAGCGTTAAGGGTACGGTCTTTTACTGTAGAACCTTATCGCGCCTGCCCAACTTGTTTCAAAGCTATCCGACTTGGATTTGCCTGATATCCGAGATGTAGGGCGAGAATCTCAAAGGCTAGGATTCCCGTAGCGCGGGGATCTTGCCAGCCGGAGCAGGCAGATGCCTGCACGATGAATTTATACAGCCCGAACGTTGCATGACGGTGCGACCCAAAACGTTTTGGCCTGGTCAAAAGTTCGCGAAATGACGCGAAATGACGGCCTAATCATCGGTCACAGCGGCCACAATCTCCTGAATCGCGCCGCATACCGCCTTGACGCGATCGCTCCCCAAACCGGGAAACATCGGCAGCGACAGTATTTCGTGACAGAGTGCCTCGGCGTTGGGAAACGCGCCTTCGCTGTAGCCGAGATTGAGGTAGCCCGGTTGGCGGTGACAGGGAATCGGGTAGTGGATGCCGGTGCTGATGTGACGATCGCTCAGGGCATGACCGAGGGCTTCGCGGGTGATCGGTGAACGATCGCTCAGGTGCAGGACGTAGAGGTGGTAGATGTGGCCGACGCCGCTATCGTTGCGGATGGGCGTGATGCCGTGTTTAGCCAAGGGTGCGAGAAGGCGATCGTATTGGGCGGCGCAGGCGTTGCGATCGTGATTCCACTCCGCAAGGTGCGGCAGTTTGACCTTGAGGATGGCGGCCTGAATCGTATCGAGGCGGCTGTTGGTTCCCTGTTCCGTGTGGAGGTATTTTTTCGGTGCGCCGTAGTTGCGGAGGGTGCGCACATTGTCAGCAACGGTGGCGTCACGGGTGACCACCATTCCACCGTTACCAAAAGCGCCGAGATTTTTGGCGGGGTAGAAGCTGTAGGCGGCGGCTTTGCCGATCGATCCGGCCACGTAGCCGTCCCGTTCGGCGAGATGCGCTTGGGCGGCGTCTTCAAAAATCGTTAGGTGGTGGCGTTCTGCCAAATCGAGCAACCGCAGGGGGGAAACGACCTGGCCGTACAGATGCACCGGTACGATCGCCTTTGTTTTCGATGTGATCGCGGCTTCAGCAGCATCGAGATCGATCAGCGCGGTCTCACGATCGCAATCAACTAACACCGGCGTTGCCCCCGAATGAACCACACCGATCACCGTGGCGATAAACGTGTTCGCGGGAACGATCACCTCATCCCCCGCACCAATTCCACAAGCTTGCAGTCCCAAGGCGATCGCGTCCGTGCCACAGGCCACACCAATCCCGTAGGTTGCGCCACTCGCCTCCGCAAACGCAGCCTCAAACTCGCGTACATCCTGCCCCAGGATAAAATCGCCGCGTAGTAAGACCTGTCGGATTGCCGCCTCAAAGTCCGCTTCGAGCGGCGTATGCATCGGCGTGAAATCGACAAACGGAATCGGGTTTGTTCTAGACGCGGTGCGAGTGGCGTTAGCGGTTGGAGTTAAAGTCACAGTGGAGGTTCTAGGTTAGAGATGAATGGGTATGAAATAAGCTCAATTGCCGATCGCGCAACTAACTAATTGCGCATTTTTCAACTCTAGCCCGATTCATTAGAATCGACCTTGTTCAAGTCTGGCCTGACATGTTTCCTAACGAAATCGTTCGCGAAGGTGTCCTGTTTTACCGCAGAAGCTGACCGCGATCGCACACCAGTTTTTTGGTTAGTTCTGCCAGTCGATCGAGTTGGGGCTTCAGGTGTTCGGCGCGTTTGCGATAGGTGCGTTTTTTGTGCAGTGCGGCGCGTGCAAGGTCATCTCGTCCCCGATTGACGGCTTGTTGCGCGACCACATCCCACGCCTTCAGCTCGCGTACCGCCTCGTTATATTGCGGCTGTAGCTCATCCCAAGATTGCTTGATATTGCCCAGCGCCCCTTCGAGTAACTCCGCTGCTCCCGGTTTGCCTTCCAGCGATCGAAAAATCTCGCGCTCAACCTGATCCGGCTGCATATTCACCACGATCGGCACAAACTCGCGTACCTGACGGCTCGACGTGACGCCGGTTTTACACCACGTCGCGAAATGCTCACAGTTATTGAACAGCAAGTTGTACTTTTGCTCGCCAATCCGGCTGCGAGCGCGTTGCACCACGCTATCGGCAATACGACACGTCGCATACTCGCGTTTTTGAATGACGCAACCCTGAGCAAATTCTTCGATCGAGGTTTGGCGCACCGTTGCTTCTGCTGTCCGTTTGGAGTAGTGAATCACCGTACCGTCGCCCGCATCGATGCCATGATGCTCATAGACGCCGTCGAGCTGAAGAAACGGTCGAATGACGTAAATCTGGTCGCCGTAGGCCATAGGAGAAAGGAAGTACAGATCAAGGCTCGATCGGGACGGTTCCATCAAGACGGTTGAATCGGGGTTCGAGTCGCTCTAGAAGTCGGACTGTTTGGAAAAGTCCGACTTCTCAACTCCCATAAAAACACTAATCTTTTGGGTTACTCTTATTCCATTATTCCTACGCAAAGCGTGGGAACGTTATAGATGGAATTCATAAAAACACTAAATTTTCTTGGGATACGCTTATAAGCCTTCAATATTGGCACTAATGATGCGCTGTTGTTCTGGCGTTAAGATCGAAGCGGCCTGAAAGCCGAAAACCTGCACAATAAAATCGAGCTGTGATTTTTGTTGCTCCGAGAGATTCATCGCTTTTACGGCGGCATTAAAATCACCGCTATCGTCAAGCGTGGTTTGAAACTGGGTTTGTTGTTCGATCGAAATGATCGACACAATTTGCTCGCGGGTGGTATCGACCACGGCGTAAAGCTGTGAATATTGCTCATCGGATAGGTCGATGCCTTCCATGACGGGTAGCGTCGTGACCGTATCGAGTAATGCTTGTGTGCCAATCTCGCCGACGTTGTTCATGCCGCTGTTTTTGTGGCTGATGCTGGGTGCGGTTGGGGTGGGTGTGGCGATCGCGGCGGGGATGGCGGCGATCGAGAGCAACAGGGCGATCGCGGCGGTCAAGGGTCGGAGCAAGCGAGCAGGTTGGATCGACATGGTGGAGGAGTGTCCGATAGAGTGGGAGCAAGGACGGCGCGGATCAAGGCAAGGGTTTAACAGTGGCAGTCTGCTTGAAGTCAGAGACAGTTTGCCGAACATCTGTCAGAGACAGCCTGTCTAACCATCATGCCCAATCACAACCTGTTGCTAGGGCATGAAATCAACACCCTGTAAATATCCGGTTGTTATGTCGCGCGACCGTCCTGCCTTTTTTTTAGCATTACCCATGAGCGAATTCACACCGATGCAGACTGTTTCACAATTGGTACGCGGGATTCGAGACCCATTTCGAGACCTCTTACGGCGCTATCTACAGCGTCACGGGACGACGATCGCCGCGATCGTCTTGGCTGTGATCTGTAGCGGCTGGATTGGGACTTCTAGCGCGATCGCGGCGGAATTTGCGATCGCGCCGGACGCCGATTTAGCCAATGGCGCGGCGGTGTTTGAGGCGACCTGTGCGGGCTGTCATGTCAATGGTGGCAACATCATGCGACGCGGCAAAAATCTCAAAGCGCGGGCATTAGCGCGAAATCAGGCGGATAGTTTGGAGGCGGTCAGCGCGATCGTCATGAATGGCAAGGGGATTATGTCGGCCTATGGCGATCGGCTTTCGGCGGACGAGATCCGGGATGTGGCGTCGTATGTGCTCGATCGCGCGAATGCCGATTGGAAATAGATGATTTGTGCGGGAAACGGGAATCCGTTCGGCTTGGTCATGCCTAAAAATTCGCGATCGGTAAAAGCCACGCCAAAATCACGCTCACCAAGATCACGCCTTCCAAAATCTGCAAAAAGCCCGGAAGACGCCGCCATTCCAGCGTTAAGGTCGTGAATCCATGCCACCAGTGGCGAATCTGCTCGACCCAGCGAGTCGGGCTGTCGGCGGGGCGATAGCTCCAGTTCCAAATCGATTGCAGGAGCGGCACACCGCCAATCCGAGCGGCCATCAGGGTATGAGCGACGATACAGGCGAGCAAAATACCCCAAGAGATGAGATGCGCGTAGTACCAGGCATGGGTGAGTTCGCCTTTCGGTAGCCAGGTTTCATCCATCATTTTGCCGGAGAAGACGGCAAAGGCGAGGGCGATCAGGCTGAGGGTATTAATGAGACGGTGGAGGCTGTAACGACCGATCGGCTGGTCGAGGTGTTGCAGTTGGGCGATCGTGTCGGGTTGGACGAGGCGTCGCGCTCCTCGATGGCAGGCGTAGAGCAACAGCAACGGCAGCATCAGTATTGTAAAGACGCCAAATGTGCCGTGGATACCTTCAATATCCTTAAATTCTGGCAAAAAATGCCCCCAGCGCCGATCGAACGTGTCGTATGTCCAGTAGGCCGTTAGGATTGCGGCGATCGTCGCGATACCAGTAATGCCGTGCAGTAAGCGAAATAAGAGAGGTTGATAGGGTTGGCGATTGGTAGGCATCGTCTGTGTTTTTGGGTAAGGCCGCAAAAGTTCGTGTTGTTGCGCTTTAGCGATCCGAGATCGGGCTGAAGCCCAACAACACCAGCCCAACAACACCAAGGATATTAAGTTTAAGTCAAACGACTCTATCTTGGATTTTAGGCAGCAGATTTCGTCTCATACGAAATCTGGTTCTGTATGGGGAAGATCAAAAATGCCCATGAGCACTGAGCGGAGTCGAAGTGCGGTGTCCACCCAGGATGACGATCCAGGCTTATACATAAACGGATTTCGTCTCAGATGGCCTATCTGAATCGCATCATCGGTGATTTATTCCATCCAACGGCGTAACAAATTGGCCTGGGATTTCGCGATCAGATCAAATTCGGCTGTTTTTCCCTCTCGGGCAAACAGGCTGCGCTGGGCGGTTTCCAGATCAAATAAAATTTCGCGCTGACTGGCATCGCGCACCCAGCTATGTACCCAGCCCACCACCACCAGCCGATCGCCACGGGTGACGGGTTCAACCCGGTGGAGCGTAGTGGATGGATAGACGATCGTCGATCCAGCTTCGAGCTTATAACTCTGCTCGCGATCCGCGCTCTCAATCACCAACTCCCCCCCGTCGTACTCCGTGGATTCACCCAAAAACAGCGTCAGGGAAACGTCCGTACGCTGTCCATTCATCATGGCATTATCGACGTGGCGACCGTAGGACATCCCAGAGCTATACCGACTCACGAGTAGTGAGTGGATCGCACGAGGCCGCACCGCTGCTTGGAATAATGGATGGTGCAATAGTGCATCTCGTACCGTTGTTTTAACCGTTTTCCCGATCGCATCATTCGTGGCGAGTTGCTCATTGGCTTTGACGGATTTTGCGTGCCATCCCGCCGTCAATTTGCCATCGATAAACTGTGCCTGCTCAAGACCATGACGGATCTGGGTGAGAGCATCTTGGGTTAAAACATTTGGAATCTGAAACAGCATAATTCCGTCATGTAGGGGGGATGAATTGCACGTGAGTTTGGGTTAAGCAGATTGTTGCAAACAACGCCATATCGAGTCTTTGAGCTGTCAAAGTCTCTCGCTCTTATAACGACTACGGTATCTGTTGACGGATCGATTGTAGACCGTACGCCGATCGTTGATGTTATGCCAGTAAATCTTGCATGACCTCGACGATTTTTTGTTTGAATAAGGCATCATTTTCGAGATACCAGGCTCGCGCTCGATCGCCCAGTTCGCGTCGTTGTTCAAGATCAAGTTTAAACAGAGATTCAAGCTGCTGTTCAAGCTGTATTTGATTAACGAAATATTGATGTCCTAAGTCTTTAGGCTTTGAGCGATCGTAAGCAACCAAAATACCTCGATCGGGCGTTACAATTTCATTCATCGGCGGGGCATCCGTCGTCACCATCACCGCGCCACAGCTCATTCCCTCGACCAAAACATGCCCAAATCCTTCTGCCTCGGATGTCTGAATTCGGATACCCAAACGGTTTTGCATTTCGGTGAGTCTCTCTAGCTCGATGCGCTGTTGAATGTAGGTGATATTTTCGGGGAGAGGCGCATCTAGTGAGCGGTGAGACCGCTGTATCACGTAGAGCTGAGGCCATTCTGGATGTCGCCGCCATACATCGATAATGGCTTGCGTGCCCTTGAATGGACTCCGTCCGGCGAGATGAAAACAGGCGTTATAGTCGATTTCAAGATTAAAGCGATAGTGATCTTGACTTGTAAAGCTAATATAGCTAGTCGAATGTCCTAAACGCTGGAAAATGTCGTAGGCATGAAGTGTTTTACATAAAATTTGATCAAACGATTTTAAGGTTAGGTGTTGCCACATTGAGAACCATTCCTGATTCGGAATAAAGCAGTTTTTCCTGGCTTGATCGAAACGACTAGTATCAACAAATTCTAAGAATAAATTGATGTCATAACGATAATCCTTGGGCTTGAGAAAACCACATTTTTTTCTTAAGCGATAGCTATAATTTTTCCAAATTTGAAGGCTTTTATCGATCCAATATTCAAACTTGTCTAACTTTGATAAAAAGCTGCTTTTGAGACGAGGAGGGCGAATGTTCGTTTGAGTGACGCGAAAACCCGCCCGAGTCAAGATGTCGTCTAAACACTGAGCATCTTGCTGAAGCCCCGAGCCGTTATGCCAGGTCAGAATATTAATGCTAGGCATGTTTATCATGTGGGTTAAAAGACGCAAGCCTAGGCCAGGAAATTAGCGATCGCCGTGCGATAAGTCGTTGCATCTTCTAGCATTGGAAAATGCGCCGTATTCGGAATTTCGTAGTACTTGATCGCGTTGCTGAGTGTGGCGGCACGCTTACCCATCGCAGCGGGGATAATAATGTCGTGTTCACCGGCAACGAGTAGCGTCGGCACGTCAACCCGTGCGAACTCGCTCGGCATGATTGTGGCGGCGTGTTTGCTGACGGAGGTGTAGATCGTGCCGAGGGCGGCGTCAAAATCGGCCATGACGAAGTCCGCCAGGAAGTCGCGCTTGTCTTGGATGGGAATGTCGCGATGGAGGAAGCGCTGCATGAATAGCCCTTCGAGTCCGGCGATCGCGGCCATCCAGCGCGGACGCAAAATCACCACCCAGCGGCTAACGGCATGAAACAGATTAAAGGTGAGCGGGTCGTAGTCGAAGAGGCCGCTACAGGTGAGGATGGCACGATCGACCCGATCGCGATGACGGTTCAGAAATAGCGTGGCGATCGATGCGCCCATCGAGTGGGCATTGAGCGAGACGCGATCGAGACCGAGGGCATCGAGCAGTTCGGCTAGATCGTCGGCGTAGGCTTCGATGGCGTAGTCTTGTTCGAGTTCAGCTTTTGTGGCAAAACTGGGCGCGGCATTGCGATCGGGTGCGGGCAAGCGTGATCGACCAAAGCCGCGCAGGTCGTAGAGCAGACAGTCAAAACGATCGGTCAGCGATCGCGCCGTGCATTCCCAGTAGCGCGAGGAGCCGCCCCAGCCGTGGATGAACACCATGACGGGACGATCGGAGTGACGATCGGGCGCGGAATCCTGGGCGCGATCGTCACTACCATCACCGGAGGTAATCCACTGATAAAAATGTTCGACGCCGCGTACGGTCTGATAAGGCATAGATCAAGCGGTGAGACAGACTCAGCCGTAGACATTCACCAGTGAATCTTAAGGCCGATTCTAAACGCGAGCTACCTTCGCGAACTTAATTTTTAGATAATCCTCTTCCATCTTTGCGCCTGCCGGTTGCAGAGCTGCCAGCGCCTGAGGCAAAACCAGGTTACGGCGGTGGTTACCGATGCGTACGTTTAGCTCATCGCCGGTTTTAGAAAGCTGGACATCGCTTTTCGGCACACCGGGTAAATAAAGCTGAAGGCTGTAATCTCCGTCTTCTTGCACGATGCGGATCGTGTTTTCTTTGTAATAAACCTGGCTCGGATCTTCATCGCCGTACAGCGTTTCTTTGAGCCGTTCGAGTGCCGCTAAACCGCACATTTCCTCAGAGTAAAGCGGTACTTCTTTCACCGGCAACGGCGAGAAATTATCATAAATTTCTTGTTTGTATTGCGCTTGATTTTCTTTCCAGCGCTTGAAGAACGGATCGGTGACGCTGTCGGGAATAATCCGGTTGGCGATCACCATATCCGTCGCCACGTTGTAGAGACTGAGATACGCATGAGCCCGCAGGGATTCTTTAATCACCATGCGTTCGGGGTTGGTGACGAGGCGCACCGTGGTTTGGGTATTGTCGGTGAGGACTTGTTCGAGCGCTTCGATTTGTTCGTAAAACTCGTAGGGCGCGTCCATGACTTCCTTGTCAGGGAGCGAGAACCCGGCGATCGGCTTGAAAAACGGCTCCACCAGCGGACGTAGCGCCACCGACAACCCTTGCAAGGGCTTGTAAAAACGGCGCATATACCAGCCGCCGACCTCCGGCAAACTCAGCAACCGTAGCGCTGTTCCGGTCGGAGCCGAATCGATAATCAGCACGTCATATTCGCCTTCGTCGTAGTGGCGTTTCATCCGCACTAGGCCGAAAATCTCGTCCATTCCCGGCAAAATTGCCAGCTCTTCGGCTTGCACGCCATCGAGACCCCGCGCCTGGAGCACCTGCGTGATGTAGCGTTGCACGGCGCTCCAGTTGTCGGCTAGTTCGACCAGGGCATCGAGTTCCGCACCCCAGAGGTTTTCGCGGATTTTTGTCGGTTCGTGGGTCAGTTCGAGGTCGAAGCTGTCGGCAAGCGAGTGCGCCGGGTCGGTGCTGAGGACAAGGGTACGGTAGCCCAGCTCGGCGCAGCGCAGACCCGTCGCTGCTGCTACGGAGGTCTTGCCGACGCCACCTTTTCCGGTCATTAAGATAATTCGCATCGTCTTGCCTGCGGGGTTGTCGCTCTAAGAATTGCTTCGTATTTCTTTACTTTAGCGGGTTTCGATCGCAACCCGTCATGAGAGTCACAATGATCGACTCCGATTAACCCCAAAATAATCCACCGATTCGCATTTCCATTGGCTACGATAAATCCTGGGGGATTTGGGTGATCGCAGCGCAGCCAATGATCGGCGTTGTCAACCGTCTCAGAACTATTTAAACCGTTCAATCCCTCGATATTTCTTCCCAGCACTACATCGAGATCGTTCGGGATTTCTTGCCATGTTTGACAACATCGGAACCGGTACGGGTAACTATGCCCGGATGCAGGGCTGCAAACGATCGGTGCGTAAACCGCCTCGCTTTAGCAGCTATCGCCCGACGCGCTTCAGTGCGGAGGATCTGCCTGGTAGCGTCGATCTGCGCGAGGATCTCAGTCCGGTGGAGGATCAATCGGCGGTTAGCTCCTGTACAGCGAATGCGATCGCCGGAGCGTACGAATATTTAGCGATGCGCGAGTTTGACAGATCGGGCGATGTCAGTCGTTTGTTCATCTATTACAACGCCCGCAAAATCTGGGACAACGAAGACGAAGATTGTGGCTCGTCGATCGTCGCTGCGATCGAGGCTCTCGAAGAGCTTGGAGCTTGTTCTGAAGAAACCTGGCCGTACGATCCCGATATGGTGTTAGAAACACCGAGCGCGGAAGCCTACGAGGAGGCGATCGATTTTTGCGTCAAGAGCGCTCAGGAGGTGGAGGTCGATTTATTTGCGATGAAGCACTGCTTGGCGGAGGGGTATCCCTTTGTTTTTGGTCTGTCGCTGTTCGAGTCGTTTGATGAGATGGATGAGGATGGATATATCCCAATGCCGTCGGAGGAGGAGACGGGTCGATCGAGCCACGGAGCGCACGCCATGATCTGTGTGGGTTATGACGATGAGGAAGAGGTGTTTATTATTCGCAATTCTTGGGGTGAGGATTGGGGGGATGAGGGCTATTGCTATATCCCGTATGAGTACATGGCGGATACGGATCTATGTTGGGATTGCTGGGCGATTCAGGCTGTCTCGGATCTAGATTATGACAATTATGACAATGAAAGTTTAGACGAAGATGAGGAGTTAGATGAGGAGGAGTTAGACGATGAAAATGAAGACGAGCTAGAAGACGAGGATGATGAGTCAGAAGAGGGCGAGGATGAAGATGGGTTAGAAGATGAAGAGGAGGAGGATGAGGGCGAGCTAGAAGAGGATGAGGATGAAGAGTTGGAAGATGAAGACGAGGACGATGAGGGCGAGCTAGAAGAGGATAACGAAGAGCTAGAAGAGGACGAGGATAGTGAAGATGAGGAGCTAGAAGAGGACGAGGATGAAGATGAAGAGCTAGACGAGGAAGATGAAGGCGAAGTATACGTCGTGCAGTCCGGTGATTCGCTCTATGCGATCGCCGAAAAGATCTATGGCAATGGCGAGCTATGGCGCGACCTGTATGAAGCCAATCTCGATGAAATTGGCGACGATCCAGACTATATCGAAGTCGGTCTAGAACTGTTTTTACCCGACCTATAGTTCGATCATCATCGTTTGTGCGGGGTTTGTGCCGGGTTTATGCGCGATCGCACGATCTCAATACCCCTGGACGATATATTTCAGGCGCGTTAACGTCTCCAGTCCAATAAAACCGCGTTGAGCCCCCGCTTGATTTGACATACCGAGGTACACCGTGTTGTTATTCAAGCGGGCAAACCGGGGCGATGCATTCACAAAGACCGAAGCACTGCTCAGACCGCGTGTAAATAAGCAGCTTTCGCGATAAGACTCCGTCACGATCACATTGGCGTGACCGCTGCTGTTCTGGTCGATCCACAGCATCGCCAGCTCGATCTGATCCATGAGCTTGAAGGCGATTGTCTTGCCAGGGTACGCCTGTCGCCACTCGTGCGGCTGTACCATCTCTAGCTCCGGAAACTGCTCGCAGATACTGGCATCGGCACGAATCTCGAAGCCCTCTTCGCGCAGACTGTTCCATAGGGTCGAAATTGACGCGAGCTTACGATCGCTCGACACCAAAATCTTATCGATCGCATTCACCCGATCCGGCGCACCGCGATAGCTATCGAGCACGATCGATCGCACCGTTTCCAGGCGACCGGTCAGCGCCCAGTATAGATAACAGTTCCCCGTCACCGAACGCACCACGGGCAAGCTCGATCGCGCTGCGATCCCGTTCACAAAATCAGAGCGACCATGCGCGATGACCGTTCCCAGGTGCGAACTCTGGGCGATGAGTTGGCCGCGCGTTTCGTCGGTGGGGTTGGTGATGGCGCTGAGGCTACCGGCGTGCAGTTCGCTATCAGCGAGGGCGTCCATCATGGCCGTGGCGATCGCCACAGACGTTTCCCGCGCCTCAGAGCTAGGATGTAGCACCAGGCTGTTTCCCGTTTTGAGGCACATACCCGCTGCGATCGCGCCGATTTCCGGCAGCGATTCCCAGAGGAAGGCGATCGCCCCGAGGGGCATGAGCTGGGAATAAGCTTGGGATCGTTCAGCCAGCAGCGCCGCACTGGTCACGGGGCGGATCGGGTCAGGCATCTCGGCCAAACGTTTGAGGCAGTCGATCGCAACCTTTAACCGTTCCGGCGTTAATTTTAACCAGGCGATCGGCGGAGTTTTTGCAGCTTCGGCTTCGGTTAAGGATAGAGTTGCTTCAAGATCGAGCGTGTTCGCTTCCAGAATGTCGTTTTGGTGTCCGCGAATTGCCGTCGCCATCGACAGCAGCATTTTGGAGCGATCGGCGCTGGAAATATTCGCGAGCGATGGCGCAGCTTGGTAAGCGTGACGTGCCGCCACAAACGGGCTATCGAGAATTTCGCAGGAGTCAGAGGACATGGGTGCTAGCGGCGCGAGGCCAACCAAACAAGGACGGCGGGCAGGACAGCAAGCGTCAGCACGGCGAACATCCAAATCAAGGTCGCACGCCCCAGGCTTAAGTTTAAAGTGAAAGCGAGTCCGATGATCGTGCAGGCCAGCAGGGTCAAGATCACAGCGACAAAAAATTCAACCTGTCCGCGAACGGTAGCGGGCAACCAACGGCGACCGTTCCACCTCCAGCGAGGTGGATCAGGGTAGGGTGAGGTCAAGAGAATCAGCCCTGTTCGTGTGGGATCAAGGGCAAACATTTGTGGGCAACGATCGCAGCCAAACGCATCCATCAGCGCGATGGGTCGTAGACGTCCGCGCCGCCGACAGGGGCAGGGATATTCCTGAGCATGAATTTCGAGTCTGGGCGTCAAGGCTCGAAGGGTTGGGTAATGTTGAACGGAGGCGGGATTGAATCGCGAGGGTTGATGCTTAAACGTCGCGAAGATATGGCAACGTTGATTGGGTTAGGGCGATCTTGCTAACCACCGTAGCGTGAGCTTTTCGCCTGCGATTGAGTTGCGATTGAGTTTGTAATTGAGTTCACGAAAATCGGGCAGGCGAGACACCTGCGCTACGAGTATCCTAATCAAATTGAGCCTTACCATAGCCGTAGATTACGAAATCAGCGAGCGAATCGTTTGAATTGATGATACCTATAGCTCAATCTCCTGATGGGCGATCACGATCGCACAATCTCCAACCTCGATCGTATAGTCCTGCGGATTAACAAAAAAGTTGCCGAGGGGATCGCACACCGCCACCAAGATTGCATTATGGTCTCGCTTCATCGCCACGAACAGCTCCCAGAACGATCGGCTAAACCACGCAGGCGGAATCGGAATGCGATAGAACTGGTTGCCATGAGAGTAGGTCAACAACTCGGAAAAAACGCCCATCAGGCCAGGATTGAGCGACGCTTGCGCGAGTAAAAAACCGCTTTGTTCTTCGCTGACCACATAGTCATTCACATGCCCCATATCGAGATGTGACCCATACTCACGATTGATTAATTCCGCGCAGGTATAAACATCCCGATTCAGTTTTTCAGCGGTCAGCGCGGCCAAAATGGTTCGGGCATCGGCATCTTGATCCGTCCGCCCGAAGCGTTTGTCAGACAAGATAATACAGGTCATTGCTCGCCGGATGCCTGCCTTTTCCAGTACCGGCACTTTCGTGAAATCTTCATTGAGAAAGTGAACGTTCGAGTTCATTAGCGCATCGCTAAACATCGGTTCACCTTCGAGCTGAGCCACCACAATAATCGGCACCGCTTGGGTTTTGGGTGCGGCGCGGTATTCCTGAATGACAATCTCAGCTTTTTTATTCCAGCCACAGATAATCACATGATCGTGAAAATGACTCCAGTCCACAGATAACCGCTCCCGACGCATATGTTCGATCGCAAAGGCTGACACCGTCCCGCTCAAAATCGCAAAAACGATCGTCCCCACTAGCATGATAAACAGTGAGACAAAGCGCCCACCGGTGGACTGCGGCATTCCGGGGATCGGCTCCGTCGCAAATAGCGAAAATGTACTGATCCATAGAGCATCAAACGGATTATTCAGCTCCGAGTTGACGGGGCGCTCGAAGACGAGGAACGCAATACTGCTAAATAAAAGTGTGACGATCGAGAGCCAAATGATCAGGACGTATTCCCAAGCGCCTTGCCGTAGGTTCGGCAAACGCAGCCAGTGAGCGAGCTGTCGCAGGGCATCGGAGACCGTCCAGTGTCGCAGTACCCGCGTGGCTCGTATCAGTCGCAAAGCCCGCAAAATCGGCAATACCGCCAGCGCATCGAGCCAGTATTCCCGCAGAAACCGGCGTAATGACGGGCTCGAAACCGCTCGAAAAATGAGTTCGACCGCAAATACGGTCGTCAGTATCCGATTAAACAGATGCAGGCTGGATAACGAAGGCGAAGTATCCGGTAGGATGATTTCGAGGGTGATAGTGACGATCGAGACCACGATCGCCACCGACACCGTGAAATTGACGATCGGATTGCTGACCACCTCACCGAGAATCTGCTTCCAAGCGTGACGCTTCGACGGTGAGCCTGGAGCGGATCGAGTCCGATGCTTTGGATGGGGCGGTTTTCGTTGGGTGCGTGTCGGTTTGGCCGAACCGTCTGGCGATCGTTCAGCGGGAGATCGGGGCACTTTCATGCGTCACTCTTCGGGCGATCACATCTCCTCTCCGGGTCTCGTTCGCATCGATCAGGCATATCTCTCGGTTGGAATGGTCGCAAGGGATCGATAATCCAATCCAAAATCCGAAACCCTAGGCAGACTCGGGCTTCGGCAAGGAGGAGGGATGCATTAGGACGGCGGCAGTCGATCGCTGCTCGACCATCTCGGGCGTAATGGTACAGTGATTAACATCCTTACGAGACGGAATCTCGTACATCAGATCGAGCATCAGTTCTTCGACAATGCTGCGCAGCGCCCGCGCTCCGGTCTTGCGGCGGTAGGCTTCGCGGGCGATCGCGCTCAGAGCCTCGGGGCGAAACTCCAGCCGCACGTTATCCATATCCATCAGCTTTTGATACTGCTTGACGATCGCGTTACGCGGCTCGGTTAGGATCTGCATCAGCGCCTCTTCATCAAGGGGTTCGAGTACCGCCTCGATCGGCACACGCCCAATGAACTCCGGGATCATGCCAAATTTCACCAGATCATCCGGTTCGAGACGCTTCAGCACATCCGTCGTCCGTTTGTTCTTCGACGCCTTGCCGTCATCGGGCTGCACAAAGCCCATCGATTTTTTACCGATACGCTGCTCAATCACCTTTTCCAGCCCAACAAACGCACCGCCGCAGATGAAGAGAATATTGCGCGTATCGATTTGAATGCAGTCTTGATACGGATGCTTACGTCCGCCCTGGGGTGGCACATTGGCGATCGTGCCTTCCAGCATTTTTAACAGCGCTTGCTGAACGCCTTCACCGGAAACATCGCGCGTAATCGACGGGTTTTCGCTTTTACGCGCAACCTTATCTAGCTCATCGATATAAATAATGCCGCGCTGCGCCTCTTCCACATCCAGCTCGGCCACTTGCAGCAAACGCAACAGAATATTTTCCACATCCTCGCCAACGTAACCCGCTTCCGTCAGCGTTGTCGCATCCGCCACCGCGAACGGCACATCCAAAATCTTCGCCAGGGTTTGCGCTAGCAGCGTTTTACCACTGCCGGTCGGGCCAATGAGCAAAATGTTGGATTTTTGTAGCTCGATGTCGCCATCATCGAGGTTTTGATTCACGCTGAGGCGTTTGTAGTGGTTGTAGACCGCCACCGATAGCACTTTTTTCGCTTCGTGCTGACCGATGACATGCTCATCGAG
Organism: Geitlerinema sp. S16; assembly: GCA_011390275.1. Classification (GTDB taxonomy): domain Bacteria; phylum Cyanobacteriota; class Cyanobacteriia; order Cyanobacteriales; family Geitlerinemataceae; genus RDYZ01. The sequence goes on from JAABST010000014.1 coordinate 64,085, forward strand.
ATAATTTTTGATTTCCAGCGGCTTGGGAATTTGGCCTAGGGAAATTTTGGCCGATTTGGGGCGACGACGTTCGTTCGTTTCGACCTTTGGCGTGGCCGGAGCCGTCGTGCTGGCGTCGTATAGCTCTTCGTCGAGAATTTCATTGCATAGATCGACGCATTCATCACAAATATAAACGCCGGGGCCAGCGATTAATTTGCGCACTTGCTCTTGGGATTTCCCACAGAACGAGCATTTGAGATGAGCGTCGTATTTATTAGGCATGAACGGTATTGCGGAGCAGATCCGAAATGGCGACGAGGAGCTAGCGTTTGATGACGATCGAGGGTGCGACTATGTCAAGTTTAAACGACGAGGCGATCGACCGGGCGTGATCGCCACATCGTTTACATATTGGGACACAATTGGAGCGCGATCGTTAGGCTGCCGTGAGCGGCGTTGAGTCGATGACGGTATCGATGAGTCCGTATTCCTTGGCCTCGTGGGCTGACATGAAGAAATCACGCTCTGTGTCTTCTTCAATTTTTTCGAGAGACTGGCCGGTATGTTCTGCGAGTAGGGTGTTGAGCGTTTTCTTGTGGTAAAGGATTTCTTTCGCCTGGATCTCAATATCGACGGCTTGACCCTGAGCGCCACCAAGGGGTTGGTGAATCATGATGCGCGAATTGGTTAGAGACATCCGCTTGCCGGGAGTCCCTGCTGAGAGCAGAAATGCGCCCATGCTGGCGGCGAGACCGAAACAAATCGTCACAATATCGGGGCGAACCTGGCGCATCGTATCGAAGATGGCCATGCCTGCGGTGACGGAACCGCCGGGGGAGTTGACATAGATTTGGATGTCTTTTTCGGGATCGTCGGCGTCGAGGTAGAGCAGTTGGGCGACGATCGAGTCGGCCATAGCATCATCAACGGGCGTTCCGAGGAAGATGATCCGTTCACGCAGCAGGCGCGAGTAGATATCAAAGGCTCGCTCGCCCATGCCGGACTGTTCGATCACCATGGGGATCGCGCCGTGGGTCGAGTAGATCGGCGACTGGCGCTGACTGACGAGATCGTAGTTTAGGGCAGGGATATTCGACATGTCGCAGAACTAACGGGTACAGACTAAAACGGATGGGGGGAATGAAACATTATGAGGCGAATCGCGAACGGGATCGCTTGATATACCGAGCTTCGTGATTGCTCACACGGCACGTTTCACTCCTATCTATTATGCACACACGCACGAAAGGCGGAATGCGGTGAACCGTCCTTCATGAATTTGAGAGGGCATCTGACAGGCGTTGTGGTGGCAAAGATGCAGCCTATTCAGATTTAGACCTTTGAGGTTTTCAAAACCTCAAAGGTCTCGATCCCTGCGATCCATTCGATTTTTGACTAGGGTTTTTTTGACTGGGGTTAATTAATTACGTATAAGGCTTTGTCTTGTTCGTAGCGAAATTGCTTGGGATGCTGCAAGGCTAGCTCTGCTTTTTGGAGTTCCGTCCCCAAATACAGCGCGTGTTCGGTTTCTAAGGCCGGACTGCTGGCCGCCAACTGCTGATAGACCCGCTTCGCTGTCTTGCCCGAAAAACATTCCACCACTTCGCCCGATCCGGGGGTTAGCTGCTCGATCGCGATTTCGCCCGATCGCACCGCAATCAGAAAACTTCCCGTCGGATCGCCAAACTGCCGATCGCCACAGACGCGCGGGTAGTGGTCGGCGATCGTCCGGCGGGCATTGTCCCAACAGTCGTCGTAAATATGGGCGCTTTGGCTGATCGTGATCAGGGGGCCGAGCTGGAGCGGGAGGCCGGAACGATCGGCGATCGCGTCGGTGATGTGTTCTTGCAGCATCCGCAACCCCATCGCGTTCGCCACCCACGCGCCAAACATATCGTTACTGCGAAACGTGGCCGTCAGCGACAGTACATCATCCGCAATCCGCACCCAGATGTGATTTAAGCAGGGAGGGCTACTGTTGCCAGCACCGTCGGCTTGGGCGTCCCAGAGCGACATTACGGCTCGCGCGGAATGGCGATCGCGGGTGAGCCGCTCGATCGTCTGTTCGATCTGGTCGGTGTTAAACCACGATCGCAGCCGTTGCCCATAGGTATATTTCACGCCGTCTTGAGATTTGGCCGCATCGGGTAAATCATCCAAAATTTGCCCGCTATACTCCGCGAGAAAATCGCCGCTCACCGGTAAAAAATTCGGCTCAGGGAAATGCAGCCCGCGCGGTTCGTTGCTGACCACGGCCACCAGATCGATCAGCTCTTGCCATTGGCCGTCGTAGGCGGTGGGGCGCACTGTGCCGGTGGATTCGATGCGGTGAAGGATCTTGACCCAGGTGTCGGCGATCGTGCGGCCTGCGATGCGGTGGCCGTAGCGGGGGCCGGGTCGGGTCGTGGTGCTGCTGGTTTCGATCGGGAATTCTTGGGGTGTTCCCCAGGGTGGCGCGATCGCGCCGGTAGCAGCGAGTTTTTGGGCAATCTGTTTGGCAAGGTCGCACGCCTCGCGGGTGCTGGTGACGAAATGGCACTGGACGTTGGCGCGAAGTTGGGCGATCGCATCGAGGGGGATTTCGCGATCAAGAAAGCCGTTAATCTCGGATTTAATTCGCCAACAGTCTCGCCCGGTTTCGGTTTGTCCCGGCGTGACGCCCTGCTCGAAAAAATCTCGCACACAGGCGCAACCGCCCGCGTTACGGTCTTCTTGGGTTGCGGCGATCGCGATCAGGTGGCGTACGTGGGGATTGCACAGCAGGTTACGCACGAGGACGCTAATGCCGCGTGTGGGGCTGTAGAGCTGGCCGATCGCGGCATAGTCCGACGGTGCGAGCCGCTTGGCGATCGCTTGGCGGAGTGTCCAGCCCGTGACGATGACCGTCAAGCCGCTACCGCAGATGACTTGACCGGGTTTGTAGCGCGGTTTGTAGAGCGGTGGCGAAATTTGCGGCGAAATTTGCATCGTAATCGGTTTGGATCGATTGGATTGTCCGATGAGAATAGAAACACAATCCGTACCGAAAATCCATCAAAACAACGTGTAAACGTGATTTTGTCTCGATCGCTAGGCCGATCGCAGCGCCACGATCGGATCAAGTTTCGCGGCACGTTGCGCCGGAACAATCCCAAAAAATAGCCCCAGCGCTCCCGAAACCCCCGTCGCGATCACCACACTGGTTAACGAGATTCCGGCATTAAAACTGGTCACGCTCGACACCAACACAATACAGCCCGCGCCCACGGTTACGCCGACGATCCCGCCCGCGACCGCCAAGATTGTCGCCTCGATCGTAAATTGCAGCAAAATATCGCGCGGAGACGCCCCGATTGCCTTGCGTAACCCGATCTCCGGCGTCCGCTCCGTCACCGACACCAGCATGATATTCGTGATCCCAATGCCGCCGACCAACAGCGAAATACTCGCCACCGTCGCCAGCAACGCCGTCAGCGCCCCCGTCACCGCCGCCGTCCGCTCCTGAATATCCTTCTGGCTCGACACCGTGAAGTCATCCTCATCGGTAATACTGTGGCGCTGACGCAGCAAATTCTCGACCTGAAATTTGACCATATCCATCTGCGTTTCGTCGCGTACCGCCACGTTAATAAACGTCACGGTTAACCCGTAGGGCGAGGTTCGACCCACCAAGCGGCTCGACATGGTGGTCAGCGGGATAAAGGCCGTTTCGTCGAGATTTGTCCCAAAGGTCGCGCCCTTGGGTTGCATCACGCCGATGACCTCAAATGAGAGATTATCAATACGGACGCTTTGCCCGATCGGGTTGGTGTCGCCAAAGAGCCGATCGGCCAGATCGGAGCCGATCGCGACCACCTGCTGCTGACGGCGAATATCGAGTTCTGAGAGAAATCGACCGCTAGCCACATCAAAGTCACGGACGGCGAGAATTTCGGGCGTTGTGCCATAGACCAGGGTCGAAACGTTGCGATCGCGGTAGGACACGAGGGTGCTGCTATTGAGCTGAGGTGCCACTTTGTCGATCAGCGGGACTTGTTCGGCCAGGGCGATCGCATCTTCATACACTAGAGTTTGCGGCGAATAGACCGGGCGGCGCTGGGCTTCCGGGCTTCCCGGCAGGATAAACAGCAAGTTTGATCCCATGGCAGACACCTGATCTTCCACGAAAACCTGCGCCCCTTGGCCAATCCCGATCGTGGCGATCGTGGCTGCATTGCCGATTACGATCCCCAACATCGTCAAACAACTGCGTAGCTTATTCGCCACCAGCGTCCGACCCGCCATCTGGCAAGATTCCCACACATTCATGCTGATTCGCCCCAATCACAGATCACCGTCGATCGTCCATCGCTTCACGGTATGCCCCTAGTGTGACGCAACGCGACGTAGCGTGATGCTATTTAACGCTAGCGTGACGCTATTGAATCAACCTACGCGCAAACCACCGAAATCTAGTCCACAATTCCACCATAATTGAAGCGTCGCCTCGGTCAATCCCGATCGCGAGTCCCGACCGCATCCCTTGCCGCTGATCTCGCCACGATGAATATCGCCTCCCTTCGATCGCTCCAGCACGATATCGCTAGCCTGCTGCTCTATCGCCAAATCCTCGACGTTGATGTGGTCGGGTCTGCCTTTGCTTCGCTCATCGAGCAGATCTACCATACCGATACCCCCACTGAATGCCTGAAAGCGTATAGTGACTGGTTTTCGTGGCTGGCGAGCAGCGGCCAAAGCTGGCAATCGTACCTGATCGAGTCGATTTTGTATGACGAAAATCCCTTTACGGAAGCGGCGCAGCACGCCCAAACCCTCGACGACATCGCCCCAGAACTGATCGCTGCAGCCCGCCATGACCTCGCGATTCTGCGTCGCCTGTACGATTGCACCAGCGATCGGCTCGGTCTCTGGATGCAGCAAGCCTGCAAGCTCGATACGCCGCCCGTGGCTCCCTCCAGCATGGTCGATCCGACCCCGATCGCCTTCGACACAACTCCACACTGGGGCGATCTCCTGCCGGATCTCTTGACCTATCACCAGATCAACGGTGTCGGCGTCTTCGCGCAATACCGCGCCTGTCGCTGGGAACAGGACTACATCGAAGGCCTCCCCACCCCCGACCCGATCGCCCTGGAGAACCTGATCGGGTATGACACCCCAAAAGCCAAACTCTTGCAAAACACCGAATTTCTCATCGCTGGCGCTCCAGCGCAGCATGTGCTGCTCTACGGCAGTCGCGGATCAGGGAAATCTTCGCTAGTGAAGGCGATCGCGACGGACTACGCCGATCGGGGATTGCGTCTGATTGAAGTGGATAAATCCCAACTGCGAAATCTGCCCAAAATCATCGATCAGCTTCGCAGTAGCGCCCTAAAGTTTGTGATTTTTGTTGATGATCTTTCCTTCGAGGAGGATGACGACGCCTTCAAAGCGCTCAAGGTCGTCCTCGAAGGCAACAGCACCGCCCGCGCTCGCAATGTCGTCGTCTATGCCACGACCAACCGCCGCCACCTAATCCGCGAATTCTTCGACGATCGCCCCCGCCCGAGCGATGCCGACGAAATCCACAGTTGGGACACCGTCCAGGAAAAACTCTCATTTAGCGATCGGTTCGGCCTGACGTTAACCTTCCCGCCCTGTAATCAAGACGACTACCTCAGCATCATTCGTCACCTCGCCCAGCAAGCTGATTTAACGATGGGTCAGGAAGACCTCACTTTTCGTGCCTTGCAGTGGGCGACCCAAAATAATGGCCGATCGGGCCGTACCGCCCGTCAATTCATCGACTGGCTCATCGCTGAACAGCAACTGTCTCCCGCCTCTCGCAGATCTGCGATCGAGTATATTCGTTAAATATACGGACATCAAAGGCGTGAAACTACGTGCTTTCCCGAGATGCAGATTGCGTGCAAGCAACTAATGATCGAGATCACACGTCTATATGGCTTCAGGTCATCGCCTAATTCAGGGGATATCACGCACAATGGTTCTGTACACAATTACTCAGAGTTTTGCGAAACCCGACCGTAATACGGGATTTGTGATGTTTTTAGTCCTGAGCCACGTCCAACACCTTGTGTAAATCTCGACTATGACGCGCCTGCTTGTTTCTGAAAAGAACATAAAACTGAGTCCGCCTTCGTTAAATACCCCGAACGTGACCGCGTTCAAGGAGCATTACAAACTGCTGTCCAAACTCTCTAGCACGATGGCAACTGGAACAGAGTCAGCTTATCGGGCATTTTCTAAGCCGGTAGACGACTCGACACAATTACGGCCAATAAACACAGCTTCAACCAATGAGATGCTTAGGAAGCGTAAAACGACGTCCCTGTTTACGTTGGATTTGGATTTTTGGATTGATGTCGGCCTGGTGACACTTTTGGGAGGGGTGAGTTTTCTGGCGTTAAAGTGTGTCGAATATTTTGTACTGACCGACGCGATCGTTGGTTTGTTTTAAGCTGTTTTAAGTTCAGTCTGTTTGAAAGACGATGATCCGTGTTGCGCTTGAGCGCTCCAAAATTGGACTAAAGTCCAACAACGCAGCGGGTCTCAGATTTAGCGATTTTAGCGACGATGGCTTCAATCCTTCAAAAACAAGACCCGATCGTACGTTAAGCTGCGATCGGGTCTTGCTTTGGGTTTAGCGGTCTGGATGTGATCGAATAAGTGGATCAGCCCCGCAAGAGAGATAACCCTAAATGTTTGGCTCAGTGGCAGGCGGAAGCTCTTCGATGATCTGGAAGCGAACGTGATTGATTGATAGATCGCCGAGCGAGGCGACTTCTTTATCGATCCGCTGGCCGTCTTTCATGATGCGCTCAAATTTAACGCCCTTGACGATCTCGATGTGATACCAGGCGAGACCCATGAAAAAGCGCATCGGGTAGGGGCCGCGATCGTTAAGATCGTCGGGGTTGGACTCCATCGGAATCCAGCCGTAGCCGGGGATATAAAATTCGAGCCACACGTGATTAAAGTCGGGCTGAAGCGGGACTCGTTGCTGTTCGGCACGATCGGGGCATTTGTAGCGCCCCACCGTCCGACAGGGGATGCCGTTTAGCCGCATCAGCGCCAGCAGCACACCGACGTATTCGCCGCACGATCCTAACCCTCGGCCTAAGACGATGTCCGGCGTGTCGATGTGGGGCTTGATGCCATATTCGAGGCGATCGTAGGTATAGTCGCGAATGCTGAGGATTTTACGCAGCAGGTTGGTTTCCGTCCCGATCGCGGTTACGGCGGCACGCTGCACAATATCGGTCGCCATCGAGAGATTGTCGTTATCGACTAAGTAGCGATCAGTATAGCCTTCGGGGATTTCGGCATCGGTTTCGGCGTCGCTGGGTCGGAAGTGATATTTAATGCCGCGTAATTCGAGGGTGGCTTTCCAGCCGAAAATATGGGTTTCCGACTCCGCAAGCTGGTCGAATTGAAACACAGCCATCATCTGACCATCAATTTCCCGTAGCTCAAACGGCAAGCCGATCGGCTCGATGCTGCGAACTTTTTGGCGTGGGGAGTCTATCGGGACGGCGATTTGCCATTCGATCCCTTCTAGGGCAACGGGTTCGAGTGATGCCAGTTCCTCGACGTAGGACATCTCGACGGCGTAGCCGTTGGAGAGGGTGTAGCGTCCCGCCGGGTTGTGGTAGATGTGCAGCGGATGCAGGAAGGTTGCATCACGAAACGTGAGCTGGTAGGGGTTGGCGGAGTTGGGGTCGTCTCGGATGTAGGGTTCTTCGCGGGCGTAGGCGATGTAGAGCAAGTCGTCGCCGCCGTCCGGGTCGGGGTAAAAGCAAAGGCCGGTGGGCGTCGGGTAGGGGGTAAGGAGCTGGAATTCAATATCGCCTGTGGTGCGATCGAGGCAATACACCGTTTGCTCGATCGTGTCCGAGACCCAAAGTTGCTCATCGCGAACGTAGAGATTTTCCAGCCCAACACCAGGAACGACGTAGCGAGCTAGCTCTTGGCCACTGTCGCGCTGGAACGCATAGATATAGCCGGACTTTTGACAGCAAACATAGATAACGGAATTCCAGATCGCGATGCCGTTGGCGTTGTAGGGGAGCGACGCCAGTACTGTGGCATCGAGCTTACCGGGGCGAGTCAGGTCGTCGAGCTTACACACACAGATGCTATCGCTGCGGGTAAACCAGAGCTGATCACCTGCCAGGGCAATCCCGGTCACCCCGACGAACTCTTCCGCGTGATAGGGATTAATGGTTCGTGTGGCGTCGGTGCTGGGGTTAATCTCGACGAGATAGCCGCGCAGGCTGTCGATCGCCAGGATCGAGTTTCGATCTCGATCGCAGGCGAGACCGTGTAGGGCATAGACGCCGTATGGGCGCACCGTACGATGTTGCAGGCGATCGGACGTCATAACGATTAAAGACTCAAATGGGCAATGGAACGGGCAATGGAGGCGGGTTCGGCAAGCGAATTGCCTAACAGCATACCGCCTGCGATCGGCTGACGTACGGTGATTGGATCGGAACTGACACCGATAATGGCCGTTATTTGTAGCTCGTGTTGTGTTTCGATCGCCTAAGCGCGATCAATTCACGATCAATTCTCCCGATAGAGGTGTTGCGGTCGTGGTATGGATTGATGCTGCCCTGGAATGATGACGAAGGCTAAGACTGGAACTTGGGCGAGGGCTGGCATAGATCATAAGTTTCGCGACTGAAGCGAGACACAGCATTTCGATTCCGGTCACACTGGGTAAGCTGAAGCTCGACGTTATTCGTCTCTGATTTCTCTTAACTTCTGGCAATTTTCTATCAATTACGGGTCTAGAGTTTTCTGGATCGTATTCCTATGTCTTACGAACTTGAACGGCGAGTTGCCATTGATGCCGTACTAATGGCGGCGAAACTCTGTGAGCGTGTCCGCAAATCGATGCCGCAAGCGATCGCCAAAAACGATAAAAGCCCGGTCACCATCGCCGACTATGGCTCACAAGCCTTGATTTGCCGTGCGATCGCCCAGGCTTTTCCCAACGATGCCATCATCGCCGAAGAAGACTCCACCACCCTCCGCGAGGATAATAACCTCCTCGCCCAGGCCACTGACAGCATTCGAGAGTTCATCCCCGAAGCCACGCCGGATCGGGTGATTAACTGGATTGGTCTGGGTAGCAGCACGGGCGCGGATCGGTTCTGGACGCTCGACCCGATCGACGGAACCAAGGGATTTCTGCGCGACGATCAGTACGCCGTCGCGCTCGCATTAATCGAAAACGGCCAGGTGCAGCTCGGTGTCCTGGCCTGTCCGGCCTATCCCGCAGAAGGTGGCTGTGGCGCACTCTTTGTGGCGATTCGTGGCGGCGGGGCGAGCATGACGTCGATCAGTAGCGAGATGTCCCACGGATTGAAAGTGGTCGCGGGTGGCGATACCGATCGGCTCCGCTTCGTCGAAAGCGTGGAATCGGGACACGGCGACCAGTCGCGTCAAGCCGCCGTCGCCAAAGCCGTCGGGATCACGGCTCCGTCCCTGCGAATGGACTCCCAAGCCAAGTATGCCGCCGTCGCCAAAGGTGAAGCCATGCTGTACTTGCGGTTACCATCCCCCCAAACACCGGACTACCGCGAAAAAATTTGGGATCACGCAGCGGGTGTTTTGGTCGTCGAAGAAGCGGGCGGCAAAGTGACGGATATGTTTGGTCAGCCGTTGGACTTTACTCAGGGAGCCAAGCTGACCAATAATCAAGGGACGGTCGTGAGTAATGGCGTCATTCACAAAACCGTGATCGAAGCGTTGGCCGCGCTGTCCTAGCGGCATACGTCGTAGGTCTACAGCCTATATTTGTCACTGTTCAAGCCATGTCAGACCTTGAGGCAGCAGGGCTTGAACAGTGACAAATATAGAAGACTGGATAGTCGCTGCGACGCTTCTTTGCCGTTGTTAGAATTGTTGCCAGTAGAGTCAATATTATTGATTGATGACGGACTCGATCATGGCTAATCAGAACGTGAATCGATTAATTCAGACAGATCAAAGCAGAATGGGACTGGTATCCTACGTTTCGTCTGTTTGTCGCTGGTTGCACGTTCGACTATGACTGCCAATACTGCCTCTGCGATCGCCGCGCAGTTTCCTGAATTTGATAAAGCGCTTCAGCATTATTTCCCCGGAGCGCTGCCCCTGTCCAAGTACATGGGGCGTACGGCAAAAGCGCTGGCCAAGTATGGGTTTGAAGATGAAAATACGATGGGTATGATCGCCATCTGTCGTGACGAGCAAACCGATCCGCTCTATGAAGCGATGGTGCGCTATTGGGGCAAAACCTTTAACTGCTGTAGCTTGGCGGGGTTTGTCACGATGGGCAAAACCGGGCTGGCATCCGCCACAGCGCACACACCGATCGAGGATGGACTGCGGCGGTTTGTCTTTTGCGCGATGCCGCATATTGCGATTTCGCGCAATGGCGAAGTCGGGCTCATGTATCGCGATGGCGTCGAGGCTCCGTCCCATGCCTGCGGCGCACTTGAAACGATCGTGGAAGAACTGGCCGCAGGGCATCTCAATCTCGAAACCGATATGCAGGACATCGAACAGACGATCGTCCGACAAAAGATCCTGTCGCAGTTGCGGTACGGCGATCGGGTGAACCTCGTCGATCTCACCCAGCTCGCGAGTAAAATTATCGCGACGGATGTGCGAAATCTGCTCTCGCGGCTCGACACCACGATCTTTCACTATGCGGTGATGCATGGCATTCAAATCCACGGCCCGTTTGAATCGCAATGGGTGTATCCGGTGGACTTTTTTATTGTGGGGGAGCAGTTTGGTGAGCAACCCTATCGGCTCGATACGTTTGCGGGGGGCGATCGTGACGCTGCTGCATCTTTAAGCAAACCAGATGAAATAGCAGGGTAAGATTACAGTTACAAAGCTCGTAACAAATATTCACAGAACTCTCAACTAACGCCCTCATGCCACCCATCTTTCGTCGAATCTCTCTCGGTAGCACCGCCTTTTATCTCGGCCTCATCCTCACCACGATCGGCTTCTGGGCGTACTTCACCGATCGCCCCACCCTCAACCTCGCAGGCTTCTTCTACGGCATCCCCGTCCTGCTCATCGGCATCGCCCTCCGCACCGCCCAGCTCAAACCCGTCCCCTACTCCGAACCCACCCCCGACGACGTCGCCGCCGCCCGCGAGCAATACGCCACCGACAACCAAAAGCAAATCCGCAAAGACATGCTGGGCTATCGCTACGCCGAAAAAGCCCACCTCGGCGAATCCCTCGAAGCCCTCGGCCTCAGCCCCACCGACGAAGAACGTCCACTGATCACCGCCCTACGCGAAACCTTGACCGACGGAGCCTACACCCTCGTGATCGAGTTCGACTCGCCCATGCTCGACCTGGAGAAATGGCAGAGCAAACAGAAAAAAATGGTGGAATTTTTCGGCCCCGATATTCGCGTTGAAATCGAACAGCCGGAAGAGGAATATATTGATCTATTGCTGATCTCGACCCGCAGTGACGACAGCACGAGCAGCACTGAAGCCGCGCCATCTTCCCAAGCCGCCTAGTCGAAAATCCTGTGAGACCGTGGGCGCATCGTCATTCCCCTACCGGTGTTGATGCTTTCGATCGGTTTGCTCTACGTCAGCCCGATCGCACTTCAGCTTAATCGGGTTAATCGGGCGTATTTTTCTCCAGGCGCACGGCGTACCACTGCATGAAATCACCGCGATCATCACCGTCAAAGGTCAGCTCGCAGGTGGTGTCGATCAGCAGGCGAACCCGATCGCCGATCGTCTCCAGCCGTTGCACCGGGCGCGGTAGATCCTGAACCGGAAACGTGGTGAGAATTGCCGCGAGCTTGGCTTCAAGCTCCGCCGCCGTCAGGATTTCTTCGGGCTGACTTCCCGTCAGGACAACGAAATAGTTCTCGGAATAGAGCTGCGTTTCGGACACATCGATCGTCTCGTCAGGAGTGCCGTCTGAGGAAACACCAGCGTCGGAATTGGAGGGCGAATCGAATGGGGTTTGAGTCATAAATGCAAGGATTTCGTGTCGTAATGTAAACTACTGTTAACAATATGAGCGAACCTGAGATTTCCTAGGCTCGATCGCTCCGCCGACCTTTCGATCGCAGACATGCCTAACGCTATGCAATATTCCGCACCTTCCTTTTCCCTACGCACGCTATTGTCGCGCGTATTGGCGGTCAGCCTTGCTGCGATCGCCTGGTTCTCTGCTGCTCCCGCTCAGGCGTTCGATAATCCCGAACTGCTGCCCGAGTTTGAAACCGAAATCGTTGACCTCGCTAATATCCTAACGTCGAGCCAAGAGGATTTCTTAACCGAGCGCTTAGAACACGTCGAAGAGGAAACGGGATTTAAGCTCAGAGTGCTGACCCAGTTCGATCGGACACCGGGTCGCGCCGTCATCAATTACTGGGGTCTGGACGATAAAAGTGTGGTTCTCGTCGCCGATCAGCGTGGCGGAAACCTGCTAGCGTTCAGCGTTGGCGATGATCTGTACGAACTGATGCCGCGTACGTTTTGGATCGAGCTACAAACGCGCTTCGGCAATCAATTTTTTGTCCGGGACAACGGCGAAGATCAATCGATTCTGCAAGCTCTGAAATCCGTCGAAGGCTGCATTCGTGACGGCGGCTGTAGCGTTGTCCCCGGCTTGCCGCGCGAACAGTGGATTTTGACGCTGATCACCTCGGTTCTCGGCGGCGTGATTTGCGGCTTTGCCGCCCAGCCACGCGATGGACAAACCTTTGCATGGCAGTGGGCGCTGATTTTCTCGCCGCTGTGGGGCATTCTCTTTTTCGCTTTTGGCATCGGCCCCGTCGTTACCCGTACCTCGGATGCGTTGCCGCTCGTGCGTAACATTCTCGGCTTTGCCCTGGGTCTAGTCGTCGCGTACCTGACGCCGTTCCTCAATCAGTCGCCCACCTCGGAAACTTGAACCGATTCGGTTCTGGTGTGGTTATAGCATCGTTATCTAAAATAACTGCCAATCCTTCGATCGCAGGCGTTTGATTTGGGCGACGCGGCGCGTGAAGTAGGTATCGTCGAGACGGCTGTAGTTGTGAACCCGTGCGGCATTGACCGCGATCGCCCAAGACCAAAAATGCGCCGTGAGCGTCAGCGCTTGCAGAGCCTCGACTTCAAATGACTCGATCGACTCGATCGACTGATACCCGCCCAAAAACGCCTCGCGCACCTTCAAGCTAATCCCCGTCCGCAGCGACACATTCAGGAACTTCGCCAGATCAAACGCCCGCCAACCATAGCCGCACTGGTCAAAATCGAACATCGTAATCAAGCCATCTTCGGTAAAGTGGGCGTTACCGCTGTGAGGATCGCCCCAGCAGATCGTCCAGTACGGGCGATCGGTGGGTAGATGGGTCAAGCTCGATCGCAGATCATCCACGACACCATAGACATAGTCACAATCTTCGGGGTTACGCTGCAAAAAAGGTGCGATCGTCTCCAGGGAGCGATCGAGCAGATACTCCAGGGTCAGATCATCGCGCCGTACCGTCGATTGAAACTCATGGGAAAAGCGATGAACCTGAGCTAGCGCAGTTCCGAGCCGCCAGCTTTGCGCTGTGGATAGATCGCCAAGGGGAATTTCACCCGGTGCATAGACGAACAGTGCCGCCGCGCGGACGCCCTCCGGAGCCTGGATCTCGATCGCCAAACGTCCGTCATGGGTTCGCAGCGGATGGGCAACGGGAACCTCGCGATCGTGGAGGAAATCGAGAAATTCTAGCTCGAAAATCACGTCCTCCAGACTGCGCCAGTGGCGATGCGCTACACGCAGGACATAATCGGCTCCAACCGTACTCACTAAATACACATCACTCAGACCACGATGCCAAAAGTGACAGCGTGTGACCGTGGGGATGTCGTACTGGCTCAAAACACGATCGACGAGAGCATCACTCACGAGGGTCGAGTACATGGTGGGGAACACGTCTCGATGGGTGGCCTCGGAGGTGGCACGGCTTAGGGATGTCACAGGTTTCGCAAAGGGCGAGGAGGGCGTCTAGCATTAGTCTTGTACGCTCTCACATCCCAGCGATCCCGATCCGTATCGTAAGATGCGTTTGTGATGAATTCGAGATACTGAATTCGAGAGAATCCTTCGAGATTTCTGCGATCGACGTTCTACGACGGCATTCATAGCTCGCTGCTCATATCCACTCGCTCCATGCTGTGCCGTGAATCGCTCCGCTCGATCGACTCCATCATCCACTGAGCTGACCTTAACGGCTGACCCGCGATCGCTGCGGCGATCGTTACTCGACTGGTATGCCACCCAAGGCCGAGATCTCCCCTGGCGACGCAACCGAGACCCCTACGCCGTCTGGATCTCGGAAATCATGCTGCAACAAACCCAGGTCAAGACCGCGTGGCCTTATTTTGAACGCTGGTTGCTGCGGTTTCCCGACGTTCAGACCCTCGCTGCTGCTGACGTGCAAGATGTCCTCAAGCTGTGGCAGGGACTCGGCTACTATGCCCGCGCTCGCAATCTGCATCGTGCCGCGCAGTTGGTTGTTGCGGATCATCACGGCGAATTCCCCCGCGATTTCGACGCCGCGATCGCCCTCCCCGGCATCGGGCGCAGCACCGCAGGCGGCATCTTGAGCAATGCCTTTAATTTGCCAGTGGCGATTCTCGACGGCAACGTCAAGCGCGTGCTGGCGCGGCTGGTGGCGCTCGATGTGCCGACCAATCGGGCGATGTCGCCCCTGTGGGAATTATCGGAAACCCTGCTCGATCGCGATGCGCCACGCGACTTTAATCAAGCCCTGATGGATCTTGGCGCCACCTGCTGCACGCCCAAAAATCCCGCCTGTTTGCTCTGTCCGTGGCAAGATACCTGTCAGGCTCATTCTTTAGGTATTACGTCCGAACGTCCCATGCGCGAAACGAAAACCCCGATCCCCCATAAACACATCGGCGTGGCCGTGATTTGGAACGATCGCCGCGATCGTATTTTGGTCGATCGGCGTCCGGCGAAAGGGTTGCTGGGCGGGCTGTGGGAATTTCCCGGCGGCAAAATCGAGGCGGGCGAAACGCCGGAAGCGTGCGTTAAGCGCGAGATTCTCGAAGAACTGGCGATCGATATCGAAGTCGGCAAACATCTGATCACCGTCGATCATGCCTACAGTCACTTCAAAGTGTCGCTGCACGTGTATCACTGCGCCCATCTGTCAGGCGAACCGCAGACGATCGCCTGTGATGAAATTCGCTGGGTCACCGTCGCGGAATTATCCGAATTGCCATTTCCCGCCGCAAACGTCAAAATTATTGACGCGATCGTTGCCGACTCTGCCAATTCTGGCGATTCTGGCGATTCTGGCGATGTGTCCCAAACCAAACCATCCAATTTAGCTTAGAGATCGGTCAGCGAATTTTGACCGCTAAATCGCATTAATTTATCATCATTCCCCGGAGCAAACCATTGTCCCTCGTTCGAGTTCGCCAGCACGTTAACCCCCTCAGCAACAAATTTCAACAGCCGATCGCGATTCCCGACTGGTCGCAAATCTTCGGCAATCTCGATCGGCCGCTCATGCTTGATATCGGCTGCGCACGCGGGCGTTTTTTGCAGCAATACGCCCAGATCGAACCTGAGTGGAACTTTTTAGGCTTGGAAATTCGCGCCCCCCTCGTCGAAGCAGCGAACCAATGGCGCGAAGAGCAAAATCTCGATAATCTACACTTTTTGTTCTGTAACGCCAACATCACGATCGAGGATATTCTCGCCTCCTACCCCGCTGGAAAATTGCAGCGAGCCAGCATTCAATTTCCCGATCCCTGGTTTAAAAAACGTCACCAAAAACGCCGCGTCGTTCAGCCCGAATTAATTGAAACCTTGGCGAAACACTTACCGATCAGCGGAGAGGTTTTTCTACAGTCCGATGTGTGTGAAGTCGAAGCGGAAATGTGCGATCGCTTTGCCGAACATCCAGCTTTCACGCGCACATCTGAGGATTGGCTACCGGAAAATCCGATGCCCGTCCCAACAGAACGCGAGCTATACACCCTCGAAAATGGTGAACCCGTTTACCGGGCGATCTTTGTTCGTCACGATCGCGCAACGTGAGCCATGCGCTTTGGTCTGACGATGAAAGCCAGTAATCATCTTTGTTTGCCACATCGTCAACCCTGATCAGTTGGCTCAAATTTAAGATCTGTTCGTCTGACAATTGAGCAGAAATTCTCTACGCTAGAACAGAACGTCCGGCTTGAATTTAAACCGATAAACCACGATGCCGCCTTTAAGCCTTACCCAGCGTCACCGCGTTTGGCGATCGCTACCAGGTTTCCTGACGATCACCGCCTCCGTGCTGGGCTTATTTGCACTCACGAACCCCGATCGTCGTTATTACGAAATGTACGTTACAGATGTGCTGTCGGATTATCTAATTGAGCGAGTCTGTATGCGCTTTCCTGAATTTTCCGAGAGCTGTAATCAGTTTGTTATTGAGCATGAAGCCGATCTTCTGAACATCGTGAAAGATCACACCGATCGCGCGAACTTTGGTTTGTTCAGTGCCTATACAACTGAGATTGCATTGCCGATGTTACCCGCTGTTGAAATTCGGGCGATCGGTTTTGCTGCACGCTTTTTTCCCTATGATGTGAAGTTCCCAGACGGTGTTGATGATATTTAGATCTGTAGAATTATCTTTAGGATGATCATTGACACCGTCCGTAGACTCTCCCAAGACTCTCTGCCTAAAAAATCCTGACAGACAAAGCACACAACGATACATCTGAATTGAAGTTGTCCGAATCGAAATAGCTTCAACTTCGCCCGTAAACCCTTCAACGGTGATTTCATCGTGAAGCTTAAAGGTCTGATTGAGCAGTAGGAGAATTCCCGCTAAAAAGTTCTTGAAAATATCTTGAAATGCGAAGCCGATCGCAACGGAGCTAAGACCTGAAAGGTTGATCAGATGGCCAACATTAACATCTGGAAAGGCGATCGTACAAACGAACAGGATGCTGAGTAACCACGTTAAAACATGACCAACTTGAATAAATAATGACCTTAGGAATTTGCTCTGAATAAACTGGCTAGATATTATTGAAATCGTATGCTCGACCGCCATCACAGCGTAGCGAGTCAGGAATAAAATCACGAGTGCCATGAGTAGTGACGGTAGAGCTGTGAGGGCATCGCCAAACAGTGTCACTAAGCGTGTTTTTAGCTCGATCAAAAATTCATCTTGAAAAATAAAGGCAATGGTGGGATGGCTAGAATTGCAGTTTGTAAGGTTGAAATGATTGAAGAAATGGGCAAGGTTCGTTACGAAAAGCATCTTTGATGGGATTGCGATTTTGTGTGATTAGCGTGTCGAGAGTGCTGCGGATTGAAGTGTTAATAACTTGCGAATTCCAAGTTCTGCTAAATCTAGCATATTGCTAAGTTGCGATCGGCTAAAGCTCTGTTCTTCTGCCGTTCCTTGAACTTCGATTAAATCTAGTTTGTCGTTCATCACAACATTGAAATCCACAGATGCGGCAACATCTTCGGTATAGTTTAAATCCAGAAATACTTCCTGTTCGATGATGCCGATCGAGACCGCCGCGATCGCCTGCGTGATCGGCGATTTTTCCAGTTCTCCCGTTGCTACAAGTCGATTCATCGCATCGGCGAGCGCCACCCAGCCGCCGACGATCGAGGTTGTCCGCGTTCCGGCGTCGGCTTGCAAGACATCCGCATCAATATAAATGGTGCGCTCACCGAGGGCATGGAGATCGAGGGCGGCGCGGAGGCTGCGACCGATGAGGCGCTGGATTTCCTGGGTGCGTCCTGAAAGTTTGAGAAATTCGCGCGAGTGGCGTCGCGAGGTGGCTCCCGGTAGCATCCGATATTCTGCCGTGAGCCAGCCCTGGCCGCTGCCTTCGAGGAAGCGCGGCACGCCCGGTTCGATCGTCGCGCAGCACAGCACCTTGGTGTCGCCACTGTAGGCGAGGACGGAACTGGCGGGCGAGGTGGACAGATCGAATTCAAAGCGGACGGGGCGGATGCAATCGCGATCGCGACCATCGGGGCGTTGCCAAGCCATAGGGGTGGTGGTGGGTGAGGGACGAACGCCGTCATGCTATCACGGGACTTTTTTTGAAGCCGTTAACCCCAGGGTTTACTCAGGGCAAACGCATACTCGTTTGGTTTGATCTTGTGGCAATGCGCCCACGATATCGTACCGTTTTCATAGATCAATCCATTCGTGTCAGGAGAAGGTCTGAAGTCCTTAGTCTGAAGTGCTTAGGATATCCGTAAAAATTCAGCTTAATTTAGCTTAATTCAGCTCAATCACCTTCGTTTCGCCCGATATTACAAGCCTCTAGCCGATCGCACAACGCGCCCCAGAGCTTGCCCCGTCGCCCCCAGGTCGGCAGATGTCCCGCCGGAGCGTCCGCCCGAAAGATTAGCTCGCCATAGCCGCGCCACCGTCCCTGTATCGACCAGCCCACGACCGCCGCAAACTGATCGCCGTTCTGGTCGAGCGATCGCCATAGTCGCGCCTGATACGCCAACCCAAATCGCCCGCTGCTGTAGATATTCCACAGGCTCGAAATTGTCCGCAGGTCGCGACCGGGAATATTTTCGATGTCTTCGATCGCGATCGGTGCGCCCGGTTTTACCCCAGTTGCGATCTGCAACAGTCGATCAGTCTCACGATCGGCATCCTTCCAGCGTCCCGTTTCCAGCGCCGATCGCAGCACTTCAAACCGCAGGCCGATCGCCGAGGCGTATGGCTCTGTTTTGCGATCGTCTTCGGTGTTGAGCGTGTTAACCGGAGAGGAAACCTTTGGGATCAGCGAGGGGGCATCTAGGCCGATCTGAGCGAACCAGGCGGCGATCGTGGGTGGGCGATCTTCTGGCTGCAACGCCAGCCCGTTGAGGATGGCGACTTCGATCGGGTCGCGGAGATCGGGGCAATAGTCCGAGGGTACGACCAGGGGATCGGGGCGACCGTTTTGCTGATCGCGGATGCGGGTGAGGGGCGAGCGGGGAATTTCGCCCGTTACGAGGAAATACAGCGTTGCCGCCAACCCGTAAACATCGGTATATGCACCCCGTTTCGCACGTCGATCGTATTGCTCGATCGGCGCAAACCCGCGCGAGGTGTAATCCTCCTGAATCTCCACCATGTCCTGTTGAAACGGCGAGGCCAAACCAAAATCAATCAGCACGGCCTCCCCGTTTCCACGGGTCAGGATATTCAGCGGCTTGATATCGCGGTGCAGCAAGCCGCGATCGTGCATCAAGGCCACCGCTGATCCGATTTGCTCGATGATCGCGATCGCCTGCGGAACGGGCAACACCCCGTCACGTTCGACGATCGCATCGAGACTGCCACCGGGTAAATACTCCATCACCACACACCACCGCAGCCCATCGAGGACGAACTCCTCCACCTCGACGATGTGCCGATGGCGACACTGCGTCAGCCG
Organism: Geitlerinema sp. S16; assembly: GCA_011390275.1. Classification (GTDB taxonomy): domain Bacteria; phylum Cyanobacteriota; class Cyanobacteriia; order Cyanobacteriales; family Geitlerinemataceae; genus RDYZ01. The sequence continues at coordinate 83,503 of JAABST010000014.1, forward strand.
TAGCGCCGTGTTGGCGAGGTGCTGCTGCCACAGGTTCAGCTCCCGTGCTTGGCTGCGTTCTGTGTTGAGGGTTTGGATTGCCACCGGACGATCGGTGGTGTCCCGCGCTTGGTAGGTGATGCAAAAGCCGCCCTCACCCAACACGCGCTCGATCGTGTATTTCCCGCCCGCGAGACGGTATCCCGGTTGCCAAATGGTCATGCACTTACCCTGATCGGTTTTAACTCGCGATCGCCGCACCGATCTCGTCAAACCCCGCGCCAAACGCATAGTTAAACGTTTGGGTCAGACTGACTTGCTCGATGCTGCTGACCTGATAAAACGCGACGAGCGAGGAAGCTTGCTGCGTGCGAATGGCGGTCAGATCGATCGCACTCGACGGCGCAAACCCTTGCTCTAAGCCTGCACCAAACATAAATTCTAGGGTTTCACGGTACGTGATTTCCTGAATATTTGTTTTGCTGTAGTAGGTCAAGAGGGCTTGAGCCGAGGCGGAACCCGTCGCACGGTAAGCGGCAAAGTCCACGAGCTTCGACGGATTTTGTCCCTGTTCTAAACCGGCGTCGGTGATGTAGTCGAACAGTTCGAGGTCGTCGATCGCGCCGTTTTGGTCGGCGTCGAGCGTCGTGGTATTCGCTTCGATTTGCGCGGCGTAGGTGCTGCGATAAAACTCGAAGTCGATCGCCGCCGATAAATTTAAACCGCCAAAGGTTCGACCGCGCCCCTCAATGAATCCCACCGTTTCGGCTTTGCCAACGTTGTAGACATTTTGCACGCGATATTCCGTCAATAAATCCGCCTCGAAGTTTTCGCGCAGGAAGTTCACATCGACAAAATCGCCGAGCGAAAAACTGTCCGCAGTGGCTTCATTCGGGACTTCGTCAACGCTGGAACCGGTGGCCGGGTTGGTCGTCGGGTCAGTGGCGGGGTCAGTGGCCGGATCGGTGGTCGCTGATTGAGCCAGGAGGATGGCATCTTGATCGAACGAGGCCAACGCCAAGCCCTGATCAACCCCGAACTCGTAGGCGTGTTCGAGGATGAGGGTATCGGTGATTTGCTCGATCGCAAGGCCGTAGGTCGCGGTCAGTTCCGCCGCGTGGGCGTTGCGGTAAAACGCAAAGTCGATATCGCTCGATAGGCCGCCGTAAACCAAGTCGATTACGAGGCGATCGTCGATTTCCTTGGTGGTGGACACATCGTAGGTGGCAAGCAGTTCCGCCGCGAACGCATGACGTAGAAAATCCACCTCGATAAATTCGGCGGTTTCGACTCCGGTCTTAGCGCCGCGCCCAAACATGAAGCTGATGACCTGTTCGCGTGACAGTTGGCGAACCGCTTCGAGTTTGGCCTCGATCGTTACCTCGGTTTCGATCGTGACCGTCGTTGTCACGTCCACGCTTTCAACGTCATCGACAACCGTGGCCTCGCCGGTTGTATTCGTCTTTTTCGTCTTTTTCGTCGTTTTCGTGTTCTTGCCGGTGTTGCCCTTGTTCGTCTTCAGCTTTTTCAGCGTCGCGGCGATATTCTTCAGGGTCTTGCGCGTTTTCTTGGTTCCCGTTGTACCTTTGTTTGTGTTCTTTTTGGTCGATTTCTTCGTCTTCTTGGTTGAAATCTTGAAGCCGCCCGCCGTGCGTTTGGTGCTGCGGGTTTGTTCGCTGAGGATGACCTCAGAGCCAAAGTAGAATTTGTGCAGCACCTCTACATTGGTCTCGACGTAAGCGTCCACATTGATGACCGACAGTTGCAGATCTTCGGTTTGGAACAGTGCGGAAAACTCCGAACTGTAGGCCAGGGTCGTGACTTGCTCGGTGGTGATAGAGGCGGTGGCGTCAAATTCTAGGCCAACGCTGGAGAACAGTTGCGCCTGTTGCCCAACACTGAGCGATTCGATTTGGTAGCGCAAAAAGTCGATATTCAAATCGCGCGATTCGTTGACGTACCAACCGGTGATTTCGCTGGCGCTAAGTTCGCTTACGGCGCTGATTTCGATGCCGAACGACTGGGCGATCGCTGCGCTATAGGTCGATCGAAAATAGCTCAGGTTAGCAAACTCGCTTAACTCCAGACCGAGACTTGCACCCTCACGGAAGATGAACGACTCGATCGCGCGGCGATCGAGTTGTAGCACCTCCGAGGTGGAGATTTCCAGCGCCGCCGCGATTTCGCTGGTGTAGCGCGATCGGTAGCCGCGCACGTCGATCGGTGCCAGGGTCGTACTGTTGATCGTGGTGGTTTGGCTGTAAACGTAGTCGAGAATCTGCGCGTCGGTGGCTTGGGCGGCGCTGGCTGTGCCAAACGCAACGAGGGCGTCACCGCTGAAGGTCGATCGCACGTAGTCGAAATTGATCGCGCTCGATGCGCCGCCAAATTGGAAATCGAGGACGACTTCGGCGCTGAGTTCGCTAACGGCATCGATCGCCACTTGGTAGCGCTGGGCGAGGGCGTCGCGGTTTTGCGATCGGAACAGTTCCACCGCAGCGGTATCGGTGAAATCGGCGATCGAAATGCCGAACGCCCAGGCGTCGCTGACGAGGAAATCATAAATCTGCGTTTGACTCAGCGTCGCAACCCCGGTCACGCCGTAAAACTGCGCTAACGCTTCGCCATTTTGGCTGCGGCAGGCTTCGAGATTAAACGGCGACAGCGGCGTATCGACGTTGAACCCTTCCGTCAGGGCATAGCGGCGAAGGTCGTCGGTGCTGAGGTTGGCGACTAGCTCACCCGAGGCTGTGACGTTTTGCCCGAAAAGCTGCTGATAGTAGTCCGTGTCGATGTAGGGCGCATCGTCGCCAAACACAAACCCGACGAGCTGACGGTCGGTAAACTCCGCACCGAAGCTGGCCGCGATCGCTGCGCCATACTCGCTGCGATAGTAGGCCGTATCGAGAAACGCCGTTACGTCCAGCCCGAGAGTCAGACCTTCGCCGATCGCGAAGCTTTCGATTTCGCTTTCGGTCACGTCCTCGATCGTGGTTGCGCCATAAAACTCGATCAGTTGGGTCGAATAGGTCGCGGCGTAAGCGGTGAGGTTCACCGACGTACGCGCTAGGCCGATTTCTGCGCCTTGATTAAACGCAAAGGCGCGGATCTGATCGTTACTCAGCTCGATCGCCGGTAGACCGAAAAAGTCCTGGAGACTGACGCCATGCCGATCGCGGTAATAGTCAAAGTCGATCGCTCGATCGCCCAGACTCGTCACCAAATCAACCACCTGCGCATCGGTTAGCTGGCTGGCACTCTGGACATCAAAACTTGCCCCGATTTCCGTTTGAAACAGGCTTTGGAACGATTCACGATTGAGGATTGCGCCGAAATAGGACGTAAAACTGCGGGCTTCGTCGATGCCAAATTGGAAAAAATGCTGGAGCGCGGTGGTGCTGCCAGTGGCAACGGCAGCGGCGACGTCGGCCTGAGCATTGAGGTAATAGTCGAAGTCAAACAGGGCATTAACTTGACGCGTTTCACGGAAGCCAAAGCGGAAAAAATGCTCATTGACGCTGGTTTCCTCGATCGCGACGGCAGCAGCAATATCATCGTTGTCCGCAAGGTAGGTCTGAGCGTCAAAGAAGCGGCTAAAGGATCGATTTTCCGACCAGCCAAAGCGCACAAAATGCGACAGGGCATCGGTTTCACCGGCATTAACGGCGATCGCCACATCGGGATTCAGCGCTAGGTATTCACGCTCATCGAAAATTTTGGAGTCCTCAACAATCTGTTTCCGTTTGGCCGTGTTCCGTCCTGTCACTTGTTGCATGAGTATTTTCTCTCGGGTAATTTCTGAACTGAATACTGATTTATACGGACGAGACACAGTGGGTTAGGGTTTCTAACCTGCCGATCGAATCTTCAGGGAACTATCACGTTCAGGCTCCCGATTCAGGACCGATTCGATTCGCTAGCCGGTGCAATTAGCTTGCGATTCATGAGATTCACCAGATTCATGAGACTCGCGATCGTTGTGAAATTCATAGATGCAGACCCGGTTGGTGCAGCGACTCTAAAATCCGTGGGATGATGTCCTATGGTTCGTCGCGTCGATCGCATATACCGTCCAGGCGCTGCCAATGCGATCGATGTAACGGCGATCGCTCGATCCATCCACGATTGGACGCGATCGCCCCAGACAAAACGGTTCAACTTGTTCAACATTTAGAGAAATCCAGTAGATTTATGTCGATTGAGGTAGGTCAGCGCGTTCGCGTCAAAGAGTCAGTGGTGGTGTACATTCATCCCGAACACCGAAATAAACCCTTCGATACCCAAGGGAGCGAAGGTGAAGTGGTCAAAGTTCTCGATAGTTGGCAGGGTCGCCCCATTAGCCCGAATATGCCCGTCGTGGTGCAGTTTCAGGTCAACGAGAAGAAAAAATTTCGGGCGCATTTTCAAGATTTTGAACTCGAACTGATCGGCGAATAATGTCCCTTGCGCTCGCGTGCCGATGTCATAGTTTCAACTCCAGATCCCGTCGATGTATGGATGATGTATGGATATTGAATCCCGATCCAGACAAGCACAGCCAGCACAGCCGTTAAAGCGTTTGAAGCCTTCTGAACCCCAGCGCCAGCGCGATCGATACCCCACGATCCCGCTGGCGTTGTTGTGTCTGATCACGGCAATCCTCAACGCCGGATGCGCCTCGCTCGATCGGGCGATCCACCGTCTACCCACCGACAAGGAACTCGCCAGCCTCCGCGATTCCGAATCTCGGCGGGTTACTGGCGCTGACTCCGAACCCCGCCACGCCAGCACCCGCAACCCGCCCAGCCCCGCACCCGCCCCGACTCATTTTCCATCAGACGTCATGGCCAAACTCGAAGTCACCATGAACAACGGCGATCCCGCCGACATCTACTACCCCAACCTCAAACAACCGGAAGCCAAGACCTTACGCTTGCCGATCGCGCTCTTTCTCCAAGGTTTAAACGTCGATAAAGCCCACTACAGCCGCTACGCCCAGCAGGTCGCACGCTACGGATTTATTGTGGTAGTTCCCAACCATCGCACCAGCGTTCGCGGGCGAGACGAACTTTTCGCCCAAGTCGGCCAAGTCCCCGACACCCTAGAACTCGCCCGCACCCTCACCGCCGATCGCAGCTCGCCCCTGTTCGATCACATCGACCCGAGCAAACTGGTACTGCTCGGCCATTCCCACGGCGGCATGATGGGACTCGACGCCGTACGCGGAGCCTGTGACGTACCGTTTTGCATCGGTGAATATAGCCTGCCGGACGAACTCAAAGCCGCCGTCTTTTTCGGCACATCACTTTGGGAAAACGGTGAATATTTAGCGATCGATAACACCTCGATCCCCGTCGCCCTCATCGCCGGAGACCGCGATAGCCTGATTGCGATCGAAGAAACTCGCCAAACCTACGCCCAAATCGTTTCGCCCCCCCGCGCCCTCATCTCCCTAGCGGGCGTCAATCACTACGGCCTCACCAACGTCGATAATCCGCCGGGTTCCCCCAGCGAAGTGAATTCGCCTCAGGTGGATCAAACCGCGAGCATCGACGCGATCGCCCGTTGGAGCGGCCTTTTTCTCCGCGCCCATGCCTGGGACGACCCACGCGCCCGCAGCGCGATTTATCACTTCGATCCCGACACACATACCGTCGATTCGATCCCCACAACGATCGACAGTCAACTCCGCAAACCATAGCCCGCAAGCCACAGCCCGCAAACCATAGCCCGCCAACACGATAGCGGCCTCACCCTCTGAGTTGATCGCCAGCTTCTCGCCTATGCATTTCGCTCCAAACGCGCGAAAATCCTGCCTGAAGAGGGACAGGCAAGATCTTCGCGCTTTGGGGGTTATCCCTGGGATTGAGAGGCGGGCGAAAGGCTGTTGAGGCGATCGCCATACTTAAAGGCCAGATTGCCAAACTCGCGCGACATTTGGTAGAGCATCGGATCGTCGTTATTGCGATCGCATTCAATGGCAAGAGCTTCTGAGATAAGTAGCGCCAACTCTTGCAAGCTGTAGCTTTCTAAGAGCTGTTGTTTATGATGATTCAGTTGCATTGAGATCTATCCTCATTACGACTTATTAAGCACCACTAAGATCGCCTAGTTTACAGGAAGCTTTGTAGAACAAAACAAGGCACTAAGGCTTAAAACGATTCATTGTATGGCTCAATATTATAAGTAATTAAGACATAACAATAGAGAAAGAATCAAACCCACTCACAACTTGTTCGACGACAGAACCGCTGTTTGCTTATGTTTATATTATATTTATATTGTTGATCAAACATCAGGGATGGTAATTTTTTGTTACGATCCCCGTTATGAAATCCTCATTTCAAGGCCATATCAATCGATTTCAAAGCCCGAAAGAGCGATCCCCGTACCGTTCTTCGTAACCTCTTCACACTTCGTAAGCGAACTCCGTAGGTCTGCTCTGGTGCTTTCTTGAATTTCAAAAATATCAGCTCTGCTTAAATAGTAATACTTAGCTTTCCTGTCATACACTTACTTAATTGTGTTTTATGATGCATTCAGCAAGTACATGCAATTTTGTCTATTCCACAAGAAAAGCTAGTGTTTTTACGGATGTAAATAATGGCTTATGTGGTTGTGAATCTTCTTTGAAAAGATTGAATTATCCCGGCAAGGTTGCGCTTGCTCAAGGTGAGAAGAGGACTCTGGTACCAGTGGTATTGTGAGCTGAAGGCGAAATATGTCGAAGAGTCAGAGCTGTCTATCCTCGTACGACAAAGATTCGGGCGTTATCGAGATGGGTGAAAAAATTGAGGCGCTAATGTAACAAGGTGGCGATCAAGTGTCACAGTTCAAGAGGAAAGTAGCGATCGGCAAACGTCAGGCGCTAACGTAGAGACAGGTCGAGAGCCGGGAAGCTTGGCCGGTTGAGCGGTGTCATTGGGCGTAATACCTTGCTAAATCTTCGATACGTCAGATTATTAATTAGATAAATCGTTGGATCTCGTTAAATCACTAGATCACTGAGATCATTAACTGCATTACAAAATGTGTAAGCTTGGAGCCGAAGCCGGATCATGAAGAGTCGGAACGTTGGCCGTACCGGTCAGGCGGATCGTTCGTGTCTGTGGGCGAGGCTGACCCGAAAGTGGCCGTCGCGATCGCCCCTGAATCGGATGAATAGCATGATGAACCGAGTAACGATGTGTGGCGCTGCGATCGCGATGAGCCTGACGGTTTCACCTCGGGCGACGATGGCGGGCGATGTTAAGTCCGGCGTGATGGTCAGCCCTGCGATGACCATCGCCCAAAGCGTCCCCTTCCAGTCACTGCAACCGATCCCCGATCGCGATGAAGCGGATGTGTTGCTACAGACGGGGCTGGACTATCAGCGTCGCGCTCAGCCTGCGAAGGCGATCGAAGTCTGGGAGGAAGCTCTCGATATTTATACTGACCTGTTCGAGTTTGAGAGTATGGGGCGGGTCTATGGCTATCTCGGTCCGGCCTATGTGGCGACGGGTCAGTACAATCGCGCCGAGGTGGCTTTTGCGCAGCAGGTGTCGATCGCGCGGCGGCGGGATGATGCCGTCACGTTGGCTTATGGTCTGAATAACCTGGGCGTTGTGCTGCTCCAGGGAAATGCCATCGATGAGGCAGAGTCATTTTTCGTGCAGGCTTTGGCGGAATCCGAGGCGATCGCCAATCCCAATATGATGGCGATTTCACTCAATAATCTGGGGCTGATTGCGGCAGCGCGTCAGGATTTTTATCAGGCGATCGTGCGGTATGAAACTGCGTTGAAGTGGCGCTGGAAAGCGGATGATTCGACCGGGGAGGCGACGACCTATAACAATCTGGGAGATGCGTATTGGGCGGTGGACGATTATGACAATACGATCGGAGCCTACGGTGCAGCGCTGAGTGTCGCTCGCGATAGCCTCGATTTTGCAAATCAGTTCCGCGCGATCGATGGGCTTGTGCTGGCTCACCAAAATGTAGGCCGCTTTTTCCGCGCTCAGGACTTACTCGAAGAGCGGCTGGAGATTGCGCGACGGGAAGAGAACGCCGCCGAGGAGTTGCAAGCCCTGCGCGGGTTTGCGAGCCTGTATACGATCGCCGGGTCCTATGACGAGGCCATCCGATTTTATGAAGGGGCGATCGCGATCGCGCGGGATCTCGGAGATCGCGCGATCGAACTACGTTTAATCGATGAACTAACCCAAATACAAACGGTTTCGCGTAACTGAAACGAATGCCTAAAAACGTGCTTCAGACTGAATACTTATCACCTTCAGAACCGACGCACTCCAACGTAATTTCCTGGTTTCACCCACCGATTCATCACGAAGTTTCGGTGGTTTTGGGAAGTTTTGCGCCAGATCTAGCGATCGTCCGGGTTTCCAGACCTTTACCCGATCGTCCACCCAAAGGTTGTCCGTTATACTGTGAAACGGAGCGACGTAAATAAAAATGAACTGTAGCGACCTGCAACCTGAGCGCGTCAGAAAAAGTTTCTAGCCAATTTTGGTTAGTCCTTTGATCGGCGTTAGCTGGTGAACGATGTAGCCCAGCACAGGCGCAATCGTCGCTCCCTTCACACCGGAATCAACACCGTATTTACGAGGTCAATGCTATGGCTAGTTCTGCTTCTCCTGCCGCCGCGCCCGTTGGCGCCCCAGTCAGCCTTCACGATCAAACTCCTGTTTGGAGCCATCTCAAACAAGCGATCGCCAAAAGCTCGGGCTTCAAACGTTGGCAAATTGAACGCCAAGACATCGAGATCGATCACAACTCTCTCGACACCCAAGTTTCCAAGTATTTGCGCGAAACCCTCGAAACCCTCGCTTACTAACTCGATTCGTCTGGTTGTTGTCACACGTGTTGTCGGTATTGAAATGATTCAAGCAGCAACCCCGTCGCTTAACCTGAACCGCACATTTTCGATGATGATGGTTCCCTACGGTTGCGACGACTGAAATTTAGATACTAAAAAAGAGTGGCAGCCCATCAGGCTAACCACTCTTTTTTATCGTTATTTAAACTCCCCAGGTAAGATTCGAACTTACGACCAATCGATTAACAGTCGACCGCTCTACCGCTGAGCTACTGAGGATTGCTCTGTGACGCGATATCTATACTAGCCAGATATGCTTGGTTTGACAACCCCTCCACCAAACTTTTTTGATTGTGCCGATTGGATCGTCCTGGCTTGAGCGATCGCGTCACGATCGAAACAGCCGTACGCGCTGGGTTTCATGCTGCATACTCGCCAATGACAGCCCCCAACCACTCGTCTCTAGATCCTCATCCGCCGCCTCGATCGCAAAGGTTGCCGCTCGTTCGATCGCTCCATCCAGCGCCCGCAAAACCCGCTGGCCGTCGGTTTGTCCGAGCGGAATCAGCTTGACCCCTGCCCCGATCGCATTGGTTACCCAGCTTTGCAAAAACCCGATCGCGCTTGATCGCTCATCAATGCCCGATCGCGCAGCGGCAATCCCAAAGGCGATCGCGAACTGGATCTCGGCTTGGATCGTGGCCTGAATCTCAGCCTCGATCGCTGTCGAATTATGCGGCTCACATGGATGAATGCGAGACGCGGCATCAAGCCAGGGGGCAACGTCGGGATCAAGCGATCGCACGAGATCGGCGAGCGCCCGCCCCATCTGTTCGCTTTGGCGTCGCAGCTCGGCAGTCTCGCGCATGGCCGCCAGCCACGCATTCCACCGGGCGATCGCTGCGCGATCGTCGATCATGACGGCGCGATGAACACGCAACATTACCGCCCCATCCACGCGCACGGAGCCACAGGTCAGCTCTCGGGTTAGCCACGATCGTAAATCCGCTGCGGACGTAATACGCCCGGACTCGATCACAAACTCCAAGCCCTCGGAATAGCTATAGGCGCCGACGGGTAAAGCGGCGCTGGAGAGTTGCAGCAGCGAGAGTAAGGCGATCGGGGTTGAGGGGGAATTAGAGGGAGAATTCATTGCGGTGGGGCAAGTTGATCGTTATGGCGGTCAATCGTAATTGATGGAGGGTGAGCGATTGACGGTTAATCGTGATGTTGACCCTAGGGCGTGTCATCAATTAGAGGGGATTGACAAAGAAGACACAATCAGGGGTAACTATGCGAGCCAGATGAGCGACGAGACCAAGTAAATCGCTCCGAGAAAGTGAACCGAGCGCTTGTCATAACGAGTCGCAATCGCTCGGTACTGTTTGAGCTTGGCAAAGAAGTTCTCGACCACATGCCGCGCTCCGTACAAGTGTCGGTCGTAGTCAAGAGCCTTCTTGCGGTTTGCTTTCGGCGGAATCACCGCTGCAATACCTCGGGCTTCGAGCACCTCTCGTACTCGTTGGTCAGCATCATATCCTTTGTCAGCGAGTAGAGCTTGCCCCTCAACCTCGGGCA
>JAABST010000015.1 GCA_011390275.1 Geitlerinema sp. S16
CATCAATGCCGACAACGGGCCGGAGAACCACTCGCGACGCACGCAGTTTATGAACCGCTTGCTTCGCTTCGCTCGGCGCGAGAACCTGACGGTCGAGCTGGCCTACTATCCGCCGTATCACAGCAAATACAATGCTGTCGAACGTGCTTTCGGCTGGCTCGAACAGCACTGGCGGGGCAGCTTGCTCGACAGCGTGGAGACGGTTGAGCAGTTTGCTCGGACGTTGCGGTTCAAAGGTAAGGCAGCGGTTGTTCGGCTGGTGACCGACATTTACGAGAGTGGTGCGAAGCTCTCGCAGAAAGCGATGGCGGAGCTGGAGAAGCAGTGGAAGCGACGAGAGGAGTTGGGCAAGTGGTTTCTTGAAATACCAGCCTTTATCCCTTGATTGGACACTTATTTCCGTTGAGTACTCTTAGCGTTTAATTCCACAATTGATCCGCAAGGGACTAATTTATTCCAAATCAGACTTAGTCAAAAAAGGTCTATATTTTATTCTACCTGATATCGTTTATAAAAAATTTGAGGATATTGTCGGTGATGATATTCCCATCTCTAATATAAACTCAGCCAATATTGTAAATGTCCATACCTATTCACTGTCTGATCCTGTCGAATATGGACATCAGCGTCATATTATTCTTGAACTAGAAATCAAGTTTGAATTGAATGAGTTTTCTCACCGATTCATAACTGGCGTAAATCTCCCTTCCGGCGAAGATCTAGATCATGCTGTACGTCGTGTGCTTGGTTTAAGATGAGATTTTAAGAAACAATCTTCCTTGAAAAACTATAATCTTTTCCTGTTATTTTCGGAATTACTATCACGCGACTATACATAATTCTTTGAAACAAAATTAATGACGAGAGAGTAAAATTTATCGCTTATAGCGGTTTCAGAACTTATGAGTAACATCTAAGTGCTTGAGAGACCTTGCTACCACTAGATCCTAGATATATCGCACGAAGAGTAAAAACGCTATATATTGCTATTTCTTACTTCTAACAATTTAAAGTATTCTCCGTTTCCCAAGCACTAATATGCGCCGAATAATCATTCCATTCCTGCTGTTTTAACTTGATATAAGACCGAATAAACTCACCACCCAGAGACTCAGACAAAATCGTATTCTCCTGCAAACATCGCAGCGCATCCAACAAATTCGTCGGCAAACGCTTCACCGCATCCAAAGGCAGCGGATCAGTGTAAGCATTGTTGTCAGAACGTTGCCCCGGATCGCGCTTCTGCGTAACACCATCCAAACCACTCGCAATCAACGCCGCAGGCAAAAGATACGGATTTGCCGAGCCATCCGCCAGACGAAACTCAAACCGACCCGCCTCCGGAATGCGAATCATATGGGTGCGATTGTTGCCCGTATAGCTAATCGTATTGGGCGACCACGTGGCTCCAGAACTCGTGACGGGGGCATTAATGCGCTTGTAGGAATTCACCGTCGGATTCGTCAAAGCACAGAGCGCCTCCGCAGAATGTAGGACACCACCAATAAATTGATAGGCAAGACTGGATAGTCCCAGTTCTCCGGCGGGATCATCAAAAAGATTCGTATTGCCCGCCAAATCCCACACAGAAAGATGGGTATGACACCCATTCCCCGTCAAATGCGGGAAAGGCTTCGGCATAAACGTGGCGCGAAATCCATGCTTTTCAGCGATCGCCTTCACCATATATTTGAAAAACGCATGGCGATCGGCCGTAACCAACGCATCGGCATACATCCAGTTCATCTCAAACTGACCATTGGCATCTTCGTGATCGTTCTGATAGGCTCCCCAACCCATCGCCAGCATCGCATCGCAAATTTCCGCAATGATATCGAAGCGGCGCATCAAAGCTTGTTGGTCATAACAGGGTTTACTCGCGCGATCGCCCAAATCAGAAATTTCATCCCCCGCTGCCGAGAGCAAAAAATACTCACATTCCACCCCAGTTTTGATCCGATAACCGAGGGCTTCCGCTTGGCTGAGAGACTGTTTCAGCACATAGCGCGGTGCTTGAGCAACGGGTTCCCCATTCATATATAAATCGGCTGGCATCCAGCCAATTTCCGGCTGCCAAGGCAAAGGAAAAAGACTATTCACATCGGGAATCGCAAAAATATCAGGATCGGCGGGGGTCATATTCAACCAAGCCGCAAACCCAGCAAATCCCGCACCATCTGCTGCCATACCGTCGATCGCCGCTGTTGGGACTAACTTTGCCCGCTGCACACCGAATAGATCGGTAAACGAAATCAAAAAGTAGCGAAGATTTTTTTCGCGGGCAATTTCAGATAGAAGTTGGGTCATAATTTTGAGTGATTAAATTTGATTAGAAATTGAGATTTCTATTTCGTTTTAGTGCTTATTTTTTAAGCAGTTCCTTAACCGCTTGGCGAATGAATTGTTCATCCTCAGGATTTTGGTATGGGTTGCCCGCACGATGTCCCCAAATCGAAGGAATTGGGCGGTATTCAGCCTGGGGAATCATCGCCGCCTCCCGCATACAGTCATCGGGCGTGAAATAAAGATCCGTCGTGCTGGGCATGACTAGGGTTTTAGCTTGAATCGCTTGTATGGCAAGGGCATAGTCGTTTTGATACAGAGGATTATCGCTCAAATCGCAGCGCAACCAAGTATCAATCATTGCCATTAGATTACGCGGATCGCGCTGCCGATAGCCCGCTTCCCAACCGCGCAACAGGTAATCTTCCAAGGATTCGTAGCCAAATTGGTAGTACAAACCTTCGCGATAATAGGCTTGGGATGCTGCCCAACTGGCGTAAATTCTGGCGAACGTGCGGAACCCACGATCGGGAATTCCTGTAAATTCACGACCATTCCATGTGGGATCACTCGTTAGGGAAAAACGCAAACTTTCGAGAAAAATACGATTGTGTTCTGTTGTTTTCGCCGTTCCACAAATCGCCGCAATTCGTTCCACGCGATCGCCATACATTGCCCCCCAGTGATACGCCTGTTGCGCCCCCATTGACCAGCCATAAACGAGGGCGAGTTGCTCGATTCCAAACACTTCTCGCAGTAATTTTTCCTGAGCTGTGACGTTATCCAGATGGGTAAACCAAAACCCCTGTTCTGCCAAGCCGCAAGCTTCACAATTACTCGGTGAACTCGACAGTCCATTGCCAAACATATTGGGAATAATGATAAACCATTGAGTTGGATCGAGGATGCCGTCAGCGCGAATCAGCCATTCAATATCAGTGTGTTGTGCGCCGTAGGACGTGGGATAAAGAATCACATTTTGGCGATCGCCCCGTAATTCTCCATAGGTTTGATACACCAATTGAGCTTCGGGCAAAACCGCACCACATTGCAGCTCGAACTTGTTAAGTTTAAACGTCTTCATACTAGTAACTTCTTTAAAACTTGTACTAAATTCGCAAAATTCAATCCGTAGATCACGAAGACAAGTAGCACTATCTATAAGCACTCACCTGATTTCGCCCTTGTTTTTTCGCAATATAAAGAGCTTCATCAGCATGGGCAATTAAAATTTCCATGCTTTGTTCCGTTGTCGGAATTAAACTAGCAACACCAATACTTAAGGTTAGATGATCGCTCACCAAGGAACTTTGATGGGGAATGGCAAGATTGGCGATCGCCTGCTTAATAGACTTAGCAACAGGAAGCGCATCTTCAATACTTATATTCGGTAAAATTGCCGCAAATTCTTCACCGCCATACCTTGCTACTAAATCAATAGTTCGTTGAGGGACTTTGGCGATCACCTGTGCAGCTTGAATTAAACAATCATCACCACTTTGATGTCCATAAGTATCATTATAAAGTTTGAAATAATCAATATCAATTAGGATTAATGCGAGCGGTTTTTGTTCTCGTTGATGATGTTGCCACTCAATCAAAAAATAATCGTTAAAACGACGACGATTAGCAATTTGGGTTAAGCCGTCCACATTTGAGAGTAATTCTAATTTGCGATTTGCTTCCTGTAGTTGATCATTTATTTGCTGCAACTCAATTTCAGTTTGTTTTCGTTTGAAAACTTCATTTTGCAATGCTTTCCGTTGTTTTTGAATTGTTAAATGAGCTTCTATTCTTGCAACGACTTCCTCGATTTGAAAAGGTTTAATCACATAATCAACACCGCCAACTTGAAAGGCTTTTAATTTATCGAAAGTTTCGTCTAGAGCGCTAATAAATAAAATGGGAATATTACAAAGATCGTCATCATTTTTGAAGGCTTCACAAACTTGATAGCCGTTCATTTCTGGCATACTAATGTCTAACAGAACGATATCTGGACATTTTGATTTCGCACTTTTAATTCCTCTAGCTCCACTAATTGCACTACGCACGACATAGCCAAGTTGAGAAAGTAAATCAGTTAATAATTTTAGATTTCCTGGTAAATCATCGATCAACAAAATATTTCCTTTTGTTTCCGATGGACGGTCGAAATACACTGATAACTCACTCATGAATTTATACATTGGGCGATCGCCCTATAGCTTCATCCTTTCAGATTTGAATTTAATAATTCGACTATTTCATCAAACTCAAATTGGTGCGCCAGTTTTTCGAGTATTTTGATCGTGACGGATTCTTTTTCCGGTATCTTCTGGATAAGTCCCATCACACGGTTGGTATCACCTTCGATCGCGGCTTCAGATAGTTGCGATCGCCATTCATCCGATATCGCCGTTAAGCCCAGTAAATCTACTGATGATACCATGGCTGGGCTGTCATCACCGACTAAATTATCATCTGCTAACTTCTCATAAATATATTGCACACCCAAATGTTTTGTCAGTGCTTCAAAGATGACTTGCTCTTTAAACGGTTTACGCAAAAAATCATTACACCCTACGGACAAAACGATCGCTTTTTCTTCTTCCAAAACACTCGCTGTCAAAGCAATTATTGCCGTTGCATTGCCCTTTGTGCTGGCTTTAATATATTTTGTCGCCTCATAGCCATCCATCACAGGCATTCTCATATCCATAAATATTAAATGAGGTTCCCACTCATCCCAGATATTTATAGCTTCTTGTCCATTACTGGCTTCTTTGATTTCAAATCCTAACGGAGCAAGTAGTTTAAGCAATAGCTGACGATTTACTTGTTTATCATCGACCGCCAAAATTTTGTAAATAGGTTGATCGGGAGCTAGAGCTAAAACTCGTTGTGTTAGTGTCTTGATCTCCTGAGTTTCTTTGCCTAATTTTACCTCAATTGAAAAGTCAAAAGTCGTGCCTTTATTGAGTTCACTTTCTACGGTAATATCTCCTCCCATTAATTGCACAAATTGACGACTAATGACTAAACCTAGCCCTGTTCCTTCTTGAGATTCTTTTCCTGATTCTGTTTGTGAAAAAGCCTCGAATAACTTGCTTAATTCCTTTTCAGAAATCCCTTTACCCGTGTCGCAAACTTGAAAAGTTAAAGTATATTTTTCAGTATCTTCTTGGGCTGTAGAATCAATACTTAAGATCACTTCACCTGCCGAAGTAAATTTAATCGCATTGCCCAATAAATTTAGTAGGACTTGACGTAACTTTATCCCATCGGTGTAAATATAGCGAGGTAAACTATCGCCACGATCAAATATCAACTCTAAACCCGCGTTGAATGTCTTTAAATGCAACATATCCTCTAAATCATCTAGTAATTGATAGAAGTCAAAGTCTTTTTGATTTAGGGTAGTTTTTCCGGCTTCAATTTTAGAAAAATCAAGCACATTATTAATCAAGGTTAATAAATATTCGCCACTGCGCTGAATGATTCCCGCATTTTCATACTGTTCTTTAGGTAAATGTTTTGTGCGTAACATTAACTGAGAAAATCCAATAATTGCATTTAAAGGACTCCGCAATTCATGGCTCATATTGGCAATAAATAAACTTTTTGCCTGATTTGCAACTTCAGCTTTTTCTTTAGCAACAACTAATTCTACTGTCCGTTCTTCTACCCGGTTTTCTAATGTTTCAAAGGAGTCTTGTAACTGGTTTGCCATTTTATTAAATGAATTAGCCAGAGTTGATATTTCTGTAATACTTTTAGTCTGTACTAAATTATTTTTTTTGTAATCATTTTGCCATTCTCCCAATGCTAAAGCTTCACTTGCTTTACTAATAGCTAAAATTGGGCGAGTAATCCAACTAGATGTTAGGATTCCGACACCTATAGCTGTTGAGAATGTGATTAAACATAAAAGGATAGAACGTTGATTATTAGCTTCAATTTGTTCTGTAAAATCGGCTTTGGGTATCGCAATAATAATTAACCAATCAATGCCATAATTGTCTCGGTAAGAAATTACTTGAATAAAGTTTTGTTGATTAAAGTGTGACAAATTAAAATGGCGTTTATTGTTATTCCCGATTTTTTGAAAATCTCCTAACTGTTGAGTTATTGTTTGTAGTGTTGACTCTATTAAGGTGCTTTCAATATCTTGAACCCGGAGGCGTTCAGCTTTGCCATTAATCAACTTATAAGGTTTTTGTTTAGTCGAATTAGCGACTAATTTCCCAGAACGTTCAATAATGATAACTTGTCCAGATTTGCCAACCTTTAACCCTTGCAAAAAACTACTAATTTTCGACAAACTTAGATCAATCCCTACTACTCCTAAAAGTTGCTTTGATTGACTATATACAGGCGCACTAGCCGAAATTGAAATTTCACCAGGAACAGCAGCCCAATTGTATATGCTACTCCAAATCGGCTTACCTGCTATTATTGCTTTCGAGTACCATTCCGCATTATTAGGGTCTTCCTGTCGAGAGATGATTGGAGGATTAATGCGATTTCCTTGATTATCGGCTGAATAAGTAGCACCAGTTCCAATGTCAGGTTTCTTAATTTCGTTAATTTCAAGTTTACCCTTGACATAGCCTGAGCCAATAAATTCTTTGTCTTGATTTCCGTAGTTAATATAGGTGAAATCATAAGTGTTAATTTGTTGCCAAAAATATTTGCCTAAACTCTCGAAGTCACTATTTTCAATAATTCCTGATTCGATAACTTTAAGATTATTTTGATTGATTTTTTGAGCTGTCTGTAAATAATTATTGAGATTTTGTTCAATCCGATCGCCGATCTCTGACATTAAAGATGTTGCAATATCTTCTACGGCTTTCTGTCCACTACGATAGGATAAATAACCCACTAAGCCGACTGCACCCACAATTTGCAGAACAAAAGGGACAATTAATAATAATCTCAGAGGGATTTGTCGAGTTCTTTGAGGCTTTACTGGGCGATCGCTATTCATGATTTATTTTTATCCCATTTATTTTTATCCCTTACAGTACTACAGCGAGATAAACCTCCTGACTCGCTCAAGGATTATCTAGCCTGTATGGAACCCAGGCGAACAGTGAACAATTATTTTCTGGCAATACTCTTAAAGGTAATCATTCCACGATTCAATCAAATTTAAAGAGAATTACGTTGCGACGATCGCCCCGTAATCCTCCATAGATTCAATAAACCAGTCGAGCCTCGGGCAAAACTACACCACATCGCAACTCGAAATTTTTGATCGTAAACCTCCTTATGCCGCTAACTTTTTAGAATTTGCACCGAAGTTTGCAACAATTTTGCGGTGAACCTGGAGGTAGCCATTTTCCACACAGTCAAAATGCGAACCCAATTTTTCATGGGCGGCGGCTAGCCGATGAAAAGGAATGGAAGCATAGAGATGATGTTCAGCGTGAAAGGACATATTCCACAGCATGAATTGCAGTGGTGCAAGGGTTAGAGTCGTGCGGGTATTGGTGAGCATGTTGTCAGTATTCGGACGATCGGTATGCTCTGCCAACATAATCAGGCGTAACAAAGGCTGACCAACAGCAAGGGGCAACACCCAATACAACAAAAACCAAGGCTCTTGAACATAAACCGAAATGCTGATCGCCATCCCATAGACCAAGAGCTGTATCCGAGTCGAGCGAATCACTGCGGCACGGGAGCATTCTGGAATGAACGGACAGTCGTCTAAATTGCCAGTTGCTGCTCGAAAATGCCCGCGAAATTTACCCATCCACCAGGTAATCCCACTCAGTTCAATCAGGTATTCACGGATGTTTGCCGGTTTGCGATCGCTCAGTTCTGGGTCTTTACCAGGAAGCTGCGTGTAGCGGTGATGCCACTTGTGATAGAGCCGGTAAAACGTGCTGTTATAAAACGAAAAAAGTCCCGCTAGCCAAGCCACCGCATCATTAATTTGATTATTCGCAAAAGCTGTCCGGTGAGAGCATTCATGCAACGGCGCAAACATAATTGCGAAACTAAATCCGTAGATCACCAAGGCTGGTAGCGCGATGTATAGGCGATCGGCCAAATGAGGCAGACTCACCGCCCACACATAGCCACTGCCCACCATCACCGCAAGATGCGCCGCCAACTGCAAAAAACCTTTGAGGTTGGATTTCTCATTTAAAACACCTAACTCTTGAGCCGAAAGGATTTGAGTCGCTTTCTTTCCTCGGCTGTGACTAGTTTTGATATCACTCAAAGACATGACTAGTATTCGCGGTACACGAAGTCTGTAAAGTATGCCTTTGGATTATCTCGTAAATGTACGGTGATATATGTCACTTCTATTACGAAAAACTGGCATAAGAACAAACAGGTGAAATTTAAGCTATGTGTACAGGCGATCGATCTCATTTATGAGGTAAATACGGACGGATATACGTAAAGTTTCAAAGCGTTGTGATACAACTTGTCCCGCTTATACACTGTCTGTTGATTATTTTAGATATCCTGAAGTTATGTTAGTCACAGGTGACAGAGTAATTTATAGATAGAACTTTTGCGAAATGACGATCGCTAATATAACGCTCATATGGAGATATTTCTTATGACGGTATCTACTAATTCAGAGATTTTTTCCTATTTATCGCTTGAGAAACTTTATGTATTACATAGTTAAAACCAAAAAGTCATTTAGCTCAGCGGTGATAGACCTTAAATCTTCAGTTATAAATCATGGCTACGGAGTTTTACATATTCATGATTTGGGAGCTACACTGCGGAGTAAGGGGAATGATTTTTCTGAAGAGTGCAAAATTTTTGAAGTCTGCAATCCAGCGCAAGCGGCAAAAGTCCTCACGATTGATATGTGCTTGAATATGGCTCTACCGTGCCGGATTTCCGTATTTACAGAAAAAGATGTTACCAAGATCGGCATGATTAAGCCGGAGAAAATGCTGGGGGCATTATCTCAGAATGTAGCGCTATCTGAAATAGCCAAAGAGGTTGAGAAAAAGACTGTTCAGATCATTGATGAAGCGCAATAAATAGTCCTTAAATATGTCGTAGCTTAATTTGCTCTTCCGCATTCTTCGATCACGAATATATCGTTCATATTAAGAGGAATTTTGTGACTGTATCTATCAATCTAAAGGGGAGCATCCCATTTGTGTCACCCTCACCCTAAATGCCTCTCCCAAGTCTGGAGAGGGACTTTGAATCGGTCTCCCCTTCTCCCTTTTTTGGGAGAAGGGGCTGGGGGATGAGGGGCAAGTTGCATAAACGGGATGCTCCCATCTAAAGACTCTTTTCAAAGCATAGATAGAAGAACTTCAATAACTACTAAATACATCAAGTTAGGGATTAACTCAAAAAGAGATGGGTGACCCTAATTCTCATCAGGCTGATGTGTTAGCAGTGCGGAAGCATCTACTTTATGCAAGCTAAGCAATTTATTTAAAATTGTGCGCTAATCAATTTTTCAAGTTTGATTGTAGTTTTCCGATCTTCAATAAGCTGATATTAATTGCGATTCTCATAAAAAAAGTAGATGCTTTCAAGGTATTAGAAGTCTTACCGGACTAGGTCTATACGGAAAAATCTTCGTTCTCTCTTAATGAATTACGCGCTTCAGAATCTGACAAAGCCGCTTCAGATTCACCAAAAAATAAGTCAAAAAGGAGATAAAAATGATATTTACCAAGTCTAAAATCAGTGAACTTAGTGAGCCAGTTGTTAATCAAAAAACTTCATCAATGCAAGTTCCCTCTGGCTATGGGGTACTGATGCTAAAAATTTATCGTAATGTTCTTCCAAAAGTTAGTACATATTTAGAATTATGGAAGAAAGAAGCCGAACAAATTCCTGATATTGAATTACGTCAACAAGCTTTATTGAGTATAAAAAATAAAACATTTCACTGCGAAGGCGGCTCTATCTATGGATTACTTGCGAAAGAAGATATTGAGCCAACAATTCGCTTTATTGTTGCTTATCAAACCATTAGTGATTATTTAGATAATCTATGCGATCGTAGTACTTCTCTAGATCCAGAAGATTTTCGTTCTATCCATCAAGCTTGTTTAGACGCCTTGACGCCTGGTGCTGAATGTATTGACTACTACCAATTTCATCAAGAAAAAAATGATGGTGGCTATCTTGTTAAACTCGTAAAAACTTGTCAAAGTGTCTTGAAAAGTTTGCCATCCTACGCAAAAATTGCTCCCTGCTTACATGAACTAGCTGATTATTATTGCGATTTACAAGTTCATAAACACGTCAAAATTCAGGAACGAATTCCTCGCTTAAAAACTTGGTTTGAAGAACATCGACACCAAGTTCCCGAAATGAAGTGGTATGAATTTTCAGCCTGTACGGGTTCAACATTAGGAATTTTCTGTCTTGTTGCTTATGGCTGGGATCGAAATTTTTCTAAAGAACTAGCTGTAAAGGTTAAAAATAGTTACTTCCCTTGGGTTCAAGGACTTCATATTCTACTTGACTATTTTATTGATCAAGAAGAAGACCGAATAGGTGGTGACTTGAATTTTTGTACTTATTATAATAGTCAAAAAGAAATATCTGAGCGATTCCTTTATTTTTTAAAAAAGGCGGATCAGGCTGTTTCTCAGTTACCCAATAAACAATTTCATCTGATGATTAATCGAGCTTTGCTAGGTGTTTATCTAGCTGACAAAAAAGTTAATGAACAGGTAGATGTTAAAAAAACGGCTAAACAAATTCTACGTTTATGCGGTGGTTCATCCCTCTTTTTTCTTTGGAATGGTCTAATTATGGCTCGAATTCGACATTGACGAATAGTTACGCTCTAAGTACAGGACAAAAAACGTCAACCGCGCCAACTCTAACGCAATCGAGACGGTAAGGATAGGGCAAAAGGATAGAGCGATCTGTTGATCGTGCCAGATTCTGCAACCAACAACAATCAACCAACAACAACCAACAACAATCAACTAACAACAATCAAAGATCAGCAACGTAATGACGATGCGCCTCGCCGAACGCGCTGCGATCGCTAAGTATCGATCGCAGCGCGTTCGCCCTGCCCTAGTGTCACGTGTACCCCACCAAACCGCTACACCGCCGGAGCCCAACAACCATGAAAGCCCATCGGCACAACACCCGGTAAACCCAAGCGACACACCGGCTCATCCGCCAGCCGATCGGCAGCATAAACCCAAACCTCGCTACGATGTGCCTCGCAGTCGTACACCACCGTCACAATCCAGCCCCGATCGCGATCATCGAGATCCGGCGCGTAGGTCGGCTCGATCGCGTAACGATGCGCCCCTAGATCCGCCACCACCATCTCGCCCGTCTGGCGATCGAAACAGGCGATCGTACTCCACAGATCGCGGGCAATATCGCAGCCCGGACGAAACGCCGACATATACGTCCGTCGCGCATAGCGCCCCACCACCTCCGGCGCGACGATCGGAAACTCGCCGCAGGTATCCGCCAGCGGATAACTTTCGAGCATTTGCCCCGTCTGCGGATCGATGCGGAACTGCCATAGCATCCCCGGTGCGGCGGTGTTGGGATTGAGTAACCCCACCTCTTGCAAATAACGATTCGTCGAAAAATCGTCGTAGCGCACCATGTCGCCAACGATCGCCCCCGACGCATCCACATAGCCATTGCCGAAATGCCAGCTATAAAACGGATCGGTTTCTCCCCGTGACACCACCTCTAGGGTTTCGCGATCAATTACCAGGATTTTCGTGCCAAGCGTCGGCTTCCAGCGTAGGGAATCACCGAAACAGGTTTGATTGGCGAAGAGCGGAAAAATATCGAGGCGAACCGGCGCGACAAAAAAGACGAGATATTGCCCCGCGAGCAAACAATCGTGGATCAGCGGCAGGCAGCCCAGCGGGACTTTGGTTTGATGCTGAATCCGACCTTGGCGATCGCTGCGATAGATATTGAGGTGGGTTCGCAGGCCGTAGGTCACTCCGAAGTTAAAGATTTCGCCCGTCTCTGGATCGCGTTTGTAGTGCGCCGCGTAGGGCTGATTGTCGGCTAGCACCTCGAAATTATCCTGGCCGCGTGTTTCGAGGGTGACCGGATCGAGGGCGTAGGGATGACCCTGTTCCCACAGCGCCAGGATGCGATCGGGCAGTGCGAGGACGGATGTATTCGCCGGATGCCGCAGCCGATCGCGAATCGGCTTGGGTGCGATCGCGATCGCCGTTTCGGGGATTGTCATGCCGTAACTGCCCTGCGTCCAGGTATCCATCGCTTCATCCGTGACGTATGCCTTCGTGCGGACAAACCGATAGGCCGCGCGGGCTGATCTGCCGTCAAACGTCACGCCTAAAACAGCCCCGTCCCCGTCAAACCAATGTCCCGCCCACCGATCGCCGCGTTGCAGCCGAGCGGGGCCGTTGCGATAGAGCGAACCGCGCAGACCGGGCGGCAAGGCTCCGGCGATCGGTGTGATTGGGGTTGAGGCAAACTCGCGGGCGGGGCAGGCGAGGGCTTGGCTCCAGGATCGTTGGGGGAATGGTTGGGTTAAGTTTGGGGAAGGGTTGGCTGGATCTGGGATTTGGGGTTGTTTTGGGGGTGGTGGGGAGGTCGAGAACGATGTATCCGGTGAGGTGAAGAAGGCGGTAGTCATGGTGGATTGAGGAAGATGGTGAACTTACAGCGTGTCGCCAAACTCAAGCGGGGCTTACGTTTCATGCAAGAGCAAGACGCCTGAGATTTGAGATGGATCGGCAGATCTGACCCAAGAGGTAGACCCCGATCCGAAGCTGTATTCGCCTTACCAACCATCGCCGCTCATATCCGGAGAGTGAGGTTTTTGCGCGATCGCATCCAGGGTGGCGATCATGCCCCAGATGATCGCCTCGGGAATGATGATCGTCCGGGTGCGTTCATACTCGCTCAGGAGACGCCCATCGCGTTCGTGGACATGCTGACGGACGGCAACCTCGATGGCGATCGCATCGCCCCCGGTAATCGCCACGATCGCCGCCGGGTAACGCCGTCGCCAATCGGTAATAAAATCCCAGGCGATCGCCCCGATCGCCCGATGAATGCCAGAATCGATCGCGCCCAGCGTCTCCCGCGCCCAGCGTGTCGCCGAAAAAGGCCGTATGGCCGCGTTGCTCTCAAAGGCGGATCGCACGGCGGATAATTGCGCGGTCTGTTGCCCGAGACTGCGGTATTGCAGCCCCATTCCCGGTAAAATCGCCCCGCCGATCAAGATACCCATCGCCGAAGTCGGTTCCGGAGCCTCGCTGGGTCGATCGCAAGTCTCCTCAGAAATCGTCCGCGCGGAGCTTGAAAATCCCGTAAACGTGAGCGCTGTGCCGCCATCAATCGTCAAACAGGGAAACCCCAAGCGTTGACCGACCCCAAGCCCTGCCAAGGCGCGATCGATCCCCAGCGTGGGATAAAGACCCGCCAGCGGAATATCGGCTAAACTCAAAATGCGGTATGGATAGGCCGAGCGATCGAGCCACGTTCGCCAAAGATCGGTTTGGTGCGGAACGACGGACGCGATCACGATCGGGACGAGGGGAGATGTGGGCTGAGGTCGGCTCTCGTGGGTTGAGGAATATTTGGGGTTCGGACTCGTCGAAAATTCAGGGTGATCGCGGATTTCTGTTGGCGCAGTCTCAGAGGCTTGGAGTGAGCTGGTGACTGAGCTAGAAGAGTTCGGTGATGTGTTGAGAGCTGCTGTCTGGGGGGACTTCGTGCGGCGATATTTTTGAGATCGGTACTGAAGGTCGTGTAAAACATCACCATCAAAATCATGGGAGGTGAGGTGAGGTGCTTCCCACATCGCGCAGATGCCGTGATGTTCGATATAGGCCCAATGCGATCGAGTGTTACCGATACAGAGCGCAAACCAAGCGGGCGGCATCTGATCGGGAAACTCATCAGCGCTGTCCGAGTGGGATCGCGATCGGTCAGGGAAAGGAAAATCGAACACAGAAATTAGGAGAAATCAGAGTAACGGCATGGGAAAAGAGAAAAGTTAAGTCTTGTTCGCCAGGACTTAGCCAAAATGGGTTAGAAGTCCGATTGCTCGTATTGTCTTGAAAGCGAGAACGGCGACGGCTCGTTCAGATATCGGACTTCTGCGTCAATCCTGTAAGCGTTAGGACTTGTTAGCACCACATGACGACGGCTTCAGGGCAGGATGCTTCAACTTTCAGGCTCGATCGCAGCAACACCCGGAAAAAACTGACGATCGAGGCTAAATATCTTTATCGTATAGAGAGGAATGATCTTCCCCCTCACGTTTCAATCACGCTGGTCTAGTCATTTCGATGTAGATGCATCTGCTATTTAGGTGTACTCGCTGTCTACACCTCCGTCCGTAAAGCGACGGCTCTGTTTTCAATTCTTCTTGCCCAATCGACTGCTCGATCGAATCCTTCCAAACTCACGATTCTTGACTTCCACCCCTAAATCTGTTCTGACTCCACTGCACGTGTCTAACCCCATCGATCCTTCTAACCTCATACCTTCGACCCTCGATTCGCTTGACCTTGAACGCAAGCTCGAAATGGTGGAGTTGATTAACGAGATCAATATCAGTATTGCCAACGCAATCAAGCTCGATGATGTGTTGAGCATTGCGTGTAAAGCTTTAGGGCGGGTGTTGCGTTGCGATCGCGTTTCGATTCTCGTGCGCGATTCCCCACAGGATGAGACCCTGCTGGCCCGTGGTGAGCATCTACGCGGCCACTACCCATCTCAATTGGGCTTAGCGGTGCCGATCGCCCGCAATCCGCACCTGAAAGCCCTGATCGATCAACCGGAGCAGGTTTTAACTGTACAGGATTTTCTCCAGTTTCCAGGTCTGGACGAGGAGGTGATCGAGACCGTCAAAATGCTGCGAATCAAGTCGATGATGGCAGCGGCGACCTGCTACCGCAATGAGGTCAATGGCGTTGTCGGGGTGCATCAGTGTGATCATATGCGGGAGTGGCAAGTCTGGGAGCAGCAGCTACTAGAGGGGGTCTCGCGTCAGCTCGGCATTGCGATCGGTCAGGCGCAGCTCTACGAGGCGACCCGTAACGCCGCGCTGCAAGAGTCGCTGATGCGGCGTGTGAGCGATCGCATTCGATCAAGTTCGGATCTGAATGAAATTCTCCAAACGGCTGTGGATGGGGCGCGGACGCTGATCCGAGCCGATCGCATGGCGATCTATAAGTTCCAGCGGGGCTGGAAAGGTCGGGTGGTGGTCGAGGATGTCGCGACGCCGTGGTCTTCGGTGCTGGGTGATATCGGTGCGGATGATTGTTTTGCGGGTCAGTATGCCGAGCTATATCGCAACGGACGGATTCGGGCGATCGACGATATTGAGACGGATGAAAAGCTCGATGCCTGTCACGTTGATTTTTTGCGATCGCTTCAGGTGCGATCCAATCTAATTGTCCCGATCACCCTCAAGCTGGACAGCGAGCTGGGCAATCCGCTGACGCCCAACACCACAAAAAACGATACGGACGAACGCCTGTGGGGGTTGTTGATCGCCCACCAATGCGATCGGCCTCGCCGTTGGCACAACCGAGATATCCAGCTTTTAAGCCAGCTTTCGGGTCAGATTGCGATCGCCCTGCGCCAAATTGAACTCGATGCCCAGATTAAATCCCAGGCACGCCGCGAGCGGATGCTGCGTCACACGATCGCTCAAATTCGCGGCAGTTTTGATCTCTCGGCGATTTTACAAACCGCCGCAACGTCAATTCGCGAGCTACTCGGCAGTAGCCGCGTCACGGTTTATCGCTTTCGTGACGATCTCGATGGCGATGTGGTGGTTGAGTCGGTGGCTCAGGAGTCTTGGTCTATTCTCAACCGTCAGATTCGTGATAATTGCTTCGCTCAACCCAGCGCTGAGAAATACCTAACGGGCGCTGTGCGGTCGATTGATGACATTTTTAATGCGCCCAAGCTGGATGAATGTCATCGGCGTTTTTTGATTGATCTTGACGTGAAAGCCTACGCGATCGCGCCGCTCATCATCCGGCCACAACCCCGTGACGAGGATCAACGGATGTGTTCCGATCCCGACGGACTGCCGTCGGAGATGTGCGGAGACGGCCTAAAGCTCTGGGGTTTGGCGATCGTCCATGAATGCGTCAGTCCTCGCTCTTGGCAATCGGAAGACCTCTCGCTGTTGCGCCAGGTGGCCGACCAAATGTCGATCGCGATCCAGCAAACTACGCTTTACGATCGCGCCCGCGCCCGCGCCCGACGGGAACGCGCCCTCCGTCAGTCGATCGCCCAAATCCGTAGCTCGCTGGATTTACCCGCCAGCCTGCAAGCGGCGACGGATAGCGTGTTGTCGGTGTTGGAGGCCGATCGGGTGACGGTGTATCAGTTTGATGACAGTTGGGATGGCCGGGTGGTGGTGGAGTCGGTGTCACGTCCGCAATGGTCGGTGTTAAACCAGGATGTGAGCGACAATTGTTTTAAGCAGGATTCTGCCCAGCTTTACCGCGACGGGCGGATTCGTACGATCTGCGACATTCATGCCGATCCGGCTCTGGATGATTGCCACCGCGCTTTTCTGGAAGGATTGCCCACCCGTGCTAGCGCGATCGTTGGGGTGGTGGTGAATGTCAACCGTGATGGTGAGCAGGCCGATGATCTCGAACGGGCGTGGTTGTGGGGTTTGCTGATTGTGCATCAGTGCGAAATGCCGCGCCGCTGGACTCAGGGCGAGACGGATATGTTGCGCCAAATTGCGGATCAGGTGGCGATCGCGATTCAGCAATCGACGCTTTACGATCGCACCCGAGTCCAAGCTGAGGAGCTTCAGGAAACCCTCGATCAGTTACGCAACACCCAGGAGCAACTCCTCCGTAGCGAAAAACTTTCGAGTCTGGGCAAGATGGCCGGGGGAGTTGCCCATGAGATTAATAATGCGAATAATTTCATCTTTGCGAATCTGCACCATGCTCGCAGCTATGTGGAAGATTTGATCCTGGCGCTGGAGCAGGCGGATGGGGAGACCGCGATCGAGGTCAAGGATGAGATTGATTTTCCCTACATTCAAGAGGATTTTCCCAAGCTATTAGCATCGATCGAGTCGGGCAGTGAGCGGATTAAAAAGATTGTCGATGCGCTCCAGCAGTTCAACAATAGCGATCGAACGGAATTACAAATCATCCGCCTGTCGGACTGTCTCGAAAGCTGTTTGAACGATCGCCGATCGCGTCTTACCCAGATTCGCGTGACCAAAATCTTTCAGCCGCTGCCCTGTGTTGAATGCAACCCCGCACAGATCGAACGTGCGTTTGGTAGCATCCTCGACAATGCGATCGACGCAATTGATGCGATCAATCCAATCAGCGCTAAACCCAAGACCGAAGAGATCCAGGACAGCGGTGAAATTACCATCACCCTGAATGATCACGATGGTTGGGTTGAACTGAGCGTTACGGATAACGGGATCGGCATTGCCGAACGCGATCGCCCTCGCATTTTTGATCCGTTTTTTACGACGAAAGACGTGGGCGGCGGTACGGGTTTGGGGTTAACGACGGCGTATCAGATTTTGGTGGAAGGTCATGGCGGCAGAATTGATGCCGATACGAATCAGGGTCGGGGAACGACGATTGTGGTGTCGTTGCCGGTGTCGCAGATGTAACCCCAGAACTCTGGGTTCTCTCCCGCCCAGAAGTCCGAGTTCTTGGAGAATTCGGACTTCTGGCACGCTTCGGATTTGCGGTTAAGCGAAGTCTAGGGCGCTCAGGCTGGCGACACCGTTCAGCGTGGCGAGGAGTTCGCTGTTAAAGCTGATGGTGGTATTTGTGCCGTCGTTGCCGATCGCCAGTTCCGCGAAGCTCACGGGTCGGACGGTTCCGAGCTGGTCTGAACCCACGTTAAATCCGTTGATCGTGTTTCCTGTTGCGACGCTGACGATCTCGACGATGCGGAGTTTGTCTTCGCCGCTGGTGAAGTCGGTGATGATGTCGGAGCCGTCGCCGGTGCGGAACTGGAAGGTGTCGGCTCCGTCACCACCGGTGAGGGTGTCGTTACCGCGATCGCCGGATAGCAGATCATCGCCTGCGCCGCCGGTAATCACGTCGTCATCCTGACCACCGAAGAGCGAATCGTTGCCGTCATCGCCGTTGAGGTTGTCGTTGCCGATGTTGCCGAAGATCAGGTCGTTGCCGCTGTTGCCGTTAACGAGGTCGTCGTCTTTTCCGGCGGAAATCACGTCGTTGCCGTTGCCGCCGTTGATCGTGTCGTTTTGCTGACCGCCGAAGATGGTGTCGTCGCCGTCGTCGCCGTTGAGGCTGTCAGCGCCGAGGTTGCCGACGAGTATGTCGTTGCCTGCGCCGCCAAAGATGGTGTCGTCGCCTTTGCCGCCGAAGCCGATGTCGTCGCCGGTTCCGAGGTCGATCAAGTCGTTGCCTGCGTTACCGTTGACTTGGTCGTTGCCGCCGCTGGTGCTGATGATGTCGTCGCCGGTGAGGGCGGCGATGATGTCATCGATCGTGTCGGTGGGGTTACGGATAACGGTGTCGTTGCCCGGTGTGATCTCGGAGGTGCTGGAGGTGGAATTTTCGGCGCTGGTGGCTGGGGTGTTGGAGGTGGGATTTTGGGCGTTTAGGATTTTGTTGATTAGATCAGTGAAGTCGGGGCTTGGAGAGGGTGTTGGAGTTGGGGTTGGCTCTGGGGTTGGTGTTGGTTCTGGTGTTGGTGTTGGGGTCGGGGTTGGGGTCGGGGTGGGTGCAGGTGGTGCGGTATCGTTGTCGGTGATGTTGACGGTGAGGGGGGCGATCGTCAGACCGTTATAACGGGTGTCGGTGCTGGTGGTTGTGGGGGTAATTGAGCCGGTGTGATTGCCTTCGATGACCGTATCGTCAAAGGCCGTGGCGGTGACGGTTTGGGCAGTGTCCCAGTTACCTGTGGTGAACGTATAGGTTTTGGCTATGCCTTGACCACTGCCTAGGTTAACTTGGGCGTTGGGCGTGAGTGTGACGGTGACATTGGCGGTTGGTGCGACATCAAGAACAAGGGTGAAGGTGTCGGTTGCACCGCCTTCGGTGGCGGCGAGGGTGGTTTTGGAGAAGGTGAGACCGTCATTGTCAGTGATGTTGACGGTGAGAGGAGCGATCGTCAGACCGTTATAGTCGCCGTCGCCGCTACTGGTTGTGGAGGTAATTGAGACGGTGCGATTGCCTTCGATGACCGTATTATCGAAGGCTGTGGCGGTGACGGGTTGAGCAGTGTCCCAGTCACCTACGGTGAACGTATAGGTTGTGGCTGTACCTTGGCCACTGCCTAGGTCAACTTGGGCGTCAGGCGTGAGCGTGACGGTGACATCGGCGGTGGGTGGAGTATTGAGGACAAGGGTGAATGTGTCGGCTCCGCCTTCGGTGGCTGCAAGCGTGGCTTTGGAGAAGATGACACCTTTGTCGGTGTCCGTGATGGCGATGTTTTGAGTCGTTGTCGTGCCGAGAACAAGACCGCTGCTGGGGTTGGAGATCGTCAGGATGGCGGTTTCGGCTTCCCCAAGGCTATCATCCTCGACGGTAAACGTGACTGTTCCGATGGTCTCTCCGTCGAGGATAGTAATGGTGGTGTCGGAAAGGGTGTAGTCACTAGCGGTGATGCCAGCGCCGCTGACTCCGAGAGTGACAGTTTGATCACCGCTGACTGCCATCTCGGCCTCAGCCGTGACGGTAATGACTGTGGCAGCCTCTTCAGTGCCAGCGTTGGGGCTTACCGAGAGGTTTACGAGGGGTGTCTCGACAAGCTTGCGGATGCGATTGCTGAGGAAATCCGCAAGATAGATGTCGCCCGCGCTATCGGTGGTGAGACCTCGTGGAACGTTGAATTTTGCCGCCGTGCCTGCGCCATCGGCGAAGCCAACCGTGCTACCCGCCAGGGTGGTGACAACGCCAGCGGACGTGACCAGGCGGACACGAGCGTTGTCCTGGTCGGAAACATAGAGGTTGCCCGCACCAGCGTGGGCAATGCTGATTGGTATGTTGAATTTTGCCGACGTGCCCGTGGCATCGACATTACCCGCCGTGCTACCCGCTAGGGTGCTGACAACACCAGTGGAAATGACGA
Organism: Geitlerinema sp. S16; assembly: GCA_011390275.1. Lineage (GTDB taxonomy): Bacteria > Cyanobacteriota > Cyanobacteriia > Cyanobacteriales > Geitlerinemataceae > RDYZ01. Next base: position 20,311 of record JAABST010000015.1, read on the forward strand.
TCTTGCGGATGCGATGGTTGACACTATCGGCAACATAGAGGTTGCCCACGCCATCAGTGGTGATGCCGTTTGGCTGCTGAAATCGTGCCGCCGTGCCCGTGCCATCAAGGAAGGCAGCCGCGCCACTACCCGCTAGGGTGGTGACATTACCAGTGGAAATGACAATCTGACGGATGCGATGGTTGTCGGTATCGGCAACGTAGAGGTTCGTGCCATCGTTAGTGATGGCGACTGGCCGGTTAAATGTTGCCACCGTCGTGCCCGCGCCGTCAGCGGAGCCAGCCGCGCCAGTTCCAGCCAGAGTCGTGACAACGCCAGCGGGCGTAATCTTGCGGATGCGATTGCTGCCGCTATCGGCAACATAGAAGTTCGTGCCATCGGTGGTGATGCCTCGTGGCCCGTTCAATATTGCCGCCGCGCCAGTTCCAGCCAGGGTTGTGACAACGCCAGCGGGCGTAATCTTGCGGATGCGATTGTTTAAGAAATCCGCAACATAGAAGTTACCCGCGCTATCAATGGTGACGTCGCTTGGATTGTTGAATTTTGCCGCCGTGCCTGTACCATTGGCGAAAGCAGCCGTGCCATCGCCAGCCAGGGTGGTAGCAACCCAGACGGGTAGGATATGAGCATAGTCAGCACGCACAATGTCGCTGATGACCGGCAGCGCTTCAATCTGCCCCGTCGTCACCTCCAAATCCCAATCGCCACCCAGACCCGCCGCACCGGTCAGATCTTCGCTCACCGCCACATCCGCCCCCGTCAGGTGCGCCAACACCTGCGGCAAACTCGCCGTAGACCCCGCCCCCACATTGCAGCCATACAGCAACAAATCCGCCCCCGGCGCAAGGGAATTTTTCCAACCCTCTAGAGCCTCGCTGTACGTCGTCGCCGCACTGACCACATCCAGCGCCGAGTTACCCAAAAATACCCGGTTCGGTTCGCCGTGGGAAACAATGTGAACCGAAGCCAAGTCCTGGTAGCCCGCCAAGGCTTCGCTAATTTGCTCCACACCGTCGCGGTTCGGGTCGAGAATCAGCGCTTCGGTTCCGGCGGTCAAACCGTCACGAAGCTGCTCCCAGTCAGGAACGTTGGTATCAAGCACAACGAGATTCTGAACGGCAAAGGGAGGCGTAGAAATAGTCACAAAAAATCCTACTCAGGGAAAAATTAGTTCTAAGGAGTTAGCTTGAGGTCTCGATCGCAAACCATCACGAAACACAGAGCGTCACGCCATTCTGATAATCCCCAAACTTATAGTCTTCTCCTCTCGTTCGGACAACCGTATAATTACGCAGAGCAAAAACCTTGCAGCCTAAATAAATACTGAGAAAACGAACCCCGTCCCAAATTGTTTGCTCAAGAAATTGCGACAAACAATGATGAAATTGCGACAAACAATGATGAAGCGTCGTTAATAGCTACATAAAGCTCGTCAATATATATCCGTGATATGTCCGGATTCACACACAATTAGCCCCAGAAGTCCGAGTTCTTGGAGAACTCGGACTTCTCACCCACCCGCGAACCAGCCAACCCCGCCTATTCCCCGATCGACGTTTCCCCCCGACTGAGCCGCAACAACGCCGCCTCTAACTCCGCCTGCTTCTCCCCATAGGTCGCCCAATCCCCCGCCAACAGCGCCTTCTCCGCCTCACGGTAAAGCGTCAGCGCATGACGCGCCAACGGCGTCGCGATCGGTTCCGTGCGATCGGCAGTGGTATCGTCACTGGTCGCCGGAGCCGAAACCACCTCCTCGCCACGCACCACCGGCTCGATTAGATTGTCACTTTCCCCAAAAATCGCCGCCAACGCCAGATCCAACGTCGGCTCCATCACGATTTCATTCTCATACGCCACCACCACCCGCTTCAACTCCGGTAACTCGCCCTGATCTGCCCGCAAATACACCGGCTGAATGTAGAGCAACGAATTGGAGAGGGGAATCACGAGCAAATTGCCGCGCAATACATTCGATCCCTTTTGACTCCACAGCGTCAACTGCTGCGAAATTAACGGGTTTTGATCGATTCGCGCCTCAATCTGACTCGGGCCATAAACCAGCGACTGTTTCGGGAAATTGTAGACCAGCAATTTACCGTAATTTTCACCGTCCGATCGCGCCGCAATCCAGGCGATCGTATTGTCCTTATTCACCGGCGTTAACGGCAAAATCGTCACAAATTCCGTACCCTCCTCCCCCGGTAGACTGACGATCGTATAAAACGGCTCGACCGCCGAACTACGACTCGGATCACCCGCTGCCGCTTGCTGACTCACCGGAAAACGCCAGAGATCCTCCCGGTTGTAAAACACACTCGGACTTTCCATGTGGTAGGCGAGATACATGTGCGCCTGCACATCAAACAGGTCGAGCGGATAGCGGAAATGGGAAACGAGATCCGCCGAAACCGTGTCACGCTCCACAAACAGATCGGGATAGATATTACGGTACGTCGCAAGCACCGGATCGGTGTCATCCATCGCGACAAACTCCATCGTGCCATCGTAGGCATCGACGATGACTTTGACGGAATTTCGCATGTAATTGACGTTATCGCGGACGACAGCGGCGAGGTCGCGCCGATCGAGAATCGTCGAGGCATTATCGCTCAGGTTCACCGGGCGCGAGTAGGGATAGCGATTACTCGTGGTGTAGGCATCGACGATCCACTTCAGCCGCCCGCTCTGATCGATGACCACGTAGGGATCACTATCGAGCCGTAAAAATGGTGCGACGGTTTGCACCCGATCGCGGATTTGCCGATGGTAGTGAATGCGTGAATCCGCCGTGAAATACCGGGAGGTCGGGAGTTGGATACTGCCGTATTTGAGTGCGTAGGCCAGCCGCCGCCCGATCGACCCCATCGGCACACCTCCCAGCCCCGAATACATCGTCATCGCATTCTCTGAACCCTGGGGATAGTCAAATTCTTGGGTTGTCGTGCCGGTAAAAATGTAGGTATCCGTCGCTTCGCCGTAGTAAATCCGCGATTCTTTGACGCCCAGATCGGTGCTAGATTCCGGCGGAATATCTTTGATGAAAAATTCCGGCAAACCGTCGGGTGTGACGCGATTGACGGGACTCATGACCACGCCGTAACCGTGGGTATATTTCAGGTGTTCATTCACCCAGGTTTTCGCCTGATCGGGAACCTGAGAGTAGGACAGCTCACGCGGGGCGAGGATGACTTGGCGGTAGCGATCGTTAATCGTGTAGCGATCGATATCCGCGTCAGAAAATCGGTAGTACAGACGAATTTCTTGCAGTTGGCGATAGGTACTCAGTAGCGGATCGTCGTCCCAAAGCCGGATATTTTCGATCGTCTCCGTATTTTCGGCGAGGATCTGCCGATCAAGTGTCGCCTCAATCTCAAAATCCCGCCGTTCCGCTTGCGACAGCCCGTAGGCCGCGCGGGTGAATTCAATATTGTGGGTGATGTACTCTTGCTCTTTCGTGATTTCGTTCGGCTCGACAATCAGCTTTTGCATCAGCATCGGATAGGCTCCCGCCAGCCCTAGCCACGACACCAACGCCACGATCGACACCGTCACCGGCAAACTCAGATTGCGCCGCCAGAGCGACATCAGCCACACCGACGCCACGATCATCGCGCCCACCGTCATCACGTTATCCACCGGCAGCCGCGCATTAATATCCGTATAGCCCGCGCCGAACACCACCCCCCCGGCAGAATAGAGCAGCTCGTAGCGTTCTAGCCAAACCCCCCAGCCGAGAATCAAGGCTAGCAGGGCAATCAACAGCCCAAGATGCACCTTCGATCCGCCAGAAATCGGCTGCGACCAGCCACGTTCAAAGGAAAATTCTCCCTTCAGAATATAGATTGTCGCCGTCACACCAATCGCGATCGCCACAAGGTTGAGTAAATCTTGCTGCAAGGACGTGAACAACGGGAGCTGAAATAAATAGAATCCTAAATCTCGCTTAAAAATCGGGTCGATCGTGCCATAACTCGCCGCATGGATGCTTTTCAGTACAACGTCCCACTGGATGCTGGCCGAGTTTCCCCCTGCGATCGCCAGCACGATCGACAGCACTCCCGCCAACACCTTGGGCAAAATGTGAACATACTCGCCCCATTCCAAATTGTCCGCCAAAAATTGAAACAGGCGGTCTCGGGTCAGCCACATCGCCCAGGTATAATTTCCCCAGACGACGCCCGCACTCGCCACAGCGCCCACCAGCCATGCCCCGGCCTTCCAGCTCAGTTGCGTTTGGAAAACATTGGAAAATCCGACGGACTCAAACCACCAAAATTCCGTCAACAGATGGACAACCTTTCCCGATAACACCAGCAATACAGCCGCCGCGACACCTACGCCGATCGTCAATACTCGAACGGTTCGCATGACACACTCTCACGGTTCCAAAAGACTCGACACTCGACGCATAAAGCTGCGCTCCAATCCTATCCATGATAGATCGGGATGATCGCGATTGTGACGGCTGCGATCGCGATAACGATGACCGGATTGGCGAAGGCAGGGCAAATGCAGACTCGTTTACTAACGATGAGATGAGAAATGTGCTTCCGAGCCAGATTTGGATTGCGATCGTTTAGAACTGGAAGGGATATGGCCGATCGCCGCATTTCCTCCATCGCTTCACGCCATCCGAATCTCCGGGTGGCCATCCAACAGTTTGGTCATCTGAGCCTGAAGCTACGGACGGCTCTGGTCGTACCGCTTACTTGGTTTTAGCCGATCACGGCGTAGGTTCTGAGGGAGCGGGGTCGGATGTTGCCGGAGTCGTGGGAATCGATCGCGAGTTGCGTGCGATCAGTTTGTAGCCGGAAAAGATGATCAAACCCAGGGCGATCGCCACGATCGCCAGTGAGATGGTGTTCGGCTGTCGGTTCGATCGATGGGGTTTGGGCAATCGGCGTGAGGTCGATGAGGTCGATGCCGTGGCGATCGAAGATTGGGTCGAGGGATCATTCTCATCAGGGACGAGAGCAGCGGCCAGACTGGAATAATCCCCCACCGCTACGGCAAATTCCTGCGTCCAGCGAGGATGATCAGGAATAATCGACGGGGCAATTTTGGCGTCGATCTTCGCATCCGGCGCAAGGCCATACAGCCGTACACGAATCAGATTTTCCACATCAAGGTTAATGATCTTGGCGCGTAAAAATTCCAGCGTTGCTCCGCGATCGGGCGTTTCCCCCTCCGCCGACACCACCACATGCAGCACCTGATCGATCAACACGGTTCGGCAATGCATCCCGCGATATTTCAACTGTTGATTTAGCAGCGCCGCGATCGCGCTCGTGTTGCCCTGTTGCGCCAGAGCCAGCAAATCCTCGCGTTCCATTGCACCTAATCCTCTAATCCGAGTGACATCGACTGTACACAGACTTATACACAGACTTGTATATACCGCCGAGTTTTCCTAGGTTGAAGCCCGTCAACGGCGTCTGTCTGTATCGTATATGCCCCTCAGACCGTCACGAATTGCCCATTCCCCGGCGGTCTATTCCGGATAGAGGCCAACGATCGCGTATGAACAAATATCACGTGTAGCCTCGGCACTCTGCATCCATTGACATCCACTGACATCCACTGACATTAATCTGGGTTCAATTGGGTTCAATTGGGTTCAATTGGCATCGACTGACATCGACTTGCATCGAACTTTACTTATCTCAGGAATTCCAGGCATTCCCAAATATCCCCAGCATTCATTCGCATTCGCGCTCCTCGGTGGTAGGAACTATGGCACATCCGACAGCTCTTCTCGCACTTGCAACCCTCGTAGCACCCGCAGCCGCGACCGATACCCCGATCGCGCGACCGCACGAGACATCGAGTGCCCCAACAACGGTCAACACCCCGCAGCATCAGCAGACTGCGGATCACCAGCGAACGGCTGCCACCATCGGAACGCCCGAATCGATCAGCTCACGGCCAACGCTCGATCGGGGTTTACCTCTGCGCTATGCCGATGTTTCGACCGTGATGCCCTTCCAGTCGGAACCCTGGGTGTATGCCATCTTGGTGAATCTTGCCCTTACTCCGGCGATCATGGCGATCGTCTTTGCCATCCTGCGGCGACGCATTGTCGATCGGCTCACCGACGAAGTCCGCGCCCACCTCTACAAGCTTGACGACCTCGAAGGCCAAATCCAAGCGGCGAACGATCGGGCACAGGCCATGCTGCAACAGCTCGAAGGCTACACCCAAACCGCGCACCAGGATCTCGATCAACGGGTCGCGGGTCTAACGCGAGATATCGAAAAGCAGCTCGATGACATGAAGCAAATCGAGCGGGTGCGTAACGAATGCCTGCATCAAATCCAGACCTCAGCCTTGGAGGTCGCGGAAGTCAAAAATCGTGTGATCGATAGCCTGGGAAAGTTAACGCCTCAGGCCATCTTCGACGTTTTTGAGCCGGAATTGCGCGATCGCCTCCACGCCATCACCCAGCGCATCGAGCAACTGATCGAACCGATCCACGAACACAACATCCCGATCCCGATCGACGCCTACAAAGTTCGCGCCGAGAAAGCCCTGCGCGAGCGTAACTTCGAGGAGGCCATCACCTTTTACGACGAAATCCTACGCCTCCAGCCCAGCAACGTCCATCTGTGGAGCCAGCACGCCTATGCCCTGGCGCAGCTTCAGCGTTTCACCGAAGCGATCGCCAGCTACGATCGCGCCCTCGCCAGCGAACCGGGCAATCTCAAGGTGGCGTTACAACGGGCGCGATTGCTTGTCCGCTTACAGCAATACGAAGAAGCCCTGAAAACCTACGATCGCATCCTCTCGATCGACCCCACCCAGATCGAAGCCCTCTTCGGACGGGGCAGCGTCCTCGGACGGCTCCAGCGCTACGAAGAAGCCCTCGATACCTACGATCTCGCCCTCGAACGCCAGCCCGACAAATACGAAGTTTGGTTTAACCGCGCCAACACCCTCGGACGGCTAGAGCGCTACGATGACGCCCTACTGGCTTACGATCGCGCCATTCAGCTCCGCCCCAACGAGCGCGAAACCTGGCACAATCGCGGCGCACTCCTGAGCAAACTCCAGCGCTACGACGAAGCGCTCCACTGCTACGAAACCGCCGTCGAGATCGACCCCGAACAGTTTGAAGGCTGGTTTAATTTGGGCAACGTCCTCAGCAAAATGCAGCGCCAGGAGGAAGCGCTAACCGCCTACGACAAAGCCATCGGACACGATCCGAACCGTTACGAACTCTGGTTTAACCGCGCCGCAGCCCTGGGACATCTCCAGCTCTACGACGCCGCGATCGCCTCCTACAACAAAGTCCTTCAGCTCAACCCCAAGAATCTCGACGCCACCTACAACCAGGGCTTACTGCTCGAAAAGCTCGGGCGCTACACCACCGCCCTCGAATGCATTGATCGGACGATCGAAGAAAAACCCGAGTTTTACGATGCGTGGCTGGCGAGCGGTCGGCTACTCGAACAGCTAGGCCGACTCGAAGAAGCGGCGATCGCCTATCGACGGGCGATCGACATTGACCCCGAAAAATGCGACGCCTGGTATAGCCGGGGTCGTCTCCTCTCGGATCTCAATCAACACCAAGAAGCGATGGACAGTCTCGGTCGCGCCTTCCAAATTAAAAAACAGCAGGAACAGCTCCAAGATCAAGTACAAAGCCCAACACAAAACTCAGCACAACATCACAACCTTCAGCACGTTAGTTAAACCATCTTCACGGCTGCTCAAAACATAGAGCTGCGTTAAATCTCAACAAACATAATCGCGAGAAAATTCTCTGCGGTTATTTTGCTGTGATGCTATTTTTTAAGTGATTTATAGGATTTTATTCGGATTTAAAATAAACAGAAATTATCAACAAAGAAATCCAAAAAAACAACGTTCTTTCCGGAACATAAACATCAAACGAGAGTCTTAATCCTCAGCGTCTTTATAAACTCTAAAAACAACCCGATAATCCTGATTTTTAGCCATGGCGCTTGATTTTGGGTTTGGATTGTGAGCTTAGATTTTAAGCTTAGATTTGGACTTGAATTTCGAGATTGCCAAAACGAACACTCGATCAATCCTCGGACTTCAGAGGGTCAATATTCGACAGCTTGATGACGTGAATTAGACACAGCCATGATTCAGGTCTCTACCACTACTCTCGATATTTCACCGTGGAGAACCCTTTAAGTTATGACCACTATCGTAGGGACGGATTTATCCGATCTCATCTTGCCAGACCTGACCTTTGACGATCGCTTCCTGGCGCTCGGAAATGTTGACGATGTCAGCGGCGGCGATGGTGATGACACGATCGCGACTTCGACGAGCGCCGATCGCATCGACGGCGGCAATGGTGACGATTTGCTATTCGGCAATCAGGGGCGCGATACCCTCTCGGGCGGCGCGGACAATGACGTGATTTATGCCGGTCAGGATCATGACATGGTGTTCGGGCAGCGGGGTAACGATCAACTGCATGGCGAACTGGGAGATGACACCATTTTCGGTGGCTCCGGCGATGACACCATTTACGGCGGTGATGGCAAGGACTCGCTACGGGGCGATCGCGGTCGTGATGTGTTGTCGGGCGGATCGGGGGACGATCACCTCGATGGCGGCAGCGATCGCGATGTGCTGACGGGCGGCAGCGGCATGGATGCGTTCGTGATTGGGCGTAACTTTGACGGTTCGACCACGGGCGGCGCAACGATCGAGGATGCCGACCTGATCACAGACTTTACGCGCGGCGTTGATCGCTTCCTCCTCACCGAACGGCAACGTTTTCGCGACCTCACGCTTGCCACCAATAACGGCGATACGATCGTCCGCGACAGCATCACGGGCAACTACCTGGCGATCGTCTCCGGTGTCGCCGATCTCGACATCACCGACTTTGTCAATGAAATCGCCAGTCCCGGCACTGCGGGATCGATTTCCCTCAGCAGTGACGCCTATACCGGGCGCGAAGCCCTGGCCGGTGCGGTGTCTCCCGAGCGGGTGACGATCGCAGCCGTGCGATCGGGCGGCGCTACGGGCGCGGTGTCGGTCACCTATAGCACCGCAGCGGGTCGCGGAACGATCGCCGCTGCCGGGGGCGACTACACCGAGGTGAATAACGGCGTGATCAGTTGGGCGGATGGGGAGACGGGAACGAAGACGTTTGACTTACTGTTGCCGTCGGACGGCGCGGCGAATATCTTTGAGCCGAATGAGACGTTTGGTTTGATGATCGAGCGGGCGACGAATGGCGCGGTGCTGGGCGATCGGCAAGGTGCGGTGATCACGATCGTCGATTCGTTGGCGTAAGTGGCGATCGCGATTGGCGGCGGGAGACATCGATTTACCGTAAGCAAATCACGGCATTCCAAAAAACACTCCGGAATCAGAGGTGCAGCACCGAAGAAATATCTTAGAGTGGTGAAGTTTACAAATTTCATGCTGCAATCACGAATTCAAATCGAATCCTATCTTGCTTTTTTAAGATATTTTTTTGAAGTTCTGATACAGCAAATTTACTGAGATTTGTCTGTTTAAAATAAATTCGATTTATTTGAATTTAAAAAGACATTTTTCGGGAACCTAATCCACAAGTCCGAAGTCTCTAATTACAACATGTGACTCATACATGAAAATCGCGAAATGTCTCAAACTTAAACGGCATTAAATCGATTTCTTGAGCTTACATTTTCAGTAGCATTTAGATCGATCGCCGCGATCGTCGCTGATTCAAACCAGCCAGGTCGTCGCCGAGTCGGCAATCTTCACGGGTGTTTTCTACCAATGCGACTAACGCAACCCCTGTGGAGGAACACATGGCAAATATTACAGGTTCTCTAACCGCCGACGTAATCATCCCCGGCGCTGAGATTAACGGTACAATTCCCGATTTGACCGCTGACGATATCATTGACGGCCAAACTGGCGACGATATTATTGCCGCATCCGATGGCAATGACAGTATCGTCGGCGGCCTTGGCAATGACATGCTCTTCGGCAATACGGGTCTTGACACACTCGATGGTGGCGACGGCGACGATTCGCTATTCGGTGGTAAAGATGATGACATTCTGATCGGTGGTGCGGGTAACGATTACCTCCACGGCGATCTCGGTGTCGATGTGGTGTACGGCGGCGATGGCGACGACGCGATCGGCAGTAACTCGGGGAATGACACGCTGTACGGCGGCGCGGGTAACGACACGTTCTTTGGTGGTAAAGACCAGGATGTGATTTACGGCGAAGCGGGTGATGACGTGATTTCGGGCGATATCGGCAGCGATGTGGTCTACGGCGGTTCCGGCAAGGACACGTTCATCATGGGGCGTAATGCGGACGGTTCGACCACCGGTGGTACGCTGACGGCGGACGCGGATCAGATCATGGACTTCGTGAAGGGCGAGGATAAAATCCAGCTCACGGAGGAACAGACGTTTGATGAGCTGACGTTTGTGAAAGACCAGGGCAACACCATCATTCAGGACAAGGTCACGAGCGAGTTTCTCGCGGTGGTCAATGGTGTTACGGATATCGACGCGACGGACTTTAAGTCGGAAACGGCGACGCCGGGTGATGCGGGTATCATCCAGTTTTCCAGCGCACAGTACAGCGGCAAGGAAGCAGATGCCGGGTCGCCGTCGCCCAACCGGGTGACGATTACGGTGGAACGATCGGGCGGTAGCTCGGGGGCGGTCACGGTCAGCTATAACACCGCTGCGGGTGTGAACAGTCCGGCGGAAGCGGCGACGGATTACACCGAGGTGTCAAACGGTGTCCTGAGCTGGGGTGATGGTGAAACGGGGCCGAAGACGTTCGAGGTGTTGTTACCGTCGGATGGTGCGGTTAACGTTTTTGAGGAAAGCGAAACCTTCAGTCTGTTGTTGCAAAGCCCGACGAATGGCGCGGTTCTTGGCGATATCCAAGCGGCGGTGGTGACGATTAATGATGGTGCGGCTGCGGATCTGGGTGCTGCGCCGAAGTTAATTGGTGCGGAGCTGCTGGTGGCGGACGCGGCGGGTTCGTTCATCGGTCAGGTGACTTCGACGACGGCGAAAAGTTATTCGATCACGGGCGCTATCAGTGATGGTGGTGCGACGGTGGAGAATCCGATCACGGTGGACACGAGCGGTAAGCTGGTGTTGACGGCGGCGGGTGCGACGGCGCTGAATAGCGTGAAGTATCTGGATGTGACGATCGCCACTGATTTGGGTGCGGAATCGACGATTCGTGTCTATGGCAATGTCGAAAATGCCATGAATGACACGATCATCGGTGATGCGCTGGATATCAGTGATGGTACGGGTCAGGATACGATTCTGGTCGGTGCGGGTATCTATCCGGAGGATGTCAATCTTGATAAAGATGTGACGCTCAATGGTCCATCGAAGGGGATCGCGGGTGTGGGTACTCGATCGGCTGAAGCCAGTCTGACGGGCTTCATGAATGTCGTTTCGGGTGCAGATGGCGCGACGGTTGATGGTTTCACGTTCGATACGGACGGGGTCGTCGATATCTCGACCATTGTTGATGCGCTGACGATTCAGAACAACATCTTCAAGAACCAGCTTGATTCGCCGATCGCAGCGACGGTTGCTGCTACTGAGCTGACGATTAAGGGGAATTTGTTCGATACGTTGGAAGCAACGGCGATCGATCTTGACCTAGTTGATTCGGTCACGATTTCGGGTAACACGATCCAGAATATTGACGATGTTACTGCTCACGGTATCCAACTCAGTAACGTTGCCACAAAAGCAACCGTCAGCAACAATGTTATCCAATTAATGTCGAAGGCTTATCGCGGCATTAATGTATTAACCACCACAGGTGTCGCCTCTGATGGTATTTCGATTTCCCGTAATACCATCGACAAAACCGGGGGAGCTGGTATCGCTGTAGACGCGGGAACTGCTATCACTCTGACTGGTCCTGTAAACATTTCAGGTAACAAGGTTACGGGTGCTGGTGGTAATGCAACAGCAACAGGTGCGACCGACGTTACAACTGAAGAAGCTGGCATCTTGCTCCTCAATTCAGAGTTCTTCGATCTCAAAGCCAATGGGGTCGGTGTTAATGTTTCGACCAATGACCTACGGAAGAACACGGGTGGCGGTGTACGTGTCAACAGTGCTGCTACTGTTCCCGCAGACGTGCTGACAATCTCAGGCAATAACTTTGCGGCAGCCATCAATAGCAATAACAACCGTACGCTCGAAGCGAATGACAGCGATTTTGTCGATGTCGTTGCCATCGGTGGTCTAGGCGTCTACTTCCAGGTTGCACCGACAGCAAATGCGAATGTGTCCGGAAACTGGTGGGGTGTTGCAACTCCGAAGCTCATCGATGCAGCGACCATACCGCTTGATGGCAACGTTGCAGTTGTTGGTGGTACGACACCTGCTACTGTCCTGTCTCCGGATAGTGGCGTTGACTTCGGTAACGCTCTGACCGGCGCAGTCGCTATCTAAGTTATAGCTCGTAGGGTGTGTTTTGGCCTCAAAAAATCTTCGAACATCACGATCGACGATCGCCGCCAAAACGCACCGCGACCATGTTCGCCCTTCCCCGCCATATCCTTGGTGCGTTACGGCCATTCCACATTGGCAATGTTGCCCATAATTGACCGTGGCCGCAACACACCCTACCAAAAAAGGCTGCGTTTCCCCTTCGCGACCCACTCATTCCAACAACAACAAAACCCTCGATCGAGCCAAACGAAACATAACCGATTGGTAAACCCGATCGAGCCATAAACCCAAACCGCAGGAACCGAACGCGATCGGCTCCTGCGGTTTCCTTAATCTCCACCAACCGCCAAAAAATCACCAAAAATAGCCCAATCTCACCAAATCGAATTAATATAAAAGCGGCTTTCAGTTTTAACACCGCTAGGGCGCGGTTCGTCTGTGCTATTCAATCCGCCCCTAGTCTGTTTCCTCTTGCAACTACCGATCGCGACCCATAGCAACCTAGCCCTCGCGACCACCCCATAGCCCCCGACAACCCATGCCCGCGCCCGTTTCCTCCGCCACCCACCCCAACGGCCACGAAACCCCGCGCGGGCTTTGGCATGACATCTGGCAACGATTCCGCCAAGACCGCACCGCCCTGCTCGGCGCGATCGTCCTGGGGATCATCGCGATCGCCGTCAGCCTCGGCCCGATCGCCTACCACACCTCACCCAGCGAAATCGACTTCGCTCGATCGAGCCTGCCCCCCAACCTCGCCCACCCACTCGGAACCAACGACCTCGGCCAAGACCAACTCGCCCGCATCCTGATCGGCGGACGCATCTCCCTCGCCGTCGGTCTCGCCGCCATGAGCGTCGCCATCAGCCTCGGAACCACGATCGGCGCGATCGCCGGATACTACGGCGGCGCGATCGATACCCTGCTGATGCGCCTCACCGACCTGTTTCTCTCCCTGCCCCAACTGCCGCTCCTGCTCCTCGTCGTCTACCTGTTTCGCGATAGCCTGAGCGCGATCGCTGGCCCCGAAGGCAGCATCTTTATCCTCGTGATTTTGCTCATCGGCGGCCTCAACTGGATGTCCGTCGCCCGCCTCGTCCGCGCCGGATTTTTGACCACGCGATCGATGGACTACGTCACCGCCGCCCGCGCCCTCGGAGCCACGCCCCTACGCCTGATTTTCGTCCACATTTTGCCCAACATCATCGGCACTGTTATCGTTGCCGCGACCCTTGGTGTGGGCAGCGCGATCGTTACCGAATCCACCCTCAGCTTCCTCGGCCTCGGCTTCCCGCCCGATGTCCCCACCTGGGGGCGAATGCTCTACGACGCCCAAAACCACATCACGATCGCCCCCTATCAAGCCCTCTTTCCCGGCCTCGCCATCTTCCTCACCGTCCTCAGCATCAACTACATCGGCGACGGCCTCCGCGACGCCTTCGATCGCAAATCCTAGAGATCCCAAACCCCTAAGATCCCAAACTCCTAGGAAAATAAACCCCGCTTCCCGTTCGGCATAATCGTCCGCCAATTCGTCTTCGCCTGGGAAAGCTGCTCCGGCGTCACCCGCGCCCCCGTCAGATTCGCCCCACCCAGATTCGCCCCGTTTAAATTGGCATAGCTCAGATGCGCCGAACTCAGATTCGCCCCGCGTAAATCCGCCCCCGCGAGATTGGCATAACTCAGAAACGCCCCCGTCAGATTCGCATCACGAAAATTCGCCTGGGACAAACCCGACTGACTCAGATCCGCGCGATGTAAATTCGTGCTGCTCAGATTCGTCCGGATCAGCTTCGATTCATTGAAATTAATCTCCGAGAGATCAATTCCGTGCAAATCCGCACCGCTAAGATTACAGTTCGCGAAATCCCGATGACCCTGACTGTAAGCACGACACAGCGATCGCACCGTTACGCGCTCATCATCGGACGTTTTGCCGCTAAAGCTCGTCCGCGAGCTAGAGGACGACACATGGAAACGCGCCGCCGCTAAATTTGAGGCATCGAGCGGCGGCATGTCGCTATTTCCATTGTCAAATGATGAATCGCTATTTTGTTCAGCATGAAGCTGCTCTAAAGACTTCCACTTTTTCGCTGGACTGCCGGAACGCGGCGATCGACTCGGTTGGCGCGGCGATCGAGCGGCTGGGGTTGGCTCAGAGGAGGGAGGAATATCGGTGAACGAGTTCCCGGAGTATGGGGGATTGGGATTGACGGGTTGAATGGGCGGCGGCGCGATCGGCTCCGGAGCCGGGGTGGGTTGAGTGGGCGGCGGCGGCGGGGCGATCGTTAATTGGGCATTGAGACGCTGGAGATCATTAATGACTAACGCAGCGGCAGAATATCGCGAGGCGGTTTGGGGTTGCAGCATTTTATCCAAAATTGCCGCCAGCCCATCAGAGAGAGGAATCCGCTCCTGCCAGTTGATCGCGCCAGTCCTGGGATCGCGACTAAAACGCTTCGGCGATTGACCCGTCATTAAAAATAAACAGGTCGCCCCTAGGGCATAAATATCGCTGGCGTAGGTCGGATGCATCCCAAGCTGCTCCGGCGGGGCAAATCCCGGCGTCCCGATCGCAAAGGCCGTATTCGGATTATTTTCATCGCTCAGCAGCATCGTTTGGCTGACCTCGTCTTTCACCGCGCCAAAATCAATAAAAACGAGATGACCGTCAATACTCCGCCGAATGATATTGGCGGGTTTGATATCGCGATGGATAACTTCCTGGTACTGGAAATATTTCAGCAACGTCAGGGTTTCGATCAGGAACGCACGAATTTTTTCCTCGTCGAAGGGGCCCGATCGCTTCACCTCTTGCTTCAGCGTCCAGCCTTTGACGTATTCCTGCACCAGATAAAACTGACGCTCATCCTCAAAATAGTCCAGCAGACTGGGAACCTGGGGATGGTTGCCAATTTTGCCCAGGGTGGTCGCTTCCCGCTCGAACAGTTGACGAGCGCGATCGATCGCCTGGGGATTCACCGAGGCGATGCGCAACTGTTTCACCGCACACACGGGCTTACCGGGAAGCGACATATTACGTGCGATAAACGTCGCACCAAAGCCACCTTGACCCAGAACGCGAATCGGTTGATATCGCTGATTTAAGAGCAGTGGCGAACCACAGGAGGCACAAACATCGGCGGAATCTAAGTTTTCAGGAACGGGACAGTCAGGGTTGACGCAATAAGTCATAGACATCGACCGAAAACATGGCCGTCAGAGTGATGAGCAAGTGGCACCCGAGGCGGAAAAGGAAAGCGCAGTCAAGCCAATCAATGACACACGGACTCGAATCACTTCACTGATGAAGCTACATTCGGCCTGATTCAGCTTTTCATTCAGAGAGCGATCGCTGTCTTTCGTCTCCATTTTGACATCCTCTCCGGCCTAAAGGTGCGGAGATTCCCTTGATCACCAAGGCAAACGCAGACTCACTGACCAGAATGACCGGATTGACCGGATTGACCAGAGGGCGAAGACGAATCTGGCTCGATCGGCTCGATCGACGACGAAGAGAGCGGTCGATGCACCTGTAAAAACATCTGGCGAATCGCTTGCTCTTGGGTGTGAAGCTGGTTGACCTGAATTAGGTGTAACCAATGCTTCCAGGCGCGGATCGACAATAGTGCCGGAAACACGACCCGCATTCCAGCGAGCCAATAGCCCTGCTTAAAGGCCGCGATCGCCCAGCGCAACCGCAGGTAGCGACGCAAACTCGCAAATTGGAGCGGCTGGCCGACATTACTCTCGCGGTAACGAATACGCTTGAGAATGCTAACCGCAATATTGGAATGGTGCTGCGAGCTGGACGCGATCGGAATTTTGGTGACTGGCGGCGTTGCAGGATAGAGCCTCGACAAACTGCGCTGGCCGTACTCTGCACAGAAAGATCTCAACAAATGAATCACAAAACGTACGTTTCCCGACAGCAAGGCACGCGATAGACTACGCAGACGAATGTGATTGCGGAGATCGCGAAACTTCAGGTCTGGATGATCAGACGTTAACGACTCGGGTTCGATCGGGCGGGCGGGCGGTGAGTTCAGCGACGGCTCTGAGGCCGAAGGAGAGTTCGGAAAACTCCAGGGCGATTTACTGGTAAACGGGTTCGTGGTGTAGCGAGCGGCGAAACTCGTCGATAAATCCGATAAATTCATGATCTCAGCATCGAGATTTTGCGGGTGAGTCGCAGGGGAGCTGATATGAGTTTTGTTGACCAGCCACGGATTCTGACGAAAAACGAGCGATCGAGCCAGTAGCGACCAAGCCGCCAGCGACGTGCAAGCCGATAACATCGTCCGTAAGCCGACCCAAGGATGCCCCGAGTGAATCGCCACCAGCCCCCAATGCAGCCGCAGATAGCGATCGACATCCACCAGCTTGGGTAAATACGATCGGTATTTCAGATGGACGAGGGGATAAATCTTGCGTTTCATCAGGACGTTAGTTTCCAAACGTCGAGTGATCGAAAACGTTTGGTTGTACGACCCCTCCCACACCGTCCGAAACACCAGACATTGATTGAGAAAGACCGCATCACCAAACTGCGCAATCCGAATCCAGGAATCAATATCGTCGCAATTGCCATCAAAATCCGAGTCCCAACCGCCCGAATCGAGAAACGCAGACCGCTTCGCCGCCACCTGTACCGGTGTCCCAAAGGGAACGACTTCGAGCAACATGCCGTAATGAATATCTTCCTGGGGAATGTAAAAAGCTTTACCGGGTCCGGTCGAGTTCGTGCGTTCAATCTCAAATTCCTGCGCATCAACCTGCGCCGCTTGACAGGAACAGATCACTGCGTTGGGATGCTGTGCGATCGCCTCGGCCATGCTTCTCACGCAACTGGGTGCAAGGTAATCATCATCATCGAGAAACTTCACCCACTCACCCTGAGCCAAGGTGACCCCCAGATTAACGCTACGTGAATGTCCGAGGTTCGTCGGGTTGCGATGATAGACCAGGCGCGTATCGCCCATCTGCGCGAGCTGGGCTTGAAGCGCCGTAACATACTCCTGGGTATCGTCAGAGGACGCATCATCCACGACGATCGTCTCTGCGGCTAGTGACTGATTCAGCGCCGATCGGATCGCCCGTTCAAGCAGCGAACGACGATTGTAAGTCGTGATGACAACGCTAAATTGCATGAGTAAAGATACCTGACTGACGGGGCGTTGTGAACGGAGACTAGGATTGGACACAAACCAAATGGAACATAGGCACCTTGAACCAAGAACTATTCTAGGGCGTGTCATCAATTGGTAGTAGAACCCTTGTCGGGCAAGCTGTTAAACGTCCGACCCAACAAAAAACAAGGGGCTGTAACCCTTGCTGGGTAAGCGCTGGAAATTTAATTAATGACAGCCCCTAGATGGATAGACTTAAAGTCCTATTTCATTTGGCGACGGTGTAGACACCGGTCGTTGACAAGCGATACATGTCCGCCCTCTCCCTCAATCCCTCTCCCGGACTACAACCATGGGTGCATACACCGTACATTTCATTCGGAATGGCTCCGCGAGTTTCCGGGAAGAGCGCTGAACGCAAGACCGGGCGGGAGAGTAAACGGCCTCTCGATCGCGACGATTTCGGCCACTTGTCATTAGACCGCTGACATCGACTTAGAAATCAGGTTTCGACGAAGGGGGCGAAGACCCTTGAACTGGCAAAATACCAGCGCTACGGGCGAAATGTGATGCACTCAAGTGGGTCCACGCATTCTCTGAGCCAAGTGGCTTAACTTGAACTTACGTTCATTATTAAAAATTAACCTGTAGCGATACAGCAAGACGGAGGCCAGCACAGAGGTCTAGGTGGCGATCGGATTGGTATAAACCGCGATCGCGGCGATCGATCACGAGAATCTGGCCTTGATGCAAGCCTCAATTATCCAAGCTGATTGACAAACACCTGACTCCTAGGCCAACGGGCTTAACGTACTGAAGGAATTCTTGAGTCTCAATTTAGACCATGGGGCTGTGCCAAGTCGATGTTCCCAACAGCACGGAACAAAACCAAAAACTCAGAGATTTGTGAAACACAACCTGAAATACTTCCGAAATAAAGCGCGACAAACCTTAAAATTTCGCTTGATTGATCGACTCCCCTCTATTACAGACATGCTATAAAAACCAGAATGAGAGCATTCTCCGGGATTATGGTCGTTAAAATAGTGAGGTGCTTAACATCAAAGCGCCAGCCGACTTTAACCCATTAATATCCACACTTACGTTTACAGCGTAAGGTCAACCGATCCAACGACTGAATCGACAGTTACTAACAGACCGTAGCCCATATTCGCTACACTGATAAAGACATCAGCGTAAGCAGAGAATGGCCATCAATCTCCAAAATCCTGATGAAACCCAGACATTTACCAGACAAAATCCTGGCATTATGAGTTAGTCCACACAGTCCCGAGCAAAGTTTTTAGCCAAATATTTAAGCCAGGGTCTCGACCTCCTGCATGGCCTGACCGTATTGAGGTTCTTACCGTGTCCAAAATCGCTAAGCAACTAAGTTCGGAATCAAAGAGTTACAACGCTGAGTGAGATCTGCTTCTCGGTCTCTCGACGTCAAACAATGTGTATCTCGACGTTAAACAACGCGGTTAAATGTCAGCCATGGTCTCAAGCTTCGCGCAGCTTCGCTGTGGGTTTGTCCATGATAGCCACGTTGGATAAACACGGTTAATCGATTTGGATTAGGTTAAGACTTCCATGTTTTTTTCGGTAATGGCAATTCCAACCCTGCCTTCCAAGCGAGCGATCGGCAAACTTAGCTTTGCATCCACGCTTTATCTATGCCCGGTAATCGACGTGCTACTCGCAGACATCCCAGAGAAGTTCCACGCTGAACTTCGCCTTGGTTTGCAAGAAGCGTTAGTCAACGCTGCGAAGCACGGTAACCAACTCGATCCGAGTAAAACGGTTGTGGTCGAGTTTTCGATTAACAGAGAAGGATGTTGGTGGACAATCTCCGATGAGGGGACGATTCCGCTCACGTCCTGTTGTTGTCGGCCACATATTGAAGGATATTTGCCGGAGGATACGTCGGAATGTGGGCGGGGTTTGTTTATCCTTCAGCAGGTCTTCGACTCTGTGGAATGGCATCCGGAGAAGCGGCAAATACGCCTTGGGAAGAAGCTTGTCGCGCGTGTATGAAGCCTGCTTTTTTTTGGCGTAGTCTCGATTCTGTACGTGCTTCGAGGCCGTTAATCCAGCGATTAATTCGTCGGATGAGCGATCATTTTGCCGGTAGTATTACAGTCTTTTGAGTGTGGGTTGAGGGTGTGCGCCGTTAGTTTTGTTCGAGTTGCTGTGTGGATTGTGGTTTTGTGGGTTTGAGTGTCGTCGATCGCGCCGAATGATCGGGGCAAGGGGGAGCGGAGACGCGACGATCGATCCAGTCAAGAGCATGTTCAAGACGCTGACGTGCTTCGTCGTTGTTATCTGCGAGCATGAAGACGAGGGCAGCGGCCACTTGTTCCCGAGCGCGGATGCGACGATCGCCTTTGAGGCGATGCCAGTCTCGTTCATCGACGCTGAGTTGTTCGAGTAGGGCGCGGGCGAGGTCGCGAGGGGTGTAATCCGCGAGGGCGACTAGGGTTGGATCTTGAAGTTTGGTTTGCCACAGGGCGGATCGGTTGTTTTTGGTTGCATTGGCTTTGGTGGATGTTTCGCTAGACGTTTCGCTAGATGCACTAGGTTCAGCGCGATCGATAGAGCTAGGTATAGAATTCGGTGTGGATTGAGACATTCGTTAAAATTAAAATTCTGAACGGTGGCGGATTGTGAAGGTGCGATCGGGATCGCGCCCGACAAACGATATGGATTTTGAGGATCTTTCTGGAAAGAGCTGCAAGTGTCGGAATCTTGGAACTTATCGATCATTATTGACGATTACAGGCAGCTCTAGGCACTGAAAATACCTTTGAATTTAGGTTTAAGATTCCACAATGTAGCGGGTTTGATACATCGGTAAGGGGATGGATGCTCCTTATGCTTGTGTTCACGATCATAAGGAAGACTAAATTTTTCCGCTATCTACCCGCTGGTCGCCTACAGTGAAACGTAAGGCGAAATGTACGGCCTTCGCGTCGCATTTGTCGCGTTTGTCTCGTTTCTGTTTGTTCGATCGCCCGTCGATTCGGCTACTCAACCCCAGATCGCTACTACTCAAGATCGCCCACCGCACCAGTAACTATGCCTACCCTCTTCGTAAACCCCAGTACCGGCAACGACGCCTACGACGGCAGCGCTGCGAAGCCCTTTAAAACTATTCGCCAAGCCCTGAGTGCCAGCAGTTCCGGTACAACCATTCAGCTTGCGACGGGTACGTACGATGCGGCCAACGGCGAGATGTTCCCGATCGCGATTCCCAGCGGGATCAAGCTGGTGGGGAATGCGAGCAGCAAAGGGGGCGGGATTATGATTTCGGGGAGCAGCACGATCGCGACCAATGCCGGGATGCAGCCCGTCGCGGTTCAAGTGGAGGATGATGCGGAATTGCGCGGCGTGACGGTGAGCAATACCGCCACGCGCGGCACAGGAGTTTGGATTGAATCGACCAGCCCGACGATCGCCAACTGTACATTTACCGGCTGTAAGCGCGAGGGCATTCGGATTTCGGGCAGTGCCAAACCGACGATCGAGGGCTGTACGTTTACCCGCAATGATTCCTACGGAATTTGGATGCTCGGGACATCCAAAGGCACGCTACGCGGCAACCGCTGCGATAACACCGGTACAGGGATCTCGATCGGCGATTCGTCCGCACCGTTGATCGACGGCAACGCGATCGTCAATAACCGGGTCGGTCTTCTGCTCACCCACGACGCGCGACCCATCCTGCGCAATAACGAACTGCGCAACAACAGCGACTACGGTCTATCGGCCATTTCCCAATCCCTCCCCGACCTCGGCACGAGCCAAAGCCCCGGCGGTAACATTTTCGCGGGCAACGGGCGCAAGGATCTGCTCAACGCCACCCAGCTCACTTTTACCTCCGCTGGAAATCAGCTCAGTCCGACCGCCGTCCAGGGATCAATTAATTTTGTCGCGAGCGATCGGGTTCCGACTCCAACCCCGACTCCAACTCCAACACCTAGCCCCGCCCCTAGCCGCCTCACCGACCTCGGCGGTAGCTGGGCGGAACCGTTCATCTCCGCCCTCTTCGAGCGAGGCTACGTGAGCGGCTTCCCCGACGGAACCTATCGCCCCAACAACCCCGTCACCCGCGCCGAATTTGCCGCCCTGATCTCGAAAGCCTTTGACGGCTCCCTGACCAATGCCGCGAAGAGCTTTATCGATGTGCAAACCAACTTTTGGGGCTATTCCGCCATTACCGAAGCGACCCGCCTCGGCTTCTTGACCGGTTTTCCCGACGGAACCTATCGCCCCAGCCAAAACTTAACGCGACTGCAAACTCTGCTCGCCTTGGTCAGCGGTCTGGGGCTGACCGGCAGCGGCGGCACGGCGGCGCTCTCGGCCTTCGATGATCAGAGTCAGATTCCCGGCTGGGCGATCGCGGCGATCGTCGCAGCCACCGAAAAAGGCTTGGTCGTGAACTATCCCAACCCGCGCCTGCTGCGTCCGAGCTACAGCGCCACCCGCGCCGACGTTGCTGCCACGCTCTACCAAGCCCTCGTGATTGACGGCCAACTCCCCGAAACATCCTCCAGCTTCATCGTCAGCCTCGATAATTTAGACAATCTCAGCTTTGCCGACATCGGCAACCACTGGGCGAAGGACGACATTCTGTACCTCAGCGAACAAAACCTGATCGGCGGCTATCCCGATGGAACCTTCCGTCCCCAGGAAAAAATGAACCGCGCCCAGTTCGCAGCCCTCATCACCCAGGTCTTCCGTCCCCGTGCGCGGCGAGCGGCGACCAGCTTCAGCGATGTCCCGTCAACGTTCTGGGCGTATAAATCGATCCAAACGGCCTATCAAGGCGGCTTCCTCTCGGGCTTCTCCGAAAATACCTTTGGTCCCAATTTGAATGTGCAGCGGCTCCAGGCGATTTTAGCGCTGGTGAACGGTCTCGGTTTGGAAGGGGGCGATCTGAGTGCGCTGGGTCAGTTTGCCGATCGCGACGAGATCCCCAACTGGGCGCAACCCGCTGTCGCGACAGCCGCCACGCTGAACGTGATCGCCACGCCGCCGCCGGGGACGCACTTCGAGCCAAACCGCGACGCGACGCGAGCCGAAATCGCCGCGATGGTGACACGGGCGCTCAAGGCCAACGATCGGCGTTAACCCGCTTAATTAATCGGTTGACCCGCACCATCCTGAAAATCTTCGCCAATTCGATCACACTGGCCAGATTTTCGGGGTAGTTGACATTGCGGCAATAGATGCCGAAAATGGGCGTCTGGCTATTTTTCTGTACAAGCTCGATCGCGGGTAGCACACAGCCAAAATAGAGCCACATCAACGCTCGGATCGGGCGTCAAATATCGCGTTTTCGTCGCGCTTCGAGGCCGACGGGAGTTACTTCCGAAACGTTAACTCGCGCGATTGCCCGTACGGCAACTATCTCCAAAAATCTGTCATGAGCTACGCAATTATCGAAACCGGCGGCAAACAAATGCGCGTCGAAGTAGGCCGTTTCTACGAGATTGAACTTCTCGACGCGGAACCGGACGACAAAGTGACGATCGACAAGATTCTGTACGTCAACAACGACGGCGAGATCAGCGTCGGTGCGCCCTACGTTGAAGGCGCAACGATCGAAGGTACGGTGCTACAAACCTACCGCAGCAAGAAAGTGCTGGTCTACAAAATGCAGCCGAAGAAGAAAACCCGCAAAAAACGCGGTCACCGTCAGAACTACATGCGCTTCAACATTGATAGCATCACAGTTGGCGGCAAAGTGCTAGCAGCAGCGGAAACCCCGGTAACCGCTTAAGATTTGGCTTGAGAGTTGCGGCGAAAAACCTCGCTACAATAGCGTCAGGTTTACGCTCAACCAAATCGCAGGCCGATCGCTGATTTGCAGGCGATCGCTGCGAACGTGTTATTCATTTTTGGCTCGTTTTTCGAGAGGACATCATGGCTCATAAGAAAGGTACAGGTAGTACTCGTAACGGTCGCGATTCTAATTCCAAGCGCCTCGGCGTGAAGCGCTACGGCGGCGAAGTGGTCAAGGCTGGCAACATCCTCATCCGTCAACGCGGCACGAAGGTTCATCCTGGCAAAAATGTCGGCATCGGCAGCGATGACACGCTGTATGCGCTGATTGATGGCATTGTTAAGTTCGAGCACAAGGATCGCAGTCGCCGTAAGGTGAGTGTTTACGCGGAAGCCTAGATCGTGCTGAATGCGATCGCGATGGTTAAGCGTTAGTTTGACCAATTGAATTCGAGCTTTAAAAAAAAAGACCCCGAGTGTTTGCCATTCGGGGTCTTTTTTGTTGGATTTGGTTTGTATGGCAAAAAACGATTTGTCGCTCCCCACGAGCCATTCAAGTTTTGACTTGGGCGTTAGCGGCACTCGGGATGTTTTGCACCCCGATCGCAGATATATTGCAACCCCTCGCGATCGAGGCCGCGCACCTCCGAAAAATCGACCCCCTCTAACCACGGCGTCTCTTCCGGCTCCGCCACCAGCGACGCATCAGCTGATCGCGCCCAGATCACCCCCTGAACATTTGCCCCCGCCAGCCGCGATCGTCGCCAGTCCACCGCCGACACATCCGCCCCCGCCAAATTCGCACCGCGCAGATCTGCCCCCGCGATCGTCGCCCCGCTGAGAATCGCCCCCGATAAATTCGCATCGGCCAGGATTGCCCCCGATAAATTTGCGCCGCTGAGGTCGGCATCCTGCCAGTTCGATCGCGTCAGGTCGGCCTCTTCCAGTTGCGCCCCGGCGAGATCCGCCTGAGTCAGCGTCGCATCCACGAGCCGCGCCCCGCGAAAATCGCTCGTTTTTAGATCCGCGCCCGTAAAGCTGGCCTGATCGAGATCGCTCGTTTGGAAATTCGCACCGATCGCCTGGGCGCTGCTGAAATTCGCGCCGATCGCCGTACTTTGGCTCAGATCCGCCTGGTTAAAGTTCGTTCGCATTAGGTTCGTTTGGCGCAACCACACCCGTTGCAGATTCGCTCCGGCGAAGTTGGCATGACTGAGATCCGCGCCGCTAAAATCAGTGATCGCGTCGTCGTAGTTGCCGGGGCGATCGTCCACACCGGGCGAGAAAAATACCGCCTGCTGAAAATTGGCGTAGCGCAGAATGCTGCCCCGAAAACGATTGCCCGCGAGGTCGATGCCGCTCAGAACCAGGGTAAAATCGGCGCGATCGTTGCGGCCTAGATCAGTACGGCTGAGATCCGCTGCGGGCATCTCGCCGCTGTAGCCGATCGCAATTTTGGCGATCGCTTGCTGGGTGGCCTGGAGGCGGCGGGCAACCAGGTCACGATCAGCGGGGCTACGCTGAAGCGCGTCGAGTTCGTTGCGCAGTCCTTGATTAAGGCGGCGTAACCCATCGATCGAGGCCGTGCCGCGACTGACCAGGGCTTGCTGAATCGCGTCGATCAAGACCGGATCGGTTTCCTGAGCAAGCAGATCGAGCAGCAAGGTTTGGACGCGATCGTCATCCAGGGTTCCGAGGGCGAGAATGGCATTTTTACGCTCATCCGGCGCTCCCGGTAGCGGCGTGAGTTTATTCACCAAATTGAGATATAGCTCATTCGCCTGGGCGGTTTGCTGGCGCTGGTTGGTTTGCTGCTGCACATAAACCTGAGTTCCGGCAAGGGTTCCGAGCAACAGAGCGACGCCAAATAAGCCCAGCAGCGCCAGCGCCGTAATCGGATTCGATCGCATCCACAGCCACAGCCCCGGAACCGGCGGCGGCACAAACGGATCATCATCGACTAAAACGATCGCCTCGATCGGTGCATCGGGATCATCCTGCGTCCAGTGGGTCTGATCGGGGCCGCTCGGCCACACGTAGCTGCTATAGCCGTACTCGTACTGGAACATATCCAAGACGTAGGTTCCCGACAGCCGATCGTGTAGCGTGCGATGGAGCCGATCAAGCCGCACACAGAGGCTATCGGCCAAAGCGATCGCGCCCACGATGCCCAGCAAGAGACCGCCGCTACCATAACCACCGATCGTCAGCCAAAAGCCATAGCCCAACCCGAACGTCACACCCCAACGCCCGATCGCCTCCCGCAAAATAATTCGCGCCATCCCGCAGGGTTCGCCCGTCTCGCAGATAATCCGCACGCCAAACCAGCGTTTTGGATCGGTTAATCCCGTTGTCCCCAGTCGGTAGATCTGCCACGCGCCAACGAGCAGCGGCAAAACCAGCGATCCCGTCCAAAACAAGTTGGTCAGGGGCGATACATTGCGGTTGGGCTGACGTGAGGCGGTTCCAAAGGCGATCGCGACACCGTCACGGGTCGCCGACAGCAACGGACTCAGCGGGACGGGCTGACCAATCTCGCGTGCTTGGGCGTAAACCCCCAAACTGTAGGGAACGATCGCGCTGCCAGCGATCAGCGACAGCTCCACCGCAAACGCGCCACCGCGCCGAATCCACAGCGGGGCGGGTTTAATTTGGCTGTACCACCAACGCCACGCGCGGTCAGCCCAATGATCAAAGGTAGATTTCGTCATAAGGTTGTTGATTGATCGAGTGCGCGTCGTTCGTCCGTTCTCTATTGCATCATTTCGATGCCAAAAAAGTCACGTACTATCCCGATCACAATATGAATCGGCGTGTCAATCCTGATTTGACAAACCCGCAAACTCGCAGATCGGCACACAACGATCGCCCTACACCCGTCGCCAGTTCCTACAATGGGACAAACGAACCCAGCCGGTAAAGAACAGTGAAGATGGTACAGCGATTTTCGAGGACGACACGCGATGATCGCCGCGCCGATCGGCGATGGCTGATCTCCCTGACGATCGCCGCGATCGCGCTCTATACCCTCAATCTCGGTAGCGCCGCCCTCCGCGATTGGGACGAGGCCACCGTCGCCCAAGTCGCCCACGAAATCGCCACCGCGCCGCGCCATGCCCTGACCTGGCTTTTTCCCACCCTCCAGGGTCAGCCCTACTGGAACAAGCCGCCGCTGATGCACTGGGCGATCGCGCTGTGTTTTCGCCTCTTCGGTGAGCAGGAATGGACGGCGCGGCTACCGGGCGCGTTATGCGGGGCGCTGACGGTTCCGGCGCTGTACACGATCGCGCGTGAACTCTGGCCGCGACGCTTGGAAGCGATGCTGACGAGCCTGGTGTTTTTGACCTGGCTACCGGTGATCCGACACGGGCGACTCGCCATGCTCGACGCGGCGATCGTCCTCTTTTTCGTGATTGCGATCGGCTTTACGCTGCGAGCGCGGCGTGATTTACGCTACTCCCTCGGCCTCGGCGCGGCGATCGGCGCGATGTGCCTGACGAAGGGACTGCTCGGAATTTGCCTGGGCGGTCTGCTGTTCGGCTTTTTGCAGTGGGACACGCCCCGACTGCTGCGACAGCCTTGGTTTTGGTATGGCATCGGGACGGGAAGCCTTCCGGCCTGGGCGTGGTATGCCGCGCAGGTGCAGCGCTACGGTAATGATTTTCTGCGGGTGCATCTGGGATCGCAGGCCGCCGATCGCCTCGTGACCAGCGTGGAAAATAACGGCGGCTCGGTGGGCTACTACGCGATCGAGCTGTTGAAATATGGCTGGCCATGGCTACTGTTTGCCGTGCCGGGGATGGTGTGGGCATGGCAAAATCGGCAGTTTGGCTGGGGACGTTTACTGATTGTTTGCGGCGGTGGCTACGGGCTGATCATCTCGCTGATGCAAACGAAATTACCCTGGTACATCATGCCGCTGTACCCGATTTTGGCGATCGCCGCCGGGGTTCGACTCGCGGATCTATGGCAAAGCGGCCACACCACTGGAGTACCGATCCCCCTAACCGAACGTTACCCGCGCGGCTGGGTTTGGGGTTTGGCCACCCTGGCGATCGCGCTGGTGGGGGTCTTGAGCTTTGACGTGATCAACACCCTGTCTCAGCAGCCTCCCTTACTCACCTGGCATCTCCAGGTGACGATCTTTTGCTTGGCGATGACCTTCGGGCTAGCCGCATGGCGCGTCGCCGGTCGCGATTCCCAATTTGTGCTGATCCTTGTGTGGGGAACCTACGTCTCGCTGATTTCGTTCGTCACGTCGGATAGCTGGCTGTGGGAGCTGAACGAAAATTATGCGGTGAAGCCCGTCGCGGCGGTAATTCGCGAGATTGCCCCGCCCGATCGCCCGTTGTTCATCGTCGATCCCTATCCGCGTCCATCGCTGGCTTACTATGCCCAACGCCCGATCGGCGCGATCGCCCCTGACGATCTCGCCGATCGCTGGCGTTCCGACGCCAACCTCTGCGTGCTGGCTCCCGCTGCGGTCAATCTCGGCAAACTCAATCATGACTCCCAGCATCCCGGTACAATTACGACGAGTTTTTCCGGTTGGTCTGTGGCCTGTCGAACCCAGCCCTTATAGTCTGGCTTGGTCTGGCGTTGTGATCCGAGGCTCGATTAAAATCACAGAATCACGCCTGTGGGGTCGGTATTGCACCACGCCGAAAACCGCGATAAGAACGCGATCGAGGTAAGCTCACCAGTCTCAGCCGCGATTTGAATTACGCCCGATAGGCCTCCATTCCCACACAGGAACAGACCAAATTTCGATCGCCAAAGGCGCTATCAATCCGTCCCACCACCGGCCAGAACTTATCCAACTTTGTCCATTCCGCCGGATAGGCTCCGGCCTCGCGCGAATAGCCCCGATCCCAATCGCCACAAATCAGCGACTGAGCCGTATGGGGCGCGTGCTTTAGCGGATTATCGGCGCGATCGCTCTTGCCCGCCTCGATCGCCGCGATTTCCTGACGAATGCCAATCATCGCCGCACAAAACCGATCCAGCTCCGCCTTCGATTCGCTTTCCGTCGGCTCCACCATCACCGTCCCCGCCACCGGCCAGGACACCGTCGGCGCGTGATAGCCATAGTCCATCAAGCGTTTGGCGATATCCTCCACCGTGATATCGGCGGATTTTCGCAGCGATCGCAAATCCAAAATGCACTCATGCGCCACCAGTCCGGCATTGCCCTTGTACAACACCGGATAGTGCGTATCGAGCTGCGCCGCGATGTAATTCGCATTCAAAATCGCTAGCTTCGTGGCTTCGGTTAAACCCTCCGCGCCCATCATCGCGATGTACATCCAGGAAATCGGCAAAATACTGGCACTGCCCCAGGGAGCCGCCGAAATCGGGCCGATCGCTCCGGTAGCAGTAGCCTCACGCGACTGGGGATCGGTGACCGGGTGACCGGGAAGGAAGGGCGCGAGGTGTGCCATCACGCCGATCGGTCCCATGCCAGGGCCGCCGCCGCCGTGGGGAATGCAAAAGGTTTTATGTAAATTCAGGTGGCACACATCCGCGCCGAAATCACCGGGACGACAGAGACCCACCTGTGCGTTCATGTTGGCGCCATCGAGATAGACCTGACCGCCACGATCGTGGACGATCTGGCACATCTGGGCAATCTCCGCTTCAAACACGCCGTGGGTTGACGGATAGGTGATCATCAACGCCGCGAGCCGATCGTGATGTTTCTCCGCTTTGGCGCTGAGGTCATCGAGGTCGATATTGCCATTGCCGTCACAGTTCACCGCCACCACCTTCATGCCGCACATCACCGCGCTCGCCGGGTTTGTCCCGTGCGCCGACTCGGGAATCAGGCAAATGGTGCGATCGCGATCGCCGCGCGACTGGTGATAGGCCCGAATCGCTTGCAGTCCGGCATACTCGCCCTGTGACCCGGCATTCGGCTGTAGCGAAATGGCCGCAAAACCGGTGATTTCCGCTAGCCAGGTTTCGAGCTGTTGGAACAGGAGGCGATAACCCTGGGTTTGCTCGGCAGGCGCGAACGGGTGCAGCTTGCCAAACTCCGGCCAGGTCACGGGGATCATTTCCGCCGTGGCGTTGAGCTTCATCGTGCAAGACCCGAGGGGAATCATCGACTGGGTTAGCGATAAATCTCGGCTTTGCAGGCGGTACAGGTAGCGCAGCATCTCCGTTTCCGAGTGGTAGCGGTTAAACACCGGCTCCGTGAGATAGCTACTGGTGCGGTGAAAGGCGTCGTGATGAATGAGTTGATAGCTGGAGTGCGCGGCACGATCGCGGAGATCACAGGCCGCAATCCGTGCGGCGGTCTCATCGATAAATAGATCCTCATCGGAGAAGATTTCGAGCAGATCACACAGATCCAGATCGCTCGTGGTTTCGTCGAGGCTGATGCTAATCGTCGTCGTATCCAGTAGACGCAGGTTCACGCTTTGGGTTTTCGCCCGATCGATCATCGCTGCCGCATCGTCTACGGTGACGGCGATCGTGTCGAAAAAGGCGATCGTCTGAATCGTGTAGCCCAACTGCTCCAGGCTGATCGCCAGCATGACGGTGCGATCGTGAATCCCCTGGGCGATCTGTTCCAGCCCCACCGGGCCGTGATACACCGCATACATCGACGCCATCACCGCCAGCAACACCTGCGCCGTGCAAATGTTGCTTGTCGCCTTATCGCGGCGGATGTGCTGTTCGCGGGTTTGCAGCGCCAGCCGTAGCGCCGGATTGCCGTGAACATCTTTAGACACGCCGACCACACGACCGGGAATTTTGCGCTGATAGTCGGCCTTGGTGGCAAAGTAGGCCGCGTGGGGGCCGCCGAAGCCCATCGGCACGCCGAGACGTTGGGTGGTTCCGACGGCAATATCCGCACCGAATTCGCCGGGGGGCGTTAACAGCGCCAAGCTGAGAATATCGGCGGCCACGGTGACGATCGCCTGGTGCGCGTGCGCCGTTTCGACAAACTGGCGATAATCCTCGACCTGACCGCTCGTGGTCGGATATTGCAGCAAGACGCCAAAGACCGGCGTTGCCGTCGCCGTAACATCATCAAAATCAAAAGTTTTCCAATCCCCGACGATCGTCTCGATCCCCAGCGGGATCGCCCGCGTTTGCACCACCGCGATCGTCTGGGGATGGCAGCCGCGATCGATCAAAAACGTATTCGCTTTTTTCGCCTTCGACACCTCCAGGCTCATGCTCATCGCCTCCGCCGCCGCCGTCCCCTCATCCAGCAGCGACGCATTGGCAATCTCCAGCCCCGTTAAATCCATCACCATCGTCTGAAAATTCAGCAGGGCTTCGAGGCGACCCTGGGCGATTTCCGCTTGGTAGGGCGTGTAGGCCGTGTACCAACCCGGATTTTCCAAGACGTTGCGCTGAATCACGGGCGGCGTGATGCAGTCGTGGTAACCCTGACCGATGTAGGAGCGAAAGACTTGGTTTTGACGGGTGATCGCCTGGAGTTTGGCGAGGGCGTCGGTTTCGCTCAGGGCTGCGGGGAGGTTCAGATCGCGATCGAGGCGAATCGACTGCGGCACGATGCGATCAATTAGCTCATCGAGCGATCTGTAGCCCAACACGGCGAGCATATCGCGCACGTCCTGGGGCGTGGGGCCGTTGTGGCGACGGGCAAAATTATCGGTCGGAGCGGAGGCGGAGTTTGTGGCGATCGTCTGGAGGTCGAGCATGGCAGCGAAACGCGGATGATGGGCTGTGTTTTAGTCTATCGATTTCCTTTACATATTTCTCTTCCGTCGTTTGTATTTCCCGTGTATTTCCCCGTACTTCCCCGTATTTCATCCTCACACGCGAACCCTGCTAGAAGTGGAACAACTGAGTTTGTTCGCTTGCTAGGGAATCCCCGCGCCTTCAGGCCGGGGAGGATGTCAAGGAAATCAACAAACATTAAAGCTTCATTGCGAGTGAGTCCCACTCTGGTCAAGTTATCCCAAAACGGGTGTTAGCGTTGGGTTCACAACACAATTCAATCGCGTAACAAGCCTAGGATTTCAGCATGTATCAAAAAAAATCTGACCGTGATCCCGTGGGTGCTGTGGTCACGGCGCTGGTGGGTGCGGGAGCCGCAACCTCGTTTGCAGTAGCACGGGGTCAAAGTCCCTGGGTGGCGATGGGCATTACGGTATTTGCCGCTTCGATCGCTCTACTCTGCGATCGCTTCGGCTGGCTGTAGGGCAAACGATCTGAAACGATCTGAACGTTGCTGCAACCCGAAACCAGAAGGCGGAATCGTCAAATCGCAAGACCATTCCGCCCGGTGGATTATCCCGTTAAATTACATCTAAATCACGTCTAAATCACATCTTCGTTCCCGTCGTCGCCAAACCGCGTACAAACTGCTTTTGCGCCGCAATAAACAAAACGATAATCGGGACAGTCGCGATCGTCACTCCCGCCATGAGCAGCGGCCAATCGTTCGTAAACTGCTCCTGAAAGTTGGTCAGGGCAAGCTGGACGGTTTGCAGCTCCGGGCGCGTCGTGAAGACCAACGGCTTAATCACATCGTTCCACTCGCCCACAAACGAGAACAAACAGAGAGCAACGATCGCCGGTTTCGACAGCGGTAAAATAATCGTCCACAACACTTGCCAGCGATCGGCGCCATCGAGCATCGCCGCCTCTTCGAGTTCGATCGGAATCGTCGAAAAATATTGACGCAGCAGGAAAATACCAAATCCATTCACCGCCGTGGGCAAAATCAATGCCCCGTAGGTATCGATCAGATTTCCCCATTTCAGCACCATAAAAATTGGCACGACGAGGAGCTGTAGCGGAATCGCCAAGGTCGCCAGGAAAAGCAAGAGCAAGCCTTGACGACCACGGAATTTAAGTCGTGCGAGGGCATAGGCCGCCATGGCTGAGGTTAGAGCTTGCAGCAGAGTGACCGTAATCGCGACAAAAGCCGAATTTAGAAACGCCCAGCCCAAGTGCCCCTGCGTCCAGGCTCGGGTGTAATTTCCGAACGTCCAGCGCCCTGGGGAATTAATCGTTGATCCCGCTTCATAAAACGAAACTCCGGCGACGATAACGAGCGGCAACAGAACCACGATCGCCCCTGTCACGGTTACGCCCCAGGCTATTTTTTTCGCTCGCTGGGTTGGGTCGAAATCAGCCTTCGAGGCATTCAACATAACGGTTTTATGGAATTGTCTGCGTTCTAGGAGGTCGTGTTAGCGGGCGAATGTGCGAACTCCGACATCTTCAAAAAGGGTAGCGTATCCCTTGTCTCTCAGAAGACGGCGAATCGTCAATCTCTCCGCGATCGCAAGCGTTGATACGATCGATACACTAGCGGCGGAAACAGCACTTTTGGCATCTTGCTAACCATGAATTTGGTCAACTTTTCGTTAAAACCTGTAAAGTTATAAAGCAAAAGTCGCCATAGGGCATTGCGGAGACTTAAAACGAACGCGGAGAGAAGGTTAGACTACCCCGGTAGCACATCTCGTTGAAACGTTAAAAATCGCCGTTGCATTCGCTCGGTGAGTGTGTCAAACCAGTAAGAGCAAGCCCCATTGGCCGTGGCCGTGGGACTAAGTGTCAAGACAGAGTTTGGATTCTAAGGGCTTAACGGTCTAACCGTCGAGCTGTTAGGAAATCCACCAATATACTGTTCCATCTCGACGAGAGGTTGAGGAGATAGGAAATTTATGCCGCAGTTAGAAGCCCCCCAAAAAACGGACTTTCAATCCGAAACCTATAAAGATGCGTATAGCCGCATCAATGCAATCGTGATTGAAGGCGAACAGGAAGCCTTCGATAACTACCTCGCGCTGGCAGAACTTCTGCCGGACGACAAAGAAGAACTGATCAAGCTCTCCCGCATGGAGAACAAGCACAAGAAAGGCTTTGAAGCCTGCGGTCGGAACCTCGATGTTACGCCGGATCTAAAGTTCGCCGCTGAGTATTTTTCAGAGCTTCACGGCAACTTCCAAACCGCTGCGGCTGAAGGAGATATCGCGACCTGCTTGGTCATTCAATCGTTGATCATTGAATGCTTCGCGATCGCGGCCTATAACATTTACATCCCCGTCGCCGATCCCTTCGCCCGCAAAATCACCGAAGGCGTCGTCAAGGACGAGTACATGCACCTCAACTTTGGTGAAGAATGGCTAAAAGCCAACTTCGATCAATACAGAGAGGGCGTCGAAAAAGCCAACGCTGTCAATCTGCCGATCATCTGGAAGATGCTCAATCAGGTGGAAGACGATGCGGCCATTCTTGAAATGGAAAAAGAAGCGCTCGTCGAAGACTTCATGATTGCCTACGGTGAAGCCCTGTCGAACATTGGTTTTTCCACCCGTGACATTATGCGTATGTCGTCCCACGGTCTACGCGCTTAGTCTGTCGTACGCTTTCACTCGCTGAGTGCCCGATATCGAGACAACTCGTGACGCTTTGACCCCGCTGTTGGCTTTGTGGCTGATAGTGGGGTCTGGCGATCGGGGGGTTACCACTCTACGGCATCGCTAGACGTAGACGGATCAAGATTTCGACAGTTGAGCGATGAGCGCTCCTGTAGTAACGTAAAATTTTATTCACAGTTTGTTAACCAATCGCAAAGAGCTAACCCTGGCTCGGCGGCGATTCTCGGCGGACGCGGTTGTTTCGGAGTTGCCCATGTTTGGTTTGATCGGTCATCTCACTAGCCTAGAGCACGCTCAGGCAGCAGCTCGGGATATGGGTTATCCGGAGTATGCAGACGAAGGTCTCGATTTTTGGTGCTCGGCTCCTCCGCTGATGCTTGACCAAGAGATCACAGTTAAAAGCCTCACGGGTCAGGTAATTAAAGGCCGCTACGTCGAATCGTGCTTTCTGCCGGAAATGTTGGCAACCCGTCGCATCAAGGCCGCAACGCGAAAAATTATTAATGCTATGGCTCATGCTCAAAAGCACGGCATTGATATCACAGCGTTGGGCGGCTTTTCGTCGATTATTTTTGAAAACTTCAATCTGAAGCAAATCGAACGCATTCGCAACATTCGCCTCGAATTTCAACGATTCACGACCGGCAATACCCACACGGCTTACATTATTTGCCGTCAGGTCGAGCAGGCCAGCGCCAAGCTCGGGATCGATTTGTCCAAGGCGACGATCGCCGTTTGTGGCGCGACGGGCGATATTGGCAGCGCCGTTTGTCGCTGGATGAATGCCCATACGGATGTTCAAGATTTGCTGCTGATCGCTCGCGATCGTGAACGCCTCAACGCGCTACAAACTGAGCTGGGGCGCGGTCGCATCCTGGGTCTCGATGAAGCCCTCCCCCAGGCGGACATCGTCGTTTGGGTTGCGAGTATGCCCAAGGGCGTTGAAATCGACGCCGAATCGTTGAAGAAACCCTGCCTTCTCATTGACGGTGGCTATCCCAAAAATCTGGATACGAAAGTTCAAGCACCGGGTATTTACGTGCTTAAGGGCGGTATTGTTGAACACTCGCTCGACATTGATTGGCCATTAATGCAACTCGTCAACATGGATGCGCCCGGTCGTCAGCTCTTCGCCTGTTTTGCCGAATCCATGCTGCTGGAATTTGAAAAATGGCACACGAATTTTTCCTGGGGTCGCAACCAGATTACGGTTGAGAAGATGGAAAAAATTGGTGGTGTCTCGATCAAGCATGGCTTCAAGCCGATTCTGACCGGTATCGAAGCGTAACCGGTTCGGCTTTCGTCCCCATCGACCAACCCACGGCCTAATTTTCCTGTCGCCTGTTTCTATCGTCGCTACCTCACTATGCTGCTAGATTTCGAGAAACCCCTCGTTGAACTTGACAAACGTATCGAACAAATTCGCCAGATTGCGAGCGAAACGGATGTCGATGTGAGCGAGGAAATCCGGCAGCTTGAGCAGCGATCGTCACAGTTGCGTGAGGAAATTTTTTCGAGTTTGTCGCCCGCCCAGCGCCTACAGCTTGCGCGTCATCCCCAACGACCCAGCACGCTGGATTATATTCAAGCGATTTCCGATGAGTGGTTTGAGCTGCATGGCGATCGCGGTGGTTTCGATGATCCGGCGTTGGTGGGCGGCGTGGGTCGCCTCGGCGGCATGTCGGTAGTGATGCTCGGCCATCAAAAAGGGCGTGACACGAAAGATAATGTGCGTCGCAATTTTGGCATGGCCTCGCCTGGTGGTTATCGCAAGGCGATGCGGCTGATGGAACATGCCAATCGCTTTGGGATGCCGATTATTACGTTTATCGATACGCCGGGAGCCTGGGCAGGGCTGGAGGCGGAACACCTCGGGCAGGGCGAGGCGATCGCCTACAATCTGCGCGAGATGTTTAGCCTCGATGTGCCGATTATCTGTACGGTGATTGGTGAAGGTGGATCGGGCGGAGCGCTGGGGATTGGCGTTGGCGATCGGATCATGATGTTTGAACACGCGGTCTATACGGTGGCAACCCCGGAAGCCTGCGCGGCGATTTTGTGGAAGGATGCGGCTAAAGGCCCCCAAGCGGCGGAAGCGTTGAAAATTACGGCACGGGATTTAAGCAATCTCGGTATTCTCGATCGGCTATTGCCCGAGCCAAGCGGCGGTGTGCATTCTCATCCCGTCGAAGCCACGGAAATCCTCAAGCAGGCGTTAATTGAGGAAATTCAGGTGTTAAATCAGCTCACTCCGGAGGAGCGGCGCAATTTGCGTTATGAAAAATTCCGTAAAATCGGCGTTTTCCTCGAAGGAGAAGCATCCGCATCGATTGCTTAAATTTGAGCTTCGAGAGCTGTGCGGATTTCAAGCGATGAAGCAACGACTAAGGTTGTGAAAAATGCTGAAATCCTTGAAGACGATCGATCATTATCGATTTTTCTTTGTGCTGGCGATCGACCATCAAAATCTCCGGCGATCGCGTCACCTCACCAATAATCGCCGCCCCGCAACCGGCAGCACTCACCAGCTCCTGCGCCCACAGCGCCGGTAAGCACAACACCAACTCAAAATCTTCACCGCCGTACAGCGCCCACTCCAGCGCCTGCGACTCCGGTAGGTTCATCTGCATTAAACCCAAAAGCCGATCGCGCCACAGCACCGCCCCGACACCGCTCGCCCGACAAATTTGCTCGATCGCATCCGCCAACCCATCGCTACTGTCCATCCCCGCGATCGCCTTCGCGTCCCCATTGCCGCCAACTTCCTGCCAATCCTGTAAGACCTCAACCAGATCAAGGCGAGGGCGGGGGCGCTGATGTGCCGCGATCGCCTGATCGCGATCAACTTGCCCGATCGCCTGTAACTCCTGCCGTTCCGGTTCGAGCAACAGCGCCAACCCCAAACGCGAAAGACCATGCTCACCAGTTATGACGATCGCATCGCCCACACAGGCACGATCGCGGCGAAGCTCCGATCCGGGTTTGACCTCACCAAACGCCGAAATCGACACCGTCCGCACCGGTGACGAACACACATCACCGCCCACGATCGGCACATCGAAACCGCCCACCTGTAAACAGTCCACCGCCCCACGATATAATCCCTTAACCCAAGCCACCGGCGTCGTCGGTGGTAATCCGAGGCTAATCGTCACGCCGATCGGCGTTGCTGCCATCGCCGCAATGTCCGATAAATTCGCCGCGATTGATCGCCAGCCCGCATCGTAGGCTGATGTTGTGTGATCGCTAAAATGCACCCCATCCACCAACATATCCGCCGTCACGACTAGCGAATATCCATCCCGCACAGCACACACCGCCGCATCATTGCCAATGACATCCGGCGGACAAAACCCCTGTACAAGGTGCAATAAACCCGATTCGCCGATCTCTTGAATTAGGATTTTGGCATGTTCCATTGTTGATGTTTCCGTTTGCTCGTGGCATACATTCCCCTCTATTGGCTCTTTGAATATAGACTCACATCGACCCCCAATGCCCGACTCCACCGGTCAACCCCACCCTGATCGCTTTCGCCTCGAAACCACCGCTGACGGCTCGCAAACCTTCTTTTCCGACGAATTTAACCAGCTATTTCATAGCCACTTCGGCGCACACCAAGAAGCCGACGCCAAATTTGTCCAAGTCACCCGCCTCGCCGAACGCGCCGCCCACCGATCGCAAATCACCCTGATCGACATCTGCTACGGCCTCGGCTACAACACCGCCGCCGCTCTCACCACCATTTGGCACATTAATCCCCAGTGTCGCGTTCACTGGTACGGCCTCGAAGCCGATCGTGACGTACCCCGCGCCGCGATCGCCGCCAACCTCCTCAACCCCTGGCCTGAAACCGTCCGCCAAACCCTCACCGACCTCGCCCACGCTGAAACCCTCGATCGCGACATCATCCAAGCCCGCCTGCTCATCGGCGACGCCCGCCAAACCATCACCCAACTGCGCGACGCCAACCTTCAAGCCGACGCGATTTTTCTCGACCCCTTCGCCCCGCCCGACTGCCCCCAACTGTGGAGCGTCGAATTTTTAACCCACGTCGCCCACTGTTTAGCCCCCGACGGTGACCTCGCGACCTACTCCTGCGCCGCCGCCGTCCGATCGGCGCTGATCGCCGCTGGTCTACACATCGGCTCCACCCCGCCCATTGGCCGCAACACCCACGGAACCGCCGCCCGCTGGAACCCCGACACTCTCACACCCCTCGATCGCCGCGCCCGCGAACACCTCCACACCCGCGCCGCCATCCCCTACCGCGACCCCGACGGAACCGACAGCGCCGACACCCTACGCACTCGCCGCCGCGACGAACAAGCGCGATCGACCCTCGAAGCCACAACCCGCTGGAAAAAACGCTGGCGACAGCCGCCAGCAATCAGCACCGTGGACGGTGTCGAGCTGAAAAGCGAGATGAATTAACGCGAATTCGCGAGCATTCGTTTCGGCTAGGCGCTCGCCAGTGAGACGAGCCCCTGACGCACCGCGTACAGCAGCCGATCGATCAGAGCGCGATCGGCTTCCTTAAGCTGTTCTTCGAGCAAAGACGCCTGCAAAATCGCGCGAGCGCTCAGAGTCATCGTTCCAGATTCCCACACCTGAAAATAAACATCGGGTAGGCTGATTGATCTGCTGCTATGGGAGGAAGAAGACATAATACGCACCATGTAAGCCAGTACTTACGTAATACTTTCATCCAAAATAAGGGGTTATGTCCATGATGGGTGACACCCCTGATACTGGCCGGGGATATATTGTCACATAACTTTACGTTGTTGACTGTGAATTATAGAAATCGTCTTACCGTGAGACAAGCCAGCGATCACCCGCCGTCCCAGATCGGGAATTGGCACAGGAGCCGCGCCAGGAGATTGAGTACGGATGGATTAGGCGATCGTCTCTGGGGTTTCCGGGTTTGAGCTAACGCCTAGATAAATTTCGCAAATATCGATCGGTAGGGTGGTTTCGAGCTGGGCGATCGCCTTGGGCAAACGTCGGGCGACCTCGGCGGCAGAAATCGGATTGCCTTCGGCTTGGAGATAGGCCGCGATCCGCGTTTCGCTCCAGCGAAAGGTTTGGGACATGACGACGATCAGGCGAGCAAGGGGATCGAGGACATCCAGGGCTTGCTGGAGATAGCACCAAAGCGGCGGCGGCGCAGTTTCGAGGGAATAGTGAATCGCTTCAACGGGAGGCAGCTCGCTTTGGTTAATCGCGATCGCCGTCACATCAATCAGCCAATTTTGTAGCGTCGCTTGCTCGCCTTTGATCTCGTCCTGTTCTCGCAGATTCAGCGATCGCATTTCATAGAACACATGCCGCCAGATCGAGGCGAATAGGTAGTCCGCCTGAACGGGGGATTTGGCCATGTGGCGCACGAGGGTATAGACGATCGCGCTGTAGCGGCAAAAAATCGCGGTGAAATACTTGCCCGCTTCGGGATGTTGCTGATAGAGCGCGAGCAAGTCCCGATCGCTCTGATGAAACAGAGCTTTGACGAGGGGATGGTTGGCTTCGGTAAATTTTGGAATGTCCACGACGCGATCGGCTCACAGCAGTTGAAGTCGCTTCTAGAATACCAGTCTCAATTTGCGCTCAACGGTTTTCGCTTGAGCAATCTCGTCCACGGATCGGTGTGATGCTTATAGGACAGAAGAATCGGTTGCGGCTGGGCTTGCCAATGTTTCGGCCATCAACAGGCGATCGGCCTCCGATAGCGTCTCTTCTGGATCGCGATCAGGCACGCCTTTGACGTAATTCAGCTTGATTTCTTCCAAGATTTCGACCAGAGCTTGCTCCAAATCCTGCTGTACCAGCTCGTCGCGCAGCTCATCACGCAACACCCGCTTAAAGTTGTCCGAAAATTCCTCAAAGAGAACGCGACCGTCTTCGTCCTGATAGGCTTCGGCGAGTCCTTGACAGGTGGCCTGCGCCAGGATGTTGGCTAGACTATCGATCGCTTCCTGTGGCATGGCGGCGATGCCGGGGATTCCCGACAGGCCACGGTAAAGAGCCGAATCGCCGATCGAGCCTTGGAGGTTGTAGCGCAGCAGACCTGCCACGTCGGGCTGTAGCTGCGGCAAAATCCGCACCAGGGCGAGCTGAAGCGTAATATCGATCGCGCGTTCGACCTTGTCGGCAGCGCCAACCCGGACGTAGTTTTCCTGGGGATTGACGATCGCGCCCACCAATTTACCCGCCTCGATATCCTCTTTCACCTGATTAATCAACCGCACCAGCACAAAGGATGAGAGTCGATCTGCCAATTGC
Organism: Geitlerinema sp. S16; assembly: GCA_011390275.1. Taxonomy (GTDB): domain Bacteria; phylum Cyanobacteriota; class Cyanobacteriia; order Cyanobacteriales; family Geitlerinemataceae; genus RDYZ01. The sequence goes on from JAABST010000015.1 coordinate 60,325, forward strand.
GCCGCCGGAACGTAGGTGATTTGGGCGATGACGCGGCGTAGATCGAGCAGCCCCGCGTGCTGCAAACGCACGGTCATGGGAATGATCCGTAGCCAGCGATAGATCGGCAAAATGAGAAAAACATCGTACCAGCGGCGCAAGAGCGCATCGATCGGACTCACATCTCGGTGTTTGCGAGCGCGGTAGAGGGCTTGGAACAGAATATCGATCGCGAATAGCGCAATAAAGCTGGTATCGATCCAGCCAAATTGCTCGACAAAACCACCGTCAGCGCCAATTTCTCTCGTGAAATTTGCCGCTAGTAACGGTCGTAATTTGCTGTCAAAAAAGGCGATCGCGCGTTCGGGTGTTTCCTGTTCGAGGTAGGCCGCGCTCCAAAACTCATCCCAGGCCACACGACTTGATTGCTGATTGAGCTGATCGCGGATCTGCTGCTGAAGTTTTCCGTAGGCTTCGGTTTGACCGGAAATCGCAAAGGGATTTTCGATGATAATCTGCTGGCTTTGCGATCGCAGATCGGCTAACCGTTCGCTAATTTCAGGGGCGCGAAGATCCACACCCGCATCCAGCGCCTCTTTCAGGCGATCGACCGTACCCAGGTAGCGCTGCGTATCCGGATGCGCCGAAATGCCGCGCACCGGATCATAGAACGCCACCAGCTCGGGGATGTGCGCCAAATAGCTCGATCGCCAATAAATGTAGGTCGCGTTAAAACCGACCAAGACAACATTAATCACGGCGAGCAAGGCCACAGCGCGATTCCAGCCCGACGCGATCGCCTGGACGTACTGAGAGCGCGACTGAAGCCCGAAGTGCAGCAGTTGGGACAACGGACTTGGCGATCGATGCGTCATGGGTTCGAGAACGTTACAGCTCTGTTTGAGGGGCTTGATCGGCGTCGGATTTTGGTCGATCGTGCCACCCGATCGCAGCCGATCAAGCCCGAACTGTCATCCAGCCTAACAACTGCCGCACATTCTACCGGTGGGGTTTTCCGCAACCATCACGTGAAACTGGTACTGACGAACTGACCGGCTAACTGAGCCGACGAGAGGTTATTCACGAAGCCCAGGATGGCATTTCCCGCATTGGCATCACGAATCAGTGTTCCGCTTACACCATTATGGGTCGTGTCTTCGAGCACCTGCGCCGCACCCGCTGACAGACCAATACGATCGCTGCCGACCTCGAAATCCGTCACGATATCCGCCTGGGCAATCTCCGTCGTGGCGGTCGTCGATCGCAAAACAAACGTGTCGGCTCCCGCACCACCCGTCAACGTATCTTTCCCAAAGTCGCCGGACAGCGTATCGTCGCCCGCTCCCCCGTTCAGCACATCATTACCCTGACCGCCGACCAGCAGATCATTACCATCGCCGCCATTAACCACGTCATCGCCAAGATTGCCGCTGACGATTTGGTCATCGCCCGCATCGCCGCTGACAATATCGTTATCGCGCCCACCGACGATGAAATCATTGCCGTTGCCGCCGCTGAGAACATCGATTCCCTGGTTGCCGCTGAGGATATCGCTGCCGTCATTGCCCGCGATCGTGTCATTCCCCGCGCCACCGAACAGGAAATTATCCGAGGCATTGCCGACAATTTCGTCATTCCCCCCCGTAGCGAGCAAATCCTCGATTTGCATATCAAACGCCAGACGGATACCGAAAGCATCAACCGGATAGGTGACGCCCGCCTGGGCTTGACCGGGCTGTCCCGCGTAGCTGCTGGCATTGCGGGCGCTTTGTGCCGTGAGGATGCCACCGGGGTTGAGATCAAAGTAGTAGCTATCCGCCGGGAGCGCCAGGGCGTTTAAGGTGTCCTTACCACCAGCGTCCCAGATCGTCCGCTTCCCCGCGAGATTGAGGGTCAGAGCGCCCATGTCAACCGTCGCCGGATTTTCTAAGTCGTTAGCGTTGCGGCTGAGGGTGTAGGTTGTGTCGCTGCTGTTAAAGGTTTTATTCGTGCCATAAAGAAACTGTAGGGCGCGAATGTCGTAGGGCATTAAGGTTGTCGCCGTCGCATTGTCCGCCTCGTTTTCGTTGTAACTCATGATCGTGTTCATGACGTGATCGTCCGCGATCGGCAAAAATGGCCCCGGCGCATTCGGATCAGGAGTAAACCCGGCGTCATAATTGCCGGGATGATTTAAGCCCAGCGCGTGACCCAATTCATGAATCACGGTTGAATACAGTTCCTCGTAAATGCTGCCCGTATTGCCGAGATCCGTCCCGAGCTGCACATCGCCACTGTCTGACGCATCCCCCGGAAAATTTGCCTGACCGCCCACATCACCGCTAAATTTTCCCGCGACTACACGGATCTGACCTTGCGCCGCCGTGGTGTCGGCCACTTCCAGAAATTGCAGCGGGATCACCGCTTCAAACTGTCGCTTAAAGCTCTCACGAACGGCACTTTTCGCGATCTCGCTGAGGACTTCCGCTGTCGGCGCTGCGGGATCGGGGGGGTAGGCTTTAACGGTTTCGGCGGTGGGAAAACTGAAGGTGACCGAACCGCCGTCCCATTTGGTGATGTTGGGGAAACCTTGGTCTCCTTCTTCGGTACGGGTTAAAGCGCCGATGTTGGTGCGATCGGGTTCCTGGGACGGAGCAATAACAAGTGTGGTTGCCATGAATATGCGTGGGGAAATTTTGAGATGATGGGTTGAATCGGTAGAACACCCTGTAGATTGAGCTGGTCTAGCCCGCCGTGGCCGTGATTTTTCGGCCAATGATGCGACCCCTATTGTTGCATTCAGGTCTAATTACGTTTCGATAAGTCATGTGTCATATTGATGCATTTAGTGGGTGTAGGTCGGTCAAGATAATCAACAGTGACTTCAGACCTTTGAGGCTTCCAAAACCTCAAAGGTCTCACTTCCCGCGATCCATTCAATTTTCGACTTGTGCTACTAAAGTTTGGGGTTAACTCGCCATGCACCTCGCTTTTCTCGTTGAGTTTGACCCCGATCGCCCGACGCACGATCGCTGGCCTGCGGCGAAGCTGGGACATTGGGGTCGCTGTCTGAAGATGGCGGAGGCGCTAGAGCGTGCGGGCAACCGGGTGACGCGGATCGGCGGTCTCGATAAAACCCGCGAGCAGCGATCGCGCCGTGCCAAACTTCGCCGACGCTTTCACGCATGGCAACACGAACACTATCTCGCCTGGACTGAGCCGCGATTTAATCGGGATTATGCCTCCCAAATCGCCCAGAAGTTAGCGGCGACACGTCACGATTTCGACGATCCTCGCGAACCTGCGACCTATGATGCGATCGTCACGCCGGACACGAACCTTGTTTCATACCTAGAAACCAATCTACCGATCTTTTTTTGGGCAGATACCACCTACGCGACGCTGCTCGATGTGTATCCCGGTTTTCGCGATCTGTGTCAGCGATCGCGACGTCAGCTTCGGGAGCTGGATCGGCTGGCTTTGACGCGCTGTCGGCGGGCGCTGCTGGCGTCGGACTGGGCGATCGAGGGCGCGATCGCGGCCTATGGGTTCGATCGCGATCGGTTTCGCTTGATCGAACTCGGCGGCAATCTCGAACCGGCGGATATCGCGACCGTTCACGCCAGCATTGAGAAACGCGATCGGCAAACGCTAAATCTGCTGTTTATCGGCACGGATTGGCAGCGTAAGGGCGGCGATCGGGCGATCGCGCTGGTCGAACAATTGCGCGATCGTCAGATTCCCGCGCGGTTAACCACCATCGGCTGTCAACCACCCAGTAATCAAGACTTTATCCACAATTTGGGACGGCTCGACCCCACAAAACTCGCCGATCGCGCCCAGCTTGAAGCCGCGTTTGAAGCAGCACATTTTCTGGTGTTGCCGTCCGAGGCGGAGTGTTTTGGGCATGTGTTGTGCGAGGCGAATGCGTTCGGCGTGCCGGTGTTGACGAGCGATGTAGGGGGGATTCCGAGCGTGGTGCGATCGGGGGTGAATGGGTTGCTTGCGCCGCTGGAGGGGTGGGCGGCGAGCATCGTGCCACCGGTGGTGGAGTTGTGGCGCGATCGGTCGGCCTATCAGGCGTTGGCGCGATCGGCGCGGCGAGAATATGACAGACGCCTGAACTGGACAAGCTTGGGTGAGCGGGTGAGCGCGGAAATTGCAGGCCGTTTGGCGATCGATACGTCAGGCCGGTAACCCCAATAGGGGACGAACTTGAATAAAAAAAACGAGCCTTCCCCGACCTATCCCAGAGCAGACCCGTTCATTCAATTCATGGCAAAGACATCATGGCAACAACACTATGCCACTCTTTTCTCTTCCAACTTCTCTTCCAGCGTTGACACTGCGGTCTCCGTCGGTGTCTTCACCTTCACCGGAACCAGCGACGCTTCACCCGTAATCAAACGCGCCCCGCGTCCCCGCGTCAGGTAGCTCCAGCCCCACTGCACCATGACCAACAGCTTGTTATCAAACTCGATCAAGTAATAGATGTGAATCACGATCCAAGTAAGCCAAGCCAGGAAACCCGAGAAGCGAATAAAGCCAAGATCCGCAACCGCCTTATTTTGACCAATGACGGCCAAGCTACCGAAATCAACATAGGTAAAGTCCGCGATTTCTTTACCCTGAAGCTGCTTACGAATCGCCGTCGCGACGTATTGGCCTTCCTGCATGGCCACCGGAGCGACGCCAGGAAGCGGGCGCGTACCTTGGTGGGCGAAGTGAGCCAGGTCACCGACCACGTAGATGTCATCGTTGGTCGGTAGACTGAGCTTCGGGCTAACAATAACGCGACCCGCCCGATCGAGTTCTGCACCGGCACGATCGGCCAGCACACGACCCATCTTCGAGGCGCGAATCCCCGCCGCCCAGATCGTCGTTTTGGCATTAACGTGAATATCTTCGTCGTTGCAGCGAATCGTCAGGTTATCGCCGTCGATATTCGTCACAAAGCTTTTCGGCTGAATCGTAACACCGAGTTTTTCAAGCGATTCCTGCGCTTTGGCCGATAGATCCGGCGCGTAGGGTGGCAGCACGCGATCCATGCCCTCGATCAGCAGGATTTTTGCCTGGGTGGTGTCGATATGAGTGAAATCGCCTTTCAGGGTTTTGTGTGCTAGCTCGGCGATCGCCCCGGCCATTTCGACGCCCGTGGGACCCGCACCGACGATCGCAAACGTTAACCACGCCTCGCGCTGTACCGGATCATCGGTTTTTTCCGCCGCTTCAAACGCTTCAAAAATCCGGCGACGAATATCAATGGCATCCTCGATCGTCTTCAGACCGGGCGCGTCTTCTTGCCAGTGATCGTTACCAAAGTAAAAGTGACTGGCTCCCGTCGCCACGATCAGCGAATCGTAGGCGATCGATCCCTCCGTCAGCGTGACGGTTTTCGTTTCGGCGTTGATATCACGCACTTCTTCGAGCAAAACGTGCGTATTTTTCTGATTGCGTAACACCATCCGCAGCGGCGATGAAATTTCCCCCGGCGAAAGGCTACCCGTCGCGACTTGATAGAGCAGCGGCTGGAACAGGTGGAAATTACGCTTATCGATCAAAGTGACATCGATATTGGGAGCTTTCGCAAACGCTTTTGCGGCGTAAAGTCCACCAAAACCGCCACCAATAATTACGACGCGGTGGGGAGCTGTTGTCGTCTGGGTCATAGCCGAGGATGGGTTGATTGGTGCTAAGTTTGGGCGATCGAGGTGTTAGCTCACCGGTCATCGATGCACGACGTTGCCAAATCCTTAACAATTGTTTAGGTTTAGAGCTTAACTTATATTAAGTCCGATCGCGAATTGAAGACCGTATTAGAAAATACGAAGGCTTTCATTGGAAGCATTAACGTTTCATACGTTCGATGAAGCAACGTTAAGCGTTGAAACGTTAATCCTTTCTCACCCGTGGCGGCGATCGACTCTAAAGCCATAATCCTGACGATCCCTAATGCCATGACCTCGATCAATCTTGATATTCAGGCCACATTGCGCCGCTTGATGGAACGACTCCAGTTAACGAGCTGGGGAGCGTTAAGCTCGGCATCTGGCGTGTCAATTCGACAAATTCGGATGATGCGCCATGGTCAATTGGATCGTCTCACGCTTGGGACGATTGATCGTTTAGCTCAGGCGCTGCACTGCTCTCGCACAGAGTTTTTAGCGATCTTTGAGAGGCTTGAGACGTTGCCTCCCCCCGACCCATCTGATCACTCTGATCACTCTGATCCCTCTGATCCCTCTGCTTCATCGGATCGGTTTCCGGCTAAACCAGATCAAGCCTTGGTCTTACAGGCAGAATGCGATCGGCTGCGCGAGGAGTTGGATCGCCAAGCTACCGATCTAAACCGCCGATTTCAAACTCAGGCGATCGACCAGCTCGAATCCTTCCTCACCTCTTGGCCGGTTGCCGCCGATCGCGCCCGCCGCGATCCCAACTTGCCCGCGATCAAGCTCGTGCCGCTGCTCAAGCCGATCGAGTCGCTGCTGGCATTCTGGCAAGTCGAGACGATCGGCGCGATCGGTCAGATTACCGAATTTGACCCGATCCAGCATCAGCCGATCGGCGATCAACCGAACAGCGGCGATCGCGTGCGCGTCACTCACTGCGGTTATCGTCACGGCGATCGCCTGCTGTTTCGCGCCAAGGTTTGCCGCCATGACGATTCTGAAGCGTAAGCCAGCCAAAACAGGGGGGAACTTCAGCGATGACTGATTGCGCCGATCGCGCCGATCGCCAGGATCACGATGATGGGGAGGCGTTCCGTATTCCCCTCAGCCCAACGGCGCAAACCACGCTCGATCGTCATGAGGCTTGGATGCAGCGGGCGATCGCGTTGGCCGCAGAGGCCGGATCGCGGGGCGAGATTCCGGTCGGGGCGATCGTCGTCAATGAACGCAACGAGGCGATCGCCACCGGGGTCAACCGACGCGAAACCGATGGCGATCCCACGGCTCACGCCGAGATCGTGGCGTTACGCGCTGCCGGACGCGCCCTTGGATCGTGGCGGCTCGATCGCTGCACGCTCTACGTCACCCTCGAACCCTGCCTGATGTGCGCTGGGGCAATCGTCATGGCGCGGCTGGGTTTGCTGGTCTATGGAGCCGACGACCTGAAGGCCGGAGCAGTGCGATCGATCGTCAATATCCCTGACTGTGCCGCCTCGAATCATGCTGTACCTACGATCGGCGGCATTCTCGAAGCGCCCTGCCGCGAGCTATTGCAGCGCTGGTTTCGCGAACGACGGCGATCGCCATAATTCTGCGTTAGTACGATTCCTGGCGATCTCTACTCGCTCGTTTGAGCTTCCGGCATACCAGACCCATCGGATTCGGGTTCAATCGTGAGCGGTTGGTTATCTGGCGCGGGATTGTAGATCGGGTCTTTCAGAATTTCGCTGTTGATGTCGTCCGCTTGGGGAGGGGCTTCACCCTCGATCGTCGGATCGGGTAAATCCATCTCGGATTCGATCGGTATGGTGGCATCCCAGGCCGTCAGGTCGCGATCAAAAGCGTTGATGAAGTCAGGCGGCAAGAGCAAAACATCGAGCTGGGTGGCATCATCGGGCGTATCGAGCAGGGCATAGACAAAGGATTGGGTAAAATCACGGCTGCCGAGGTCGAGGGTATGGCGTGTGCCGTCCTTGAGTTCGATCGTCAGGCGCAAGGTCGGTGTGGCGAGACCATACTCGGCGAGACGATCGGTGGGGGCGGAGATGCTGCGATCGCTCGCAGCGCCTTCGATCGCGTTAAACAAATAATCGATATAGGCTTGGCGAGCAGGCGTTGACTCTTTGGCTGTTGTGTCTGCCGGGTTAACCACGTCCGTATTTTCAGATTCTAGATTTTCAGATTCTAGATTTTCAGGTTCTGGATCTTCAGGTTCTGGCGTAGTGTCATCGGACGTTTGCTCATCGTTGCCCTGAATGGATTCAGGAGATTCAGGAGATTCAGAAGATTTAGGAGACTCATCGGGATCATCCGGCTCCTCGGAGGAATCGAGGCGGACAAATTGCCAATCCGTCGTGGTAAATTCGCCGTCCTGATCCTGATTCAGAGGGACGTTGAGCGGGGCTTCGAGCCGATCGAATTGCAGCACCCGATCGGACGTTTCGATCGTCACGCGCTGCACATCCGACGCAGCAAACGCGAACAGCCGATCGCCCTGCTCCTGTTGCGCTTGACGTTCCGGCGCGATCATCCCTTCATACACCGCGACCCCGGCTCCCAGTATCAGCGCCGCAATTAATAATCCCTGAGTTGAACGTTTTAGTTTCATAGGACGGACAAAAAGTCACTCAAATCGAGAGGAATGGAGCTATCGTACGACGAGGATTTCCGAATAACTCCGTTCAAACCCGCAAACTAAAGATTAAGACTGAACCGCTACGACGCCAAACCCGGACGGTTCATTCGGTTAAACCATCGGAGGTGGAGTTTAATGATGCTCAATCGAATGGCGTACCAGTCCGCTGACGGACAGACGATCGCCCCACGCCCCGCGCGACTGCTGATCACGACCTTTGATACGTGGTTGCCGCATCAGCGATCGAACGCCGCCGACGATCTGATCCAGCAGGCCATCGATCGTCAGGATTTGCCCCCCGAGACCCTGCTGCTGCGTCATCTCCCCGTGGACAACACCGCCGCGAGCTTGCCCGTCTGTCGTTACATCGAACGCTTTCATCCCGATGTCATTCTCTGTTGCGGGATGGCCGAATCGCGATCGCGTCTGAGCCTCGAACGACAGGCTATCCTGAACGACCAAACACGCCAAACCTCGATCCCAGTTGATGCCTGGTGCGATCGGCTCGCGGTTACCGACATGAGCGACGACGCCGGACAGTTCGTTTGCAACCACCTTTACCATCAGGTTTTAGATTCCACGCACACTCGCCATGCGGTCTTCCTACACGTCCCCCCACTCACCGCAATCAACCGTCTGGACTATTATGCCCAAGATTTTGCGGCGATCGTCAATGCCTGCATGGCAATATGACTCAGCTCACGCGCGATCCCGGTAGCCAGCACGGCGCAGACTGGAGCAAGTGAGCGGCCTCATTCGCCGGAAGGGGACGCGCAAACCAATATCCTTGGCCAAACTCACAGCCCAGCTCAGACAACATACGATAATGCTCCTCGGTTTCGACCCCCTCCGCGATCACCTTCATGTTTAAGCTATGAGCCAGCGAAATGATGGCTTTAACAATATTGTGGCTATCTGGATCTTGATGCATATTTTGCACAAACGATCGATCCACCTTGAGGATATCGACGGGCAAACGATGCAGATAGCTCAATGACGAATAGCCCGTACCAAAATCATCAATACTGAGCGGAATCTGACGCGATCGCAGCTTTTCGAGCACATTGGCCACCACCTGCTGGTTATCCATGAGGTGGCTTTCGGTAATTTCGAGTTTCAATGCCGATCGGGTTAGTCCAGTTTCCAGGAGCGCCTGATCGATCTCGTCCACCATCATCAACCGCGAAAGCTGCTTAACCGAAACGTTGACGCTAATCGTTAACTCTGATCCCCACGTTTCCTGCTGCCACGCTTGCATCTGACGGCAAGCTTCTTTTAAAATCCAGCGTCCCAAGGGCAGGATTAAGCCCATATCCTCCGCCACCGCAATAAACAATTCGGGGGAAATACGCTTGCCATCGGGACGCATCCAGCGGATTAACGCTTCAAAGCCCGTGATTTTGCCCGACGATAGCGTCACGATCGGCTGGTAAAACAAACAAAATTCTTGACGCTCCAGGGCTTTACGTAAATCGGCCTCCAGATGCAAGCGCTGCATGGTTTTCTCGCGCATGGCGTCGTTGAACACCGCGTAGCTAATGCTCAGGGTTGCCTTCGCGGAGTACATCGCCGTATCGGCATCGCGCAACAAATCTTCGGGACGCTTATAGCGATCGCTGCCAATCGAGATCCCGATGCTGGCATCCATAAACATCTGATAGTCCTTGATCTCGAATGGCTCCATCAAGGCTTGCTTCAGGCGATCCGTGGCCTCGATCGCCTCCTCCGTAGACGAGATCGGGTCCAGCAGTAGGGTGAATTCATCACCCCCCAGGCGAAACAGCCGCTCGGTGGGTCGCAAGCAGGCATGAAAACGCCGAGCCATTTCACACAGGATGCGATCGCCTTCGAGATGCCCAAAGGAATCATTGATGAGCTTAAAGCGATCGCAATCTACAAATAGCACCGCAAAGGTATAGCCCGGACTTTGCTTGGCTCGATTGAGCGCCTCCGTGAGCTGTGTCATTAAGAACGTGCGGTTCGGTAAATCGGTTAGCGAGTCGTGGGTGGCTCGATGCTCGCGATCGAGCGCTTCCGTTTCGAGCTGACGATTGGTGCGTTCTAGTTCCTCCGTTCGCTGTTTCACCCGCACTTCTAAATCTTCATTAAGCGATCGAACCTCCATTTCTGCCTGCAATCGGATCTCAGCTTCCAGTTGTAAACGCTGGTTCTGAGCCGTGAGCTGCTGTTGGAGATCCCGAATCATCAATTGATTTTGAACCCGTGCTAGCACCTCTTTAAACTGAAACGGCTTGGAGATGTAATCAATTCCACCCGCACTAAATGCTTTAACTTTATCGAGCGCATCATCCAGCGCACTGATAAAAATAACCGGAATATCGCGGGTTCCTTCATCCGCTTTCAGGTTGGCGCATACATCGTAGCCGTTCATCCCCGGCATCATAATATCGAGCAAAATCAGATCGGGGGCGCTGAATTGAGCGCCTTCAATTCCCGATTTACCATCCACAGCAACACACACTTCGTAACCCGCACGAGTCAAGATCGTCTTGAGCAGTTCGAGGTTTGCTGGAGTATCATCAACGACTAGAATCGTTCCTTTTGAACCACGAGGTGGACGACTGCTCATGAATTTGAAATGACCCACCGCATTGGCGGGAACGAGTGCACTAGAAGGCGGACAAATTGGTGAACGATGAGAACTGCTCAGTACCTATGTGTACCACTAAGTACACACCAGTCTACTTATTGTTGGGATAACCAAAAGACGAGAGTACGTATTGTCTACGGAAGGGAGGAGGTGTGCATCCAACAGATAGCTATATCTTAGCGGCATACTCTTGAGGAATGAAGTCATGCCCTTTTGCTACTTATTCAGGTTATTTCGGTTCATTTCTCTTTAATATTCCGGCTGGAGTCCTCTTTTTTACCAAATTAACCCGGATATTTAGACGACGACAGTGATCGAGATCGCCTAGAAAGATGTGTTTGTTTATCTGCCATATCGTCAAGATTGATTGTCAATGTTGATGAATGTCTCGTTCTCTGCAATACGTGACGGAGAATAACCGATCAATTAGCTAAATCGAGGCCAGAGTTGTTTGTGCTGAATGTTTAAAAATTCATAAGTTGTAAACTTGTAGGAGTTATCATCTTGATTTGTGCCCTGTGAACACTGCCGAAGCGACCGAATCTATCAATATTCAGCCTTCGATCGCCGACCCAATTGCCGACCCGATCGCCACAAACTCGGAGTCGATGCGCGATCGTTTTAAAATCACCTTTGCGCCGATCGATCTAACGGCGGTTTATCAGCTTGCGGATGCGTCGGCAAATGGTGCGATCGTTGTGATGAGCGGCATGGTGCGCGATAACACTGAGGGACGCGCGGTCACCTGTCTGGAATATCAAGCCTATGAGCCGATGGCGATCGCGGTGTTCGAGCAGATCGAGCGGGAGGTGCGGCGACAGTGGCCGGATGTGGAGCGCTTGGTGATTCATCACCGGACGGGACGGTTGCAGGTCGGTGAAATCAGTGTACTGGTGGCGGTGGGCTGTCCCCATCGTGGCGAGGCGTTTGAGGCGTGTCGCTATGCGATCGATACGCTCAAACACAATGCGCCGATTTGGAAGAAAGAACACTGGGCGGATGGGGCGAGTAGCTGGGTGAGTATTGGCGATTGCGATCGCTGATCTAGCGCTAGATTTTCTCGATCTTCAAGCCCCGAACAGACGTTAACCCAAATTGTGATCGTTAGGTATTGGCGGCGTCCGGCTTGGCGGTGTCCGGTTTGTCATCACCCGATCGCACCGATCGCTCAAACCCAAGCACCACCAAAATATTCGACAGCGTCAGAAAAATCTCCGCGCTACCGTGCAACCAATCAACGTTGGCTAGCTCTAGGCCATAGGCTTGGCGTGCATAAAGTCCCGCCGGAATCGTGACCGCGACAAAGATCAGTAGCGCATAGAACCCGATCAGCGCGAGTTTTGGAGCCTGACCCGATTTCGTCAAAAACCATAAAAATCCCAGGTAAGGGAACAGGGAGATCGCAAAGAGATTTTCTTTTAGCATGAGTTGAAAGGCAGCATCGACAGAAGCGGAACGCGCAAGATTGTTACGCTCGATCTTAGCCCTGTGTCGGCGCAACGGCATCTCAACCTCGCCCGTTGTATTTCGTTAAATTAAACTTAACGACCTGTTGTTAGGATCTAAAACACGTGGATAGTCGAGATCTGGCCCGCTATATCGAGCAAACGGATGGCGTAGCGAAACCCTGGCTGCTGGTTCAATTGCGGCTGAGTAAGCTCAAAGAACGACGCGATACCCTCTCTCACGCTGACTATATCCGCGATCTTGATGAGATTCAGGCGGATTTGATGCAGCTTGGTGAGTGGTGGGTGGGTCGAGAGCAAGAGGTGTTTGGGCTGGGTCACGATCGCTCGGATATATCGGACATAAATGATCGCGATCGCGATTCATGATTGTTATGCCGACTCATGATGTTTGATCGCAACGAAGATCAGGGCAAACCATCGCGCGTCCACACTATCCATTGCTACGAATCATTTGATCAGGGAAACCATGACCGTCAATTCGGACTCCTCTTCTAGTTCCAAATCACGCCGATCGACCTCGTCTCAATCGCGCAAATCAGCGGAGCCGAATACCTCCTCAAACGAGAAGTCAGAACCGTCCAAAAAATCGCCGTTGCAGGATAAAAAACAAGGTCAGAAGATCAGCGAGACGAGTTCAGAACCCGAGGCGATCGACCTCAAGAAGTCGCAATATTATTTCAACCGTGAACTGAGCTGGCTCGAATTCAATGCTCGCGTGCTACACGAAGCGATCGATGAGCGGACGCCCTTGCTCGAACGGCTCAAGTTTTTAGCGATTTTTAGCAACAATCTCGACGAATTTTTCATGGTGCGCGTGGCGGGGCTAAAACAGCAGGTACTCGCGGGCGTCTCGAAGCGAACCGCCGATGGGCGATCGCCTGAACAGCAGCTCCAAGACATTCGCCAGCGACTGCAACCAATGGTCGAGCAACAGCACGCCCATTTTCAGCAGGTATTACGCCAGCGTCTGACGGATGTTGGCGTTTACCTGCTCGACTACATTGATCTCGACACCGCCCAGCGCGACTACCTCCATACCTACTTTCGCGATCAACTTTTTCCGGCGCTCACCCCGCTCGCGGTTGACCCGAGCCACCCATTTCCCTTCATCTCAAACCTCAGCCTCAATCTCGCCGTTGTCGTTCGCGATCCCGAAACGCAAACGGAGTATTTCGCGCGGGTCAAAGTGCCGAAGATGTTTCCTCGGTTCCTCAAGCTCCCGAATCATCTCAGTGGTCGTCGCACGGGAACCAAGAGTACCGGCGAAGCGATCTGGACGGGGGTTCCCCTTGAACAGGTGATCGCTCACAATCTTGAAGCGCTGTTCACGGGGATGGATATCCAGGAGTATTACCCGTTTCGTGTGACTCGCCATGCGGATCTGGCGGTCGAGGAAGATGAAGCCGACGATCTGCTATTGGCGATCGAGCAGGAGCTACGCAAGCGGCGCTGGGGCGGTTCGGCTGTGCGGGTCGAAGTGCCGTCCGGCTTGCCAGATAATGTGCGGGCGATGCTGATGCGCGAGCTGGATGTTGAGTCCGACGATGTGTATGACGTGGACGGCACGCTGGGACTGAATGCGCTGTTTGCCCTGGCCTCGTTGCCGTTGCCGGAGCATCAAGATGAGCCTTGGAGTGCGGTGGTTCCGCAGCGGTTGCGGCGATTTTCGGAGGGGATCGATCCGTCCGAAAATGTGAATGAAAGCGATTTGTTTGCGGAAATTCGCGATCGGGGCGATCTGCTCGTCCATCATCCCTACCACTCGTTTTCCGCCACCGTTCAGCGCTTCATCGAAATCGCCGCCCACGATCCCGATGTCCTGGCGATCAAAATGACGCTCTACCGCACCTCCGGCGACTCGCCCGTCATTCGCGCCCTGGTCGATGCTGCGGAAAATGGTAAGCAAGTCGCGGTACTGGTGGAACTCAAGGCTCGCTTTGACGAAGAGAATAATATTCTCTGGGCGCGAAAGCTCGAACGCGCGGGCGTTCACGTGGTGTACGGCCTGGTGGGTCTCAAAACGCACACCAAAATCTCGATGGTGGTTCGCCGTGAAAAAAATATCATGCGTCGCTACGTCCACATCGGAACCGGCAACTACAACCCCAAAACCGCCAAACTCTATACCGATCTGGGCTTACTGAGCTGTCGTGAAGACCTCGGCGCAGACCTCACCGATCTGTTTAACCACCTCACTGGTTACTCGCGCCAAACTGATTACCGTCAGTTACTCGTCGCGCCGGTCAATATGCGATCGCGAATGATCTCGCTCATCCGCCAGGAAATCGACCATTGCCGCAATGGTAAAACCGGGCGCATCGTTGCCAAAATGAACTCTCTAGTTGATTCGGAAATCATCGCCACACTCTACGAAGCGTCCCAGGCCGGTGTCCATATTGATCTGATTATTCGCGGTATCTGCTGCTTGCGTCCTGGCGTTCCGGGCGTCAGCGAAAACATTAAAGTCGTGAGCGTGATTGGTCGTTTTCTCGAACATTCACGGATTTTTTACTTCCACAATCTCGGCGATGAAAAACTATTTATCGGTAGCGCCGACTGGATGCCGCGCAATTTAAACCGTCGCATCGAGGCGATCACGCCCATTCTCGATCCCGATTTAGTCAAGGATCTACAGGAAATTCTCGGCATCATGCTTTCGGATAACCGCCAAGCGTGGGAGCTACAGGCCGACGGGTCGTATCTCCAACGCCAGCCGCCCGCTGCCGATGCGGAGCAGTCTTCTCAAAAAACATTAATGGACTTGGTACAGCAGTAGGGCGATCGCCCTCATCGGTTCGCTTACTCTGGATGGGTCAGAGGCGTATCGAGGAAACGTTCGATCGCCGTTGCTCGGACTTCGCGCAGAACCCGTTTGATCGGCTCGTAGGTTAGTCGATCGGATGTCTCGCGATAGTTTCTCCAGGCGTAGGCTTGGATTTCGTCGGGCTGGACGGCGACGGTTTTTGTCCAAACCCGAGCGGGAAAATAGGTCACCGTTTTATCGACGATCCGTTTGCGTTTTTCGATGCGATAGCTTTCCTGAAGGGACGGCCCCGGCAACAGGAAAAAATCTGCTGCGCCAATCCCGGTTTCTTCGATAAATTCACGGCAGGCCGCGTCGCGAGGCTCTTCGCCCGCTTCGGCGTGTCCCTTGGGGAAACCCCAATGACCCGCGTGATGTTGCACGACCAAATACTCGAAATAGTCGATATCTTCGATCGTGGCCGCCTCTGGAATGAAGATCGGCACAATGCCAAACGCAGTATCTTGCTGGACGGGTTTATCGAACTGAAATTTGAATTTGGGTTGGCTCATGGGGGCATCACGCTAAAAATGCAGGAGATTACCGATTCACCGTCTTCGGTATCTCTTCCTCTATTGTGCGCGTTGCAGTTTCAACACATCGCCCGCTGGATTGATTACAAAGAGATTCGCATCAGTGACCGTATAGCGAAAGGTTCGCGCTTCGCCCGTCGCTTGATTGGTCGCGATAAAGGTCACGTCTTTAAATTCGACCGTACCGATCGACTCCCCCGTCTTAACGCTGCCGTCCTCGCTAAACTCCCAGGACAAATCCGCCCGTTCTTCCTCAGGTAATTCGACCAGATCCATCTCGACGCCATCCGGTCGCACGTAGGCGATCGGCTCCCATGCCCCGATCAGCAGCGCCGGATCGCCGCCCTTCGCCTCGCTGATGTTGGTCTCAGTGCCATCACTGGGCTGGCCGGGATTTTCGTCGGCTTTTGTCTCCGGTTCTGAGTCGGCTTCGGTCGGGGAAATCGCCTCGGTTGCCGGTGCGGCAGGATCGGCAGAGTTTGCGGAATCGGGGCTGTCCGGCTGTGTAGCGGTATCAGCGCCACAGGCCGCGATTGAGAGGGACAGACAGAGTACAAGCATCCGTCGCATCGGAGAGATATCGATCATGTTGTTAATTGGTTTTGTTCGTCGCTAAATGTTGTCTACTCTAATACCAAATCCGTATAGGCTAAGGGAGAGTAGATAGAGGCTCAGTGATGACTAAAAGTGTAAACCTGTCCACCCACCTGTCCGCCAGCGAACTGAAGGCGAGTTACACCAGTAGCTCTGACGCGGTCGAGTCACGACGTTACCATCTGCTCTGGCTGGTGAGCCAAGGTTATCAGCTAACTCAAGCAGCTCAGGTCGTAGGTTACAACTATAATTACGCCTACAAAGTGGTTCGTCGCTACAACGAAGAGGGAGTGGAGGGAGTGAAAAATGGTCGAAAAAGTCTATGCCCGCCGGGACGAAAAGGACTTCTCGACGAACAGCAGCTCGCAGACCTCTCTCAACAAATTCAAAGCCCGCCAGAAGATGGTGGACTGTGGACGGGACCCAAAGTCGCTCGCTGGATCGAGAAAGTGACCGGGCAAGAGAAAGTCTGGAACCAACGGGGCTGGGACTACCTGAAAAAGATTGAGTATTCATGGCAACGGCCTCGCCCCCGTCATGAAAAGGCCAATATTCAGGCACAAGAGGAGTTTAAAAAAACTCCCAGAACTAAAGCGCACTCTCGAAGCCCGATATCCGAAAGCTGAACTCGAAGTCTGGGTGTTTGACGAGCATCGGGTGGGACTTCAGCCAATACTGCACAAAGTGTGGAGTCCGATCGGCCAGCGATCGAAAGCGAAAGTTAACCTTCGCTACGAGTGGACTTATGTTTATGGATTTGTCCATCCCAACAGTGGTCAGACGGAGTGGTTTATCCTGCCGCGAGTCAATGTGGACTGGTTCAATCTGGCTTTAAAAGAGTTTGCCCAGGCTGTGGGAGCTGGGCAGAAGAAACGATTGCTACTGGTGCTTGATGGAGCGGGTTGGCATCGTAGTACCCGACTCGAAATACCGGAGGGGATTGAGCTGGAAATCCTGCCGCCTTATTCTCCTGAATTGCAACCGGCTGAGCGACTGTGGAAGCTGGCTGACGAGCCGATTGCCAATCGCTGTTTTCAAACCATTGAGGCCATCGAAGACCTCTTGGTCGAACAGTGTCAAACCCTGACCACAACTATGCAGCAGCATATTCATAAGCTGACGGAATATAGCTGGTGGCCTGCCTAAGCTCTATCTCTCCCTAAATGTTAAGAGACTGAACCAAGATTTATATCTCCCTAAGCACAACCGGATTTGGCGTTAGTAAATATTTTAGAGGTTTTTTACACAAAAAAGCCTCTTCAATTGAAGAGGCTTTTAACAATAATCTGAATTGAATTTAACGAAAACTAAATGATGCTCAGAACGTATCCTCCAGTCATGCAATTAACGAATGTAGACAAACAAGAGAAAATTACAGCTCGGCGGTATCACTCTCAAGTTCAAGACGTTCCGAGGTGGCTCGATCGCCAAGGCTGAGTTTGACGACTTTATCGATCGCTTCGGGCGCTTTGGGGATGGTCAGAATCAAGATACCGTCGGTATAGTCCGCCATCGCTTCTGAATTCAGCACAGGGACGGAAAGTGAGAACGTGCGACGGAACTGACCATTCGGAAATTCGCTGTAGAAACGGCGTTTCGTGTCTTCCGGCGTGGGTCGGACATATTCACCCGCGATCGAGACCTGTTCTCGGGTGATCGAAATATCGAGCTTGTCGCGATCGATTCCTGGCAGGAGCGATCGAACGATAAACTGCGTTTCGGTCTCTTCTAGCTCAACGGGAACAGACCAGTTACTTGAAACATTCTCACCCGAAAACTCATTAAATACGCGGTTAAGATGGCGTTGGATTTGATCAATTTCGGTGAATGGGCTAACGTGATAAAGTTTCATATTTCTACCTCTCTAACGGCCTCAGTAACTTCAGTGATTGTTGGTTGGTTGTGTCGCTTTCGACAGTTTTATTCTCACTGATTTACCTGCAATTGCCAATCGCAAGAACCGTATTCAATAGGGCTTAAAACCGAATTTCGGTTAATACGCTGCGCTATTCGGTCTCTACACCGTCATGCCGTTGGTTGTATCAAATATTCTCAGCTCAATCAGTTCTAAGTAGGGTGAGCAAGGCTCACCATCCTGGACATTCACCCGCAGATTTCTGATACCTTGCCACACACTGATCGTGGTTGGCAGTGCCTATCCTACTGGCACTAGGATGTTGCGGTATCGCGGTTTTTCCAGATCCACCAGGCGGCGATACACATCGTCGTATTGCCGATCGCGGTGGTCGCCGCCTGCACGATCACGAGCCATTCCAGCGACTCAGCGTTATCGAAAAAATGCCAGGTACAGGCACACATCGCACTGACCAAGGCCGGAAGCATCGCCCAGGACAGCCAACGCCACGCTGGGTAGTGATTGATCTCGCTGTAGCGCCAAATCAGCCAAATCGCGGCGATCCATTCAATGACGCTGGAGACGTGAACAACCCAGGTGGGAACGGATAGTGCGTGCATAGGCTAAAGCGTTGATGGGTTTGGGACGAGAGGGCTGGGACGAGAGGGTTACGATCGCTGCGCTTGAATGTTGACTTCAGCGTGAACGACAAAGTTAGAAAAAATCTTCGGGGAGCGTTGTCCCTTCCAAGATGGCGTCTTCCATCGAGGCGAGGCTGATGTCAGCATCGTAGAGATTGGCATCCGTGAGATCAGCGCGATCGAGGTTGGCACGCATGAGATTCGCTTCGAGCAGATTCGCATCGCGCAAGCTGGCATCGGAGAGATCGGCGTTATCCAGCATCGTCCGCGCCAGGTTGGCCATGTTTAGCTTGGTTCCGCGTAGTTTTGCACCCGTTAAGCGAGCGCTGGCGACGATCGCGCTGTTGAGATTAGCGCCATCCAACACAGCCTCGCGCAAATCCACCGACGTCATCATGCAGCCGCTCAGATTCGCACCGCTCAGATTCGCCCCTTTCAGCTTCACGTCGCGTAGATTGGCCTGCTTGAGGTTTGCACCGCGTAAGTCCGTGCGCGTCATGTCGGCATTGCAGAGATTCACGTCACGGAGGTCAGCTCCGCGCAAGTCGGCTCCGCGCAAAATGATCGGCTCATAGAGACGGCGCTCAAAACGCATATTTGCCCCTCGTAAGTGAGCGCCGCGCAGGTCGGCTCCGCTGAGGTTAGCGCCGCGCAGGTCGGCTCCGCTGAGGTTGGCATCGAGCAGGGTCGCCAAGCTTAGATCGGCGGTGCGTAAGTCGGCTTTTTGTAGTAGAGCGCCGTGAAGGTCGGCATCTTTGAGGTTGGCGTGGCGTAAATCGGCTTTTTTGAGGGTTGCTCCGCCGAGACGGGTTTTGGAGAGGTTGATATTGGTTAGGTGGCTTCGCCCGAGGTAGGCAAACAACAGGCTCGAACCGCGTAAATTAGCGCCGCTGAGATTGATGCCGACGAGTTCAGCTCCATCGAGTTTGGCGTTGTTTAACGACAGCTTTTTAAATTCCAGGTGGCCAGCGTTATAACGTTCAATGAGTTCAGTTGCGTCCATGATGTGGGGGGAGCGTGGATCGACGTGCAGTGAGGCGATGGAGGGATGTGATCGGGCGATAAATTGGTCGAGATAAAGCTAGCCAACGCAAACCCTAGGCGATCGGTGGTAAATCCTCAGACCAGTCAAAGGCACGTGCGCCCGTTCTACGTCCGTGTAGCCGCAGGGAGGCGATCGGCGGTAAGTCCAAATTTTTGAGAGTTTTGGAAATAAAGCGGATCAGTTTCGCTCGTTCCGGGAGTGGGTTGGCTTCGGCAATGATGTGTATGCAGCCATCTCGCTGTTTGACCACCACGGACATGTCCCGTTTGGCTAAAATCGTTTCAAATTGGTGGCTAATTCGCTGCACGGGATCGATCGCCCCCTCCGGTTTATCGGGTTGATTCGGTTTCCTTGGCGAAACATCGGCCATCGCTGCGGCTGCTGCGGCTGCTTCGACGGGAGGAGTCGAGGTTTCTGAGGTGATCGGGGAAGTGGCGATCGCGGGATCGATCGTAGGGGAAGTTTGGGGTGGTTGGGTTTGGGGTGCTTGGGTTTGGGATGGTTGAACCTGGGGCGGGCGGGTTTGCGGCCAATCGTTGGCGATCGGCTCAACTCCCGGAATGCTTTCGAGTGCTTGACGCATCTGATCGATCGACTCGCTCACCGAAAGCAGGACGCGCCCGAGGGCTTCGCCCGCCATTTGGGTAGCTTCGTCGGCATCGCGATCAGCTAAACATTCCGCTAGCTCATCTTCGAGATCATCAAGGGCGGAGGTGACCTGCTCCGTTAAAGTTTTGCTGTAGCGCTGGACGATCGCATCGACCTCATCGCGTGAGTTCACATGCTGGGTCAGCAGTTGAGCGAGGGCGGTACGGCGTCCATTGCGCTTGGAGATATTTTTTTGCCTCGGTGGCTTCTGGTTTGGCGGCTCAGGGGATGCCTGCGCAGACTCCGGATCAGCCATTTCCGCATCGTTATGGTTTGCGGTGGCAACGATCAATGGATCGGACGTAACGGAGTCTTTGGGTTTCCTCTGCTCGATCGCGGGCTGACTCTGCGATGCCATCGCATCAGATCCAGTCTCAGCCGCCCCGGTCTCAGCATTAAAAGAGTCGAGCCAGCGACTGTGATCGTCCATAGGGGAGTCATCCGCGAAATCATCTTCGGCATCTACATCCGTTTCGGTGTCGAACAGCGCCATCGTGGTGGCGTTAGTGAGACCTGTCGTTGGCAGATCGGAAGCACTGGAGATCGAGCTGCGGTCTATCTCCGTACTAACATCCGTTATTTGCGTGTCAGTTTGTTCGCTATCTTGTTCGCGGTCTAAATCTTTGAGGGAGACGCCGATCGGAATGTCCCAGGTCTGGCTGTTATCAGCGTCGTCAGCCTCAAAGCTCACGAGATCACCCGTGACCGGCTCAACTTCGGTGTAGTAGGGCTTCAGCACTTTGTAAATCGCAGCGGCGGCATGATCGCATTCATTCGGTGCGTCAAGTTGAGCCGTGGCGATCGTTAAAGCACGCTTCAGCTCTTCGAGGGTCGCATATTTGTTATACACACGACGGATAAATTCGCCTAAATCCTGTTGCTTTAGAGTTGACCAATCCCCGCTGTTATAGGAGAACGGACGGTATAGCAACGAAAAAAGTACGATCTTGGCTCGCAGAGGGTTGGCTTGCTGGGCAAGCTGGCTCCGAATGGAGAATAAATCTCGTGGGCCTTGAATCTGGGTGACGTCAGTATCGGACATGGCACGTAATTCGCGGATTCAGGGATGAAGGATCAGCTATAACCGAAAAGAGTATGGGATTCATGACTTAATCAACGCTTCTGCTGCATTTTATCTGGCTTCTTTGTTGATCAGGTGCGTGATTTCAGTCAGTGACTTCAGTAGAATGTCAGACTGATCCTGAATGAGCGTTAATCCTGATGCCTAGTGTGGACATTTGGATGCCGAGCGTCAAGACGCTGCGACCCCGCACAGGCAAGATTCAGTTTGTTGAAAATGTCCCCAATAGAGTCAGTCACAGAATCCGTCACAGAAAGTGCCAGATCTCGAAGTGTATGAATTGTATGAAGTCACGTGAAAAAAAGGCGTGTGAGAGTCTACATAACTGAACAATGGAAAGCAGGGGTGTGATGCCAATCAAAACTCCAGCAGGCTAGGGGCTTCGAGCCTTAAAAAAGATTGTTCAACGTCTCGACGCCATTCGCCTTTAATTCACATTTATCTTTCAGCTTGACGATCGTCTTAATACGCGACGTTTACGGCTCAGTCCACGGTTACTTCTACAGGCATGACTAACGCTGCTCCTCTCAATGTACCTCGCTTGTCCAACACTCAAGCCAGCGTACGCCCAGATCATTTATTAGCAGCGATCGATATTGGGACAAACTCAATTCACATGGCGATCGTTCGGGTACATCCCGAGCTGCCCTCGTTTTCGATCGTGACCCGCGAAAAGGAAACCGTCCGCCTGGGCGATCGTGATCTCAAAACCGGTAACCTCAAGCCCGAAATCATCCAGCGATCGATCGATGCGCTGCGCCGCTGTCAGTCGATCGCCCAGAGCCTGCATGTGGATGAAATCATCGCGGTGGCTACCAGTGCCACGCGGGAAGCGCCCAATGGTTACGAGTTTATCGCCCGAGTGCGCGACGAGCTGGGCTTAGATGTCAGCATTATTTCGGGGCAAGAGGAAGCGCGGCGAATTTACCTCGGCGTTTTGTCAGGCATGGAATTTGTCCAGCAGCCTCACGCCATCATCGATATTGGTGGCGGATCGACCGAGCTGATTCTCGGGGATGGACAGGAAGCCCGCAGCCTGAGCAGCACCAAAATCGGCGCTGTCCGCCTGACGCAAGAATTCATCACCACAGACCCGATCGACGATCGCGAATTTTCCGTATTGCAAGCCTATATCCAAGGCGCGATCGAGCGACCCGCCGGAGATCTGCTCTCGAAGGTCGAAGATGGTGAAACGCTACGGCTGGTCGGGACTTCGGGAACGGTTTCCTCGATCGCCACGCTGATCGCCATTGATGAAACCGGCCAGGAGCCGACGATTCTCAACGGGTTTCGCTTTTCCCGTGATGCCCTCGCTAAATGGGTCGATCGGCTGCGACAGGCTGACTATGCCAAACGGCTGGCGATGCCGGGAATGCAGGAACGCCGCGCCGAGATTTTGCTCGCGGGAGCCTTGGTGTTGCTAACGGTAATGCAAAAACTCGATATCGAAACGATCATCGTGTGTGAACGCGCCCTGCGGGAAGGGGTGATCGTCGATTGGATGCTCAAGCGTGGCTTGATTGAGGACAAGCTGCGCTATCAAAGTTCGGTGAGTGAGCGCAGCGTGCTGAAACTGGCAAAAAAGTTTGAGGTAGATCTCGACTATAGCGATCGCGTTGCCCAATTTGCGCTCCAGCTTTTTGAGCAAACCCACGGTGTTCTCCACGAGGCCACCGATCGCGATCGTCAACTGTTCTGGGTCGCGACGATCCTGCATAACTGCGGCCTCTACGTCAGTCACTCTGCCCATCACAAACACTCGTACTACCTCATCCGTCACGGCGAACTACTGGGCTACACCGAACTCGAAATCGCCCTAATCGCCAACCTAGCTCGCTATCATCGCAAAAGCGTGCCGAAGAAAAAGCATAGCGAATACGCGGATTTGCCGTCAGAGCAACGCCAGCTTGTTCGCCAGCTCAGTCCACTGTTGCGACTGGCGATCGCCCTCGATCGGCGACAAATTGGCGCGATCGCCAGTATGCGCTGTGAATGCCGCCAAGGTCAGTTTCAGCTTTATCTCAAACCCCGCGATCCGAATGATCCCTGCGAGCTAGAACGCTGGAGTATTAATCAGAAAAAAGTCATTTTCGAGCAGGAATATGACGTTCAGCTCATCGCTACGCTTGTTCGTACATGATCGAGTAGGGCATTGCCCACCCCGATCAATGCGCGGCTGTGGCAAAGTATCGGCAATCTGCGGGCGAATTTCCAGGATGGTGGGCAATGTCCACCCTACGGAAACTCGGCAATCTGTGGGCAAGTTTCCATTGATAATTTTCATGATGGTGGGCAATGCCCACCCTACGGAAACTCGACATTGTTCGGTCAGAGATTGAGATAGGTGTAGCTGCGTAAGCCCGCCTCGTAGGTTTCTAGCAGCCGTTGCGCTTCCTCGATCTCGATGCGCCCGTCACGCAGTGCCGCCTCGCTGGCCTGCCGCAAACTTTCGAGCAGGTCATCGCCGTTGTACTGCACATAGCTCAGGACTTCATTCATCGTGTCGCCCTTCACCACATGCTCGATCGCGTAGCCTCCCTGCGGCGTGAGCTGCACATGCACCGTGTTCGTATCGCCGAACATATTGTGCAAATTGCCCATGATTTCCTGGTACGCCCCGACGAGGAACATGCCGAGGTAGTAGGGCTGACCGGGTATATGCGTGTGTAGCTCTAGGTTGGGTTTGACATTGAGCCGATCGATGAAGCGATCGAATTTGCCATCGCTATCGCAGGTCAAATCGGCGAGGGTGGCGCGTTCGGTCGGCTCTTGGTCGAGGTGATGAATCGGCAAAATCGGGAAGAGCTGATCGATCGCCCAGCAGTCGGGCGCGGATTGGAAAATCGAGAGGTTGATGTAATAGATCGAGGCGAGGATTTGTTCGAGGTTTTCAAATTCCTGAGGCGTTTCGTCCAGCGTACGGATGATCGCCAGGATTTTGCGGCAGCTTGCCCAGTAAATTTGCTCGGCTTTGGCGCGATCGGTCATGCTCAAATAACCGAAATTAAACAGGCTGACCGCTTCGTCTTTAAACTGGGCGGCATCGTGGAATAGCTCCTGGAAGTTTTCCGCGTTGATCGAGTCGTAGGTTTCGCGCAGATTGCGCAGCACTAAATGTTCTTTGGTCTCCGGCAATGCGGGGACTGAATTCGGCTGCGAACTGGTTCCCAACACGTCAAAAATTAACACCGACTGATGTGAGGCGATCGCCCGTCCGCTTTCACTCACCAAGGTCGGCACGGCGCAGCCTTTTTCCTCGCACGCCTCTTTCACTTCCGCCACGATGTCGTTGGCGTAGTTTTGCATGTTGTAGTTTTTTGAGGCGTAAAAACTGGTTTTTGAGCCGTCGTAGTCCACGGCCAAACCGCCGCCCACGTCGAGATAGTTCATATTCGCGCCGAGTTTCGCCAGCTCGACGTAAATTTGGCTCGCTTCGCGGATCGCGTCTTTGATCGTGACGATCGACGAAATCTGCGAGCCGATATGAAAATGCAAAAGCTGTAAACAATCGAGCATGTCCACGGCACGAAGCTTATCGACCGCTTCGACAATTTCGGGTAAATTCAGCCCGAATTTCGCCCGATCGCCGCTCGACGTACCCCAACGCCCAACCCCTTTGGCGCACAGCTTGGAACGAACGCCCAAACAGGGTTTTAGCCCCAAATTCTGCGCCACCTCGATCGCCAGATCCACCTCTTCCGGTTGTTCTAGCACCAAAATCGGCTGATGCCCCAGCTTTTGCGCCAGCATCGCCGTTTCGATGTAGCCGTAATCCTTGTAGCCGTTGCAAATGAGCAGCGCTCCCGGCGTTTTCAGCATCGCCAGAGCAATCAATAGCTCCGGTTTCGATCCGGCTTCCAGGCCAAAGCTATAGGGTTCACCGAAGCGCACGAGATCTTCGACCACGTGGCGCTGCTGGTTGCACTTCACCGGGAAGACGCCGCGATAGTGACCGGCGTAGCTATAGCGGGTGATGGCCTTGGAAAAGCAGGCGTTGAGTCGCTCGATGCGATCGGCCAAAATATCGGAAAAGCGGATCAGCAGCGGTAGACCAAGGTTTCGCCGCTTGAGTGATTCGACTAGCTCATAGAGATCGATCGCCCCGCCGCGATCGCCCTTGGGTGACACCGTAACCCGACCGGCAGCGTTAATCCCAAAATACGGCTCACCCCAGCCGCGAATCCGGTAAAGCTCTTCGCTTTGCTCGATCGTCCAGCTTGACGTTTCCACAGGATTCGCCGTTTCATCACGACGAAGAGCGGGCTGATCCGACGAGTTGTTGCGGAGGGATTCGGGACTGGGGGAAGCGAGAACCATGGGCGATTAGATTGCGTGCGATACCTTGCGGTCAAGGTAGCACGGTTAATCTCGTCTGCGATCCAAACCGGTCATTTTTAGGGATCATTTGCGGGCGAGGGTCACGCTTAGGACGAAGCGTAGGAGGCGGTTTCACTTTCGTTCGCGATCGAAGGATCAACCGGCGCGATCGGCTCGCCGCCTCCCCGCTCGATCGCCGCTTTGATCAAGCCGTTAAACAACGGGTGAGGCCGATTCGGTCGCGATTCAAACTCGGGGTGAAACTGCGTCGCGATGAAAAATGGATGATCGGCTAGTTCCACAATTTCCACCAGGCGGCCATCGGGCGATGTACCGCTGACGGTGTAGCCCGTTTCGAGAAACAGGCTGCGATAGGCGTTGTTGAACTCGTAGCGATGGCGATGGCGTTCATACACCACCTCTGCCTGATACAAATCGAAGGTTTTCGTATTCGTCGCCACACGACAGGGATAAAGCCCGAGACGCATCGTTCCGCCCAGATCCACCACATCTTCCTGCTCCGGTAGCAGGCTAATCACCGGATTCTCAACCTCCGGTTCAAACTCAGAACTATTGGCTGCACCGAGCTGCGCTACATTTCGCGCCCACTCGATGACAGCACACTGCATCCCCAGACACAGCCCCAGGAACGGGATTTTTTGCTCGCGAGCGTAACGAATGGCGGCAATTTTGCCATCGATGCCGCGTGTACCGAAGCCACCCGGTACAACGATGCCATCCACACCCGATAGCAGCTTCTCTGCCGTGTCCGCGCCGAGATCTTCGGAGTTCACCCAGCGCAATTTGACATCGCTATTTTGCTCGACGCCCGCATGGTACAGCGCTTCAACGACGGATAGATACGCATCCGAAAGCTGAATGTATTTACCGACTAGCGCGATATTGAGCGTGCGCTGCGGATTGTTCATCCGATCGATCAGTCGTCGCCAGCCGGTCAGATCCGGTTCGCGCTGCTCTAGACCGAGACGATCGATCACCGCACTGGCGAGTCCTTCCGCTTCGAGCAACAGTGGCACTTCATAAATGCTGCTGGCATCGGGCGAGGTGACGACGCACTCGACGGGAACATCGCAAAACTCGGATAGTTTTTCCTTGATGTTGGTGGGGACGTGGCGCTCGCTGCGGCAAACGAGCAAGTCGGGCTGGATACCGATCGAGCGCAATTCTTTGACCGAGTGTTGCGTCGGTTTGGTCTTCATCTCGCCCGCTGCGGCGATCCAGGGCAGCAGGGTCACGTGGATGTAAATCAGATTTTTACGACCGACATCTTTACGAAACTGACGGATCGCTTCGAGGAATGGCAGCGATTCGATATCACCAACGGTTCCGCCGATTTCTACGATCACCACGTCGGGGTTAGAATTGCGGCCAACGCGCTGAATCCGCGATCGGATCTCGCCGGTAATATGCGGGATCACCTGCACCGTACCGCCTTCGTAATCTCCTCGACGTTCCTTATTAATCACGGACTGGTAGATCAACCCCGTCGTGACGCTATTGAGGCGCGACATCGAGGTATCAGTAAAGCGCTCGTAGTGGCCGAGATCCAGGTCGGTTTCAGCACCGTCTTGGGTGACGAAGACTTCGCCGTGCTGAAACGGACTCATCGTTCCGGGGTCAACGTTGATGTAGGGATCGAGCTTGAGAATGGAAACGGAGTAGTCGCGCGACTTCAGCAGCCGACCGAGACTTGCGGCAACAATGCCTTTGCCGATGCTGGAAACAACACCGCCGGTCACGAAAATATATTTGGTCATGGTCTAGCGACGTACGAGCCGGTTCGCGTCGGAAAGGTGTGGCTGCGATCGCGTCCCGGCGTTAACTATGCAAATCTTGCCATACCATTGGTCGTAGTCCGAAAGATTCGCGAAAGATTTCTAGATGAATAAACACGATTGGATCGAACGGCTATCTCTGGTGGAGCATGTCGAGGGCGGCTACTTTGCCGAAACCTATCGCGCGATCGAGACGATCCCCACGGCACGGGAAGGCTCGGATCGATCGACGATGACTTCGATCTATTACCTACTGACGGACGATCGCCCGATCGATCATCTGCACCAAAACCAATCGGATATCGTCCACTATTTTCATGCCGGTTCACCGATCACGTACCTGCTGATCGCACCCGATGGCACGCTTTCCCGCGTTAAGCTTGGCCTGGATTTGACCCAGGGCGAAACGCCGCAGCTTTGTGTACCGGGTGGTTATTGGAAAGCGGCGGTGTTGGAGGCGGGCGAGTATGGCTTGATCGGTGAAGCGGTTGCGCCCGGTTTTGACTATCGCGATATGACGATCGCCAAAGCGGCAGAAATCAAAGCACTATTCCCAGACCTGTGGTCTGAACTCACCGCTTACGTGCGGGCGTGAGTTTGGGGTTTAGGCCAAACTCACGCGAGTAAGCGGGCAGGGTTTTGGGTTAACCGTCGATTAGCTCGCTGTCGAAATCGTCGAAAATGAAGCTTTCGTCGTCGATCGGGAGGGCATCTTCGATCGTGAAAAATTCACCATCGTCGATCGGCTCGCCGCCGAAATCTTCGACTACAACGTCGAAATCATCCGCAGCATCCAGACCATCCAAGCCTTCTAGAAAGTCGCCACTTGTGAAAAACGGGTCATCGGCAAACAGCGCCGGATCGAAGAAAAAGTCATCCTCGCCGTCAAAGGTGTCGCCTTCGTCAACGATCTCGAAGACTTCGTCAGCATCGAGCAGGCCGTTATCGTTACTGTCGTAGCCCAGACGCAGCGGCGAATCGTTACCGTTCCAGGAACTGTAGTCGATTAGCAGCACTTCGCCATCGGCTAGCGTGATGCCGTCGTCGGCGGAGTCGAAAACATCGATACTGACATCGTCGATCCGCTCCATCGCAAAGCTGAAGATTGTGTCGCCGGTTTCCGCTGTGGTTTGGACTTGCATCCGCACGAGACGGATGATCGGGTTAATTTCGAGGATGACGGTGTCGTCGGCTTCCAATTCAAAATCATTGAGATAGAGATTGTAGTCGGCGGCGGCGGTTTCAAAGCCGACGAATAGATCGGGAACGACTCCGGTGGCGGTGTTGTAAAGAATGACCGAACTCTCGGCGTCAATTAAGACGCTATCGATTTGATCTTCATCGAGCTGAAGGTTATCGATCTCAAAGACGTAACCTGAGCCGATGTAGCGCACGAATTGCTCATCAGTCGAGCCTGGGGATGCCTGTAGCCCAAAGGTGGTGACCGAGCCAGGTTCGCTGGAGTCA